>NZ_OX341517.1:2371402-3015304 GCF_946995915.1 Aminobacter niigataensis
AGGTCGTCGTCGGCCTCGGCATAGGCGCCCGGCAGCCAGACGTGGAAGCCGATCGCACCGGCCTTGATGAGGAAGCCGAGCGCCAGCAGGGCAAAGGCGGACGCAGCATCCGTCCCGCCTGTGCGGAACGCCTGCAGCAAGGAGGTGCCGTTGGCCGCATCGGCGAGCGCAAAGCCGGCGAGCAGGCAGAAGGCTGAAGTCAGCGAGAACAACAGGAAGGGCAGGGCATGGGGATGGGCATGCCTGCCCTGCGCGATCATGAAGTAGGACGACAACGTGATCAGTTCCCAGGAGAAGAAAAACTCCAGGCTGGTTTGCGCCCGCATCATCGTAGCGATTGAAAGCAAGAGCACCGCCATCAGCGGATAATAGCCGGGGCGGGAATCTTGCCTGTAGAGCGCGGCCGAGGCCACCACCAGGCCGCCGCCCAAGAGCACTGTAGCAAAAAGCCCTGACATGCCTGTTGTTTCAGATATCAGCCAGTTGCCCACGCCGAGCACGGCCAGCAGCATCAGGCAGCATTTGACGCGCCCCGGCAGCCAGTCGAGCGCGTAAAGCACGATGCCGATGATGAGCGGCGAAAACAGCCAGAGCGAGGCGGCACCGGCGAGTTGGGCCGCATGATAGCTGCCGATAGCTAGCAGCACAGCACCGCCTGCGGCCGGCAGCAGGTCACGCGCCGCGAAGGAAACCGGCAGGTCGCCGGGCATGGCCCGCGTCGCCTGCTTGAACCAGCCGAACATATAGGCGGCCTCCAGCAGCGAGCCGAGCAGGATCAGGGCGATCCAGACATAGAGCTGGGCCCCGGAAAGCTGCATGATCAGCTCCCACTTGGCCCAGAAGCCGGGGAAGGGCGGCAGGCCGGCAATGGCGACAAGCAGAAGTGCAAAGACGAGCAGCACAAAAGGCCGCCCTGCGATGGCCGACCAGCCGGCGACTTCCGTTCTCTGCACCGCACCGGCCAGCCAGAACAGCCCGGCCTTGGCGAAGAGATGGTTGGCGAACAGGCCGCCGATGACCAGCGGCATGGAGGCGGCTGCACCCTGTTTTTGCAGCAAGGCCAGCGCCAGCATCATCAGCCCCATCTGGGCGATGGAGGAGTAGCCGAGCATGCGCTGGACGTTGGTCTGCTTGAGCCCGACGAGGTTGGAGAACAGGAAGGTTGCGCCGCCGGCGATGGCGATCAGCGAGAGGTGGTTTTCGAACAGTGGCAGGAGCTTGAGCAGCGCAAAGAACACGCCGGCCGAAACGCCGACCGATACCAGCGCGGCAATGCCTGCGGGTGCCGTCTCGTAGATGTCGAGGCCCCAGCCATTGGCCGGGAACGGCTTCAGTTCGAGGATCAGGCAAGCCAGGATGAAGATCAGCGCCGTGGCGCCGATCGGCCCGGCGATGAGTTCGCGGCGTTCGATCAGCTCGTCGATGTTGAGCGTGCCGGTGACATGATAGCGCAGCACCGAGCCGAGCAGCAGGAACGACGAGGCGATCACCGTCGCCATGATGTATTTGAAGCTTGCGGCGAGCGCTGCCGGGGTGCGCTCGAGCCCGAGCAGACCATAGGTCGCGATCGACACGATCTCCAGGAAGACGAACAGATTGAACAGGTCGCGGGTCATCACCATGCCGTTGATGCCCATGACGAGGATCAGGTAGAGCAGCAGTGCTGCGTAACTGTCGCGCAGCCGTGGCCACAGCTGCCAGGCGCCGAGCAGCGCTGCGATGTTGACGCAGAAGGTGAAGAAGCCCTCCCATGCGCCGAAGCGCAGGTTGATGGAAATCGGCGGCGTAGCACCTGCGGTATAAACCTCGATGGCTGGCTGGCCGTTGCGCAGCGCCCAGAAATTGACGCCGGAGACGGCGGCGATGCCGCAGAGGGCTGTGATGAAGGCCAGTGCCGGCAACGGCTTGGCGATGCGGTAGAGCAGGGGAATGAGGAAGCCGCCGCCGAGGCCGAGCAGGAAGATGTTCAGCGGCTGGAACAGCGCCTCTACCATTTGGACTCCGTCAGCGCGTCGATGGACAGTGTCTTCCTAGCGTCGTGGATGCGGATGGCGAAGGCCAGCATGATGGCGGTGACCGAAAAGCCGATGACGATGGCGGTCACGACCAGGGCCGAAGGTACTGGATCGACCGCCCGCGTGGTCGCCTGCTCGATCCCGAGTGCGGTGTCGATGATCGGCGCCGTGCCGCCGGTGATGTAGCCGGTCGCCACCATGACGATGTGCAGCCCGGTGTCGATCAGGCCGAAGCCGATGATGATGCGCAGGATGTTGCGGTGGCGCAGGATGCCCCACATGCCTATCAGCACCAGCAGGAAGCCGGTGGTCATGAGAAGCGTGGAGACAGGCAGGCCCATGGCGTCTTCCTGCGTTCAGTTGCGAAAACGGTCGATGATGACGCTCAGTTCGGCGCCGACCTTGACGCCCAGCAGCGCCGAAATGACCGGAATGGCGCCGGCGCTGATCAGCGTGCCGAATTCACCCAAAGGCAGGATGTGGCTGTCGAGGAAGCCGGCGGCAAACACCAGCCCGAGGATGCCGATGCCGACATAGACGACGCCGGCAAGCGATTCCGTCACGCTGAGGAAGCCGTGGTTGAGCTTCGTTGCCGGCAAGGCGAGCATCAGAAGCATGGTTCCGGAGGCGACCACCGCACCGCCCTGGAAGCCGCCGCCGGCCGAGAGGTGGCCGTTCTTGATGACATAGGCGCCGAACAGGAAGATCAGCGGCAGGATAATCTCGGCGCCGTTGCCGACGAGTTCGCTCGGGCGACGCGGCTCCCTACCGGGTTCTGAAGCCGTCGCGGTATCCTTGCCGCCCAACAGCACGCCGACGCCGGCGGCGACCATGAACAGCACCGCCACTTCGCCGAGCGTGTCGAAGCCGCGATAGGTGATCAGGATGCCGGTGACGACATTGGGCGCCCCGAGCTCGCGCGGCACCATGGCCAGATACTGTTCCGCGAGCGCGGACACGCTTTCGCGTTCGGCATAGCCGCCGACGATGCCGGCGAAGACCGCCCCGAACAAAAGCACTGCGAGCAAGGAAAAGGCCGCCTTCATGATGCGTCCCCGTTGCCTTGCCGGTCGCCTTCCTCGCGCAGCGCATCGACCATGGTCGATGGCGCCATCGGCGTGCGGATGGCGTGCGCCGCTCGCGACAGCGCATGCGACGAGAGCGGGTTGGTCATCAGCACGAAATAGGCAACGACCAGCAGCTTGAGCGCCCAGTCCGGGTGATAGAAGCCGAGCCCGGCGAGCACCAGAATGTTGCCCAGTGTCGAGGCCTTGGTGCCGGCCTGGATGCGGGTGAAGGTGTCGGGCATGCGCAGCAGGCCAAGCCCGGCTGAGAACAGGAAGAAGGCGCCTGTTAGCACCAGGATGCTGCCGGTCAGCTCCATGGTCACTCCCTGCCGCCGCCGGTGCGGCGGATCGCATAGAGGAAGATGAGCGTCGACAGGCCTGAGCCGATTGCGGCTTCCGCCATGGCGACATCGGGGGCGGCGAGAAGCACATAGGAGACTGCGGCAAACAGGCTCGCCAGCCCTGCGCTCACCATTGCTGCCGTCAGGTTGTCGAGCCAGACGGCCAGCACGCCGCTGACCAGGATGCTGCCGCAGATCAGGATGACGAGCAGCTCGAGCATCGTCACGGCCCCTTTTCGAGGAAGCGGGCGATGGCGAGTACGGCGAGGAAGCTGAGCAGGCCGTAGACGAGGGCGACGTCGATATAGACGAAGCGGCCTGACAGATGTGCGTAGAGCGCGATCAGCGCGATCGACACCACGGTCAGCATGTCGATGGCGACGACACGGTCGATTGCGGTGCGGCCGATCACCAGCCTTGCCACGCCGAAGACGATGGCGAAGAAGATCAGCACGCCGGCAATCTGAAGCAGCATGTCAGCCAAACACCGCCTCCAGGTGCTTTTCGAACGGAGCCACGATCATTTCGGTTGCCTGGTCCGGGTCGGTCGTCTTCACGTCGAGCCAGTGGACGAACATCGTCTCGCCCCTGACGTCCATGACCAGCGAACCGGGTGTCAGCGCGATCGAGTTGGACAGCGCCAGCCTACCGATCTGCGACTTCAAGCGAATGCGGACCCTGACGATGCCGGGGTGGATGTCGATGCGCGGCGAATAGACATAGCGCAGCATGTTGAGATTGGCCTTCACCAGCTCGGTGAAGAAGACGCTGGTATAGGCAAGGAAGTGCCAGGCGCTGCGCGGCGTGACAGCGATGTGCCAGACATTGCTGCGGCGCGCGAAGATCAAGGCGATGGCAAAGGAAATGACGGCGCCGGTGATGAGGATTGGCGTAGCCAGCGAGGCGTTGACGATCAGCCAGAGGATGAAGAGCAGCAGCCAAAGCACCGGCAGGCCACGGATTCCTTTCCCATCGGTCGGGGCCTGTTCGTTCATAGGCGACCCGCAAGTGCTACGCCGCCGAGGATGCGGCTGGGCAGATAGATGACGAGTGCTGCGGCACCTTCGATGGCCGAGCCACCGTCGGCCAGCAGCGTCTCGCCGGCGCTGGCGTCGTCGCCTTCGATCAAGCGACGCAACAGTCCACTCTGCCCGGCAAAGGCGATCAGCGTCGGCGAACTCGCGAAAATGTTATGCGAGCCGCCATCGACCTCGGACGCGTCAAGCACGGTGATGTGTTTCTGCTGCAGCAGCGCAATGTCGGAGCCGCTGCCGACGCGCGGGTGGCCGCCGGCGATGCGCCGGGAAATGCTGAGCGCCCGGTCGCGACGTGATACCACGATGGCGAAGGGCATCGGCAGTTCGCCAATGTCGCGGACCTGGCTCTGGAAGGCGTCGATGTCGATGTCGGGCGCTGCCAGCACCACGCCGCCGAGGCGCTTGAGGGCTTGCCGGCGGCCGGTCTGCGCCAGCTCTCGCAGCGCTTCCATGACCACATAGGCGCCCATCGAATGGCCGACGAGTATCACCCGGTTTGCCTTGGTCTGCGCCGCGATCTCGATCGTTTCCGCCAGTCCGCCGCGGCCGACCACGGTGCTGTCGCGGTCGTAGACATAGAGCGGCAAGGCACCGCCCGAGGGCCAGGCATAATGCAGCGTGACCGCGCGGACATTGTAGTCATGGGCGATCTGCGCGGCCCGGAAGACGCTGTCGGCGAAGTTGTTGTTGTAGCCGTGCACGAAGATGAAGATTTCGCGCTCTTGCGGCGGGCGCTGGGCCAGGGCGGCATCGAGCTGGGCGACGAACTGTTTGCGGCTGGCGATCTGCTGGTAGCTCTGGGCCACGAAATGCCTGGCCGGATCAGGCGTCCGGCCGGTCTTTTCGACGTCGCCGGCGACGTGGTTCCTGGGGATGCCGACGTCGAATTTTGCGAAATTGAGCGTCTGCGAGCGTTGGGCCGAATAGGGCAGCGACAGGTTGTCGGATCGGGCGCGTGTGGTGGCGACGTAGACGGGCACAACCGCTGCGGACGCGGCCTGGTCGGTCGTCACGCCAAGGCCAAGCACGGCGCGTGGGCCACCGCAGCCGGCGAGCAGCACTGCCATCAACAGAACGGAAAACAGACGCTTCGCCGACATGCCTCGATCCAGCAAGCTTACGCGCGATCAGAAGCAGCAAATCCGCGTGGCGGCAACCGGCGAAGCAGGCCGAGGCCAAGGATTGGGACGCCAAGCATATCCTCGGGATTCCATGCCAATCACATGGCCGCCGGGCTCGGGCTAGATTGCCGTCATGGCGGAAGGACTTGTCGGGGCTGCCGCTGGCCAAAAAAATTGGTGACGACACGATTCGATGAACTCAGCCACTCAGCAGAAATTCTCGGTCGGGACGCTGATGGCGATGGTCGTCGGCTCGATGGTCGGCGCCGGCATCTTTTCGCTGCCGCAGGCCTTCGGTCGCGAGACCGGGCCGTTCGGTGCTTTGATCGCCTGGGCCATCGCCGGCGTCGGCATGCTGATGCTGGCTTTCGTGTTCCAGACGCTGTCGCGCCGCAAGCCCGACCTCGACGCCGGCATCTACGCTTATGCCAAGGCCGGCTTCGGCAACTATCTCGGTTTCCTCTCCGCCCTCGGCTACTGGTCGGCGGCGCTTCTCGGCAACGTCTCTTATTTCGTGCTGATCAAGTCGACGCTGGGGCTGTTCTTTCCGGTGTTCGGCGACGGCAACACCATCACGGCCATCGTCATCTCGTCGATGCTGCTGTGGACCGTGCACTCGCTGATCCTGCGCGGCGTCAAGGAAGCGGCGGCGATCAACACCATCGTCACCTTTGCCAAGATCATCCCGATCTTCCTGTTCATCGTCTTCGTCATCTACGGCTTCAGCGCCGACATCTTCGCGGCCAACTTCTGGGGCGGCGAAGACGTCAGCCTGCGCAGTGTCGCAAGCCAGGTCCGGGGCACGATGCTGGTGACGGTATTCGTCTTCGTCGGCATCGAGGGCGCGAGCGTCTACTCGCGCTACGCCCGCAACCGCCGCGACGTCGGCGTGGCGACGCTGCTCGGCTTCCTTGGTGTGCTTTGCCTGCTCGTGCTGGTAACGATCCTGTCCTACGGCGTCATGCTGCGCCCCGATCTGGCAGCCTTGCGTAATCCGTCGATGGCTGGCGTGCTGGAGGCGGTGGTGGGGCCATGGGGCGCCAAGTTCGTCAGCGTCGGCCTGCTGATTTCGGTTGCCGGCGCCTACCTGTCCTGGGTGCTGCTGGCGGCCGAAATCCTGTTCACTGCATCCCGTAACGAAACCATGCCGCGCTTCCTCGCGCATGAGAACAAGAATGGCGTGCCGTCGAACGCGCTGTGGCTCACCAATGCGGTCGTCCAGACCTTCCTGATCCTTACGCTCTTTGCCCAGTATGCCTTCCGGCTGGCGCTCGAACTGACCAGTTCGATGATCCTCATTCCGTATTTTCTGGTCGCCGCCTACGGCTTCAAGCTGGCCTGGAGCGGCGAGAGCTACGAAAAAGACCCGGCCGCGCGGCGTGGCGAGTTCGCCGTTGCTGCGATCGCCTTGGTCTACACGGCCTTCTTCATCTATGCGGCGGGCGCCAAGCACCTGCTGCTCTCGGCTGCCATCTACGGGCCCGGCACGATCCTCTTCCTCATGGCGCGCATGGAGCAGGGGCGCAGGGTGTTCACGCCTGTGGAGACGGTGATGTTCGTAGTTGCGGCTGTCGGCGCGGCGGCTGCGATCTACGGCATCGCCACAGGTCTCATCGTTGTTTAGCCAACGCCGACAGCAGTCCCTGCGCATGCCCGTCGCTTGGTAGTTGCAACGCCGCAGGCGCAAGGCGCCCGGCATGGCCGCGACCTGCAGCGCATTCTCAGAAGCAACTGTACGGTATTCGAGCATCTGCTTGATTGGCGCGATCTTTTCCGGATGGCGGCTTCGGTTCCTGATCCTTTGCGCTGCACAACTTTGGGACGCGGAGCATAGACATGGGATTCCATGCTGATCACAGCCCCACCCCTGCAATCCTATAGTTGATCCTGAATTTCTTTCGCATCTCGATCGCGGACATGGGTTCGCTGCCAGGAGGGGGACCATGGCTTCAAGCGATAATCAGAAGCTGTCGCTGTTTGCACTTACGTCCATGGTCGTGGGATCGATGGTCGGTGCGGGCATCTTCAACCTGCCCGGCCGCTTCGGTGCAGCGACAGGTCCGTTCGGCGCCATCATCGCATGGGCAATCGCGGGAACCGGCATGTACATGCTGGCGCGGGTGTTCCAGGCGCTGGCCGAGAAGAAACCGGACATCGACTCCGGCGTGTTCGCCTATGCCAAGGCGGGCTTCGGCAACTACATGGGGTTCCTGTCGGCCTTCGGCTATTGGCTCGGCAGCTGCCTCGGCAACGTCTTCTACTGGGTTCTGATCGGTTCGACGCTGGGGCGGTTCTTCCCTGGCATGTTCGGCGACGGCAGCAGCGCCACCGCAATCATCGTGTCGCTGATCGGCATATGGGCATTCCATTTCATGATCCTGCGCGGCGTCGAGCAGGCCACGTTCATCAACACCATCGTCACGATTGCCAAGATCGTGCCGATCCTGGTGTTCATCCTCGCGCTGGTCTTCGCCTTCAACTACACCCAGTTCTCCGAGAATTTCTTCGGCGGCGCCGACATGCCGGCCAAGACGCTGATCGCTCAGGTGCGCGACACCATGCTGATCACCGTGTTCGTCTTCCTCGGCATCGAAGGCGCGAGCGTCTATTCGCGCTTCGCCAAGGAACGCTCCGACGTCGGCAGGGCAACGATCCTGGGCTTCGTCGGCGTCACCGGCCTGATGGTGGCAGTGACCTTGCTGCCCTACGCAGCGATGCCGCAATCGGGGATCGCCGCCGTCCAGCAGCCGTCGATGGCGAGCGTTCTCGAGGCCGTTGTCGGACATTGGGGCGCCGTCTTCATCTCCATCGGTGTCCTGGTGTCGGTGCTGGGCGCCTACCTCGCCTGGTCGCTGATCTGCGCCGAAGTGCTCTTTGCCGCTGCCAAGTCCAACGACATGCCGAAGCTCTTCGCCGCCCAGAACGGCAATCGGGTGCCGGCCAATGCCTTGTGGCTGACGAACATCGTCGTGTCGCTGTTCGTGATCTCCACCTACTGGTCCCGCGACGCCTTCAACTTCATGCTCGACATGACGAGCGTGACTGCGCTGCTCCCTTACCTTTTGGTCGCTGGCTACGGCATCCTGATCGCGCGCAGCGGGGAGGGCTACGAAACATCCCAGGGCGAACGCGGACGGGATCAGGTCATCGCCTGGATAGCGGCGATCTACACCATTTTCATGTTCGTCGCCGCCGGGCTGAAATACGTGCTGCTCGTCGCCGTTCTCTTCGTGCCGGGTACGATCCTCTACTTCTGGGCACGCCGCGAACAGAAACTGCAGTTGTTCACCCCAACCGAGCTCATCGTGTTCGCCGTCACCCTGATTGCCGGACTGGTCGGCGTCTACGGTCTGCTGACCGGCACCATCACACATTGAACAGAAAGGCAGAAACGTCATGACAAACGGCACTCCCCTCGGCGTTCATTCGGAAGTTGGCCAGCTTCGCAAGGTCATGGTGTGTGCGCCCGGCCGGGCCCACCAGCGCCTGACGCCCTCCAATTGCGACGATCTTCTCTTCGACGACGTGCTTTGGGTCGACAACGCAAAACGCGACCATTTCGACTTCATGACCAAGATGCGCGACCGCGGCGTCGAGGTGGTCGAGATGCACAACCTGCTGGCCGAGACGGTTGCCAATCCCGAGGCCAAGAAGTGGATCCTCGACCATCAGGTGTCGCCGAACCAGATCGGCCTTGGCCTGCTCGACGAAGTCCGCTCCTATCTCGAAGGGCTCACTGATCGCGAGCTTGCCGAAACCCTGATCGGCGGCCTCTCGACCCATGAGTTCCCCGAGGCCGTCGGCGGCGAACAGCTGGTGCTGATCCGCGACGCGGCAGGCGTCAACGAATATCTCCTGCCGCCGCTGCCCAACACGCTCTATACCCGCGACACCACGTGCTGGATCTATGGCGGCGTGACGCTCAACTCGCTCTACTGGCCGGCTCGCCACGAGGAGACTATCCTCACCACCGCCATCTACAAGTTCCACCCCGACTTCGCCGGCAAGGTCAATGTCTGGTGGGGCGACCCGACCAAGGATTGGGGACTTGCAACGCTCGAAGGCGGCGACGTCATGCCGATCGGCAAGGGCAACGTGCTCATCGGCATGAGCGAGCGCACCTCGCGCCAGGCGATCAGCCAGGTTGCCGCTGCCCTGTTCGAGAAGGGAGCCGCCGAGCGTGTCATCGTTGCGGCGATGCCCAAGCTGCGCGCGGCGATGCATCTCGACACCGTCTTCACCTTCGCAGACCGCGATTGCGTGCTGCTCTATCCCGACATCGTCAACGGCATCGCCGCCTTCTCCTATCGCCCCGACGGCAATGGCGGCGTCGAACTGCACAAGGACAAGGGCAGCTTCGTCGAGACGGTGCGCGACTCGCTCGGCCTCAAGAAGATGCGCGTCGTCGAGACCGGCGGCAACGACTACATGCGCGAGCGCACCCAGTGGGACAGCGGCGCCAATCTCGTCTGCGCTTCGCCCGGCGTCGTCTTCGCCTACGACCGCAACACCTACACCAACACGCTGCTGCGCAAGGAAGGCATCGAGGTCATCACCATCACCGGCGCCGAGCTTGGCCGGGGCCGTGGCGGCGGTCACTGCATGACCTGCCCGATCATCCGCGACGCAGTCGACTACTGACGTCATCGTCTGTGCTTGTCCCTCCAGCGTTCGGCGAAAGCCGTGCGCTGGTTTTGGGTCGATGAGGAACCCGAAATGGCATCACGTTCGTCTTCCACCAGCAGGCGCCTCCTTGGGCTAGCCGCTGTAGCCACAACTTCGCTGCTTGTCGCCGGCTGCCAGCGGGCGGAGGAGGCAGTCGAACTGCCACCGCGTCCGGTCAAGACGGTTGCCGTTTCCTTCAATGCCGAGGACACGTTCGGCTCGCTCGTCGGCGACGTGCAGCCGCGCACCGAAACCAATTTCGGTTTTCGGCAGGGCGGCGAGATCAGGGAGCGCGACGTGGATGTCGGCGACCGCGTCGAGGTCGGCGCCGTGCTGGCGCGGCTGGACACCGAAGACGCCCAGGATGCCGTGCGCAAGGCCGAGGCCAATCTGTTTGCGGCGCAATCGAATTTCGACAATGCCGACCAGACACGCAGGCGGCAGGAGCAACTTTATCCGCGCACCATCAGCCGCGCAGCACTTGATGCGGCAACCGCCCAGGCAAACGCCGCGCGGGCAGGCGTCGACGCCGCGCAGGCCGCTGTGCGCGTCGCCCAGAACAATCTCGACAACCGCGTGCTGAAGTCCAACGCCGCGGGCGTGGTTACCGCGGTGGGCGGCGATGTCGGCCAGGTTGTCGGTGGCGGGCAGATGATCGTGCGTGTCGCGCAGCTCGTCGACAAGGACGCGGTCTTCCAGGTGCCGGAGGCGACCATCCAGTCGGCCAGCCGCGATGTCCGCGTCGAGGCGCGCCTGCTCAGCAATCCAAACAGCAAGGCAATCGGCGCTGTCCGCGAGATTTCTCCGGTCGCCAATCCGGTAACCCGCAACTTCACGGTCCGGGTCGGGCTGGAGACGGTGCCTGACGACTTCCGCTTCGGCAGTGCCGTGCGCGGCACCGTGCAGGTTGCCGGTAACCCGGTTGCCAGGCTGCCGATGACGGCCCTGTTCAACCAGGGCAGCCAGCCGGCCGTCTGGGTGGTGGATCCCAAGACGAATACCACGAAGCTGGTGTCGATAGAGGTCCATCGCTTCGAAACGAGTGACTTCCTCGTCGCCAAAGGCTTGCAGGACGGCGACAATGTCGTGGTGGCCGGCGTGCAGCAGCTTCGCCCTGACATGTCAGTGCGCCTTCTCGGGGCTGCCAAATGAACGAGGGCGGCTTCAACCTCTCGGAATGGGCCATCAAGCGGCAGGGGCTCATCGTCTTCCTGATGGTGCTTGGCGCCATCGCCGGGGCATTTTCATTCCTGAACCTCGGGCGCAGCGAAGATCCCGACTTCACCGTCAAGACTATGCTGGTTCACGCCGTCTGGCCGGGCGGCACCATCGAGCAGACGGTCGACCAGGTAACCGACAGGCTGGAACGGACGCTGCAGGAAGTGCCGCGGCTCGACACGCTGCGCAGCCTGACCAGTGCTGGCCAGTCGATCATCTATGTCTCGCTCGAGGATTCGACCGCGCCGGATGAGGTCGCCGACATCTGGTACCAGGTCCGCAAGAAGGTCGGCGACATCCAGGCCACCTTGCCGGCTGGCGTGCGCGGCCCCTTCTTCAACGACGAGTTCGGCGACACCTTCGGCATCATCTATGCGCTGCAGTCGACCGACTTCAGCGATCGCGAGCTGCGCGACTGGGCCTATGAGGCGCGCAGCCGGCTGCTGCGTGTCCACAATATCGGCAAGGTCGAGATGCTCGGCACGCAGGACGAGACCATCTACATCGAGTTCTCGACCCAGCGCCTGGCAAGCCTGAGCATCAGCCCGGCAACGGTGATGAGCACCATCCAGGCGCAGAATGCCGTGATGCCGGCAGGCACCATGACATCGGCAACCGACCGCACCATCCTCGAAGTGTCGGGCGACCTTCGCGACGAAAACGACATCCGTGAGATCAACATCCCGACCTCCTCGGGTTTCGTGCGGCTGGGCGACATCGCAACCGTCACGCGCGGCACGGTCGATCCGCCCCAGCCGATGTTCCGCGTCAAGGGCAAGCCCGCCATCGGCGTTGCCGTTTCCATGGCCTCTGGCGGCGACATTCTCGAACTCGGCCGCAACATCAAGCAGGTGATGACCCGCTTCGAGCACGACCTGCCGCTCGGCATCGACCTCGTCCATGTCGCCAGCCAGCCGGAGGTCGTCACCAGCGCCATCAGGGGCTTCACCGTCTCGCTGACCCAGGCCGTCATCATCGTGCTCGGCGTCAGCTTCCTGGCGCTTGGCTTCCGCGCCGGCATCGCCGTTGCGGTCTCGATCCCGCTCGTCCTGTGCATGACCTTTTTGGCGATGGAGATCAGTGGTATCGCCCTGCAACGCGTGTCCCTGGGGGCGCTCATCATCGCGCTGACGCTGATGATCGACGACGCCATGGTCGCGGTCGAAATGATGATGGCCAAGCTCGACGAAGGCTACGACCGCGTAAAAGCCGCGTCATATGCCTATACCTCGACGGCATTTCCGATGCTTGCCGGCACGCTTGTCACCATCGCCGGCTTCATCCCCGTCGGGCTCGCCCGCAGCGTATCGGGCGAATATGCGCGTTCGCTGTTCGTGGTCATTGCCGTTGCGCTCATCGTCTCCTGGTTGATCGCGGTACTGCTGACGCCGATCGTCGGCCTGGCGGTGCTGAAGTCGGGCGCAAAGTCGGCAAACAGGGGCGAGGGCGGTCTGGCGCGAGGCTTCAAGAAGCTACTCCTTGCCTGCATCCGGATGCGCTACATTGTCGTCGCCGGCACGGTCGCGCTGTTCGTCGTGGCGCTGCTCGCCGCGCCACTGATGAAGCGGCAGTTTTTCCCGCCTTCCGATCGTCCGGAACTGATGCTGCAACTGGTGCTGCCGCAAAGTGCGTCGCTGCAGGCGACTTCGGCCGAGGTGGACAAGGTCGAAAAGCTGCTCGCCACCGACAGCGACGTCGTCAGCTGGAGCTTCTATGTCGGCTCGGATGCCATCCGCTTCTACCTGCCCATGGACATCCAGGCGCCGGCGCCGTTCCGTGCCCAGGCGGTTGTGATCGCCAAGAGCGTCGAGGCGCGCGACGGCCTGCAGGCAAGGCTGCAAAGCGAACTCGACCAGCAGTTCCCTGATATCATCGCCCGTGTCTCGCCGCTGGAGATGGGACCGCCCGTGGGCTGGCCGGTCCAGTATCGCGTCATCGGCTCCGATGTTGCCGGTGTCCGCAGCCTCGCCTGGAAGGTCGCCGACGCCGTCGGCAATGTCAGCGGCGTCATCACGCCCAATCTCGACTGGAACGAGCCGATCCGGAAGGTGGTGATCGAAGTCGACCAGGATCGGGCGCGCCTCGTCGGCCTGAACTCGGCCGCCATCAGCCAGACGCTGTTTGCCACGGCATCAGGCCTGCCGATCACGCAGGTCCGCGACTCCATCTACCTGGTCAACGTCGTTGCCCGCGCCGCGGCTGACGAGCGTGCCAATGTCGAAACGCTGCGCTCGCTGCAGATCCCGGTAGGACCGAACCAGACGATCCCGCTGGCCAGCATCGCCAACATCGAATACCGCACCACCCAGCCGATCATCTGGCGGCGCGACCGCGAAACCACGATCACAGTGCAGGCCGACGTAGCGGAAGGCGTGATGGCCGACAGCGTCGTCGACCAGGCCTCAGCTGCGATCGACAAGTTGCGCCACGACAATCCAAATTACCGGATCGAGGTGGGCGGCTCGGTCGAAGGCGCCGAGACCGGCATGGGATCGGTGCTGGAGATGATCCCGCTGATGGCGATCGTCATGGTCATCATCCTGATGTTCCAGCTCCAGAGCATCCAGAAGTTGCTGCTCGTCATCAGCGTGGTGCCGCTCGGGCTGATCGGCGTCGTGCTGGTGATGCTGATCACCAACATTCCTGTCGGCTTCATCGCCGTGCTCGGCATGATCGCCCTGATCGGCATGATCACGCGAAACTCGGTGGTGCTCATCGACCAGATGGACAACCGGCTGGAGAGCAGCGGGATGTGCTGGCAGAGCGTAATCGACGTCACGGCCGAGCGCGTTCGTCCGGTGTTCCTGACCGCGGGTTCGACCATTCTCGGCATGTTGCCGATCATCCGCGATCCGTTCTGGGCGCCGCTGGCCTTCACCGTCATCGGCGGTCTGGTGGTGGCCGCCGTGCTGACGCTGATCTTCCTGCCTGCTCTCTACGTGCTTTGGTTCCGCATTCCGGAGGAACGGCCGGCATCGCCTGCACCGCAGGCAACGGCCCAGCCTGCCAGTGTGCCAGCCTGAGCATTCGCATGGAGACCGATGACTTTCCGGCGGACGGGCAGGGCGGTGCCATTGAAATCCGCCTCGAGGACGTGTCGCAACTGTTCGAGACGATGGACCCGTTTCCGTTCCGGGAACGGGATCTGGCGCGGGACGCGGACGAGTACATTTGCGGCTGGGCAAGTGAACTGCCCGCCGACCGGCCGCTGGAAATCAGGATTCACCTGCCTGCGGCGGTAGCCGACAGTGCCGAGGTTCGTGGCCTCGACGCGTCATTGTCCAACTATTTCGGCTACCGCGCCGGCGTCGTGGCGCGCGAACTGTCCGATGAGTTCCGCATCGGCCGACGGGCGTTGCTGATCGGGCTTGGCGTGCTTGGCTTTTGCCTGCTGTTGGGCCAGGTGTTTGTCGCCCTCACATCCTATGGCCGCATCGGGCACTTCGTCGAGGAAGGTCTCATCATCGTCGGTTGGGTGGCGCTGTGGCGCCCGCTCGAGATATTTCTCTACGACTGGTGGCCGATAGCCCAAAAAAAGAGACTCTACCGGCGCCTGGCCGATGCCCGCGTGAGCGTCAGTTTCTACGACAAGGCGGGCGGCGAGGGTCTTGACCTTAAGTCGAGGCGCTCAAAATGAAACGCAATGCAAAGCGTTGGGACGCACCGCTAATCCCCGGCTCTTGCCCGCAGGCTATGCTGCTGTGCAACACGCTTCGCATCGTCCGATCTTGAAGCAAAAGGAGTTACCATGTCTGACCTGATCGTCATCGTGTACCCGACCGAAGCCAAGGCCGAAGAAGTGCGCGAGCGCCTTTTCGAGCTGCAGAAACAATATCTCATCACGCTCAGCGACGCGGTTATCGCAACCAAGAACGATGCCGGCAAGATCAAGCTGAACCAACTGGTCAACACCACGGCCGCCGGCGCCGTCTCAGGCAGCTTCTGGGGCCTGCTCGTCGGCGTGCTGTTCCTCAACCCGCTGCTCGGTGTCGCCGTTGGTGCCGCGTCTGGCGCGCTTGGCGGTGCGATGAGCGATTTCGGCATCAACGACGCCTTCATGAAGGAGCTTTCGGGCAGCCTGCAGCCCGGCAATGGCGCGCTGTTTGTGCTGGTCAAGGAAATGACCGCCGACAAGGTGCTGAAGGAGATCGCGGGCTTCGGCGGTGTGGTGCTCAAGACCTCGCTCGACGAGACCAAGGAGCAGGCCCTGCGTGACGCGTTGCAGAAGGCATCTGCCGCGCCGGCTAGCTGAGGGTCTTAGCCTGGACATCGCAACGGGCCGCAGCCCGGCCCGTTGCATCCGCCGCCACGCTGCGCGGAACCGGTTGTTTGATTGTTTGACACAGGGGAGTTGGCCATCATGAACCGCCTGTTTGCAAATCCTGCTGCATTGCTGCTCATGGCTTTGGGCATGCTGACGGCCTGCGTTCCCCAGTCGCCGGGCCCCGGTCCTGGCCCGTCGCGCCCGCAGGCATGCACATTCGAATATGCGCCCGTATGCGGACAGCGCGGCGACCGCACCCGTACCTTCTCCAATTCCTGCATGGCTCGCGCCGACGGCTTCCGCGTGATCCATAACGGCCAGTGCCGCAGGCCCGAGCAGCAGCAGACTGCCTGCCCGGCGATCTATCTGCCGGTCTGCGCCGTCAGCGGCGCAAGGTGGCGCACCTTCTCCAACAGTTGCCTGGCGCGCGCCGACAATTTCCGGGTCGTGCATGAAGGCCGCTGCCGTTGACGACAGTGCATCCAGATGATCCGATCGAGGCAGTTGAAGTCGGGAAATGGGCAGCAGGGGCGGGGCAACGGCAGCATGAACGCATATCTTGCCACCGGCATCCTGGTGCTCGCACTGCTGCGGGTGGGAGATGCGATCTTCGTTCCGCTCGTGGTGTCGCTGTTCATCATAGCCCTGGTCTGGCCGATCCAGGCCGCGCTTCAGCGGTTCCTGCCACGGCTGCTGGCACTGTTCGTCACGCTTTCAACGACGATCGCGATCGTTGTCGCCGTCGGCTCGTCCGTGGTCTGGGGCTTCGGTCGGCTCGGCCAATGGCTGTTCGTCAATGCCAGCAGGTTCCAGGCGATCTACGTCGACTGGACAGAATGGCTGGAAGAGCGCGGCGTGGCTGTTGCCGGGCCGCTCGCCGACCGCTTCGACGTCAACTGGCTGGTTGGTTTCACCCAGGGCATTGCCGGCCGCCTGAACAGCTTTGCCGGGCTGGCGTTGCTGGTCTTCGTGCTGGTGATGCTTGGACTGCTCGAGGTCGAGGACTTCAACCGGCGCCTGGAATCTCCCGCCGCCCAGCCATATGGCGCCCGCATTCGCGCCGCCAATCGCGAGATCGGCATCAAGCTGCGCCGCTTCATGGCGGTGCGCACCTTCGCCAGTGTTCTGACAGGCCTCGTGGTCTGGGGCTTTGCACTGGTGGCCGGGCTCGAGCTCGCCGCGGCTTGGGGCGCCATTGCCTTCGCGCTCAACTACATTCCGTTTCTCGGACCGTTCTTCGCCACCATGTTTCCGACCCTGTTCGCGATTGCGCAGTTCGAGTCGTGGCAGATGGCCTTCGTTGTGTTCATCGGCCTCAACCTGATCCAGTTCATGATCGGCAGCTATCTCGAGCCCATCCTCACGGGTGCTTCGCTGGCGATATCGCCCTTCGCGGTCATCTTCGCCGTGTTCTTTTGGAGCTTCATGTGGGGCATCTCGGGCGCCTTCATCGGCGTGCCGATCCTGATCGCCTTCATCGTCTATTGCGCCCAGGCACCATCGTCCCGCTGGATCGCAGCACTCCTTGCGTCGGGCAAGACAGAGAAGCTGGAAGCGCAGGTCGAGCGCAAGGATTGAGATGGCCGTCCCTGTCGCAGCCTACCGGCCAACCATCGGCATTAACCGTCATGTTTCGGCCTCGTTGAACAAACCTTCGCGCGCGCTATGATATGTGCACGCGAAGGATCATGAGTGCAGGTGTCTCCTAGGCCAGCTTGAGCAGGGACCTAAGTCTCAAGCCAGCGCAGACGGCTCCTGAAAACGCCACCGGGACGAGATGCGCGTCCCAACGAGGGGGTTGGCATGGTTGCTGCTGGTAGAAGCTTTGCGCCGGAGAACCAGGATGGTTTTCTCGCCTCGGCCGGTCAGCACGACGGGCCTATTCCTCATTTCGAATTTTCGACCGATGATGTGGCGCGGGCCGACCAGTTCGACGCCTGGCGGCATAACTTTGCGACGATGCTCGACCTCACGCCAACCGGCAACTCGCCCGAGGTGATCGATGGCAGGCAGGTGATCTGGGACCTCGGATGTCTCGCCTTCACCTCGATCAGCACCGGGGCGCTGAACTTCGCCAGCTTGCCCAACCATGTGCGCCGGGACACGCTCGATCACTGGATGATGACGCTGTTCCTCGATGGGGCGGCAAGCACCGTCGCCGGCAGCCGGGCCTTTGACGGCGGCGTCGGCGCGGTACAGCTCCATTCCCTGGGGCAGCCTTTCGACGGGCATGTCACCGACAGCCACATGCTGATGCTGCTCATCCCGAGGGATTTCTTCCAGGAGCATTCCGGCGCCTTGAGCCTGGCGGAGTTCTCGACCCTCGGTGGCGGCATGGGCTGCTTGCTCGCCGATTACATCGTCGGCCTTGCCAAACGCCTGCCGACGTTGACGGTTGCCGACCTCCCCGGCGTGGCAGCAGCGACGCGCGCCATGATCCTGGCCTGCATCGCGCCTTCACCCGATCATCTCGACGAGGCGAGGGCACCGGTTTCGAACATGCTGCTGGAGCGGGCGCGGCAATACATCAATGCCAATCTCTACAACCCGAACCTCGACAATGACATGCTGTGCCGTGCGCTCGGCATTTCGCGTACCAGGCTCTATCGCCTGTTCGAGCCCAGCGGTGGTGTGATGCGCTACATCCTGCACCGGCGCCTGGTCGATGCTCATTCGAAGCTCGCCGACCCGACCGAGACCCGGCGTATCTTCGAGATCGCCGAACAGCGCGGGTTCAACGATGGCGCGGAATTCAGCCGGGCCTTTCGGCGCGAGTTCGGCTACAGCCCGAGCGAAGTCAGGACACGCGGCCTGGGCGCCATACCGGCGAGACCGGTCGCCGACCTGGCCTCCCTCGAACCGGTCGAGCGGCTCGGCCATCTTCTCAGGCGCCTGCAGAGTTAGGTTTCGAGAACTTGCAGCTGGCGCCGGCTGCGCCCGACGGAAAGCGCGGCAACCGCGATCAGCACCATGCCGGTCGCTGCCACGCCAGCCATGAGAAGGTAGGTCCGCTCGCCCCAGCCGGCATAGACCTGACCGCAAAGCGCGGTCAGCAGCGCCATCAGGCCGGCCCACGCGCCGGCAAGCCATCCCTGGACTTGCGCCTGCATCGCGGGCGCAGCCAACTGGGCCAGCACCACGATGCTTCCCACATGTGTGGCGCCGAAGGTGAAGCCATGGGTAAGCTGGAAAACGGCAAGCAGTTCGACGTTGGGGTCGAATGCCATGCACAGCCAGCGACCGGTCGCGACCGCAGCCCCCAACAATAGCAGGAACATCGCAGCTCTGGCATTGCCGACGAGACGCCCGGCGATTGCAAACACGGCGATCTCCGAAACTACCCCCAAGGCCCAGAGCATTCCTGTCATGCCCTTGCCGATGCCTGTAGAGTGCCAGTGCAGCGTTCCGAAGGCGTAGATCAGCCCGTGGCTTGCCTGAACACAGGCCGCTCCAATCACGACGAGGACGATAAGGGGGCCGGCGCTGCCGCTTGGTCGAAAGGCGCGGCGCTCGCTGTGGCGCGTCGACGGCAGCCTTGCGACGGTCAAGGCGGTCAGGGTCGTCAGCAAGGCCGAGGCGGTGAGCAGCCATATGATCATATCCGGCTCGAACCACATGAGCAGCATGCCACCGGAAATGTTGGCCATGGCGAACGCGATCGAACCCCACAGCCTGACGCGTCCGTAGTCAACGGCCGGCACTGTCGTGCGCGTCGAGCATAGCGTGACGGCGTCGGCCAAGGCGATGAGCGGACCTTGCGCGAGGCCGATCGCTGCGACGAGCAGCAGGATCGGCAGGAAGGTGCTTGTTGCCCCGAGCAGGGGCGTGCCGATCGCAACCGCCGCGGCACATATCAGAAGCGCGCCACTCAGGCGCTCCTGCCGGTCGGCGACAGCCGTGACCACCGGGTTGGCAACAACGCGCGCCAGGAGCGGCATGGCCAGTATGATGCCGATGCGGCCATCATCGAGGTGCTGCGAACGCAGCCACACCGGAAAGAATGGCAAGTTGATGCCGAGTTCAAAGAACAGCGCGGCATACAGCAGCGAAAAACGCAGGCCAGCAGGCATTCACCCTCAACAATGATGTCATGAGCATCGGACATCTTTGGTGAGGCTGCCATCCATCTGCGCATTAGTACAGACGGCGAGGTGGCGAACTTGTTGATTGCTGTTCAGAAATTCCATTGATACGCAATGTGTCCGGTAAGAGCCGTCACGTTAAATCCAGGGCGACCGGACGCGCTATGCCTTCACCTGCAGATCAGGTCTACACCTGCAGATACTGCAGAATTTCGCCGAGGCTCACCACCTGGTTGAGCAACTTGAGCGGCAGCCGTTTCGGCGACAAGGGCAGTCCGACAGCCGCTGCCGCCCTGACTTCGCTTGGGGCACAGCCCATTTCGCTTCGAAAGGACCGACTGAATGTCGCAGCGTCTGCGAAACACAGCCTCTCGGCGATCCGAGCGATACTCGTCATCGAATTGGGGTCAGACAGCTCCTTGTAGGCTGCCAACAGCCGCTGGCGCTGGATGTAGCGCGCCACTCCGTGCAGCGGCTCAAAAAGGACGTAGAGTTTTGAACGCGAGAGGCCGAGTTGCCGGCACAGCTTGTCCGGCCCGAGATCGGGAGCTTGAAGCTCGTTGTGGATCATCTGGCGGGCACGCTCGAGCATCGTTGCCGCGATATGGCCGTGAGCTTCGGCGACACGGTCAGCTGTCGGCGCCAGGCAGGCTGAGATCATCGCGCGCATCGCCTCGATGGCCTTGGGCACCTCATGTCCCGGTATGTGTGGCAGCCGGTGTTCGAATGAGATTAGGAAGTCGGCGAGCAGCCCGCCCAGACCGTCCGGGCTGACACTCCCTGGGTGCTTGTCGAGTACGCCTGCCAGAGGCCGCAGCAGGTCGCGCGGGATGTAGACGGTAGACACGCTCGAATCTGCTGCTGCGCCATCATAAGGGCGACCAAGCGAGCGGAAATGGACCTGGCGGCGAGGGACGTTTTGATCCTGCGCGGCATGCATTGCGCTTTCCGGCAGCACGAGGCACCAGTGGTCGAGTGGATCCTTGCCCAGATGATGCCATTTGCGCGGCACTTTGGGACCAGGCATGTACGACGTGGTGAAGGCGAGCTTGCCCAGGTCCCAGATTTGCTGCTCGAAGATGAAACCCTGCCGCGCTTCTGGACTTATGGAGACGTCGATCACCGAAGCGTGGAAGGAGCGCCATGCCTCAAACTGGTGCTCGACCGGCAACTCGCGCGTATCGAATTTCAGCGTGGCAAGCAGTCCTGCTTCGTTCATGAAGTCTCCAAGATGCGGGTCGAACAAGCGGTCGCAACTTGAGGTGGAGAATGACTGAGCGCAGGCCCGTCGGCAATAGGACGGCGACCTCTTCGCGGCGATCGATGGCGAGATCAAGCCGGACTACGCACGCCCGAGCGGAAGGAAATGACGGTCACGGGCGGTTCAGCCTCCCGGTGCGCCGCGCGTTCCCAATTCCAGGTGTCTACCGGCAGTGCGTTCGAGGTTCCCCATTTCGGCAAACGCACTGCCGGTTCCGGGTCCGAAACCTCGCTCACGTTTAGGTCACGTCGGGGCAGCCAGCGATGCAAAGTGGCTGACCATGGCGAGGCAACAGAAGATGCCTGCAATTCGGTCGTGCGTCGTACCCCGCTATCCAGCTAAGAAATCGACAGGATTTCGAGTCCGTGCTGCCCTAGCTGCACAACGTCGCCAACGGTTTTGCCAATCAGCGCGATGGCAACCGGTGAGCCATGCGATATTGAAGCTTCAGACGGGTTGGCTTCATCCTCACCGACGATGCGGAAGGTCTGGGTGCGGCCGTCATCGCGCTCGAACGTAACGGTGTGACCGAAGGCGACCACTTCATTGGATGCAGGCATCGGCATCAGCTGGGCCGTTCGGACGCGCTCGGCATAATAGCGCATGTCTCGAAGCGGAACCGCCGACTGCCTTCGCCGCTCGTTGACATCTTCCAGCAGGTTGGCTGCGTCGAGAGTCTGCTGGGCGCGGGCCAATTCATCTTGCAGCATCTTGAGACCCGCCTCGGTGACGAGGTTGATCCGGTCGGAGATGGGGCGAGCCGGCAGGATGGTTTCCGATGCTGCCTCGGCGCTTTCCTCCTTGGCAAATGCTACGCTCATTGGTCTGGACTCCCCTTCGAACACCCTCAGCAATCGGATAACCTAGAGCCGGCAATAAAGCTCCCTCAATTTGACGGCTGGTCTCGGCCCAAAGTGGAGCAGCCAAGAGAGGTGAGGCTGGTGGATAGCCGGACTACAGAGGTCGATAGGGATCGAAATGCGATCAGCGACCGCTCGGCTCGCCTTCTCCCGGAGTGGCTGGCCAAATCGGCCAACTCCAGCTTAACTCGGCAAGGAGCTCAGGAGTAGACACTCATGGCAAAGCACCGGATCTATACGACCGCCTTCGCAAGCATCTATCCTCTCTACGTCGCGAAAGCAGAAAAAAAGGGACGTACAAAAGCAGAGGTTGATCACGTCATCTCTTGGCTTACGGGCTATGATCAGAAAGATCTAAAGGCTCAACTGGAAAGACAGACTGATTTTGAAACATTCTTCGCAGAGGCCCCCCAAATCAATCCGTCGCGAGCCTTGATCAAGGGCGTTGTTTGCGGTGTCCGCGTGGAGGATATCGAGGAGCCAACCATGCGAGAAATTCGCTATCTGGATAAACTGATTGATGAGCTGGCGCAGGGAAAAATGATGGACAAGATCCTGCGAAGAAATTGAACTAGAGAGCCGTCAATCTCCGTCCATTTGAGATTGTCTCAGGTTTCTGGCCGTTGCATGGCGGATGCGATAGGCCTGCCAAATGCAAACCAGGCAGCAGCTCGAGATCGGAATGGGCGTCGATACCGGGAGCTTCCAGGGTTCGCGCCGAGCCGTGCTGACAGCCGTTCAAACCACCTCGGGTACCATCTCGCGCAGTACACGGCGCAGGATGTTTCGGGTGGCGATTGTGGCGGCTGAGGGCGCGCGGTCGCGGGCGGTGACAAGCCGCACCTCGCGTACGATGGCCGGTTCGACCAAGGGACGCGCTACGATGCTGCGGCCCTTCAGCGCCGCCAGCGAATAAGCAGGCAGGATCGCTATCCCGGCACCGTTTTCGGCCAGCGAAAGAGCCGTATTTATCTGGTGCACTTCCAGTTGGGGCCGCAGCGGCAGCCCGGCCGACTCGAAGCCGAACTCGGTCAGCAACCGAATGCTGCTCTCACGCGTCAGTGTGATGATCTGGTGATCTCGAAGCTCGGCCCAGCGGATCTGCTGGCGTCCGGCGAATTCGTCATCGGGGGTGCAGAAAACCATCAGGCTATCCTGCAGCCCCGGCTGAGAGTCGAGCCCCGCTTCGCCCGGAGAGAAAGTACCGACACCGAGATCGCAGCGGCCGCTTCTTACCTGCTCGACAATGATGTCGGTGCTGACATCCTCGATGCGCAGGACCAGCTCGGAATGTGCAGCCGCAACTTCGCGTAGAACGCGCGGCAGGATCGTGCCGGCGATAAGCGGTGGCGCGGCAATTCGCACGAGGCCGCGTTTCAGGCTGCTGAGGTCGCGCACATATTCGGCTGCGCGATCGATTTCGTTCAGGCCGGCAAGGGCACCGGTTGCGAAGGCACGCCCGGCGTCGGTCATATCGACCCGCCTGGTCGTGCGGTCGAAAAGCCTTGCACCTAGCACCAATTCGAGATCGCGGATCGTATGCGAGAGATTGGCTTGAGAGGTCTGCATGCTCTCGGCCGCGCGGGAGAAATTTCCCAACTCGACCACAGCCTTGAAGGATTCGATTTGACGCAAAGTCGGGCGCATCGGCAAACTCACTTATGTCCTATCCTTCATGAATATATACCGAATGTTCGCCTTCACACATGAAAAAAAATGGGGCCCGATGTCACAGGATTTGTCACGGCAGTGATTGAGGGGAGGAGATGTTTTTGGGCGGCCATGAGCACTGCCTGAGCCAAGTTTGCCGCGCCAGAACGGGCCCACTCTTCCTAGACAAGCACGCTACCGTCCGGTGCCGGACGACGATGAGGAACGCATATGAAATACACCCGCAAGGATGCCAAGGCCCATTCCCGCGCCACAATGCGCGGCGTCTGGGCTGCCGCCAACACACCGTTCCATGCTGACGGCTCGATCCACGAGGACCTCTACCGCCGCAATGTAGATCACTGGATAAACGATCTTGGCATCGATGGGCTGTTCATCGCCGGCAAGCAGGGCGAGTTCTTCTCTATGTCCATCGACGAGCGCAAGCGCATGTTCGATCTGTCCGTCGAGATGGCTGGCGACAAGGCGCAGACCATCATGTCCTGCTCGGATCAGAACATGGACGTGGTGATCGACCTTGCAAAGCACGCGCAAGCGTGCGGCGCCGACTACATCGTCGTTCATGCTCCGGTGTTGCATTTCCTGAAGGCACAGGACGAAACGCTAACCCGCTACTATGAAACCATCGCGTCGAAAGTGGACATCGGCATAGCGCTCTGGTCGCATCCCGACAGCGGCTACCTGATGAGCCCGGAACTGTGTAATCGCCTTGCCGATATCGAAACGGTCGTAGCGATCAAATATTCGGTGCCGCGAGACATGTACAAGAATCTGACCGCGCTTGCCGGCGATCGTATCCTTGTGTCGACAGCCTCCGAGGAGGAGTGGCTCGACAATATCCTCGAACTGAACTGGCAGCTTTATCTCTGCTCATCGCCGCCCTACACGCTGCAGACCAAGGCAGATCGGCGGATGCGCGACTACACCGATCTGGCCTTTGCCGGCAAGGCGGAAGAGGCGCGCGCAGTCAGCGCCAGTCTTCAGCCCGTTCGCGATGCGATCCGACGGACCCGTCCGGCAGAGAAGCTGCATTCCCATCAAAAATATTGGCAGGAACTTTTGGGCCAGGCCGGTGGTCCGGTGCGGCAGCCGCTCCTCGAATTGACCGAAGGACAGAAGCGCCAAACCCGCGAGGCTTTCGAGGCCTGCGGACTGAAACTTGCCTGAACCACCAGGAGAGGATGAGATGAGCAAACTGAGCGCCTTTAATCTGCAGAAATGGATCGACGAGCACAAGCATTTGCTGAAGCCGCCGGTCGGCAATCAGCAGATATGGAAGAATGCCGACCTGATGGTGACCATTGTCGGCGGGCCAAACAAGCGCACCGACTATCACGACGATCCGGTCGAGGAGTTCCTCTATCAGCTGAAGGGCGACATGCTTCTCAAGCTGCACGATACCTCGACCGGCGAATTCTACGACGTGCCGATCCGCGAAGGCGATATTTTCCTCCTGCCGCCCCATGTCCGCCACTCCCCGCAGCGCCCGCAGGAAGGCTCCATCGGCCTCGTGATCGAGCCCTCCCGTCCTGAAGGCGCGTTGGATGCCGTGGAATGGTACTGCTTCGAGTGCACGCATCTCGTGCATCGCGCCGAGGTCGATCTGGAATCGATCGTCGATGACCTGCCGCCGATCTACGCCAACTTCTACAACCACAAGGCGTTGCGCACATGCCCGAACTGCGGGGCGGTGCATCCGGGCAAGGAGCCGCCCGCAGGATGGGTCCAGCTCTGACTGTGACCTCCGACAGCACCGTTTCAATCGGGGCTGATAGGCAAAAGACCGACAATAACAAGCAACAGGGGACCTCGCATCGTGAAGAAGACCACTCTCGCATTCAGCCTCTTCGTGGGCCTTGCAACCTCGGCCCTGGCCCAAGAGCCGGTGAAGATCGGCGTCATCACCACACTTTCCGGCCCGGGTGGCTATCTCGGCAAGGACGTCCGCGACGGCATGCAGCTTGCCATCAACGAGGAAGGCGGCAAGCTCGGCGGCGTGCCGGTCGACCTTATCGTCGAGGATGACGCAGCCAAGCCGGCGAATGGCCGCCAAATTGCCGAAAAATTCATGAACGAGCAGGGCGTCAAGCTGCTGTCCGGCATCATCTTCTCGAACATTGCCGGCGCGACCGTGCCGGACATCGTCGACAATGGCGCCCTCTATATCAGCGCCAATGCCGGCCCTTCGGGTCTCGCCGGCAAGGAGTGCAATGAGAACTACTTCGTCGTCTCGTGGCAGAACGACACGCTGCACGAGGTGTCCGGCATAGCGGCCAAGGATCTCGGCTACAAACGCGCCTTCCTGCTGGCGCCGAACTACCAGGCCGGCAAGGACGCGCTCGAAGGTTTCAAGCGCACATTCAACGGCGAAATCATCGGCGAGATCTACACTCAGCTGGAGCAGACGGACTACTCGGCTGAAATGGCGCAGATCCGCGCCGCGGCACCCGACGTGGTCTATCAGTTCCATCCGGGCGGGCTCGGCATCGCCTTCGTGCGCCAGTACCAGCAGGCCGGTCTTCTGGGCAAATTCCCTATGGTGCTTTCGGAGGCCAACGCCGATGGCGTAATGCTGAAAGCCCTTGGTGACGCGGTGATCGGCCAGGTCGCTACCAGCCATTGGGCCGAGGACCTGGACAACGAGGCGAACAAGGCCTTCGTTTCGGGCTGGAAGGCAGCCTATCCCGACCGTCCGCTGACCACTTACGCATCGCAGGGTTATGACACCGCGAAGCTGATCGCCTCCGCTCTCAAGGCAACCGGCGGCGTCGACGACATCGATGCGGTCCGCACGGCGCTGAGAAAGGCAGATTTCGTCTCTGTCCGGGGCGATTTCGCGTTCGGCCCCAACCAGCATCCGGTGCAGGACTGGCACCTCCTGGAAGTGGTCAAAGGCGAGAATGGCGTGGCGACCACTGTGACCCGCAAGAAATTGGCTGAAGATATTGGCGACAGCTATTCGGCCGCTTGCAAGCTCTGACCTGCACCAGCCACCGAACCGGTCGAACTGGGTGCGCAAGCCGCGCATCCACGGATCGCATTACCCAGCGCAGGGCTTGCCGATATGACACTCATTCTCGAACAGCTTCTGAACGGTTTGCTTTACGGCATCACACTGTTCCTGCTGGCTGCCGGTCTGACCCTGATCTTCGGCATCATGGGCCTGATCAACCTCGCCCATGGCTCGCTTTACATGGTGGGTGCGTTTGTGGGGGCCTGGGTGGCCAGCCAGACAGGAAGCTTCTGGCTGGGCCTGCCGGCGGCGCTGGCCGGCGCCATGCTGGCCGGTTTTGCGATTGAACTGGGTGTCATGCGACGGCTGTATGCGCGCGACCACCTGGATCAGGTGCTAGCGACCTTTGCGCTGATCCTGATCTTCAACGAGCTCACCGTCCTGCTTTTCGGCCGTGAGCCGATGTTCGTCGAGCTTCCCGCCTCGATCGCAACGCCGATCGAGCTGCTGCCCGGCCTGGTTTATCCGCCCTTCCGTCTTTTGATCATCGCAGCCGGCCTTGGCGTGGCCCTGGGCTTGTATTTCCTGATCAACCGGACGCGCATCGGCATGCTCGTGCGCGCCGGCTCGACCAATCGCGACATGGTCCGCGCGCTCGGCGTTGATATCCGGCTGCTCTACACTATGATCTTCGGCCTTGGCGCGCTGCTCGCGGGACTGGCGGGTTTCATGACCAGTCCGGTGCTGGCGGTCCAGGTCGGCATGGGCGAGCAGATCCTGCTGGCAACCTTTGTCGTGGTGGTCATCGGCGGCGTTGGTTCGATCAAGGGTGCCTTCGTGGCCGGCATCCTGCTCGGCATCGTCGACACATGTCTGCGTGCATTCCTCCCCGGAGTGTTGCGCGAGATCATGGCCGGTCCGGAGGCTGACGCACTGGGAGTTGGCATCGCATCCATGGGAATTTATCTGATGATGGGTATCGTGCTTCTGTTCCGGCCCCAGGGCCTGTTTCAGGCAGGCGGCTGAGCATGCGGCAACATCTTATCTTCATCGCAGCGGCGATCGTGTGCCTGTCCGTCCTGCCCTTGGTGGCAGAGGCGACGGGCCAGCTGGCGCTGGTCGGCCTGACGTCGCGCATCATGATCTATGCGATTGCAGCAGCCAGCCTGAACTTCATCCTCGGCTATGGCGGGATGGTTTCGTTTGGCCATGCGGCCTTCTTCGGCATCGGCAATTACGTGGTTGGCATCCTGTATTTCCACCATGCCGAGGGCGTGCCGCTCTGGGGCTTCATCCCCGGTTCCAACCAGCTTTTGATAACGCTGCCGACAGCGGTCCTCGTGGCTGGGTTCGCGGCGCTGGTCATTGGCTCGCTGGCGCTACGCACCAGGGGCGTGCAATTCATCATGATCACGCTGGCGTTTGCGCAGATGCTCTATTTCTTTTTCGTCTCGCTCAAGACCTATGGCGGCGAGGACGGTGTCATCGTGCGGGGCGCCAATGATCTCTTCGCGCTGAGCCTGCGCGACAAGACAGCGATGTATTACGTCATCCTTGTCGTGATGGTGTTGTTCTTCGCATTTCTTTGGCGGGTCGTGCACTCCTCGTTCGGCACGGTCCTGTCGGGCATAAGGCAAAACGAACGACGGATGACCGCGATGGGCATCAGCTCCTATCGCTACAAGCTTTACGGCTTCGTCCTGGCCGGAATGGGCGCAGGCCTCGCCGGAGCTTTGATGGCGGTGTTCATGCGCTTTGCCAGCCCGGACACGCTCCATTGGACCAAGTCCGGCGAACTGCTGATCATGGTCATCCTCGGCGGTGTCGGCACTTTCTTCGGCCCAATCTTGGGGGCGGCGGCCTTCCTGATCCTGCAAACCTACCTCGCTGCCTGGACTGAGCACTGGCAGCTTGCCATGGGTCTGATCCTGCTGGGGATCGTGCTTGGCACCAAGGGTGGCGCCAAGGGTCTGTTCGACTCCATTGCCCGTAAGCTTCGGACGGAGCCAAGATGAACACCATCCTGGCAATCGACGATCTGGTGAAACGTTTCGCAGGTCTGACCGCGACAGATCATGTGTCGTTGAACGTGGCGACCGGGCATATCCATGCCTTGATCGGCCCCAACGGGGCCGGCAAGTCCACGCTGATCAACCTCCTCTGTGGCGAGCTGATCCCCAACGAGGGGCGGATAACGCTTCTGGGCGAAGACATTACCGCGTGTCCCGCCGCGGAGCGGATGAAGCGCGGCCTTGCGCGGACATTCCAGATCACGAACCTGCTGAACGATTTCACCGTGCAGCAAAACATCAGCCTGGCGGTGCAAGCGAGGCAGGGAAACAACTTTCGCATCCTCGATACCGCGCGAGGGCGTGTTTCCATCCTGACCGAAGTGGATGAACTTCTAGCTGCCAGCCGCCTCGAGCCGCGTCGCGATGTGGTGGCGGGCAACCTTTCGAGCGGCGAACGCAAGCAGCTCGAGCTAATCATGGCGCTTGCTGGCCGGCCGAAGCTCCTGCTTCTCGATGAGCCGATGGCGGGGCTCGGCCGTTTGGAAAGCCAGCAGATGATCGAGACCCTGCGAGGTCTCCGCGGCAAGGTCTCCATGCTCCTGATCGAGCACGACATGGAAGCGGTCTATGCGCTGGCCGACCGTATCTCGGTCCTGGTCTATGGGCGGGTGATCCTGACCGGGACCGCCGACGATATCCGGGCCAGCGATGAAGTGCGGGACGCCTATCTGGGGTTGGAGGACGAACTGTGTTGAAGGTGCAGGGGCTCCAGGCTGCCTATGACCATGGCCAGGTGCTGTTCGATGTAAGCTTCGAGGTCAATGAAGGCGAACTCGTCACATTGATGGGCCGCAACGGGATGGGCAAGACCACCACGATCCGCGCCATCATGGGCCTTGTTCCGCCTGCGGGCGGACGGATCGAGATCGGGGGTCACGAGACTACCGGATTTTCCCCGGAGCGGGTGGCGCGGCTTGGCGTTGGCCTCGTGCCCGAAGGAAGGCAGGTGTTCCCGACGCTCACCGTGCGCGAGAATCTGGTCGCGACCGCTGCCAACCGCTCGGGGCGTTCGGACCCTTGGACTCTCGAGAAAGTCTATGGACTTTTCCCTCGTCTGCGTGAGCGGACGAGCCAGATTGCAGGGACGCTCTCCGGCGGCGAACAGCAGATGCTGGCGGTTGGGCGTGCGCTGATGACCAATCCGCATCTTCTCATCCTCGACGAGGCGACCGAGGGGTTGGCCCCGGTGATCCGGCTGGAGATCTGGAACTGCATCACCCGATTGCGCGCGCTTGGCCAGTCGATCCTGTTGATCGACAAGAACTTGGCAGTGCTGAAGAAACTCGCGGACCGGCATTACATCATAGAAAAAGGCCACGTCGTCTGGTCCGGCACCGGCACCGATCTCACGCGCGACCATGACAAGGTGCATTCCTATGTCGGTGTCTGAGGATATCTGCCTCATCGGATGGGGCGCGATCGGTGCCCGGGTGGCAGCGCTCCTGGCCGAGCGACGGAGCCCGGTTCGTATCGTTGCCGTGGCGGTGCGTGATGCGAGCCGCAGTCGTCGGGACCTGCCCAAGGAAGCGGCTTTGATTTCCCATCCGGCGGAGCTGGCGGGTGTCAAAGCGAAACTCGCCGTCGAGGTCGCGGGGCGTGACAGCGTCCTGCCCTGGGGTCGCGTGGTGCTTGAGGCCGGGATGGACTTCGCCATTTCCTCGACCTCGGCCTTTGTCGATGATAGCGCGCTGGCCGAGCTGACAAAACTGGCCCAGGCTCGTGATGCAAAGCTTCTGGTGCCGCCGGGCGCCTTGGGCGGGATCGATGCGCTGGCTGCGGCTGCGCGGCTGGGCCTTGCCTCGGTAGAACACCGGATCATCAAACCGGCGCGAGCATGGGCCGGCACCATAGCCGAGAGCCGCTGCGACCTTGAGGCGCTAACCGAACCGACGGTGTTCTATGCGGACACTGCACGGGCAGCGGCCGATGCCTTTCCACAGAATGCGAACGTGGCGGTGATCACCTCGCTGGCGGGGATAGGTCTCGACCGGACACGGGTCTCGCTGGTTGCTGATCCGACCGCGCTTTTCAACACACATGAGATACACGCTGAAGGCGATTTCGGGCGGATGGAAATCCGACTGGAAAACCGCCCGCTGGCGACCAACCCGAAATCCTCGGAGATGACTGCGCTGAACCTGGTGAGGCTGATCGAGAACCGGGTGCTGCCGCTGCTGATCTGACCACACCTTGATATGGGGCCTGCTGCGGATCCGGTCACCGAGACATGGCCGTGCTTTCCAAGTCCATGAATGCGGACCGCAGCGCCCCCACTCACCTAGCGCCGCTCACGGCAAGATCATGAGTTAGCGACGGCCGCGATGTGGCCCGTGCGCGATACCCCCACCTACTGGCGCCGCCCCCTGCGCTCTGCCCGACATTGGCTCCTCAGGGGCGGCTGAAAGCGGCACGCACCTTGCCGATCGAACGTGCCTCATCGCACCGCCTGTTACCCGCGTGCAGGTCTTAGGCTGGCGCTGTTCCGTAAGGCGCATGGGAAAGAAGGGCGTGATGCAATGCATCTCCCATCCCGGTTCGCCACAACCAATTCATGTGAAAAATGACATAGATTTATATGAGTCTTGAGAATTGTCTCATGAGTGGGAAAGGGCGACTATTCTGCACGAACTGAAGCATCCATGGCTCGGGTTCATCGATTTCGAAAGCCGTCGAGTACATTAGGGACTATTTTCATGCAGATTTCCGATGTCCGTCTCTTCATCGGCGGCGAGTGGCGTAAGACCAAAGAAACGCTTCCCATCATCAACCCCGCCGACGAGCAAATGATCGGCACGGTCGCTGTGGCCGAGACCTCCGATCTCGAAGCCGCGGTAAACGCCGCTGCCGAAGGCTTCCGTGTCTGGTCCCGCACCTCGCCGGCCGAGCGCGCCCGCATCATGCTGAAGGCTGCGGCGCTGATGCGCGAGCGGATCGAAGAGATCGCCCTCTCGATTACCCTGGAGAACGGCAAGACCCTCAACGAAGCACGGCTTGAGGTAATCCGCGGCTGTGAATTCTTCGAATGGGACGCCGGCGAAGCGGTACGCTTCTACGGCAGGGTAATCCCGAGTGCGCCTGGCATCCGCTACATCGTGCTGCACGAGCCAATCGGCCCGGTAGCAGGTTTTGCGCCCTGGAATTTCCCGATGAGCCAGCCGGCGCGCAAGATTGCCGGGGCGTTGGCAGCGGGCTGCTCGATCATTCTGAAATCCTCGGAAGAGACGCCGACCGGCGCTACCCATATCGCCAGAGCGTTTGTCGATGCAGGACTTCCTGCCGGCGTTCTGAACCTGGTCTATGGCATCCCGTCGCGGATATCGGAGTTTCTAATTCCGCGTCCCGAAATCCGTGCGATCGCGTTTACCGGCTCGACGCCGGTCGGCAAGCATCTCACCGAGTTGGCGGCGCGCTACATGAAACCCGCGCTGATGGAACTGGGCGGCCATGCTCCGGTAGTCGTCTGCGAGGATGCCGATCCGGTCGCTGCCGGCATTGCTTCCGCCAGCCGAAAATATCGAAACGCTGGTCAGGTTTGCACGTCGCCGACGCGGTTCTTTGTGCATGAGGCGCTTTATGATCGCTTCGTCACCGCCTTCACCGAAACCGCTGCCAAGGTACGTGTTGGCAATGGGCTGGATCCGGAGACCACGATGGGTCCGGTGGCAAACAACCGCCGCATCGCTGCGCTGGAAGAACTGGTGGCGGACGCGCAGTCGCGCGGCGCACGCTTGCTCTTCGGCGGCAGCCGCCTCAAGAACAATGGATATTTCTTCCCACCGACGGCACTCGCCGATTTGCCCGACGATGCTCGGGTGATGCGTGAAGAACCCTTCGGTCCGCTGGCAGTGATCAATCCGGTTGTGTCGATCGAAGAGGCCATCGACAAGGCGAACAGCCTGCCCTTCGGGCTTGCCGCCTACGGCTTCACCAACTCGGTCGCAAATGCCGACAGGCTGATGAGTGGGCTCGAGGCCGGCAATATTTCGATCAACACGCTTGAGGCTTCGGTGGCCGAGACGCCCTTCGGGGGGGTCAAGGAAAGCGGCCTCGGGCGGGAGGGCGGTACCGAGGGACTGCATCATTATACGGTGGTCAAGAACGTCTCGTGCCGGATCCTTTGATCAGCGCGCAAGATTTGGTCACGGGGCCCTTTAGCGCGGATTAATCGGAAGAAGTTATGGAGCCGCGCTGGCTACTGATTGAGGGCCGCAACGAGGCCGGACAGGTGGAGTACGCCGAGAACCGGCGCGACAGGGAGAATAAAATGATCGACCGACCCGAAAGCGACGTGGATTTGTTCACGACTGAGGTCATGAAGGATCCTTATCCGGTCTATCGTATGTTGCGGGACCTTGGACCGGCGGTTTGGCTGACCAAGCACCAAGTCTGGTGCATCACCCGATATGAGGGGGTTAAGCGTGTGCTGGGCGACTACCGCACCTTCACCACTTCGAAGGGCGTGGCGATGGACCCTGCGGTGAACGAAGCGACCTCCGGTCCCGGCCGCGCCAATTCGCTGACCAGCGATCCCCCGTTGCATGACGAAATTCGCCGCGTCACAGGCGCGCCGCTGACGCCGCGGGCGCTGGCGGGGATCAAAGAGCAGATCGAGACCACCGCGCGTAATCTGGTCGACGATCTGTGCAAACGGCGCACGGTGGACGGTATGGTCGATGTGGCGCAAGTACTGCCGCTGACCATCGTCTCAGAAATGGTTGGCCTTCCAGAAGAGGGCAAGAAATCGATGCTGCGTTGGGCGGCGGCGACCTTCAACGCTATGGGGCCCATGAACGAGCTTGGTTCGGAGGCGCTGCCACAGATTCGCGAACTGCATCAGTTCTGTATCAACGATGCCGTACCGGGGAAGCTCAAGGCCGACGGCTGGGCGGATCGGATCTACCAAGCTGCGGCGCGGGGCGAGATTCCGGCACAACAATGCCCCGGCATGATGCGGGAATACATTGGCCCGAGCCTGGACACGACAATCTTTGCCACCGGCCATCTGCTGCGCCACCTGGGCGACAATCCGGATCAGTGGCAGCTTCTTAGAAACAATCGGTCGTTGCTGCCAGGTGCCATTAACGAGGCACTGCGGATGGAGGCGCCAATTCGGCTGTTTAGCCGCTATGTTCGCGCCGAATCGACGTTCGACGAAATCGTCATACCGGAAGGCGCACGGCTTCTGGTGCTCTATGCCTCGGCCAACCGCGACGAGCGGAAATGGCAGGATCCGGACAGGTTCGACATCACGCGCAGGAACGGCGACCATGTGGCGTTTGGCTTCGGCATTCACACTTGCGCTGGCATGCACCTGGCCAAGCTGGAAATCACCTCGCTGCTGAACGCCATGCTCGACCGCATCGCGAGGTTTGAGGTCGGCGAACCAGTGATCTCGATGAACAACACACTGCGCGGATACGATCGTCTGCCGCTGACAATCTATCCGGCTGAAGTTGCGGTGTGAGGTAGTTGGCATGATCGAGGAAAATATCATGCAGCGCGCCGATCCCGAATGGCAGCGCGTCCGCATCGCCGGCCGGGTCAAGGAATCGGAACGGATCATCTCCCTGGAACTGGTGGCTGCAAGCGGTGGCGATCTTGCGCCGTTCGAGGCTGGCGCGCATGTCGACGTGCGGATCAGCCCAACAACTACGCGGCAATATTCGCTTCTGAACAATCCTTCCGAGCGGCATCGGTACCGGATAGGAATCTTGCGCGAACGCGAGTCCCGTGGGGGGTCGGAAACGATCCACGGTTCCTTCTTGCCGGGGCTGGAAATCGAGGTCTCACCACCGCGAAACCATTTTCCGCTCAACCCGGATGCCAGCGAGGTTCTGTTGCTCGCTGGCGGTGTTGGTGTGACGCCGATCATGTCGATGGCACAGAAGCTTGCCGAAGATCGCGTACCCTTCACCATGCATTATTGTGTGCGGAGCGAAACGTGCACCGCTTTTGCCCGTGAATTGTTGGATGGACCATTCGGCGATCGGGTAGTCCTTCATATCGATACGGGACCCGAAGCGCAGCGGTTCTCCGCCATGGATGTTCTCAAGGGAGTGCGGCCGGGCTCGCATCTCTATGTCTGCGGTCCTGGAGGTTTCATCGACCACGTAGTGAAGATGGCGGCGTTCGCTGGATGGGAAGGGCACCAGATCCATCTTGAGCGCTTTACCGCCGCTCCTTTGGTCTCTGAGGCCTTTACAGTCGTGGCGCAGCGTAGCGGCATTGAGGTTCAGGTCTCTGTTGGCCAGCGCATTTCGGAGGCCCTGCGCGAGGCTGGCGTCGAGATCGAAATGTCCTGCGAGGCAGGTGTGTGCGGCACCTGTTACACGCGGGTGCTGGAAGGGGAGCCTGACCACAAGGACAGTTTCCAGACCAATGCCGAATTGGCTGCGAACGAGGGAATAGCAATCTGCTGCTCGGGCTCGAAGTCGCCTCGGCTGGTGCTTGATGTCTAAACATTGGCGAGGGTAGGGACGATCTCGCAGCAATGACATTCTGGGGGTGGATCGCAACAACTTCTAGCTTACAAAGTTCGGGGCGGCGATCGAAGCGGTGATGGAGGCTGTTGGGCCTGATGCCGGTTTTGTGGAGCGCAGTTAACCGAGACTAATTCTCGGCCCTGGTGCACCTCTGGCGAGTGAGCCATCGGAAGCCGATCGCCTTAGACTCCGGCTTTCACATTCCAGCGAACCTGAAGACGTTCTTCAGGAGCTCTTTCCAATCGCATGGATCATCCCACGCAATTCTGCCATTGCCTTGACCAGTCCGATAGGCGTGTATCCCGGTACGAAGTCCGCTCTTTCCTGATCGTAGAGGATTCGACAGGCGTGGTCTGCGCGGTAGGGGATCTCCCAGTCGGCAATGCCTTGCCTGCGCCTGCGTGCCTCTTCCGCCATCAGAAGCGTGAGAACATCGTGGAGGTCGAACGCGCCTGTGCCGCCCAGATGCTCAGCCTCGGTGAAGCTTCCGAATTCGTCACGGAAACGTATGCGCCGGGGATGGGCATAAAAGATGCGCTGACCGAACCTGTCGATGAAATCCGTCAGTACATTGTCGCGCCTGCTGGCGAGAGAACCCGAGCAGAAGATCATGCCGGCGCGCGGCGACGACACGCCATCGAAGATTCTCGCAAGATCTTCCAGGGTGCTGGCGATGCGCGGCAGGCCGCACAATGGAATCGGCGGATCGTCGGGATGGATGGCGAACACCGCTCCCTCCGCCTCGCACGTGCGCGCCACCTCGCCGAGGAACTCGATCAGGTTTTGCCGATAGGCTTCGGTTCCCACCTTTTGATAGGCATCGAGCAATGAATGGAACTCGCCGCTGCCATATTGCCCGGGACCGCCTGGCAGGCCGCGCGTAAGCATGGTCAGCAACTCCTGCCACCGTTGCGCTGGTGTTTCGAGATGGCGCCGGCGGGCCGCCGCGGCGAGTTCCGGATCGATCTCTTCCTCGGCGCCGGGCCGCTTCAGCAGATGGATGTCGAACACCGCAAAATCGACAGCATCGAAGCCCAACGCCTCGGCGCCGCTTTCAAGCCTTGCGTCCAGCCCGGTCCGAACCCAATCGAGCAGCGGCATCACGGTGAAGTTGATACGGCGTACGCCCGCTTGCGCCAGCCGCCGCACCGTTTCCTGGAAATTTGCGGTCAGCCTCGCGCTGCTCTGGCGGCCCAGCTTGATGTCGTCGTGAATGGCGATGCCGCCGAGCGTATCCCATTCCAGCGGTGTTTGCCCGGCGGGAGCGATCTGGACAAGTCTCTTCAACTCGTCGATAGCATCTGCCTCCCACAGGCATCCAGGGGGCAGATGGGACAGGCTGGCTTCGATGCTGGTCGCACCCGACTGGCGTATCCAGTCGATCGTCATCGGATCCTGTGGACCGAACCACCGCCATGTTGCGCGCATCGAGTTGTTTCCTCCCTTACTGAAATGAATTTTTGGACCGCTGAAAGAAAAAGTTACACCATGGCGCGCACGCCCGAAGTAATCCCTGCCGAGGCTCCATGCTGAGCCTGCGCGAAATACTGGATTGGGAAATCCTCTCCGGCCACGCGGTCATAGCCGGCACAGGCTCCCTGGCCGTCGATGTCCGGTCGGTCACCGTCATCGACGCTCCTGATGCGGTGAACTGGGTAAAGCCGCACGAATTCGTCGTGACCAGCACCTATCCGGTCCAGCAAAGCCCGGATGCGCTGGTTGTCCTGATCGAACAGCTCGCAGCGCGCAATGCCGCTGGTCTTGGCGTCAAGCTGACGAGGTACCTGCGCGAATTTCCCGACAACGCTTACCGCCGCGCCGAGGAGCTTGGATTTCCGATCATTTCCCTGCCGGGACCGCTGGCGTGGAGCGATCTGATCGGCAGGGTATTTTCCCATGGCGGTCAGCAACAGGGCAAGGAAGCGGCTTATCTCAGCGCCATCTACCGCGCCTTTTCGCAGCATCGGACGGGCATTGGCTCGCTGCGCGAGCTGTTCGAACTGGTGGCCGGCTTCATCAATCTGCCGGTGGTCCTTGCCCTTGAAAATGAAGCGGGCTTGCAGATCGAAAGTCGGGGGGTCACGGCGGCGGAGGCTGAAATGCTGGCGGAAGCCCTCATCGAGGGTGCGGCGACGGGCGCCCAGCCGGACGACGTACCTCTGCGCATGACGGTCGCTGGCACGAAGGTCGTGGTGGCGCGTTCGGGAATGGGGGCGAACGGCGGCGGCATGGTGGCTGTCGTCGAGCGCGAACTGAGCGCTTCCGAGCCCGACCTCGAGTGCTTGCGCCTCTCCGTACACCTCCTGCTGACACTGGTGGACGCTAACGCCGGCACGCGCGCCAATCTTGCGAGCAATGCGAAACTGCTCGGCGATCTCCTTGATCCGATGCTTTCGCGCGAAGCCAGGAATGTTCTCATTGCCAAGGCTCTGCCTCCGGCAAATGGATGGCATGCGGTGGTTGCCCGCATTTTTGATGCCGATACGCTCGATGGCGCACTGTTCAGGCTGCGCCTGCGCCAGTTTTCGCGGCGCCACAAGGCGTTGTTGCTCGAGGAAGAAGATGGCAGCGAGTACGTCATTGCCGTGCCGGTGCCAGGAGCCGATCCCCGTTCCAGCGAAGCCGTGCTGCGCGAACTGCATCAGGTTTTCGAGCGGCAACTCGAACACGCCGGTGGCCTTCTCTATGGTCTTGGCCAGTCCGGACCGGCGGACCTGTCCGAGGTAGCTGTCCTGCGGCGTGAGGCCAAGGAAGCAATGACTTTCGGCATCAGGCTGAACGGCTTCAATCGCATCAGCCGGCATGAGGACATGCTGCTGCTGCGGCTGCTCGCGCATCCCTCCGTCATCGAGGAAAGCCGCCCTGGTTTCCTGCGACTTCTCGAACCGCTGCTGGCCATGGGCGAGCAGGGAGCGACGCTCATGGAAACGATGAAGGTATGGCTGCGGGAGGATGAAAGCATGCCTCGCACCGCCGAGCTTCTGGGCCTCCATGTCAACACGGTCCGCCAGAGGCTGGAGCGATGCCGCTCGGTGCTCGGCCTGACCGATTTCAGGACCGATACGCGGCTTCGCCTTTACGCGGCACTGCAGCTTCTTCCCATGCTGACGAACGCAGAGGGCTGAAGCAGAAACGTTCCTGCCAGCCCTCCGCGCTGTGCTCATTGGACGATGTTTTCCAGCGTCCCGATGCCCGAGATCTCGACCTCGATCCGGTCGCCAGACTGCATCGGGCTCACACCCGAAGGGGTTCCGGTGATGATGACGTCGCCCGGCTCGAGCGTCATGATCGAGCTGACGAACTCGATGATGAAGGACGTCGGGAAAATCATGTCTGCCGTGGTCGAGTCCTGCCGGACTACCCCGTTCTGGAGGAGACGGATGCTCTGGGCATCAGGGTTCAGATCCGTTTCGATCCATGGTCCCATGGGCTTGTAGGTGTCGAACGACTTGGCCCGCGTGAATTGCTTGTCCTTGAGCTGGAGGTTGCGGTTCGAAACGTCGTTGGCGCAGGTGTAACCCAAAACGACCGACGCAGCCTCGGCTGCCGGAACGTTGCGGGCGCGTTTCTTGATGACAATGGCAAGCTCGGCCTCGAACTCGACGCGCTGCTCGTGACTGTCCAGAACGATGGCCTCGCCGGGGCCGATGATCGCCTGCGGCGAGCACATGAACAGCATCGGTTCGTCGGGCAGCGGCAGGCCGGATTCACGGGCGTGCAGGACGTAGTTGAGCCCGACGCAGACCAGTTTGCCCGGCTTCACCGGAGCAAGAAGCTTGACCGCGGCAAGCGGCAGGGCATCCGCCGACGGCACAATCTCGCCGAAAGGACCGTCGGGCAGGGTGCGCACCCCATCGTTGTCGAGCAGGCCCCAATGCTCGGCGCTGTTATGGGCAAAGCGTACGATCTTCATAACTATGTCCTGTGTGGGTCAGTGCTTGTCGTAATGTCCATTCAGCCAGCGGATGGACTGCGCCATCGCCGTCTCGGCGTCGGGAACCTGGAAATGCTCGGCGGTGATCCAGCCGTCGTAGCCGATCGCGTCGAGGTCGTTCAGGGCGGCGGCGATATCCCAGTCGCCATGGCCGACGGCCCGGCGCTCGCTGTCGCAGACATGGTAGTGCCAGAACAGGTCGCCAGCCTTCCGAAGGCTGTCGCGATGCACTTCCCCTTGGATGGTGATGTGGGCCAGATCGAGCATCAGGCCGATGTTCGCCCGCTCAAGGCCTCGCACGAAACGCACGGCTTCGGCCGTGCCCATCAGGAAGTTTGCATATTGATGGTTGACGGGCTCCAGAACGATGGACGTATCGGGGCGCGCGTCCGCGGCCGCCTGCATCCCCTCGATGACCCACGCTTCGGTCTGGCCGCGCGCGATCCCGTCGAGATAGCGACCGCGCATGCGCCCGACATTGACCATGGCACCGAAGCGTGCCGCCAGGTCCATGGCCGCGATCATTCGCTCCAGCGTCTCGGCCCGGCGTGCCGGATCGGGGTCGGCAAGGGAGAGCTTGTCCTCGCCGTAGACTTCACCCGTGCAGATGGCCGGCATGGCGAGGCCCGCATCTGCAAGCTGACGCTCGATCAGGCCATGATCGAGGGCGCGGGGATCGCGCACGAGGAGCTCGACGCCGTCATAACCTAGTTCGCGGATTCGGGCGAAACAGGCCGAAGCGTCGCCCTGTATCGCGGTGACCCGTGCCGGCGCCACTTCCGGAGTGGCGTACATGTAAGCGAGCTTCATTGCATGAAACTCAGGTCGTTGCGCTTGACCATCTCCGCATGGATCACTTCCTTGCGCAGCACGCTGACATTGGGGATGGCGAACTCCTGTATGTGGAAATATTCGGCCTTGCCTTTTTCGCCGCGCGCGGTGCGCATCACGAGATCGACCAGTTCCTCCCCGACCTGGCGGAGCGATTTCGTGCCCTCCAGAATGTCGCCTGCGCTGATGTCGATGTCGTCGGGCATCTCGCGGAAGACGCGGTTGTTGGAGCTTACCTTCAGAACGGGGGCGATGGCCGAACCCGAAGGCGTGCCTTTTCCAGTGGTGAAGAGCACCATGTGGGCGCCACCGATGATCTTGCCGGTCACCGACGAAATGTCGTAGCCGGGCGTGTCCATGATGATGACGCCCTTCTCGTGAGGTTGCTGGCCGTAGTCGACGACCTCGGTGATCGGGCGGGTGCCGGCTTTGTAGATGCAGCCGAGCGACTTTTCCTCGATCGTCGTCAGCCCTCCCTCGATGTTTCCGGGCGAGATGAACACGCCGCTGTCGTCCTCGGTGCTCATCGACAGCTCGATCTCGTAGGCCTTGATGCGACGCATGAGTTCGTCGCGCACCTCGGGCGTCTTGCCGCGGCGATAAAGGACGCTTTCGGCGCCGACCATTTCGGTGAGCTCCGACAGGATGACCGTTCCGCCTGCGTCGACGATGATGTCGGCGGCCTCGCCCACGGCTGGGTTGGCCGTGAGCCCGGAGAAGGCATCCGAAGAGCCACATTCGAGGGCAATGATGAGTTCGGATAGATCGCCTTCGTCCGTCGGCTGTACCGCCAGCTCGGCCGTCATGCGTTCCACGATCTCTACCCCGGCGTCGGAGGTCGTGCGCGAGCCGCCGGCTTTCTGGACGACCAGCCGCTCGACCGGTCGCCCCGATGCCTTGATGGCATCGAACACTTTCGAGCCGGATGCGGTTTCGCAGCCGAGGCTCACCACCAGCACCGCACCGACATTCGGGTGCACGCCATGGCCGATGAAGGCCTCTTCGGTGGTGCGGTTCTCTTCCGCGTCGAAGGTGCAGCCATAGGGATGCATGAATGTCGCGGCACCGGTGCGGTTGGAAATGTCCATCGCGACACGGTTGACGCAGGCCACTGTGGGGATGACCAGCACATGGTTTCGGATGCCGATGCGGCCGTCTGGCCGACGATAGCCTTGGAACTTCATAACAGCGCTCCTTTCAGCCTATGAATGGCGCCGGGCCTTGACGCCCCAGCAGTTGTGCGTGTGAACATGACCGCCCTCGGCTATGTCCGCGGTCGCTTCGCCGATGACCTCGCCGTATTTCAGGATTTGCTCGTGTTCCTGGATCGGCCGGATTGCGAGCTTGTGGCCCGCCGGCATGTCGTTGCGCGCGATGATCTTGCGGGTTTTCCCCTGTCCGGTGATCAGGACTGCATCGCCGGCCGCGACTGGCCCGGTCAGCGTCGCGACATGATCCTGCGCGCGGATAAGAATTGCCGTTACGGGCATCTCAGGACATCTCCATTGAAGCTTCGTTGAAAAGGGTCGGGATCGCGGCCAGAAGCTGCTTGGTGTAGTCGTGACACGGTGAGGACAGTACCTGCGATCCCGTTCCGGTCTCGACGATCTGGCCGTGCTGCATCACCGCGATGCGATCGCACATACGCGCTGCGACCCTGAGGTCGTGGGTGATGAAGAGCATGGCGAAATCGAGTTTCTTCTGAAGCTCCTCGAACAGGTCGAGCACCTGCGCCTGAACCGACACATCGAGCGCCGACACGGGTTCGTCCGCGACGATGAGGACCGGGTCCATCGCCAGCGCCCTGGCGATCCCGACGCGCTGGCGTTGTCCGCCGGAAAATTCATGCGGATAGCGGTTGGCCGCATCTGGCTTGATGCCGACCAGTTCCAGCAATTCGCGGGCACGGCGCCAGGCCGCGTCGCGTGCAACGCCCTGCGTCATGGGACCGATGGCGATCGATTGCCCGATGCTCATCTTCGGATTGAGCGACGAGAAGGGGTCCTGGAAGATCATCTGCACACGTCCGCCACGATGGCCCTTCATCGCGCGGTGCCGGTTCAGCTCCTCGTCGGCAAAGACGAGGCTGCCGCCGTCGGGGGCTTCCAGCCCGACCACGCATCGTCCCAGCGTGGATTTGCCGGAGCCGGATTCGCCGACGATCCCGAGCGTCGAGCCCCGTTCGAGCGTGAAGCTGACACCCTTCAGGGCTTCCAGCTTGCGTTGCGCCTTGAAAAGCCCCGACGACAGGAAGTAGGTCCGCTGGAGGTCCTTGGCCTCAAGCAGCGGCCTGGCCGCATTCTCTGGGCGAGGCGCCGCCGTTCCGGTGGGAATGGCCTCGATGAGCTGGCGGGTGTAGGCGGAGGCGGGGTTGCTCAGCACCTCGCGCGCCGGACCCTGTTCCTCGATGACGCCATTGCGCATGACGATGACGTCGTCGGCGATCTCGGAGACCACGCCGAAATCATGGGTGATGAAGAGCACGCCCGTTCCGCGCCGCTCGCGCAGCGAAGCGATCAGCTTGAGGATCTGCGCCTGGGTTGTGACATCCAGCGCGGTGGTCGGCTCGTCGCAGATCAGCAGGCGCGGCTCGAGCATCATCGCGCAGGCAATCACCACGCGCTGGCGCTGCCCGCCCGAGAGACGGAAAGGGTAGCTCTCATAGAGCTCCTCCACCCGCGGCAGTCCGACGTCACTCAAGGCGGCAAGGGCACGGCGGCGACGTTCGGCGGCTGGCAGGGGCAAATGGACTTCCAGCACTTCTTCCAGCTGTGCCCCGATCTTCATCAGCGGGTTCAAGGCGGCCATCGGCTCCTGGAAGACCATGCCGATCTCGCGGCCGCGCAAGGCGCGCATTCCCGCCTCGTCGAGTTTGAGAAGATCGAGCTCGCCGAAATGGATCGATCCGGCTTTCGCCTCCAGATGCGGACGTGGCAGCAGACCCATGATGGCATCGGCAACGGTGGATTTGCCGGAGCCGGATTCGCCCACGATGCAGACCGTGCGGCCCGGCATGAGGTTGAAGGATGCGCCCGAGACCGCGAGCTGGCGATCCGAGCCCTTGGGCAGCGAGATGTCGAGCCCATGGACCCTGAGCAATGGAGTGGCGTCGGTCGACATGGCCATCACCTGTTGCGCGAATGGATGTTGAGAGCGTCATTGAGCGCTTCGCCCAATACGTTCAGCGCCAGCACGGTTATGGCGATGGCAAGCCCCGGGAAGGTTGCCATCCACCATGCCTGGCGCAGAACCGTGCGCGAGGCGCCGATCATGAAGCCCCAGCTCATCTGGTTGGGATCGCCAAGGCCGAGGAAGCTGAGGCTCGACTCCAGCAGGATGGCGGTCGCCACCATCAGAGAGCCCATGACGATAATGGGAGAGGCCACGTTGGGCAGGATCTGCCGGAACATGATGGCGAGCGCGCTTTGGCCCTGAAGCTTGGCCGCCAGGACGAAATCGCGGCTTCGCAGCGACAGGAACTCCGCCCGCACGAGCCTCGCGACCGGCGGCCAGGAGACGATGCCGATCGCCATGACGATGGAGCCCACGGAAGGTTGCAGGACGGCGACAAGAACCAGCGCCAGCGCGAAGCTTGGCACCACCTGGAATATCTCGGTGAAGCGCATCAGCGCGCTGTCGACGTGGCCGCCGCCATAGCCGGCGATTGCGCCTATGACGACACCAATGAAGACCGAGACAACCGTCGAAACCAGCCCGATCAGCAGCGAGACCCGGCCGCCCCACACCAGGCCCGCGAGAATGTCGCGGCCGGTGGTGTCGGTTCCCAGCGGAAAACGCATGTCCGACATAGGGGGCAGGAAGGGGCGTCCGCCCATTGCCCATGGCCCGCGCGGGAACAGCAGCGGCGCCAGCAAAGATATGGCGATGATGCCGAAGATGACGATCAGGCCGATCCACACTTCCGTGCGGGTGAACATGCGGCGAAGGACGGAGTTCGCGATCACAGTGCAATCCTCGGATCGATCACGGTGTAGATGAGGTCCGTGATGATGTTGAAGACGATGGCCAGCGCCGCCGCGACCAGGAAGGCGCCGAGCAGCAGGTTGTAGTCGCGTTGCAGCAATGCATCGAACATCAGCCTGCCGATGCCGGGCCAGGCGAAGACGGTTTCGGTCATGATAGCGCCACCGACCATGTTGCCGGCCTGCAGCCCGGCAAGCGTCACCACCGGCAAAAGCGCGTTGCGCAAGACGTGGCGGAACTGGATCCGCGTTTCGCCGGCACCTTTTGCGCGTGCGGTCTTGACGAAGGCCATCTGTGCCATCGCCATCATGTTGGCGCGGGTCATGCGGGTGTAGACGGCGATGTAGAAGAAGGAGAGCGCCAGCGTCGGCAGGATGAGATGCTTGGCGACATCCAGTGCGGCAGCCGTGCCGGTAAGGTTGGCGCCGACGGAGCTGTAGCCGAAGGCGGGCAGCCAGCCGAGGTGAATCGAAAAGACCAGAACCGCCATCAAGGCGAGCCAGTACATGGGCGCGGCGTAGAAGATGAGTGCGGCAAAGCCGATCGCCCGGTCGACCCAGCCGCCGGGCCGGCGGCTGGCGAGCACGCCCAGCCCCACCCCGACAACCAGCGAAAACACGAAGGCGCAGACCGTCAGCAACAGCGTTGCAGGCAGCCGGTCGGCAATCAGTTGCGCAACCGTTTCCTGCTGGCGGTAGGAAAAGCCGAGGTCGAGCGTGCCAATGCGCGAGATGTAGGTCCACCACTGCACGAGAAGCGGCTGATCGAGCCCGTACTGGATCCGCAATGCGTCCAGGAACCGCTTGTCGACCGCGCCCGCTTCGCCAGCCATCACGGCGACGGGGTCGCCCGGCGCGGCGCGGATCAACAGGAAATTCAGGGTGGCTATGACAAAGAGCGCAACCACGCCCTGCACGATGCGCCCCAACAGAAATTTCAGACGGTTCACACTCTTCGCCCCTGAACAAAACCTCATGGCAGCCCGGGAATGCCGGGCTGCCAACTGACGCTGTTTGCGCGTCCTATTCGACCCGGGCGCGCCCGAGGCTATCGTTGAGGCCGACCGCCGACGAGATCAGGTTCTTGATGTTCGAGCGGTGGATCGTCGGCCAGATCATCTCGAACAGCCAGGCGAGCGGGACTTCCTCGGCGATAAGGGCCTGGGCGTCCTGGTAGATCTTCGCGCGCTTTTCCGGGTCGATCTCGACCGCACCCGCGTCGAACAGCTTGTCGAGTTCGGGGTTGGAGAAGGCCGAAACGTTGTTCCAGGGCGAACCCTCGATGATGTTGGATGTCGTGTAGAGACGTGCGACACCCAGCGCCGGGTCGCCATACTGCGACATGTACGAGAAGGCGATGTCGTAGTCCTTCTCGCCCAGGCGCTGGTTCCAGCCGGCGACGTCGGTGGCGGTGAGTTCCACCTGGATGCCGGCCTCGATGAGGTTTTCGCGCGCGATTTCCGCAAGCCGCTGCCAGGTTTCGCCATAGGGCAGGGGCAGCAGGCGGATTGGGCTGCCGTCATATCCGGCTTCGGCGAGCAGTGCCTTGGCCTTCTCGACATCGCGCGGGTACTGTTTGATGTTTTCCGAATAGAACCTGGTCGAGCTGTTCCACGGGCTCGGCGCGACCTTGGCGTAGCCGAAGAAGGCGATGTCGCGCATGTTCTCGCGGTCGAGCGCATACATGATCGCCTGACGGACGCGCTTGTCCTGGATCCACTTGGACCCGTTGTTGAGCCACAGGAAGCACTGCGACCCCTGGAATTCCCAGCCCTTGGTCGTCAGTTCCGAGTTCGGCAATTCGGCGAGACGCTGGACGTCGAAATATTCGACAGCGCCGCCTGGCAGAACGTCGACCTTGCCGGTTTCATAGGCGGTCGCGCGGCTGGCGCCATCGGGGATGACGTGGAAATAGACCGCGTCGATCGTCGGCACGCCTTCCTCGTGATAGGTCTCGTTGGCGACCAGCTTTAGATACGAGCCCCTCTGCCATTCACCGAACTTGAGAGGACCGGTTCCGATGGGAGCGTTGTTGACCGGATTGGTGTTGTAGTCCGTGCCTTCGTAAAGATGCTTCGGAAGCATCGGCATCGAGCCGACCTCGAAGGACTGGATGAAGGGCGCGAAGGGGGTCTTCATCTTGAAGTCCACCTTGTAGGGCCCGTCTGCGGTGATGCTCTCCACTGCCTTGAGGAAATTACGGACGCGCGGATGGGTCTCGCGCAGCATCTTGTCGACGCTGAAGACCACGTCTTCCGAGGTGAAGGGCTTGCCGTCGTGCCACAGCACATTTTCCTTCAGCTTGAAGGAATAGAACATGCCATCGGCTGCTTCTTCCCAGCTCTCGGCCAGCAGCGGGTGCGGTTTCAGGTCGGCGTCGAAACGCAGCAGACCTTCGAAGATGTTGCCGCCGACCATCTGCGAGGGCACGTTCTGATAGATGCCGATCATGATGCCGGGCGGCTCGGGCTGGACCACCACATTGAGCACGCCGCCCTTGGCTTGCGCCTGGGCCATGAGGGGAATGCCGCTGAGCACCCCGGCGCTGACGGTGGCAGCGGAAATCTGCAGGAATTGACGACGATCGAGTGACATTGAAACTCCTCCTGGAAAAAATCGTTGGTCCCTCTTGGCGGGAACTTGGATGTTGGGCGCCGGCCCTGACGCTCAGGATCGGCGCGGGACGTCTCCCCCGTTATTCGGGCGAGCGCAGAAAGCGGCGGGCCATTCCCGTGTAGATGCGGCGGGAGGCCAGAAAATCCGAAAGGTCGAGGCTCTCATCCGTCTGGTGCGCCTCTCCGGGGTCGCCGGGGCCCAGTATCAGGATGTCGGCGCCGAGAGATTGCAGAACCGAGCCGTCGGTGAAGTAGCTGGCGCCACCGGCTTCGCCGGCAGGCGCGCCCAGTTCATGCCTGATGTCCAGAGCCGTGCGAACGATCGCGCTGCCGGCTGGAGTGTCGAGCGCCGGCAGGGAGTTGATCGTCTCGACGACGATCCTTCCGCCCTCGTATTCGGCTTCGATTTCACGCGCGATGGTTCGTATCGCCGCGAGAATATCGTCGTGGCTCTGCCCCGGAAGGGTGCGCATGTCGAATTCGGCGACCGCGCGGTCGGGGATGACGTTGACCTGCGTGCCGCCCTGCAGGCGGGTGAGGCAGATGGTCGGCCGGCCCAGAAGCGGGTCGGATGCGGCGAGAGCGTCGAGCTCGAGCAGCCTTTGCCGGAACCGGACCACCATTTCCAGCGCATTGAGACCCATCTGCGGCATCGAGCCATGGCTCGTGCGCCCGGTTGCCGTGAAGCTCAGCCACAGCGCGCCCTTGTGGCTGCGCACCGCCCGGTTGGAGGTCGGTTCGGCAATGATCATGGCGTCGAACGGGGCGAGGCTGCCGTCGCTGGCCATCAGCCTCGCGCCTTCGGAGCCGGTTTCCTCGCCATAGGTCACGGCCAGCGAAAGCCGGCCCGACCAGTCATCGCGGGCGTGCATGTCGAGGAAGCTGGCGATGAGGGCGGCAAGGCCGCCCTTCATGTCCGCACTGCCGCGCCCATAGATGCGGCCACCCGCGACCGTCCCTCCGAATGGCGACTTTTTCCATTCGCGGTCGCCGAGGGGCACGGTGTCGCAATGCCCGCAAAAGACCAGGTGCGGGCCTGCACGGCCGCTGTCGAGGCTCGTGACCAGATTGGCGCGTCCGTCATCCCCCTGGATCGTTGTCGATGCGACGCCACGCTCGGCAAGGTAACTGTCCAGCTCGGCCACAAAGCCTTGTTCACGGCCCTGCAATGCCGTCGTGTTGTGCTGCAACATCCACTGCAGGAGAGATATGCAATCGTCATCCGACAGGATGCCCGACTGGATAGTCGAAAGCGAACTGTCTTGTCTGGCAGGTTTTGGACGGGATTGAAGCACGTTTGTTACCTCGTTGGATAACAAACAGCGTAGTCACTCTCGTCATATGCTGTCCATTGTGCTTTTATACATTGAAAATGTTCTTGAGTGTGGAAATGTACATAACAAGATCGGAATTAGGTCGAGGGGTTTGACTGGTCGCACTTGGCATCGTCGCCAGTAGCCTCCGAGCGAAAATTGGGAAATAGCCCGAGGGCGTGCTGAAGCAGCAGGGGGTACGAAAGGGTCTTGTCGTCCTCCCAGGGCCAGGTTGACGCAGTCAATTGACGTCCTGCGGGCCCCTGATCTTTTCATCGAAAACGTCGCTTGACCTTCCAGTGCTGGAAGGGTGCAAGGTCCAATTCACGGCGAGAGTAACTCGGGGGGGAGAATTACATGTGCTCTAATCATCAGCATCACGACGACGTCGCGGCGGACGCTTCGGTCAAAGGCGTGACCTTCCAGGTCGACGACATGACCTGCGGTCATTGCGCCGGCATGATCAAGAAGGCGCTCGAGCACACCTTGCCGGGTGCTGCGTTTTCGATCGATCTTGCAAGCAAGCAGGTGACAGTCGCCGGCGATGCAGCGATTGCCGAAAAGGCCATCCAGACAGCCGGCTACCAGCCCGAGCGCCTCGCTCACTGATCTATTCGGTGCCGGGCTGTCCGGCACCCGACCACTGACACACGGGGACGTCCGCGCGCCACAGGCGCGCGGCGAGCGTTCTTGGCTGCCCTGCGGGATGTGCAAGTGCAGCAGCGGGCCCATGGAATGAACTCCGGCAAGAGGCCAAAATGCGCGACGAAACCCGTCTCCTTCACACCGCTGTCGACGAACAGCCCTTCAACGCGTTGACGCCAGCGGTCCACCGCGGCTCGACCATCGTGTTCCCGACGGTTGAGAGTTTCCTCGCCCGCCACACGCAGTTCTACGACGGCTATTCCTATGGGCTTTATGGCCACCCGGCCTCCAGAAACCTGGCGACCCAGATCGCCGCGCTCGAAGGCGGCGCCCGCAGCCTCATCGTGCCGTCGGGCATGGCGGCGATCATGGTCACCAATCTGGCGCTGCTTCGCGCCGGCGATCATGTTCTCTTGCCGGACGCCGTCTATGGACCGTCGCGTTCGTCAGCCGAAAAGTTCATGTCGGGTCTCGGGGTCGACGCAACGTTCTATGATCCGCTGATCGGCGCCGGCATCACCGCCCTGATGCGTCCGAACACCAAGCTGGTGTGGGTGGAATTGCCGGCCTCGTTTACGATGGAGGTCCAGGATCTCCCGGCGATAGCCAAGGCCGCCCATGCCCACGGCGCGCTTGTCGCCGCCGACGGCACCTGGGCCTCGCCGCTGGGTTTCAAGGCGCTGCACCATGGCGCCGACATTGCGGTGCAGGCACTGTCGAAACATATCGGCGGCCACTCGGACCTGCTGCTGGGCAGCGCCACGGTCGCCTCGGAGGAGTTGTACCGGCGCATCAAGGACGCCAGCCGCTTCCTCGGGCTGGGCGTTTCACCCGACGATTGCTTCCTGGCGCTGCGCGGCCTGGGCACGCTAGCCGCCCGGCTGGAGCGCCAAAGTACTGCCGCCTTGAAGATCGCCGAGCGCATTGCCGAACATCCCAGCGTTGCTCGCGTGCTCTATCCACCGCTGCCCGGCGATCCGGGGCATGCGATCTGGCAGCGTGACTTCCGAGGCGCGAGCGGCGTCTTTTCCGCGGTTCTGCAGCCGCGTGACGATCGCCATCTGTCGACCTTCATCGAACAATTGCGCCTGTTCCGTATCGGCGCGAGTTGGGGCGGCCTCCACAGCCTGGTCGCGCCCGTGCAACTCGAAGGCGCCCGCACAGTATCGCCCTGGCGCGAAGAGGGGCCGCTCGTTCGCTTAAGCATCGGCCTCGAGCATCCCGACGACCTGTTGGAGGACATCGAACTCGGGCTCGACCGCTACGGCTTCCACCAGGAGGCGGCAGCCGAATGACCAAGGCCCTGGGCGCGCTGCGCTCCGGGAAACAGACGCGAAAATAAAATCACTGGGAGGAGGAGAACTGTCATGAAAAGACATGCGTTTTGGGGACTCGTCGGACTGGGCATCCTGGCCACGCCGGCTCTCGCCGGCGAAGGCGACAGGGTCAATGCGATCAAGTCGCGCGGTGAGCTCGTTTGCGGCACCAGCACCGGCACGACCATCGGGCTGAGCACGCTCGACGCGTCGGGCAAGTGGGCCGGCCTTGAGATCGACTATTGCCGCGCGGTCGCTGCGGCGATGTTCGGCGATGCCACCAAGGTCAAGTTCGCACCGCTGGAATTCAAGAACGCGTTCGCCGCCCTGCAATCGGGCAGCGTCGACATGCTGGCGCGCGCGGCGGCCTGGACCTACTCGCGCGACACGGAAATGAAGTTCGACTATGCCGGCGTCTATATGTATGACGGCCAGGGTTTCCTGGTGAAAAAGAGCCTCGGCGTCAGCAAGCTCGCAGAACTCGGCGGCGCCTCGGTCTGCGTCTCTGCCGGCACCACGTCAGAGCTCAACCTGTCCGATTATTTCAGGTCGAACGGCCTCGAATACACGCCGATCGTTGCCAACAGCCGCGAGCAGAACCTCGCCAATCTCGAGGCCGGGCGCTGCGACGCCTACACCAACGAGCGTGGTGGACTGGCCGCAAGCCGCCTCGGACTTGGCGCTCCCGACGACTATGTGATCCTGGAAGAGATCATCTCCAAGGAGCCGCTGGGCCCAATCGTCCAGCAGGACGACCCGGCATTCCGCGACATTGCCAGTTGGACCCTGTTCACCCTGATCGCCGCCGAGGAAAAGGGCATCACGTCAGCCAACGTAGCGGAGATGGCCGCTTCATCCGAGAACCCCGAGATACAGCGCATGCTCGGCAAGACCGGCGATTTCGGTGCCAAGCTCGGCCTGGCCAACGACTGGGTGGTGAAGGTGATCTCCTCCGTCGGCAACTACGGCGAGATCTTCGACCGAAACCTCGGCAATGGCAGCCCCGTCAAGCTGGCGCGCGGCCAAAACGAATTGTGGTCCAACGGGGGTCTCCTTTACGCTCCCCCAGTGCGCTGAGGTCACCCATGGCTGCCTCGGACCAGGACATGGCTTCAGGCCTGTGGAGCGGCGCGGACGGCAGCGATGCCGATGCGCGTCCCCAACTCGGCCCGAGGCAGCGGTGGGCGCGACGCAAGGCGATCCTGCAGCAGGCGGCGGTGCTGTTGCTCGTCGCCACCCTGGCGGTCCTCTTGGTCCGCAACACCGTTGCCAACCTTCAAGCCCGCGGCCTGGCCTCGGGCTTCGATTTCCTCTGGCAGGAAGCCGGCTTCAAGATGGCGTTCAGCCTGATTGCGGTCGAGCCGACTTCCACCTACGGCCGGGTGTTCCTCGCCGGTCTGCTGAACTCCCTGCTGGTCGCGGCGATCTCCATCGTCGCCACCACCATCCTGGGATTCATCATCGGGCTTGCGAGGGACTCCCCCAGCACCCCCGTGCGCCTTGTCGCCAGGGGCTATGTCGAGGTCGTGCGGAACCTGCCTCTTCTGCTGCATCTGCTGCTTTGGCAGACGGTGATCCTGCGTTCGCTGCCAACCGTGCGGGAGGCGATCGGATTTGGCGACGTCGCCTTCCTCAGCAACCGCGGTCTCTACCTGCCGGCGCCGGTCGCCGGCGGTGCCGCCGCGATCCTGACGGCCGCCGTCATGGCGGGCGTGGCTGCGATCGTCGTGGGATGCGTGGTCCGGCGGCGCGCCCGGGCGCGCGGCGAGACCCCGCCGCGCTTCGGTCTGGCGCTCGTCGCCGGCGGCCTTGTCGCCAATGCCGCCGCGATCTCTACCCTCGATTGGCAGATCCCCATGCTCGCCGGCTTCGACTACCGCGGCGGGCTCAAGTTGATGCCGGAGTTCGTATCACTGGTTGCAGCGCTTATCATCTACAATGCGGCCTTCATCGCCGAGATCGTCCGGGCGGGCGTGCAGTCGGTCGGACGCGGACAGAAGGAGGCGGCGCTGGCACTTGGCCTGTCACCGAAGCTGATCCTGCGGCTGGTCATTGTCCCCCAAGCGCTGCGGGTCATGATACCGCCGCTGGCCAACCAGTATACCCACCTCATCAAGGCGTCGGCGCTTGCCACCGTGGTGGGTTTCCCCGATCTGGTGAACGTCTTCCTCGGCACGTCACTCAACCAGACCGGCCGGGCCGTAGAGATCGTCCTCATCACAGCTTTCGTCTATCTCACTCTCAGCGCCTCCGTCGCGCTGGCGACGAGCGCCTATGCACGTCGCGTCAAGCTGGTGGAGCGCTGATCAATGGCCATGTCTTCGCTTGTTCGCTCCCCGGTTTCGCAATCGCCGGTGACGGCCGCACGTCGACTGCTTGCGGTCGTCGTCGCCAATCCCTTCGGCACGGCGGTCAGTCTCGGCCTGGCCTACCTCGCCTGGACGCTGGGCGGGCGGATCGTCGACTGGGCCTTCGTCGAGGCCACATGGGTCGCCTCAAGCCGGGCCGAATGCAGCCCGGACGGCGCTTGCTGGGCCTTCATCGTCAACCGGCTTCCGCAGTTCGCCTTCGGCTTCTATCCCGAGGCAGAACGCTGGCGGGCCTGGATCGTGCTGCTTGCCCCGCCGCTGCTGCTGGCACTTGCGATGGCGCCCGACTTCAAGGGTCGGCGCAAGGTCCTGATCGGGGGATTCTGCCTCTATCCGGTCGCTGCCTTCGTGATGCTTTCCGGTGGCGTGCTGGGCCTCCAGCCGGTTGCCTCGGACAAATGGGGCGGCCTGCTGCTGACGATGGTGGTCGGCATCGGCGCCTTCGTGTTCTCGTTCCCGATCGCGATACTTCTGGCGCTGGGACGAACTTCGCAACTTCCCGCGGTGCGCCTGCTCGCCACCGGCTTCATCGAGTTCTGGCGCGGCATGCCGCTCATCGCCATCCTGTTCATGTCGGTGATCATGCTGCCGCTGTTTCTGCCACCGGGCGTCGAGTTTCCGCGCCTGACGCTCGCCATGACCGGCATCACGCTCTATTCCGCCGCCTATCTCGCCGAAGTCGCGCGGGGCGGCCTGCAGGCCGTCGGGCGCGGCCAGAGTGAAGCGGCTAACGCGCTCGGCTTCGGCTTCTGGGCGACCCAGGGCTACATCATCATGCCCCAGGCTCTGCGCGCTGTACTGCCTGGCATTGTCAATTCGGCAATCTCGCTTCTCAAGGACACGACCTATGTCATGGTCGTGGGTCTGTTCGACCTGCTCAACATCGTCACGGCGGCCCTGTCGGATCCGAACTGGCTGGGTCTCGCCACCGAAGGCTATGTGTTTGTCGGCCTTGTGTTCTGGTTGCTGTGTTTTGGGCTGTCGCAGGTAAGCGCCCGGCTGGAACGTGATTCCGAGCGCGCCCACTCCCGCGCGCCAAGCGGCGAAAGGAAACCGCAATGAGCGTCAATGCCACCATAGCGGTGCGTTCGTTGTCCAAATGGTACGGTTCGTGGCGTGCTCTTCGCGACATTTCCCTGGATATCGCAGGCGGCACCTGCACCGTCCTCTGCGGTCCCTCGGGCTCCGGAAAATCGACGCTGCTCAGGTGTCTCAACGGGCTTGAGGAATGGCAGCAAGGCGAGGTCGCGATCGGCGGCGTCGCTGTCGGCTACAAGGCCCGTGAATTGCGCCGTCTGCGCCGCGACGTCGGCATGGTGTTCCAGCATTTCAATCTGTTTCCGCATCTGACGGTGCTGGACAATGTCACGCTGGCGCCCCGGATCGTTCGTGGCAGGAGGCGTCGGGAATCCGAAGATCATGCCATGCATCTTCTCGAACGCGTTGGCGTTGCCGAACATGCCGGCAAGCTTTCTTCCGCCCTTTCCGGAGGCCAGCAACAACGCGTCGCCATCGCCCGCGCGCTCGCCATGCAGCCCCATGTCCTGCTGTTCGACGAACCGACATCGGCGCTCGACCCGGAATCCGTGAAAGAGGTGCTGGACGTGATGATCGACCTCGCCAGGTCCGGCACCACCATGGTGGTCGTGACGCACGAGATGGGGTTTGCCCGTCGGGTTGCCGGGCGCGTGATCTTCATGGACAAGGGAAGCATCGTCGAGACCGGTGCGCCTGACGAATTCTTCGATTGCCCGTGCACCGATCGCGCCAAGGCGTTCCTCGGCGACATCGTCAACCGTTGACGACCTGGCGGCTGACGGGACCGGTCTTTGCGGGGATCTGGACTGTAGCAAGAGGCCTGCCATGCAACCGTCCCGCCACAGCCGCGTTGAGGTTCATGGATTTCATGCCGAATGTCTGGATCAAGAACGGAGACTTCTCGCTGCGCGAGGTTGTCTCGGTCCCCGATGCGGCCGAATTTCTCGATGCGTGGCCGCACGACAAGCGTAATCCGTTCTTCTACCTGGCCGAGAACGCCATGCAGGCCGCCATCAACGGCTCCATCCCGGTCGAGGAAGCAAGAGACGCGTTCGAGACGTTTTGCACCGAGGCAGGAATACTGGCTGACGAACCGCCGAAGGGCTGAATTGGGCCTGCCTCCATTCTTGACGGGAAAGGCTACAGTCGCCATTTCTTTGTCAGCTTGTCGCGGCCATCGCGGCAATGTGCGCTTGCTCGAGAAGACGGTCGAGGACCGAGGAGGAAGTGATGACCGCAAAAGCCTTTTCCCGACCGATCTTCGTCAAGAACGAGGATCAAACCATCCGCGAAATCGCCTGTATCACCGATGCGCTCGAATTCCTGACGAAGTGGCCGGAAAACCGGCGCGGCCCGATCCACAACACAGCCGTCCGCGCATGCCAAGCAGCGCGCGAGGGCCGGCTGACCGTCGACGGCGCGCGCAACGCGTTTGCCGGTTTTGCCCGTTCGGTGCGCATTCGCGAGGCCGGCCCGGTGTCTGTCGAGCCGTGGATGATCACGCCAAAGCGTGGCCGCATGCCGATCTAGATCGGCGATGTCGAGGACAGGTTTCGCAGGCCGTAAACCGGCGTACCCGGCCTCAGCAATTGTGGATGCCCGGGCGCTGTCACGGCATAGCGAAGCCGTTCAACGAGCGGCAAAGCGCCCGTGCAAGATGGCGGTCATGTCCCGGGCAAGTTCCGCGACGATGCCGTCTCCCTCCCAGGAATACAGCGACACGACCATCGACGGTTCCGAGCCGAAGGCGGCGGACTGGCGGACTCGGCGGCCCGTCGTGGTGCCGACCGGAAGCAAGGAGAGGCCGAGACCGGCCTCCACGGCTGACAGGACGCTGCTCAGGCTGCTGCTCGTGAACGCGACGTACCAGCGCAGCCGCTCGCGGTCGATCCGCTCGAACATCGCATCGCGATACAGCCCGCCCGGCGGAAAGGTGACGAGCGGCAAGGGCTCGGGCCAATCCGGACCGGCGTCGGCAGCTTCGAACCAGGCGATGGCCTCTGGGAATGCGGCGCGATGATCGGCGCTTGGCGTAGCTTCCTTGACCACGACGATGTCGAATTCTCCGCCGCGATAGCGCTTGGTCAGGTCGAGGCTGAGGCCCGCGGTGACATCGAGGCGTACCTCGCGGTGCCTTTTTGCAAACTCGGCGAATGCGTTCGTCATGGTGCCGGTCGCTATGTCGTCGGGCAAGCCGATGCGGATCGATGCGGTTCCGGCCGTGTCTGCAAGCAGGAGCTCGGCTTCACCCTGGAGCAACAGGATGCGCCGCGCGTGCCCGATCAGGCGTTCGCCGGATGCTGTGGTCCTGACCGGCCGCGCAGCCCGATCGATCAGCTCCCGGCCCACAGCATCCTCGAGCCGGGCCAGTTGCTGGCTGATCGTCGATTGCGTCATGTGCAGGCGGTCGGCGGCAAGCGTGAAGCTTCCCGTGTCGGCGATGGTCACAAAGGCGCGCAGCAGCCGAGGATCCAGCATATCAGTTCATTATCATCGTGCATGATTATCATTCATATATCCCATTTGCGCATGAAATACCAAGGCGCTAGGCAAGGACGAGCCTTCACGGCTCGCTCCATTGCTCTCATCGCTTTCGCGCAGTGGCCCAAGAGGCCGCGCCGTTACAGGTTTTTCCGTGCTGGCATTCAGGCAAAAGCAGCTTTCGGCCCCCGGCGATGGCCTTCACGGCCGGCAACGCACCATCGCAACCTGCGCCGTGCTGCTGAACGTATGCATGGCCAACCTCGATACGGCCATCGCCAATACGGCCCTGCCGACGATCGCTCGCGACCTGAACACGACCGAGGCCCAATCGATCTGGATCGTCGGCGCCTACCAACTGGCGATGGTCGCTTCGCTGCTGCCCGCCGCCGCACTTGGCGAAATCGTCGGTCTCCGGCGCATCTCGATGGGGGGGCTGGTGCTGTTCACGCTGGCCTCGCTGGTCTGCGGCCTTGCGCCCTCGCTCGAATGGCTGGTGGCGGGGCGCGTCGTCCAGGGCGTGAGTGCTGCCGGCATCCTGGGTACCGGGGTGGCGATGATGCGCTTCATCTATCCGCACGCCCTGCTGGGGCGCGGCATGGGCCTGAATGCCCTGGTGGTGGGGCTTTCGTTCGCGGCAGGGCCGCCGGTCGCCTCTGCCGTTCTCAGCCTGACCAGTTGGCACTGGCTGTTCCTGATGAAGGTGCCGCTTGGCCTGATCGGCATCGTGATGGGGTTGTATGCGCTGCCGCCGACGATCCGCAGCGCCCGGCGTTTCGACGGCTGGGCGGCAGCCTTGTGCGCGCTGTTCCTGGCAACGTCGGTGTTTGCGCTGAACACGGCCGCACAGGGGGCGTCGTGGGGAACTGTGGCGACCAACGCCACGATCGCCATTACCAGCCTCGCGGTTCTCTTGAAACGTCAGGCCAACCGCCCGGCACCGATCTTGGCCATCGACCTGCTGCGAAAACCGATCTTCGCCCTGTCGTCCGTCGCCTCCTTCTTCACCATGATCACCCAGGCGCTGGCGTTCGTATCCTTGCCGTTCCTCTTCCAACTGCTCGGCTATACGCAGGTCGAGACAGGCTTCCTGATCACGCCATGGCCCGCCTTGCTTGCATTTTCGGCCCCGCTGGCCGGCCGCTTGTCCGACCGCATTCCCGCCGGCTTGCTGGGCGGCGTCGGCCTCGCCGTGCTGAGCCTGGGCATGCTCCTGCTGGCAGCGATGCCGCCCGAGCCGGATGCACTGGATGTCGCCTGGCGCATGGCTGTCTGTGGCGCAGGCTTCGGCTTTTTCCAATCGCCCAACATGCGCACCATGATCACGTCCGTGCCACCCGAACGCAGCGGCGGCGCTGGCGGCATGTCCAGCGTCATCGGCAATCTGGGCCAGGCATGCGGTGTCGCAATCGTGGCCGCACTCTTCAATCTGTTCGGCGCACACGGAGCGGTCATCGCCCTGTGGCTGGGCGCAGCATTTGCATTACTGGGCAGCGGCGCCAGCTTCGTGCGGCTGCGCTACCGGCCCGCCATGGGTCTCGAACCGCTCAAGACACTGCAGGATCGAGCATCCTCCTGAAAGGGGTGCGCATTCAGCAAATCACTGCAAATTATCCAAACATTTAATTTCAGAATGCTGGTGGCTGCGCCATATAGAGAAGATCATGACTGCAAGGTCGGAGGCCGCCCTTGGCGGCTCGTTTGCGGGGTCAGAAAGAATGCAGCGATAGTCTGCAACGCAAATGAAAGAAGAAGGAAGTCGCATGGCGGATTTAAGATTTCGCGCGGGTTGGAGTGCGGCGTATAGCCTGCTCGCCCTGTTGTTCATGTTGTTCAATTCCATTCCCTCGTCTGCTTCAGGAGAGAACATGACCGAGTTTCAATTGCATGCGGCGGCGGCCAGCGACGATGTTGCGGCCATCGGGCAGCTTCTGTCGAACGGTGCCGATATCGATGCCCGCGACAAGGATGGGCGCAGCGCACTGCTGGTCGCGACGCATGGCAACAAGGTAAGCGCCGCCAAGGCGCTGATCGAGGCCGGCGCCGACGTCAACCTCAAGGACAACATCAATGACAGCCCCTACCTCTATGCGGGCGCGCGCGGACATCTCGAGATCCTGGAGCTGACGCTGCAGCATGGGGCCGACCTCAAGAGCACCAACCGCTATGGCGGAACGGCGATCATTCCAGCCTCCGAACGGGGACATGTCGATACGGTGCGCACGCTGATCGAGGCGGGCACCGACGTCGACCACGTCAACAATCTCGGCTGGACCGCGCTGCTGGAAGCCATCATCCTTGGCGACGGCGGGCAACGCCATGTCGACATCGTCAAGCTGCTGGTCGACGCCGGTGCCGACGTCAACCTCGCCGACAAGGATGGTGTGACGCCGCTCAGCCATGCGCGCTCCAGCGGCTATGACGCCATGGTTGGACTGCTTGAAAGGGCCGGAGCCAAATGAGCGAAATCGACAGCTTCCTTGGCGAGGCGATCGCCCTGGCATTCGACAATGTCGAGCAGGGCGGGCGGCCGTTTGGCGCTGTTGTCGTCAAGGACGGCGAGATCGTCGCCCGCGCTGTGAACCGCATGCTGGCCGACAACGACCCGACGGCGCATGCCGAGCTTCTGGCCCTGCGCGCGGCGGGCAAGGCACTTGGATCGCCACGGCTCGACGGCTTGTCCGTCTATGCAAGCGGGCAACCCTGTCCAATGTGCCTGGCCGCGATGCGCATGTCCGGCATCAAGGACATCGCGTTCGCCTATTCGAATGAAGACGCCGAAGCCTTCGGCCTGTCGACCGCCGCATATGCTGCCGAGCTGTCGAAGCCGCTCGACCAGCAATCCGGGGTTTCGATCAGGCACTGTCCTCCGAAGGCCGAGGACGGGCGCAATCTCTATCAAGCCTGGCAGGCGCGCACCGGGTCGAAGTCGTAGGCGGTTGCCGGCGCCGCCATCAGGGTCGCACTGATGGCGCCTTCATCGACGTCCGCCGGATCATCACCGAAGACACACGCCGCGGGGCTACGCTTCGATGGCGACGATGGCCTCGATCTCGACGGTGATGTTGTCGGGCAACGAGCCAAACCCGACGGCGGAGCGGGCATGGCGGCCACGCTCGCCGAACACCTCGAGCAGCAGATCCGAACAGCCGTTGATGACCTTGGGGTGCGCAGAGAAGTCCGGCGTCGCGTTGACCATGCCGAGCAGCTTGATGACCCGGCGAACCCTGGACAGGTCGCCTGTTGCCGCGTGGAGGATGGAGAGCAGGTTGAGGCCTGTCAGCCGGGCATCGTCATAGGCCTGTTCGATGCCGATCTCGGCGCCGACCTTGCCCGTCCGCAAGGTGCCGTCGGCCTGCTTCGGTCCCTGTCCGGACAGGTAGAGAATGTCGCCCTCGCGGACGAAGGGGATGTAGGTGGCAATGGGAGAGGGTGGCGGCGGCAGGGTCAACCCGAGCACGGCAAGCCTGTCATAAGGGGTCATCGATCAGTCCTGGTATGTTTCTGCAAGTTCCGCCTGGCGGATGCAGGCGACGCTGTGGCCGGGGCCGACCGTCTCGCGTGTCGGGACGGTTTCGGCGCAGGCTGCTATCGCATGCGGGCAGCGCGTGCGGAAGACGCAGCCGGATGGCGGGTCGAGCGGACTTGGGATGTCGCCCTGCAGGATGACCCGCTCGCGCCGGACGTTGGGATCGGGCACCGGTGCGGTTGCCAGCAGGGCCCGCGTATAGGGATGTCTGGGTTTGGCATAGACTGAGCGCGCAGGCCCCTGTTCCATGATGCGGCCGAGATAGAGCACGACGATCTCGTCGCAGAGATACTCTACCACCGTCAGGTCGTGGGAGATGAAGATCATGGTCAGGCCGAGTTCGCGCTGAAGCTCCTGGATCAGGTTCAGCACCTGCGCCTGCACCGAAACGTCGAGCGCCGACACCGGCTCGTCGGCGATGATCAGTTCCGGCTCGACCGCGAGCGCGCGGGCGATGCCGACGCGCTGGCGCTGGCCGCCGGAGAACTCGTTGGGATAACGCCGGGCGTGCTCGGGTGAGAGCCCGACGCGTGTCAGAAGCTCCTCGATCCGGGCCTGGCGGGCAGCCCCCTTGGCGAGGCCGTGGGTGTCGATCGCCTCGCCGATGATGTCGCGGACCCGCATGCGCGGGTTGAGGCTCGAATAGGGGTCCTGGAAGATGATCTGCAGGCGACGCCGGTAGGCGCGCAGGGCCTTCTCCGGCAGGCTGAACAGGTCGACGCCGTCGAAGATGGCTTGACCCGAAGAGGGCTCGACCAGCCGCAGCAGGCAGCGCCCGGCAGTGGTCTTGCCCGAGCCGGATTCGCCGACGATGCCGACGATCTGGCCGCGCCGGACATCGAAGGAGATGTCTTCGACCGCCTTCACCGGGCCGCTGCCGGTCAAGAACTGCTTGCTGAGCCCGCGCACCGACAGCAGGATGTCGGCATCGTCAGGCGCTTGCGTCGTTTGCGTCGTGTCGGTCACAGAAGTTCGTGCCTCCAGCAGCGGGTCAGGTGTTCGGGCGAGGCGTTGAGCAGGTCCGGCGGGACCGATTCGCAGTGCGCCTCGGCAAGCGGGCAACGCGGGGCGTATGCGCAGCCGGCGGGCAGCGCCAGCACGCTCGGCACGCTGCCGGGGATCGGGTTGAGCATCTTGCGCGTGCCGTCTTCGGCGCGGTCGCGCTTGGCGTCGGGGATGCAGGCGAGCAGGCCCTTGGTGTAGGGATGGCGCGGCCTGGCGAACAGGTCGTGCACCGGCGCCTGCTCGACGACGCGGCCCGCATACATGACCGCCACCTCATGGGCGATCTCGGCGACGACGCCGAGATTGTGGGTGACGAACAGGATGCTCATGCCGATCTCGCGCTGCAGCCGGCGCATCAGGTCGAGGATCTGCGCCTGGATGGTGACGTCGAGCGCGGTGGTTGGCTCGTCGGCGATGAGCAGGGCAGGATTGCAGGCGAGCGCGAGGGCGATCATCACCCGCTGGCGCATGCCGCCCGACATTTCGTGCGGATACTGGTCGAGCCGCTTTTCGGGGGCGGGGATCTCCACCAGTTCGAGCATCCGCCTGGCGCGGGTGCGTGCCTCGGCCCGGCTGATCGGCTCGTGCAGGCGGATCATCTCCATAATCTGGTCGCCGACGGTGTAGAGCGGGTTCAGGCTCGTCATCGGCTCCTGGAAGATCATGGCGATCTCCTTGCCGCGGATCGCCCGCATTCGCTTGTCGCTCAGCGTGGCGAGATCGACGACGCCGCCGTCGCGCATGCGGTAGAGCAGTCGGCCGCCGACGATGCGGCCGGGATGCGACAGCAGGCGCATGATCGACAGGCTGGTCACCGACTTGCCCGAGCCGGACTCGCCGACGACGGCGAGCGTCTGGCCACGACGGACGGTGAGGGTGACGCCGTCGACCGACTTGGCGGTGCGTGTGCCCATGATGAAGTGCGTGCGCAGGTCTTCGGCCCGCAGCACGATGTCGTCGGCGAGCGCGTCTGGATGATTGTCTGCGTTGGGTGTGGACATGGCCATGTCAGAGATCCTTGCGCAGGCGCGGATCGAGCAGGTCGCGCAGGCCGTCGCCGACAAGTTGAAGCGAAAGCACGGTGAGGATGATGGCGAAGCCGGGGAAGATCGTCATCCAGTCGGCCTGGCCGACATATTGGCGGCCGGCCGCGATCATCGTGCCCCAGGTCGGGATTTCCGGGCTGACGCCAACGCCGAGGAAGGACAGGCCGGCCTCGGCCAGCATCGCATAGGCGAAGATGAAGGTCGCCTGCACCAGGATCGGCGAGACGAGGTTGCGCAGCACATGTCGCGTCATGATGCGCCACGTCGGCACACCAAGGGCGCGTGCGGCCTCGACATAAGGGAGTTCGCGGATCACCAGCGTCGAGGCTCGTACGACGCGCGCAAGGCGCGGGGCATAGACCACGCCGAGCGCGATGATGACGGTTGCCAGCGACGGCCCGAGTGCTGCGACAAGGGCGATGGCCAGCAGGATGTCGGGGAAGGCCATCATCGCATCGATGATACGCGAGACGATGCCGTCGGCCTTGCGGAAGAAGCCGGCGACCAGGCCGAGCGTGATGCCGACGGTCGCGGCAAGTGCAGTGGCTGCCGCGCCGACGAGCAGCGACAGCTGCCCGGCATAGATGGTGCGGCTGAAGACATCGCGGCCGAACTCGTCGGTGCCGAAGAACCATGTCGAGCTCGGCGGCTTGAGCCGGTTGACGATGGACAACTTGCTTGGCGAATAGGGCGCGATCAGCGGTGCGAGAACGGCAAGCAAGGTGATCGCCACGATGATGGCGAGCCCGATCGCAAGCGTCTTGCGCTGGAGGATGAGCGTCGAGATGCGTGGGGTGTCCACGCTGGAGGCGGATGCGGCGGCCATCAGTAACGTACCCGGGGATCGATCATGAGGTAGAGCAGGTCGATGCCGAAATTGATCAGCACGTAGATCGCTGCGATGACGAGCAGGGCGCCCTGGATGACGGGATAGTCGCGCCGCAGCACGGCCGACACCACCAGATTGCCGACACCAGGCAGGCTGAACACGGTCTCGGTGACGACGGCGCCGGAAACCAGCAGGGCGGCGGTCAGGCCGATGACGGTCAGCACCGGGATCAGTGCGTTCTTGAAGGCATGCTTCATGATCACCCGGAACTCGCCCATGCCCTTGGAGCGGGCCGTGCGGACATAGTCGTCATTGAGAACGTCCAGCATCGAGGCGCGGGTAAAGCGGGTGATCAGCGCCGACGAGACGACACCGAGCGCCACTGCCGGCAGTACGAGGTGGCTCATGCGCGTCAGGAAAGAGGCATCGGGGCCGCCATAGCCGGCGACCGGGAACCAGCCGAAGCGGACGGCGAAGACCTGGATCAGGATCAGGCCGAGCCAGAAGCTCGGGATGCTGGCGGCGAGCATGGTGAGCGTGGTCACCGCCTGGTCGAAGAAGCTGCCGCGCTTGTAGGCCGACATGATGCCGACGGGCAGCGCTATGGCGCTGGCGATCAGGATCGCGAAGATGGTGAGGAAGAAGGTCGGTTCGGCGCGATCGAGCAGGGCGCTGGCGACGGGCATGTCGAGGAAGATCGAATGGCCGAGGTCGCCGCGGGCGAGTTGGGCGAGGAAGTAGACATATTGTATGGGCAGCGGCTGGTCAAGGCCGAGGCGCACCCTGAGCACCTCGATATCGGCAGGCGTTGCGTCCGGGCCGAGCATGACCGCGGCCGGATCGCCGGGAGCGACGCGGACGATGACGAAGACGATCGTGACGACCGTGAACATCACGGTCAGCATGCCGAACAGGCGTTGCAGGACGTATCGTGTCATCGATCGGCTCCCATTGGCCCGCCGGCGCGACCTTGGCCGCGCCGGCGGAGATTGTTCTTGTTACTTGGCGATATAGGCGTTCCAGAAGTACGGCCAGGCCGACGGCGTGAAGCCCGCGAGCTTCGGCGACTTCGCCGACAGCGCGTTGAAGTCGCCGACCTTGTAGAAGGGGGCCTCTTCATAGATGAGCTTCTGGATGTCGGCGAAGATCGCGACGCGCTTCTGCGGATCCATCTCGGTGTTGAGGGCGACGACGAGCTTGTCCTTGGCCTCGCTGGCCCACCAGCCCGGATAGGACGAAGGCAGCGGTGCGATCAGCGCCGGATCCGGCAGGAACGGGCTGTGGGTGATGAAGATGTCCCACAGTGCGGGCTCGGCACGGCGCTGCACCAGCGTCGCCCAGTCGACGACGTCGAGCTGCACCGCAAGGCCGGCGGCCTTGAGATACTCGGCCGCGACCTGCGCCATCTTGTAGTGGAACTCGTACTGGCGGCTGGTCAGAATGCGGACGGGCTTGCCGTCGTAACCGGCTTCGGTGGCAAGTGTCTTGGCCTTTTCGGGATCGGCCTGATTGTAGCCTTCGATGCCGGCGTCCGAACGCCACTGGTAACCATCGGGGTAGAGCGCGCCGTCAAGGGCGAAGAACTCGGGCTTGCCGAACGCGGCTGCCATCATGTCCTCGGCGTTGAGGGCTGCCTGCACGGCCTTGCGCAGGCCGGGCTTGGTCATCATGCCTTCCTTGTTGTTCATGATGAACATCGGCCAGCCGAAGGACTTGAGCACCAGCGGCTCGGTCTTCTGCTGACCGTTCAGGCGGTCGAACGCCTCGACCGGCAACAGGTCGGCATAGTCGTACTGACCGGCGATGGCGCCTTCGACGCGAGTATTGGCGTCCGGCACCGGCACGAAGCGGATCTCGTCGAGATACTGCTTGCGGGCGCCGCCGAAGCCGTCGGGCTCGCCTTCGCGGGCCTTGTAGCCATCGAAGCGGACGAGCTGGAGATACTGGTCGGCCTTGCGCTCCTTGATCATGTAGGGACCGGTGCCGACATATTCGGCGAGCGTCTCGGCGATCTTCTCCGACGGCAGCACCACGGCGGCCGAATTGTTGAAGGCCAGCAGTGCGGTCAGCGGCGCGAAAGGCTGCTTGAGCGTGACCTGGACGGTGTAGTCGTCGACGGCTTCGAGCTTGTCGACATTGGCGGCGACCAGCTTGCCGCGCGAGGCAACCTCGAGCCAGCGCTTGAGCGATGCGACCACGTCCTCGGCTGTCATCGCCGAGCCGTCGTGGAAGACGATGCCCTGGCGCAGCTTGATGGTGTGGACCTTGCCGTCGGCCGACACCTCGGGCAGCGCCTCGGCCAGCAGCGGCGCGACGTTCCAGTCCTTGTCGAAGGTGTAGAGCGTCTCGAAGAAGTGCTGGGTGACCATGCCGAGCAGGTCGCCCGTGGCGGTCATCGGATCAAGCGTGGTGAGTTCGCCGATCGTCGCGACGTTGACGACGCCGCCGCGTTCCTGTGCAAAGCCTTGTGCCGCAACAAGCATGCTTACGCTTGCCAGCCCTGCGATAGTCAATTTTTTCAGCATGGTACCCTCCCTATATCCAATTAAAAGTTTCCGGTAATTCTCAATTCGCCTTGGTCAGCGACCTCACCACGCGCTCCAGTTCGGTCACGACCGCGTCGGTGATCAGTTCGCCTTTGCGGGCGCTCGCCGTGGACGGATCGCCGACCACGCCGGTTCCGCCGGACATCTGATGCATGGTGCGGAAGAGCGCTCCACGGCTTGCCCGGATCATGTCGGCGTTGGCCCAGTCGTAGGTCTCGACATAGGACATGTCGCCGATCAGCTCGCGCCGCACGTTTTCGGGGGCGGCGAGCAGCATCAGTGAAGTCTCGAATTCGCAGGCGTGGTTGACGCCGGCAAAGCCGCTCTCGCGGATCGCTTCAAGTTCAGGCGCTACCAGCCGCCACCAGGTGAGCATGGCGATGGTGCACTCGCGATGGCTCGAACCGAAGCTCTCGAGCAACACCTGCCCGACGGCCTGGTTGCCGCCATGGCTGTTGAAGATGACGAGATTGGTGAAGCCATGGCGCACGACGCTTTCCAGGATGTCGCCGACATAAGCGAGGAAAGTCTCGTGGCGCACGGTCAGCGTGCCGGCAAAGTCCATGTGGTGCTCGGAGCAGCACACCTTGACCTGCGGCAGGATGAGCACCTTGTCGCCCATGCGCTGTTCGAGCCGGTCGAGGAAGTGGCCGCCGATGGCGACGTCGGTGTCGATCGCCAGATGCGGGCCGTGCTGCTCGATGGCGGCGACGTTGAGGATGACCGGAATGGAGCGATCCAGTCCGGCAAACTCGTTGGTGGTGAGCTTTTCCCAGCGCATCTGCTGTCCCTCAGGCGATCGTGCGTTCGGAGGTGCGGAAGCGGGCGAGGGCGGCCTCGTCGAGCTTCACGCCAAGTCCCGGACCGTCGGCCGGAATGCCGACATGGGGCGGCTCGAAGGCGAGCGGGGTTTCCAGCAGGTCGTGGGTGCGGATCATGCGGCCGAAGATGTCGCCCGGCCACACACAGCTCTTCGCCGCCGCCGACTGGTGGACATACATCGCCTCGAGGATGCCGAGATCGATTTCCGATCCGTGCCAGCAATAGAGGCCGGCGGTTGCGGCGATGTGATCGAGCACCTGGAACTTGGCGAGGCCGCCGTTGAAGTTGAAGCCGTCGACGGCATTGTGGGCGATGGCGTTGATGGCGTCGTGCGGCCGCTGGCCCTGGAAGACGTAGGGCAACGAAACGTGCAGCACGATCGGGATCGAGGAGAAGCGGCGCAGTTCGGCGAAGTCGAGCTGCATCCAGCGCGGCAGCGGGTCCTCAAGCAGAAGCACGTTGCCGACGGCTTCGAGCTCGCGGATGATCCGGCGGGCGTTGCCGGCGTTCTCCCAGCGCTGGTTGGGATCGAAGATGACCTTCATGCCCGGCGCGTGCTGCTTGATCTCGGCGCACCAGCCGGCGACGTCGTCTTCGAGGTCGCACTTGAACTTGATGACCTTGTAGCCCTGCTCGTGGTAGCGCTTGACCCAGGGGCCGACTTCTTCCTGCGTGCGGTGGCTCGACCATGCGCTGACAGGCACGCGGTCGCGGATGGCGCCGCCCAGCAGGCGGTGCATCGGCACGCCGAGCGACTTGGCATAGGCGTCCCAGATCGCGCATTCGAAGCCGTCATATTCGCGGCACAGCGGCAGCGGCAGGTCCTGCAGCGGCAGGTCCATGATCGACTGGCCGAGCAGGTTGGCGCAGATCGCCTCGATGCGCGGCCATTCGTGGTCGCGGTAGAACTCGCCAAGGCCGACGGTGCCGTCGGCCAGCGTCATGCGCAGGACAAGCTTGGGCAGTTCGTCGAACTGCATGCTCCAGGCCGCCTTGCCGCCGACGGGCAGCATGTGAAGCGGCTTTGCCAGGCTGTCCGAGTTGATGACACCCTTGTGCGCCGGCACGATGACCTCGTCGAAGCGGAAGGAAACAATGGTTTTGTCGGCTATCGGCATGGTCGGCTTTCGGATGGGCTGAGGTGTTGTTTCATCGAAGGATGTAGTTTTATTACCCACATGTCAACGCATGCGGAGTAAAATTTCACACCCTGTGCAAAGCGCGGGAACGTCCGCCATCCGTGGGATGCGGAAAGCTCGTTATCTGTTTGTCTTTGCTGAATAAAACTATCTCACGCCGAGATGCTGCGGCTCTCGCTGCGGTGTCCGGAATTGCGGTGCGGGCCGACCGATCAGTCGCCGATGGGCTGGTTGTCGGTGCTGCCGTGCAGGGCGACGAGCGTCGAACGCGCTCGCCACAGCTTCTTGCCGACCGTGCTGCGGCGGCGTGCGCCGATCAGCGTCGAGATGCAGTCGAGCACGAACAATTGCCCGTAGCGTCCGCGGTTCGGCATGTAGAAGAATTTCTCCTCGTCGAAGGCGACGAGGGGCACGTTGACGGTGGCGTGGCTGGCCAGGGGGCTGCCGGGATGGGTGACGGTGACCACCTTGGCATTGAGTGAGGTGGCGAGTTTGGCGCTGTCGATCAGCGAGAGCGGCTTGCCGGTGACCGAGAAGATGAAAAGCACGTCGTCGGCTTCCACGGTCGAGGCGATGATGCGTTGCTTGTAGGGGTCGGCGGTCGCCGAAACTGCCAGGTCCAGGCGAAAGAGCCGGTTTTCCGCTTCGCGTGCGACGTTTGCCGAACTGCCGCCGACGCCGAAGCAGAAGATGCGGCGCGCCTTGTGGAGCAGTTCCGATGCCTGCTCCAGCGCAGCCGGGTCGCGCTGCGAGAAGGCCACGGCGAGGGCCTGGATCGTCGCCTCGTAGACGTTTTCGGCGACGTCGGGGCCCGTTTCCGCAGCCCAATTGCGCTCGCCGACGATGTACATGCGGCCGACCGCATAATCCTGCGCCAGCCTGATCTTGAAATCGGTGAAGCCGTCGCAGCCGATGCGCCGGGTGAAACGGATGATGGTCGGTTCGCTGACCTTTGCCCTGGCCGCAAGTTCCTTGATCGGCAGCCGCGTCGCCGCTTCGATGTCGTCGAGAATTGCGTTGGCGATCGCGCGGTCGGCCGGGTTCATGTCATCGTTTTCGATGCGGAGCCGGTCGATCAGGTTGGCTTGATTTCCCATTTGGCCTTCATCGATTTGACGAGTCTGTTTGTCTCATCGTTACCATAAGCGGCTCCTGGAACAACCATCCGGCCGAACAGGGGGCGGTCGGGAGGTGGTTTGCCGGGCCCGGCAGCCACGGTCGCGGGGGGGGAGCGCCGGTCCGCCCGTGTTCACGCTATCGGAGTGCAGACCGTCGAACGCGTCAGGAAGCGCTTCTCGCGTCCATTGTCGAGCGAGAACATGCCGCCGCGGCCGGCAACGACGTCGATGATCAGGTCGGTGTGTTTCCAGACTTCGAACTGCGAGGCACCGATGTAGACGGGGGTCTCGCCGACCGTTCCGAGCAGCACGTCGTTGTCGCCAACGATGAAATCGCTGCGCGGATAACACATCGGCGAGGAGCCGTCGCAGCAGCCGCCGGACTGGTGGAACAGCACCGGCCCGTGGTCGGCGATGATTTCGGCCAGCAGGGCGATTGCCTCAAGCGTGGCGGAGACCTTGTCGAGGGACATCTTTTCAGGCATCGCAGGAACTCCCGCACTTCAGGCGCAGACGGCGCGGCATTTCTGCCGCGCCGCGCCCTGGGAGGCGATCAAAAGAAGCCGAGCTTCTTCGGGCTGTAGCTGACCAGCATGTTCTTGGTCTGCTGGTAGTGGTCGAGCATCATCTTGTGCGTCTCGCGGCCGATGCCCGACTGCTTGTAGCCGCCGAAGGCCGCGTGCGCCGGATAGGCATGGTAGCAATTGGTCCACACGCGGCCGGCCTGGATGGCGCGGCCGAAGCGGTAGAGCCGGTTGGCATCGCGGCTCCAGATGCCGGCACCGAGGCCGTAGAGCGTGTCGTTGGCGATAGACAGCGCGTCGTCGTCGTCCTTGAAGGTGGTGACCGACACCACCGGGCCGAAGATTTCCTCCTGGAAGATGCGCATCTTGTTGTGGCCCTTGAAGACGGTCGGCTTGACGTAGTAGCCGCCGGCAAGGTCGCCGGGCAGATGCGCGCGCTCGCCGCCGGTCAGCACCTCGGCACCTTCCTGCCGGCCGATGTCCATGTAGGACAGGATCTTCTCCAACTGCTCGGACGATGCCTGCGCGCCGATCATCGTCGCCGGGTCGAGCGGGTCGCCCTGGACGATCGCCTCGACGCGCTTCAGCGCCCGCTCCATGAACTTGTCGTAAATCTTCTCGTGCACGAGAGCGCGGCTCGGGCAGGTGCAGACCTCGCCCTGGTTGAGCGCGAACATGACGAAGCCTTCGATCGCCTTGTCGAAGAAGTCGTCGTCCTCCGACGTCACGTCCTGGAAGAAGATGTTGGGCGACTTACCGCCGAGTTCCAGCGTCACCGGGATCAGGTTCTGGCTGGCATATTGCATGATCAGCCGGCCCGTCGTCGTCTCGCCGGTAAAGGCGATCTTGGCGATGCGCGGGCTCGATGCCAGCGGTTTGCCGGCTTCGAGACCGAAGCCGTTGACGATGTTCAATACGCCGTCGGGCAACAGGTCGCCGATCAGGTCGGCCCACAGCATGATAGAGGCGGGGGTTTGTTCGGCCGGCTTCAGCACCACGCAATTGCCGGCGGCAATCGCCGGCGCCAGCTTCCAGCAGGCCATCAGCAGCGGGAAGTTCCACGGGATGATCTGGCCGACGACGCCGAGCGGCTCGTGGAAATGGTAGGCGACGGTGTCGTCGTCGATCTGCGACAGGCTGCCTTCCTGGCTGCGCAGGACACCGGCGAAGTAGCGGAAATGGTCGATGGCCAGCGGCACGTCGGCGGCAGTCGTCTCGCGGATCGGCTTGCCGTTATCCCAGGTCTCGGCGAGCGCCAGCAGGTCGAGATTTTCCTCCATGCGGTCGGCGATGCGGTTGAGGATCAGCGCGCGGGCGGCTGGGCTGGTCCTGCCCCAGGCGTCCTTGGCCTTGTGGGCGGCATCGAGCGCTGCCTCGATGTCGGCGGCGTCGGAGCGGGCGATTTCGCCGAGCGGCCGGCCGGTGACCGGCGAGATGTTCTCGAAATAGCGGCCGGATTTCGGCGCGACCCACTGGCCGCCGATGTAGTTGTCGTAGCGCTTGGCGAAGGGCACCTTGGCGGTGCGCGAAAACTCGACCTTGTTCATGAACTTCCTCCCGAGAAGCAACGCTGCGGGATGCAGCGCGTCGGGAGGAGCGTCGGAGAATATCCGGGCCGTGTCAGCCGGGGGAGGAGCGGTCGCCGGTGCCAACTGTCGCAGAACTGCGACAGTTCCGGGCAGCAAGGTCAATGCGTGCGGCGGATGCCGAGGCGATTGAGCTTGCGGTGCAGGGTGGCGCGCGAAATGCCGAGCTTCAGGGCTGCGGCGGAGACGTTGCCGTCGGCGCGGGCAAGCGCCCGCTGAAGGGCGGCGCGTTCGGCCTCGTCGAGGTCTTCGGCGGCCCGCATGCTGCCACCGACAATGTCGGCGACCGGCAGTCGCCGCTCGAGCCGTTCCCGCGTTATGCCGTAGGTCAGGCGCGCCTGTCTCGTCGCGCCGATGACCAGGTCGTCGGCATCGACGGCGAGCATGCCGCCGGGACTGCGCTCGACCTCAGGCGTCAGGATGATGCGGGCACGGGGGAAGGCGAGGCGGAAATTGTCGGCCTCGATGCGACGCGCGGCGTCGCCGACGGCAAGTGCGATCAGGTTGACGAAACCTTCGGTCAGGTCGGCCCGGCAGGACGATACGTCGAGGGCCGCGGCGACATTGCCCTGATGGTCGTAGATCGGGGCCGTCGTGCAGGAAAGTGCCGTGTTGCGCGAGAGGAAATGCTGGCCGCGATGGATGGTCAGCGGCCGCTGCTCGACCAGGCTGGTACCGATGGCGTTGGTGCCCTCGCTTTCCTCACTCCAGACCGTGCCCGTCCAAAGACCCCAGTCATGGAAGGTCTCGTCATCGGCGACGGCGCCGCGGCGCTCGACCGGGATACCGTTGCGGTCGGCCAGGAGCACGCAGCAGCCGACGCCGCCGACGGCGAGATAAAGCCGGTCGAGGCTGGCCTGGGCTGCTGATATCAGCGGCTCGATGCGCTGCCGGGCGAGCGACAGCTCGACCTCGGTCAGCCGCTCGGGCGGGCTTCTGTGCGTCGGGTCGAGACGGTGCTGCGACGAACGTTGCCACGAAGCGACAAGCGCCGAGCGCGCAGCGTCGCTCGACTTCAGTGCCGCCTGGACCTTGTCGGCATGCTCGACGATTGCGGTGCCTCTCATCCTCTCCTCCGACGGTGGTCTGCACCCTTCCTTGCCGTTCCCGCACAGTCGTTGCCCGCTTCCGCGCCCCGGTCAATTGGCCCTTAGACGCATACGGCCATGCTGGCCGGCGGAGCCAGTGCCCCGCCGGCCAGGTGGTTGGGCTGGACGTCAGGACTTGTGATGGACGTCCTGCAGCCCGTAGACCTCAGTGGCGATCCCTTCTTGGCGCGCCTTGATCTGCAGGGAGAGATACTGCGAGTAGTGCCTGGACTGGTGCAGGTTGCCGCCGTGGAACCACAGCGCTTCCTGCTGGGTCGGCTTCCACATGTTGCGCTGCTCGCCCTCCCAGGGGCCGGGGTCCTTGGTCGTGCTGGAGCCGAGTCCCCAGCACTTGCCCACCTTGTCGGCGACATCCTGGCTGATCAGGTCGGCCGCCCATCCGTTCATCGAGCCGTAGCCGGTGGCATAGACGATGAGGTCGGCCTCCAGTTCGCGCCCGTCTTCGAGAACGATCGAGGTTTCCGTCAGTTTCTCGACGCCGACGCCGCTGACCAGCTTGATCCGGCCGTCGGCCACCAGTTCGCAGGCGCCGACGTCGATGTAGTAGCCGGAGCCGCGCCGGAGATATTTCATGAACAGCCCGGACTCGTCGTCGCCGAAGTCGAGCATGAAGCCGGCATCTTCCAGCCGCTGGTAGAAGGCTGCGTCCTTCTCCCGGATCTTGTCGTAAATCGGCACCTGGAACTCGTGCATGATGCGATAGGGCAGGGAGGCGAAGATCAGGTCGGCCTTGCGCGTCGTCATGCCCGAAGCGACGGCGCGCTCCGAATAGAGGTCGCCGAGCCCGATCTCCATCAGCGAGTCCGACTTGACGATGTGGGTGGAGGAGCGCTGCAGCATGGTGACGTCGGCGCCGCCTTCCCAAAGTGCCGCGCAGATGTCATGCGCCGAATTGTTGGAGCCGACGACCACGACCTTCTTGCCCTTGTAGGCGTCGGGCCCGGGGTGCTGCGAGGAGTGCTGCTGCTCGCCCTTGAAGACGTCCTGTCCCTTGAATTTCGGGACGTTGGCCTTGCCGGACATGCCTGTGGCCAGTACCAGCTGTTTCGGCTTCAGCGCGATCTCCCGGCCGTCGCGTTCGACCACGACGGTCCATTCCCCGGCAGCCTCGTCATAGTCGGCGGACTTGCAGGTGGTCGAGCTCCAGTAGTTGAGCTCCATGACCTTGGTGTACATCTCCAGCCAGTCGCCGATCTTGTCCTTCGGCGCAAAAACCGGCCAGTTCTCCGGGAACGGGATGTAGGGCAGGTGGTCGTACCAGACCGGATCGTGCAGGCAGAGCGACTTGTAGCGCTTGCGCCAGCTGTCGCCGGGCCGCTCGTTCTTCTCGACGATGATGGTCGGCACGCCCAGCTGCCGCAGCCGGGCGCCGAGCGCGATGCCGCCCTGGCCGCCGCCGATGATGACGGTGTAGGGCTGGGTGGTGAAGCCGAGTTCGGCGGCTTCGGCCTCGCGCTTTTCCTTCCACGTCCGGCGGCCGGCGTCGCTGCCATGTTCGGCGCCCATCGGGCGCAACAGGCCCTTGGGTTCCTCGTGGCCCTTCAACTCGCTCATGGTGGTCAGCAGCGTCCATATCAGGCCGTTCTTCAGCCTGATGTGGCCATAGCCGCGCGCCACCGCGGTCTCGAACTCGAACCAGCCGTCGGTGATGCCGTCATTCTGGCTGGCCAGTTCCTTCTCATCCTGGCGGAACCGGCCCGGCTTGATCGAAGCGAGCTGGCTCTTCAGCATGTGGCGGACCTGGTCGTGGCCCTCCATGGTCTTGAGGTTCCAGGTGAACGTCACGAGGTCGCGCCAGTAGCAGTCCGCCTGGAACAGGTTCACGGCGGCGTCGATGTCGCCGCTTGCAAGGGCCTTTTCCAGCTTGCCGAGAATGCTGTCGATCTTGGTCTGGGGGCTGTCGTCGAGCATTTTGTCTTCCTCCGAATTGCCAATGATTGTTTGCTGGGGAGCGGCGCTTGGCGTCGCGCGATCCCGGGGCGGGGATTGGCGAGATCAGGATCTCGCGGGTGTTCCCTCAGGGGCCAGCAGGGCGTGGATGCCCGAACTGTTCGACATGGCTTTCCTCCGATTCCAGTCGCTCCATGCACAGCAAGTGCCGTGCCAAGTCGCGGATGGCGGGAAAGCCCGGTATTTCCGGGGGGAGGTGGGGCAACACCTGTTGCAGCGCGCCTGGCGCACGCCACAGCTGTTGCAGCAGGCGCTGCAACAGCTCAGTGGAGCGCGGTCAGCCCGTAGCGCTTGATCTGGCGGTGGATGGTAGAACGGTCGAGGCCCATGCGGCGGGCGGTTTCGGAGACGTTCCAGTTGCACGCGGCAAGCATCGCCTGCAGTGCGGCCGGGCCGGAGTCCGCATCGTCCAGGCGGTCGGTCAGCTCGGTCACCGACGCCATGATCTCGGGCAGATCGCAAAGCTCGATCACGCCGTCCTGGCAGAGCGCTGCCGCAACCGCGATGACGTTGTCGAGTTCGCGGATGTTGCCCGGCCAGCCATGGGCGCGCAGGGCGAGCAGTGCCGCGGGCGCCATTGTCAGCGTTTCGCCGTCCAGGCGATGGCGGGCGATGACCGTGTCGAGCAGCCAGTCGAAGTCGCGGCGCTCACGCAGCGGCGGGATGGAAAGTGTCGCGGCGTTCAGGCGATAGTAGAGGTCCTCGCGGAAACGCCCTTCCTGCACGAGTGAACCAAGGTCGCGGTGAGATGCCGAGATGACCCTGAGATTGACCGGCTTCGGCCGCGAAGCACCGACGGGAAGCACCTCCCTTTCGGCCAGCACGCGCAGGAAGCGGCTTTGCAGCGGAAGCGGCATATCGCCGATCTCGTCGAGGAACAGCGTGCCGCCGTCGGCCTCTTCGATCAGCCCCTTGCGGCCCTTGGCCGAGGCGCCGGTGAAGGCGCCCGGCAAATGGCCGAACAGTTCGCTTTCGATCAACTGCTCAGGGATGGCGGCGCAGTTGATGGCGACGAACTTGCCCTTGGCGGCAGCGCCGTCGTGGATCGCTTTGGCGAGATATTCCTTGCCGGTGCCGGTTTCGCCCTGGAGCAGGATGGGCAGCGGCCTGCCGGCGAGTTTTGCCGCCTTGGCCTGGAGTGCCGCCATCTGTGGATCGCCGCCGCTCAGGCCGCGCAGCGAAACCGGGATCTGGTCGCGCGCAATTGTTGGCGCCTGGACCTTGTGGTGCGGTTCGATGGCGTGGGCAAACAGCGCGTTGCCGTCGCGGGCGAAAACCAGCCGGTCCTGCGTCGGCCGCCGCCGGGTGAGATCCGGCAGGTCGTCGATCTCCATGTCGAAGAAGCGCGCGATCGGCTGGCCGATCAGGCCGTCCGGCTGGCGCCAGTCGAGCCCGACCGAACGCGCCAGGATCTTGGCGCCGCCATGGGTCATGCCGATGATGCGTCCCGCGCCGTCGATGGAAATCGCGGCCTCCGGGTCGACGTCGAGGAATTCCGGCGACCGGGCAAAACGCAGCACCCATTCGTCGCGGGTCTGGGCCATCAAATTGGCGAGTTCGATGCGGCGCACGGTGGCAGCTACCAGATGCAGCGCCAGATTCTGGCTGGTCTTGCGGATCGGCGAACTCAGCAGCGAAATGTCGAGCACCGCGGCAAGGTCGCCGCGGATGTCGTAGACGGGTGCCGCCGTGCAGGACAAAGGCGTATGGGTGTTGTCGAAATGGTCGGTCTGGTGGATGGTCAGGGCCTCGCCCGCCTCCAGGCAGGCGCCGACGGCACAGGTTCCGGCGCGTGCTTCCGACCATTCCGAGCCGAGGTAGAGGCCGGCCTTGCGCAGGTTGTTGTCGAACAGCGGGTCGCCGAGAAACTCGACCGTCACGCCCTTGCGGTCGGACAGCAGCAGCACGTAGTTCTGGCCGGCCACCTGCCGGAACAGGTTTTCGAGGCCGGAGCGGGCGATGGCGATCAGCTCCTCCGACTGCTGGCGATGCTCGCGCAGTTCCCCATCTGGCAGGATGTAGGCTTCGCACGCCTGGGTCGGGTCGAGACGATGCTGCTCGATGCAGCGCAGCCACGACTTGACCACCTGCTCGTCGCGCCCGGTCGAAGCACCGAGGCTGACGCTTTCGATCTCGCGAATATGGTCGGAATGCGAAAACATCGGCAATCGCGGCGCGCCTCCCAACGCACCGCCCTCCCATTTTCTCCTGATGCCACATGACTGCATGGCCTCAGGGCATTGTAAAGGAGACTAAAGGCCGAGGGGGTGCGGTGCGGGCGGAGAGCCGCGATGCCGGGGCAGGCGGCACGTTATCGGAACAGTTGCAGGATCGATTGGGGGTTGGCGTTGGCGATCTGCAGCGACTGGATCGCCAGTTGCTGCTGGGTCTGCAGCGCGGTGAGCCTGGTCGACGCCTTGTCCATGTTCGCATCGACGAGCTGACCGACCCCGCGACTGAGCGAATCCGAAAGGCTTTTTGCGAAATCGGCCTGCAGGTTCAGGCTCTTTTTCAGGGCGCCCAGTTCGCTGGCAGCGGTCATGACCTTCTTCAGCATGCCGTCGAGACCGGAGATGTAATTGTCCAGAGCTGACGGAGCGGAGACGTCGACGTCCATCAGGTCGGAGTCAGGCAATATCCCGACATTGTCGGCGACATCTCTCAAGGCGATCGTGGATCGCGAGCCGGCGTTCGGATGCACCGTGTCGTCGATGAGCAATCTTACAAAGTTGCTGGTTGCGACGACGTTGATGCCCTGGCCGTCGAGTGCGTGGTCGAGCAGGACAGCAAGCTGGTCGGGATCGGCCACGATGCCGTCGGTGGTTCCGAGAGCCGCGTCGACCATGGCACGGTCGATGGTGATCCTGACCGGCGTGTTGCCGCTGACTTCGATCTCGAAGCTGAATTCCACATCGTTGTGGACGCGGAAGGGGCCGGCGAAGAGAAGGCCTGTTGTCGCGTAACTGTCGCGGATGTTTCCAGCCAGCGGATTTTCCAGACCCGCAGCCTGTCCGCCGATGGTCTCGGTCAGCGCCACTGAGACGCTTGAACCCGACTCTCCCGTCAATTCCTCGCTCCGGATTGCGAACCTGCTCCCTGCGATACTGACGACAGCGGGCGCACCGGCGTCGTTGAGCGCCGCCTCGAGTACTCTCTGCATCTCGGCGATGGTGTTGATCTGGCCATCGGTGGTTCCGAGTTCGGCGCTGACCAGCGCCTTGTCGATCACGACATCGAAAGTCTGCCCGGCCGCATGGAGGCCTTCGTCCAGCGTCAAGGTAAAGCGTATCGCCTCGGTGTCGCCAATGGCGACAGCACCGGTGAAGCCGAAGTCCTGGAAGCCCATGGCCCCATTGGTGTTCAGGCTCTGGCCGCGCAATCCGCCGATGTCTCCCAGGCTCCTGGGATCCGCCTGCAACGCACCGCCGCCACCGACATTGAACAGGCTCGTGCGGAGGAGGTTCACGTCAGTCTTGCCGATCGAAGCATGGCCTTCCGGTGACCTGACGAACGAAGACACGATTGCCGTCTTGTAGTCCGAGAGTTCGGCCAGATTGCCGGGATGTTCGGTGTTCAGCCAGTTCGCTCCGTTGAAATTGGCGGAGGTTGCGATACTTGCGATCTGCTGTTTCAGGTTTTCCAACTCGGTCTGTATCTTGGCCCGGTTGTCCGGTTGATCCTTGGCGAGGATGACCTTGGCGCTGAAATCCGAAAGCAGTCCTACGGTTGAATCGAGCGCGGTGTAGGCAATGTCGGCCCGCGCGATCCCCAGGCCAAGGGCGTCGGAAACTGTCGACAGCGCCATGTTGTCGGAGCGCATGGTGGTGGCGATCGACCAGTAGGCTGCATTGTGCGACGCCTCCGAAATGCGAAGGCCGGTGCTGACCTGGCCTTGCGTCGCCTCAAGGCTCGAGCTTGCGGCCTTCAATGCCTGCAGGGCGGTCATTGAAGTGGAATTCGTCAATATGCTTGTCATGCTGATCTGCAAAGTTATGAAATAGTATTTTCGAGTAGATGCAAAGTTTATTTCGTCAACAAATGGATATGGTATGGTTAATAAATCGTAAACGGCGGCCGATGTCTTGATGCAATTTGCCCGCCGTCGCTCCTGGCGGCGCGCCTGCGCATTGCACCGCCGCCCAGGTCATGGCGGCGCCCGCTGCGACCCCATCGCTGCTTCGTACAAGCACAATCGCCTGCCGGCAGAGTTGCAAAGATGATCTGTTGGAGTAACCTTCCCGTCGCGAATGCACTTTCCTGTCCAAGGCACATGAGGGGATCATGACCCAGGACCAAGGAAACTCCGGCACCGTTCGGCCTGGTGTTTCCACGCGCCGCAAAGAGCTCTTGGCGTTCCTCGTTCTGGCCTTCGGAATCTGGCCCATCGTCGCCGTGGGCGTCGTCGGCGGCTACGGCTTCATGGTCTGGATGTGGCAGATCATCTTCGGGCCGCCCGGACCTCCGGGAGGTTGAGCCGATGGCGGTGCCGGGCAGCATCAGCCGCAGGTCGTTCCTGACCGGTCGCGACGAACAGCCGGTGCGAAGAATCCTGCCTCCGGGCACCCTTGAAGATGGACTTGCCTCCTGCACCGGTTGCGGTGCCTGCGTCGAAGCCTGCCCGAGCGCCATCATCGCGCTGGTCGAAGGCAAGCCGTCGCTGGATTTCCAGGCCGGCGAGTGCCTGCTTTGCGGCGACTGCGCCACGGTTTGCCCGAAACCCGTTTTCGATCGTGCTGCGCCGCCCGCCTTTGCACATGTCGTGGCCATTTCAGACGCCTGCCTGGCCCGCAGCGGAGTGTCCTGCATGACTTGCCGTGACGCCTGTCCGGAATCGGCGATCGTTTTCCGACCCCGCATCGGCGGGCCATTCGTGCCGGAGTTGAACGAGAGTGCCTGCACCGGCTGCGGTGCCTGTATTGGGCCATGCCCGTCGCAGGCGATTGCGGTCGCGTCACGCATGCCGGAGGCCGTCGATGGCTGACGAAAGACGCTACCACCACATATCGAGCGCGGTGATCGCCGTCATGCCCGGGCGGCTGGCCGAAGTGGCCGATGTGATCGTCGCCATGGGCGGCCCGGAAATCCGGGCGCAGGAAAACAACCGCATCGTGGTCGTGATGGAAGGCGAAAGCGCCGGCGAGCTGGGCGCGCAGCTCACAGCGCTTGGCGCCCTCGACGGCGTGGTCGCGGCCAACATGGTCTTTGAACATATCGAGGAACTGGAGGGCTCGGCACCATGACCGCAGAATTGAACCGACGCGAGCTCCTGAAGGCGCAGGCGGCGGCCGTTGCGGCTGCAACGGCAGGCATTGCACTGCCGGCGTCGGCGCAGCCCATCCCTGGCGGGGTCGGCTCGCTGGAGATCAAGTGGTCGAAGGCGCCGTGCCGCTTCTGCGGCACCGGCTGCGGCGTCATGGTCGGCGTCAAGGACGGCCAGGTGGTCGCCAGCCATGGCGACACCCAGGCCGAGGTCAACCGCGGCCTCAACTGCGTGAAGGGCTATTTCCTGTCCAAGATCATGTATGGCGCCGACCGACTGACGACGCCGCTCATGCGCAAGCGCAACGGAGCCTACGACAAGGACGGCGAATTCGAGCCGGTGAGCTGGGACGAGGCCTTCGGCCTGATGGCCGAGCGGGTCAAGGCGGTGCTCAAGGAGAAGGGACCAACGGCACTAGGCATGTTCGGCTCCGGCCAGTGGACCATCTTCGAAGGTTACGCCGCGACCAAGCTGATGCGCGCCGGCTTCCGCTCCAACAATCTCGATCCCAACGCCCGCCACTGCATGGCATCCGCCGCCTACGCCTTCATGCGCACCTTCGGCATGGACGAGCCGATGGGCTGCTACGACGATTTCGAGGCTGCCGACGCCTTCGTGCTGTGGGGCTCGAACATGGCCGAGATGCATCCGATCCTGTGGACGCGTCTGGCCGACCGGCGACTTGGACACGAACACGTCAAGGTGGCGGTGCTGTCGACCTTCACCCATCGCAGCATGGACCTTGCCGACATTCCTGTCGTGTTCAAGCCCGGAACCGACCTCGCCATCCTCAACTACATCGCCAACCACATCATCACGACGGGCCGGGTCAACGAGGACTTCGTCAAGAACCATACCGTGTTCATGCGCGGCGAGACCGACATCGGTTATGGCCTGAGGCCGGAAGATCCGCGCGAGGTTGCCGCCAAGGGCGCGGCCAATGCCGCAAACATGGAGCCGACGGACTTCGAGGCGTTCAAGAAGCTGGTTTCGGAATACACGCTGGACAAGGTCGCCGAACTGACCGGCGTCGAGAAGGGATTTCTCGAAGAGCTCGCCGAACTCTACGCCGATCCCGGCCGCAAGGTGATGTCGCTGTGGACGATGGGCTTCAACCAGCATGTGCGCGGGGTCTGGGCCAACCAGATGGTCTACAACCTGCATCTGCTGACAGGCAAAATCTCCGAGCCGGGCAACAGCCCGTTCTCGCTGACCGGCCAGCCCTCGGCCTGCGGCACGGCGCGCGAGGTCGGTACCTTCGCCCATCGCCTGCCGGCCGACATGGTGGTCACCAATCCCGAGCACCGCAAGCACGCCGAGGAAATCTGGAAGCTGCCGCCCGGTCTCTTGCCGGACAAGCCGGGCTTTCATGCGGTCGAACAGGACCGGATGCTCAAGGACGGCAAGCTCAATTTTTACTGGGTGCAGGTCAACAACAACATCCAGGCTTCGCCCAACAGCAGCAACGAGGCCTATCCCGGCTATCGCAACCCGGACAATTTCATCGTCGTCTCCGACGCCTACCCGACCGTGACGACGATGTCGGCCGACATCATCCTGCCCGCCGCGATGTGGGTCGAGAAGGAGGGCGCCTACGGCAATGCCGAGCGCCGCACCCATGTCTGGCATCAACTGGTCCAGGCCCCCGGCGAGGCGCGCTCGGACCTTTGGCAACTGGCCGAGTTCTCGAAGCATTTCACCACCGACGAGGTCTGGCCGAAGGAAATCCTCGACGCCAATCCGGCCTATCGCGGCAAGGCGCTGTTCGACGTGTTGTTCGGCAACGGCAATGTCGACAAGTTCCCGCGCAGCGAGATCAACCCGGACTACGCCAACAACGAGGCCACCGAGTTCGGCTTTTACATCCAGAAGGGCCTGTTCGAGGAATATGCCACCTTCGGCCGCGGTCACGGCCACGACCTGGCGCCCTACGACACCTATCACGAGGTGCGCGGGCTGCGCTGGCCGGTGGTCGACGGCAAGGAAACGCGCTGGCGCTACCGGGAGGGCCTCGATCCTTATGTGAAGCCGGGCGAGGGGGTCAAGTTCTACGGCCGCCCCGACGGCAGGGCGGTGATCCTTGCCGTGCCCTACGAGCCGCCGGCGGAATCGCCGGACGAGGAGTTCGACATCTGGCTGGTCACCGGGCGCGTGCTCGAGCACTGGCACTCCGGCTCGATGACGCTGCGCGTGCCCGAGCTCTACAAGGCGTTCCCCGGCGCGCGCTGCTTCATGAATGCCGACGACGCGCGCAAGCGCGGCATCAACCAGGGCGCCGAGGTGCGGGTGATCTCGCGGCGCGGCGAAATCCGCTCGCGCATCGAGACACGTGGGCGCAACCGGATGCCGAGCGGGGTGATCTTCGTGCCGTGGTTCGACGCCAGCCAGCTCATCAACAAGGTCACGCTCGACGCCACCGATCCCATCTCCAAGCAGACGGATTTCAAGAAATGCGCAGTCAAGATCGTTCCGGTCGCATGAGCTTGCGGCGCAGCGTCCCTGCGCTTGTCTTCGTCACGCGGTTCTGCGCGGGCACGGCGGCGCTGGCCCAGATGGCTGCCGACAAGTCCCCCGAACTGACGGGGCCACCGTCGCCGATGGAAACGATCCCGGCGGCGCCGGTTCCCAAATGGGTGACCGACGACGTTCGCAAGATGCGCGCCTATCCCGAGCAGCCGCCGGTCATCCCGCATTCGATCGAAGGCTATCAGCTCTCGGTCAACACCAACCGCTGCCTGTCCTGCCACAAGCGCGAGTTCACCCAGAGTTCGGGGGCGCCGATGATCAGCGTCACCCACTACATGACGCGCGAAGGCCAGATGTTGGCCGACGTCTCGCCGCGGCGCTATTTCTGCACCGAATGCCACGTGCCGCAGGCGGATGTGCGGCCACTGGTCGAGAACCGTTTCAAGGACATGAGCGAACTGGGCTTCAAGCCCGCCGGCAGCGAGTAGGCCCATGCAACGATTGAAGGAGTGGCTGCTGTGGGCGTGGCAGATCGTCAGTACACCGGCCGGCACGCTGAGCCTCGGCTTCCTGACGCTCGGCGGCTTTGTCGGCGGCGTGATGTTCTGGGGCGCATTCAACACCGCGCTGGAGGTCACCAACACGGAGAAATTCTGCACCTCGTGCCATGAGATGCGCGACAACGTCTACCAGGAACTGACCCATACGATCCACTTCGCCAACCGGTCAGGCGTGCGTGCGTCCTGTCCGGATTGTCATGTGCCGCACCAATGGACCGACAAGATCGCCCGCAAGATGCAGGCCTCGAAGGAGGTCTGGGGCAAGATTTTCGGGACGATCGACACCCGGCGCAAGTTCCTGGACAAACGACTGGAGCTTGCCCAGCACGAATGGGCGCGGCTGAAGGCCAATGACAGCCTCGAATGCCGCAACTGCCACTCGTCGGTGGCGATGGACCTGACGCGCCAGACGCAGCGCGCCGCCGAAATCCACACGCGCTACCTGCTTTCCGGCAAGGCGACCTGCATCGACTGCCACAAGGGCATCGCCCACGAACTGCCCAACATGAAGGGCATCGCACCCGGCTGGCAGGTGCCGCCGGAACTGCAGGGCAACCAGCTGCCGCAATCCTCGGCCGTCGATGCCCTCGACCGCTACGTCAAGGCTTCCCATGCCGGCTTGCCCATGGAGGCCATGGCGCTGGACTGAGGCCGGCGCAATCCGCGTTCTGTTTGTCCGCGCGCAATGATCGCGAGGCCGGAAACGTCCATTGTCGTGGCTTCACAAGCGGCGAGCGACGATGAAGCCACGTTTCAACGACGACATGAGCATGGACGCGATCATGCGCCAATGGCCGGGAACCATACGCGTGATGCTCGGCCACGGCCTGATCTGCGTCGGCTGCCCGATCGCCTCGTTCCACACCGTTGCAGATGCCGCGCGGGAGCATCACCTGGACGAGGACGTGCTGGTTCGCGACCTGACGAGCGCAATGAAGTGAGGACGCAGACTGCCCGTCAGCCCTTGTCGGCGCGCCCTTCGGCCAGCGCGAACAGCCGGTGCGGCTCGACCACGGTGACTTTCTGGCGTCCGCTTTTCACCAGTCCCTTTTCCTCCCAGGCGGTGAGCAGCCGGCTGACGGTGTGCAGCGTCGTGCCCGTCATCTCGGCGATGTCCTGGCGTGAAATCGGGAAGTCGATGAGGATGCCTTCCTCGGTCTTGCGTCCCGTCTGCTTGACCAGCCGCAACAGCGCGTGGGCGACGCGCTGCTCGACCTGCTCGGTGGCCAGCTCGACGACGCGGGCCTGGGCCTCCTGGAGCCGGGTGCCGACAGTCTTGTAGGTGCCGGTGGCAAAGCTCGGGAAGGACCCGGCCAGGTCCGGCCACAGATTGCCGGGCCAGGCGAGCACGACGCAGTCGACGGCGGCAACGGCGCTGGCGGGGTAGGTGGTGCGTCCCAGCGCATGGGCGATGCCCATCAGCTCACCCGGGCTGATGTAGCGCACGATGACCTGCTGGCCGTCGGGCGTCGTCTTGACGACGCGAACGTGGCCGTCGAGCAGGAGGAAGAAGGAGTGCGCGTCTCCTTCCTGCTCGAAGACCGTCTGGTCCTTGGCGATGCGCAGTGAACGCGCCTGCTGGAGGACACGGTCGAGGTCCGCCGGGGTCATGCCCTGGAAGACGGGCAAGCCGGCGATTAGCGAGCGGTCAAGACGGCTCATTTCAGTTGCTCCTGCGAGTGCCCGATCCTGCTCTCCGAAACCACAGATTAACTCACTGCGGTTTGCGCTGGATCAAAGTGTCCCCGGCAAAAACGACATAGGCAAGGCCCAACGGCTGGAGCCGTCGTGAAAGGAAAGAAAAGATCATGAAATACGCCATTGCCACCGCAGCCGCGTTCGCAGCCATGCTTCTGGCCGGTGTCGCGCAGGCCGCCGAAATCGAGATCCAGATGCTCAACAAGGGCGAAAAGGGCGCGATGGTGTTCCAGCCCGATTTCGTCGTCGCCGCACCTGGCGATACCATCACCTTCGTGCCGACCGACAAGTCTCACGACGCCGAAAGCATCAAGGGCATGATCCCGGAGGGTGCGACGCCCTTCAAGGGCAAGATGAATGAGAAGATTTCCGTCACCCTCGACAAGGAGGGCGTCTACGGCGTCAAGTGCACGCCGCACTACGGCATGGGCATGGTGGCACTGATCGTGGTCGGCAAGCCGACCAATCTCGAGCAGGCGAAGGCCGTCAAGCAAATGGGCAAGGCCAAGAAGTCGTTCGAAGCGCTTCTGGCGCAGGTGCCCGCAGGCAACTGAGTGCGGGGCATTCAAATCTGTCTCTAAGCCAGCCGGGTGGAGTGGTTCCACCCGGCATTTCCCGTTGGAGGGGCTGTCATGGCTATTCCACGCGTTCGGCCGGGAAACTATCCCGCCGTGCTTTCCTACGGCTTTAGGCCGTTCTTCCTGTTCGGCTCGCTTTATGCCGGCCTGACCATCCTGGCGTGGTTGCCGATGCTCTACGGGCGGCTGGAGACGGCGAGCGTCTTCACCCCGGTCGACTGGCATATCCACGAAATGATCTTCGGCTATGTCGCGGCCATCGTCACCGGGTTCCTGCTCACCGCCATTCCCAACTGGACAGGGCGGTTGCCGGTGCAGGGGCTGCCGCTGGCGGCACTGGTGGCGATCTGGCTGGCCGGCCGCTTCGCAGTGTTCTTCTCGGCCGACATCGGTTGGCTCGCCGCCGCCGCGATCGACAGTTCGTTCCTGCTGGCGGTCGCCGTGGCAGCCGCCGTCGAGATCATCGCCGGCCGAAACTGGCGCAATCTCAAGGTGCTTGTGCCGGTCGGCGTCCTGTTTGCCGCCAATGTCGCCTACCATCTCGAAGTGCATTTCAACGGCGAGGCCGACATCGCCCGGCGGCTCGGGGTCGGCGCGACCGTGGTGCTGATCATGATCATCGGCGGCCGCATCATTCCGAGCTTCACCCGCAACTGGCTGGCGCGCCAGGCTCCGGGGCGGTTGCCGGTGCCGTTCAATCGCTTCGATGCCGTCACGATCTTGGGCTCTGCAGCCGCGCTTCTGGCCTGGACCTGCTTTCCGGATCATGTGGCGAGCGGCGCAGCACTGCTCGCGGCAGGGGCGCTCAACGTGGCAAGGTTCAGTCGCTGGGCCGGCGAGCGCACCTGGCGCGATCCGCTGGTGGTCATCCTGCACGTGGCTTATGCCTTCGTGCCGGTCGGGTTCGTGCTGGCCGCGCTCGCGGTCCTCCTGCCCGAAGTCGTGGCACCGGCCGCAGGCCTGCATGCCTTCGGCACCGGCGCAATCGGCGCGATGACGCTTGCGGTGATGTCGCGGGCCACGCTTGGGCATACGGGACGCGCGCTGCATGCCGGCAACGCCACCTGCATGGTCTTCGTTGCAGTCGTCGCGTCGGCAATCCTCAGAATCGCCTACGCTTTCCTGCCAGGCATGACACCGCTGCTGCACGCGTCTGCCGCTGCCTGGACACTCGCTTTCTTGGGCTATGCGGCAGTCTATGGCGGCATGCTGCTGCGTCCCAAGCTGCGCGCGCGGCAAGCCAACCCTGCACCGTCGTGACAAGGTTGGCCTGAATTGCCGAAACGAAAAAGGCCCGGATCTCCATCGGAGGTCCGGGCCCTTCTTTTTGGAATTGCCTAGCCGGTGGCGCCGCGCCAGAGCGCCTTGAACGCAGACAGCATCGACGGACGCTCCCTGACGAGGCGGATGCCGAGGTTGTCGGGCGGCAGGCCTGCCGCACAGCCGCCGCTCTTGCCGTCGCGGATGAAGAACGACATGTAGCCGCGATGCTTGCCGGCGACGACCCGCACGCCGCAATTGTCTGTGCTGGTGTCGACGCGCCCGTTCTTGTCGAGCGCCACCCGGCGGTAGCAGGTCGTCGTCCACTCCCAGACATTGCCGCCGACATCGTGGAGGCCATTGGAATTGGCGCCGAAATGGCCCTGCGGCTTGGGCTCGGGATCACGTCCCCTGGCCGCCTCGGATTCGCTGCGGTAGCGCGCCAGCCAGCGAGCGATGGCGTCGCTGCCGCCGTTGGGGTCGATACCCTCGTCGCTGAAACGTTCGGCTGCCGCGAACGCCCACTCCTCGTCGGTCGGTAGCCGCCAGCCTTCTCCTGTCTTGTGCGACAGCCACTGGGCATAGGCGTTGGCATCGCGGAAGCTTACGCCGGTCGCGGGCAGGTTTTCAGCGCGCTGGAAGGCGCCATCCGCCTGATCACATGCGCCATCGGCGACACAGAGGGCATAGTCGGCAGCGCTGACCTGATAGGCCATGATGTCGAAGGAACGGCGTAAGCGGACGCGATCCTCCGGCGCATCGACCGGGCGCTCGGCGGTCTGGAACTCGCCGGGCAGCCTGTAGGCCAGCCGCCCGGGGGCAATGGCGACCGTCTGCGGCGAGGCCATTGCCGGCGGGGCGGCGAGCCCGGCTGGATCACGGGTCAGGTAGACGGCCAGCGCGATGGCGGGGATCACGAGTGCCGTGGTCAGGAGAAAGCCGGGTTTCATCGATCTCATCCTTAAAAAACGGCCCGCAGGCATGCCGGCGGGCCGAGTTGGACAGTGAAAGGAGCCTGCCGGTCAGTTGGTCGGGATCGGACCGGGTGCCTGCACCTGCTTCATCAGGTCGTCGTCCCATTCACCCTCGACCATCACGTGGGCGGTTGCGCCGAGTTCGGCCGCCTCGATCAGGTTGTGGTTGACGTAGGCGTAGATGCCCGGCTGCAGGAAGGTGTAGAGCGCCGCGCCCGCAGATCCGCCGCGGATGAACCAGGTCTCCAGGTCCTTGGCCGGGGCATTGACGAACTTGCCTTCTTCCCAGACATGATCGCCGTGGCCGCCGATCAGGTGGGGCCGGCTGTCCCGGTTGGCCTGGGCGTGGACGAACAGCACCGTTTCACCGACCTTGGCTTTCAGCGCGTTGTCGCCGGTCAGCGAACCGACCTTGCCGTTGAAGACGACGTGGGTCGGGATCAGGCCGCGCATCACCTTCAGCGTCTCGTCATAGCTGTCGCCGAGGCTCTCGTACTTCTTGTACTTGCCGTTCTCGTCGCGCGGCACATAGAGGTCGTGCTCGCCGATGTAGAAGATACGATCGTACTTGAGTGGCTTGCCGGCCCCGTCCTTCAGCCCGTCGCGCGGCAGGACCATGACGGCGCCGCTCATGCCGGAGACGACGTGCCAGGGGATCATGCCCGTCGGCGCGCAGTGGTAGACAAAGGTGCCGGTGCGGGTCGCCTTCCAGCGCAGCACGGCCTGTTCGCCAGGGTTGACGTGGGTCAGCGCACCACCGCCCAGCGCGCCGGTGGCGGCATGGAAGTCGATGTTGTGCGGCATCTCGTTGGTTTCGGGATTGACCAGCGTCAGTTCGACATAGTCGCCCTCGTGGACGATCATCAACGGGCCGGGCATGGAGCCTTCGTAGGTCATCGCCTGGAGCGTCGTGCCCTCGTCGTCGATCACCATCGGCAGTTCCTTGATGGTCATCCGGTATTCGATGACCTTCGGGCCGCCCTTGGCGATCTGGTCGTGAGGGTGGGCGAAGGGCGGGGCGACGAGGTCGACCCTGAAACGCGGCAGGCCGGCAATGTCGGCCACCTTTGCCTGTGCCAGCGCCGGAGTTGCGATGACCGAGCCCAGGAGCGCGGCCGCTGCCGCACCTGTGGCCGTTCCCAAGAGTGCTTCGCGTCGCGTCAACATTTCAGTTCTCCTTCGTGATTGGCGTTGCCTGTTACTACGGTCAGGAGGATAGGCGGCTTGGGGCAAGCGATCTTTGTTGCAGCGCAAACAATTGTTGCAGTGCCGCAACTTGGTCTGCCCTTGCGGAAAAATGGCGGGTCGGCAGTATTGCGCCGCAATGCTTGGCCGGGCGGCCAGAGCAGCGTCCCGCGTGGGATGCCGCGTCAGTTGGGGCAGGGGGTCGTCTGAATTGCGGCGAGCAGGTTCTGCTCGCATGCCACATGGCGGCGAACAGCCAGGAAATAGGCGCGCAGCATGTAGCCTATCGCATCCCAGGAGCGCTTGCCGCCGCCGCGCGAAAGGGTGACGAGGATGCGGACGATTTCGTCGGCGGCAGCATGGTCGTGTGTATGTTCCCGGCGCAGCCGCTCGATCGTCGCCCCGGTGCCGGCAGCCGGCAGGCGACCAAGGGCGGCGGGAAAGAGGATTTCCTCCTCCAGCCTGTTTGCCGCCGCGATGGCCGGCTTGAGCTCGGCGGCAATCTGCCGGCAGAGCCTGCGGTCGGGACGGGGAAGGGAATCGGCGACGGCTTCTAGCCTGTCGCAGATTTGCAGTGTCGCGCGATAAAGCCCGTTCAACTCGGTGAAACCAGCCGTCGAATTGGGATCGCTCATCGCCACCTGCCCTGCAACGCCTACTGGTTGAAGAACAGCACCGCTGCGATGGCGATCGATGCGAGCACCGCGGAAGCGGCGCCCGTGCGCTGCAGGACGCCCATGCGATAAAGCAACAGCGCGAAGCCGACGATGATCGGCGTGGCGACCGAAAGGCCGAATTGGGCGTTGCTCATCGCGGGCTCCATTGCTCGATTCCGATGCCGCGATGTCGCAGATTTTCGCGCCCGTCACCTTGCGCAAACGCAAAGAAGCCCTGCCGCCGCCTGCCTAAAAAGCAGCATGGACATGACCGTTTCGACGCATGTGCAGGAAGACGAAGCCCCGGACGCCGGCGATTTCCTGCTCTGGATCCTGGTTTGGAGCGAGCTCGCCGCCTTCGGCATCCTGCTTGTTGCCTTCATGGTCGCCGGCATCGTGCAGGCGGACCAGTTCGCCGCAGCGCGCGTGCACCTCAACGTGCCGCTCGCCGCGCTGAACACCGCCGTGCTTCTCACCAGCGGTTGGCAGGCGGCGTGCGCGGCGCGGCCTGGAGCGACGCGCGGCCAGGCCAGGGGCGCGCTTGTCTTGGCTGCACTGTTCGGCTTGCTGTTCGTTGCCATCAAGCTGTTCGAATACAGCGGCGAACTCGGCCATGCCGGAGATGAAGCCTATGGCGTGTTCTTCGAGCTCTACTTCCTGCTGACGGGTTTCCACCTGCTGCACGTTGCCTTCGGCGCGCTGGTGTTGCTCCTCGTCAGCTGGCGGACCAGCCGTGCCAATGTCATCCTCATCACCACGCTGTGGCATGTCTTCGATCTGATCTGGATCGTCATGTTCCCGCTCGTCTATCTCGTGTGAGCGGCATGGCAGACGGCTCTTCCCGGCGGCTTGCCCGCTCCTGGCTTATCCTTCTCGCCTTGACCGGGGCGAGTGTGCTGGCCGTGCGCTTTGGCGGCGCGGCGGGCGGGACGGCGTTCGTTCTCGGCCTCGCCATGCTCAAGGCCCGCCTTGTCATCCTGGATTTCATGGGCCTGCGCGGCCAGGCGGCGATGTCGCGTGCGCTGCTGGGCTGGTGCCTGGTGCTGGCGCTGGGCGGTGCGGCAAAGGCGATCGCTGTCGTGATGTCGGCCGGCTGAGCCGCGGGCGACTTGTTTGCCAAAACGCAAAGAAGCTCTTCCCCAAACCCATAGAAGGTTCCGGTCCGGGTAACCCGGAGACCGCCGGGCCGTGCCCGTCGGGAGGGAAAACGATCGGGCCGAACCGCTGGCGCGGCCTCTGTCTGGAAAGGATCACGTGATGGCAGAACGCCTCACAAAAACGGGGGCTCGAAACGTCTTCTACGGCGGGTCGATCTTCTTTTTCGCAATCTTCGTCGGGCTGACGGCCCACAGCCATTTCTACATCCGCACGACCTCCACGGACGAGAAGACGCTGACGGACTCCGTCGCGCGCGGCAAGCATGTCTGGGAGAAGAACTCCTGCATCAACTGCCACACCATCCTGGGCGAGGGCGCCTATTTCGCGCCCGAACTCGGCAATGTCTGGAAGCGCTACGGCGGCGAGAGCGACCCCGAGGGCGCGCGCGAAACGCTCAAGGCCTGGATGGCGGCGCAGCCGTCGGGGATCGAGGGCCGGCGCCAGATGCCGCAGTTCAACCTCAACGACGAGGAACTGAACGATCTCGCCGATTTTCTCGAATGGACCAGCCGTATCAACACCCAGAAGTGGCCCCCGAACGAGGCAGGCTGAGGCGCCTAGGAGAGAGACATGAAATACGAAACGCAAAAGGTCGCGATGACCTATTTCTACGGCGCCTTGGTCCTGTTCCTGGCCCAGGTCGCCTTCGGCGTGCTTGCCGGCCTCGTCTATGTCGTGCCCAACACGCTGTCGGAGCTGTTGCCGTTCAACATCATCCGCATGATCCACACCAATGCGCTGGTGGTCTGGCTGCTGATGGGTTTCATGGGCGCAACCTATTACCTGCTGCCCGAGGAAACCGAGACCGAGCTCTACAGCCCGAAGCTGGCGATCCTCCAGTTCTGGATGTTCTTCATCGCCGCGGGCATCGCCGTGGTCGGCTACCTGTTCCGGATCCACGAGGGCCGCGAATTCCTCGAACAGCCCTTCGTCATCAAGGTGGGCATCGTCGTCGTCGTGCTGATGTTCCTGTTCAACATCACCATGACGGCACTGAAGGGGCGCAAGACCGCCGTCACCAACATCCTGCTGTTCGGGCTCTGGGCACTGGCGATTTTCTTCCTGTTCTCGTTTTACAACCCGTCAAACCTCGCGCTCGACAAGATGTACTGGTGGTACGTCATCCATCTCTGGGTCGAGGGTGTGTGGGAATTGATCATGGCGTCGGTGCTCGCCTTCCTGATGATCAAGCTCAACGGCGTCGACCGCGAGATCGTGGAGAAGTGGCTCTACGTCATCGTCGGCCTCGCCCTGTTCTCGGGCATCCTCGGCACCGGCCACCACTATTACTGGATCGGAGCGCCCGGCTACTGGCAGTGGATCGGCTCGCTGTTCTCGACGCTCGAAGTGGCGCCGTTCTTCTCCATGGTGCTGTTCACCTTCCACATGATCTGGAAGGCCGGCCGCAACCACCCCAACAAGGCAGCGCTGCTGTGGTCCATCGGCTGCTCGGTCATGGCCTTCTTCGGCGCCGGTGTCTGGGGCTTCCTGCACACGCTGTCTTCGGTGAACTACTACACCCACGGCACGCAGGTGACGGCGGCGCATGGGCATCTCGCCTTCTTCGGTGCCTATGTGATGCTCAATCTCGCCATGATGGCCTATGCCATTCCCGAGATCAAAGGTCGCGCGCCCTACAATCAGTGGCTGAACATCACCAGCTTCTGGATGATGGTCACGGCGATGTCGGTGATGACCTTCGCGCTGACCTTCGCCGGTGTCGTTCAGGTGCATCTCCAGCGCGTTCTGGGCGAGAGCTACATGGACGTGCAGGACCAGCTCGCTCTGTTCTACTGGGTGCGCCTTGGCTCGGGCGTCGTCGTGGTCGTCTCGGCGCTGATGTTCATGTGGGCCGTGCTGGTGCCCGGACGCCAACGCAGCGAGAAGCCCGCCCGCTCCCTGCAACCCGCCGAATGACACCGACCTCCGGCCCCGGTTCGTCCGGGGCCGGACATCCCGCACCTGCGACCGCTTCCCACGGAGTTCCCCCGATGACCATCGCCCCCATGACGGCCAAGTTGCCGAATGTCCGCCCCGCCGCCGACAGCCCCGCCCATTACAGCCCCTCCGGCAACGAATGCAGCCTGTTCGAACGCGCCTGGGCGCGGCGGCTGCCGTTGTTGCTCAAGGGCCCGACCGGATGTGGCAAGACGCGTTTTGTCAGCCATATGGCGGCGAAGCTCGGCCTGCCGTTGTCGACGGTCTCCTGCCATGACGACCTTGCCGCCGCCGACCTCACCGGCCGTTACCTCTTGATGGGCGGCGATACCGTCTGGGTCGACGGGCCGCTGACCCGCGCCGTGCGCGAGGGCGGCATCTGCTACCTCGACGAAATCGTCGAGGCGCGCAAGGATGTTGCCGTGGTGCTGCACCCTTTGACCGACGACCGCCGCATCCTGCCGCTCGAACGCACCGGCGAGCAGTTGATCGCGCCGGCGAGCTTCATGCTCGTCGTCTCCTACAATCCCGGCTACCAGAACCTGCTGAAAAGCCTGAAGCCAAGCACCCGCCAGCGTTTCGTCGCTATCGAGTTCGATTTCCTGCCCAAGGCGGAGGAGATCGCGGTGGTGTCGGCGGAAAGCGGGTTGGCCGAAGGCCAGGTGGCGCCGCTGGTCGAACTCGCCCGGCGCATCCGCGCGCTTAAGGGCCACGACCTGGAGGAGGGCGCATCGACCCGCCTGCTGGTCTATTGCGCCACGCTCATCGACGCCGGCGTGCCGGCGCGCGAAGCGGTGCTTGCGGCGATGATCGAACCGCTGACCGACGAGCCCGACGTCAAGGCGGCTCTGGTCGAGCTTGCCGATTCCTTGATCCGCTGAGGCCGGCCATGCTTGATTTCCTCGAGCTGGAAGAGACGGTCGGCCGCGCCTGGCATCGCCTGATCGGCCACGTCCAGACCTGGCCGCGCCATCCCGAACATGCGGTGCATCTGGCCGCCATGCAGCCGGTGCTTGCCGTCTGCTTTCGCGGATTCGGCGGCGAGGGTGCCGTCCAGATCGCTGCCGTGCGTGGCAAGACCTCGGGCCATCGCCTCGGCTGGCGCCAGCGCATGGGGCTCGGCGAGGAAAAGCTCGCGCAGCCGGCGCGCGACGGCTCGTCGCTGATGCTGCCGGCGGTGATCGACCTGTTCCCCGACAAGGGGCTCAACCGCGATCTCTATGTCTGGCTTTCCGCCTATATGGCCCTGATGCCGCTCGATCCCATCGTCGAGACCGATCCGTTGCTGCGCGACCTCGAAGCCTTGCGGCGCGCGGAGGCGACGGTTGCCAGCGTGACAGAAATCTTCCCGGGGCTTGGGCGCCGCTATCGGCGCCTGGCGGCGGCCACGCTCGCCGCGCGCCATCGCGCCCCGCTGCCCTCGGTCGAGGCGCAGATCGAAGGGCGCGTGACCAGCCTGCTCAGGCACCAAGCCGGCCTGCCCGACGATACCCTGCCGGCGATCTTCCCGCACCGCGCTCCGGCGGGATACCTGCACATGCTGCCCATACCCTTGTGGCCCGACGCGCTGCTTCGGCCGGAGACCGCGCCTCGCCGTGCCGAGGACGAGCCGGTCACCGGCGGCCGCGACGACGGCGGCGTCGAGATCGAGCGCCAGGTCGCGGTGCGCGAGAACCAGGAGGCGCGCACCGACGACCGCAGCCCGTTCATCCTGAACCGCTTCGAGAAGATCCTCGCCATGGCCGAGATGGTCAATGTCGACCGTCCTTCCGACGACAGCGACGACGATGCCAAGGCCGCCGAAGACCTCGACGACATGACGCTCGGCGAACGCAAGGGGCGCCCGGCCTCGCGCTTCCGCTTCGACCTCGACCTGCCGCCGGAAGCGCTGGACCGCACCCCGTTGACTGCGGAACGTACCTATCCTGAATGGGATTTCCGGACCGGCACGTATCTCCCCGATCACTGCCGGGTCCTGGCCGCGCCTGCTGCGGAAACCGGGACGGCCGGCGAGCCCGATCTCGAGACCCGGCGCCTCATAAGACGGGTGCGCCGACAGTTCGAGGTGCTGAGGCCGCGCCATGAGATCCTGCGCGCCCAACTCGACGGCGTCGACCTCGACCTCGATGCCGTGGTGCGAGCCCGTTGCGATCTCGCCGCCGGCGGCCAGGGCAGCGACCGCATCCACCTGATGAGCCGGCCCCAGGTGCACGACCTTGCCGTCACCATCCTGGTCGACGTGTCGCTCTCGACCGACGCCTGGTTCGACAATCGCCGGGTTCTCGACGTCGAGAAGGAAGCGTTGCTGATCCTTGCCAACGGTCTCGCCGCCTGCGGCGACAACCACTCGATCCTGACCTTCACGTCGCGGCGGCGCGACTGGGTGCGCATCGAGGTGGTCAAGGCCTTCGACGAGTCGATGAGTTCAACCATCGAGGCGCGTATCGCGGCCCTTAAGCCGGGCTATTACACCAGGATCGGGGCGGCCATCCGGCACGCCACGGCGGAGCTGGCAAAGCAGCCCAATCGCAAGAAGCTGCTTCTGGTGCTGACCGACGGCAAGCCCAACGACCTCGACCACTATGAGGGCCGTTTCGCGCTGGAAGACAGCCGCCGCGCCGTCATCGAGGCCCGCCGCAGCGGGCTTGGTGTCTTCGGCGTGACTGTCGACCGCGAGGCGAAATCCTACGTTCCGGCGCTTTTCGGCCAGAACGGCTACGCCATGGTCGGCAACATCGCCAAGCTGCCGGCCGCACTTCCCGCCATCTATCGCAGCCTTGCAGGCTAGGGGGACAAGGCCGCGATGGCGAAAGGCCCGGCACGCCAGAGCCGGGCCTTTTTGCTTTTGATGCAAAGTAAACGTCAGACGCCGCGTTCTGTCGCGCCCCGCACGCGAGCGTTGAGCCGACCTAAGCCGCCTTGCTGTGCGTGCGCGCCGACTGGTCGAGATAGGCGTCGAAGGCCGCCGCGACCGCGCGGATGACGAAGCGGTGCTCCCGGCTGACGCGAACCACGCCATCGGCAATCGTCACCACCCCGTCGACGGCCAGTTCGTTGAGCCTGCCATTGCCGGCAAGCAGCGCCGCTGGGTCAACGCCATGCGTCCTGCAGATCGCGCCGACATCGGCGCTGAAATCGCACATCAGCCGTTCGATGATCTCGGCCCGCAGCCGGTCTTCCGCCGTCAGGCGATAGCCCTTCGACGTGGCGAGGCGGCCGGAGGCGATGTGCTGAGCATAGAGTCCGGGCGCAACCTCGTTCTGGACATAGCCGTCCTTCATGCGGCCGATCGCGGACGCGCCGAAGCCGATCAGCGTCTCGCAATTGTCGGTGGTGTAGCCCTGGAAGTTGCGCCTCAGCTTGCCCGCTTCCTGCACCTTGACGAGATCGTCGCTTGGCAGCGCGAAATGATCGAGGCCGATCTGCCGGTACCCTGCGGCGGTCAGCGTCTCGGCAATGGCTTCGGCCTGGGCGTTGCGGGCGGCACCGTCGGGCAGGGCGGCCTCGTCGATCATGCGCTGGTGCTTCTTGAAGGAAGGGATATGTGCATAGCCGAACACCGCAAAACGGTCGGGCAGCATGGCCATCGCCGCATTGGCGGTGTCGATGCAGGACTGCACCGTCTGGTGCGGCAGGCCGTAGATCAGGTCGAAATTGATGCCGCCGACGCCGGCGCGGCGCAGGTTGTCGGTGGCATCCGCCGTCTGCTTCTGGGTCTGGATGCGGTTGATCGCCTTCTGCACCACGGGATCGAAGCTCTGGACGCCCAAGCTGGCGCGGGTGACACCCGCCGCGCCGAGCGCCAGCGCCATTTCGGCCGTCAGGCGGCGCGGGTCGATCTCGACGGCGATGCCGGTCGTGTCGGAGAAATCGTAGTGTTCGCGCAGCAGCGCCGCCAGCGCCAGGAACTCGGCCGGCGAGACGATGGTCGGCGTACCGCCGCCGAAATGCACTTCTCCGACCGGCAGCCGGTGGGGGATGCGCTCGGCGACCATGCGGATCTCGTCGTGCAGCACGGCAAGGTAATCCAGGATCGGCCGGTCCTGCCTGGTGATGGTGGTGTGGCAGCCGCAGTACCAGCACATCGAGCGGCAGAACGGGATATGCAGGTAGAGCGATACCGGGTCGTTGCATGGCAACTGTTGCAGCCAGTCGCCATAGGCCCCCGTGCCGATGGCCTGCGAGAAGCGCGGCGCGGTGGGGTAGCTCGTGTAGCGGGGCAGGCGGGCTTCGCCATATTTCTCCAGGATGGTTGCGGTCATGGCTTTTCCAGTTCTGTCGCTGTTGCTTCCGACTGATCTAGGCCGCCGGCTGCCCGGTCTCTTTGCGAAATGCCAAGCTGGGGCCATTTCCCCGAATTGTTTGCGTTTCGGCAATCTCGGCCTTCGCCTTCCGCTCTAGGGTTTCCCGCATCCGGGGGCAGGGCGGCCGCTTCTCCCGGCATTTCCTGTTGCGGGCCGGAGGACAGAACAACATGGCAATCGCAGAAGCCGGAAGCATCCCCGTGATCGATGTCAGGACCATTCCGAGGATGGAACGCCATCCCAGGATTTTCGCCATGGTCGATGGGCTGGCGCCTGGCGCAACGTTCGTGCTGGCCAGCGATCACGATCCGCGCCCGCTGCATTACCAGCTCGAAATGGCGTTCCCGACGGAACTCACCTGGGAGTATCTGGAGCAGGGCCCCGAGCTGTGGCGCGTCGAGATCGGCCGCAATGACGGGCAAGGCTGCGATTGCTGCTGCGGCAGCCACTGAACCAGAGCGGCTGGCAAGCCGCTAGCCCTGACGCCATCGCTGCTTTGGCAAATAATCGGAGAATGCTCGGACTTGGGCGCGGGCGTTTTCTGGCACAGGGACGGGTTTTGAACTAGTATCCGCGGTCGGCGCCGTCGCGTGTCGCGGCTGCCGGCGGAGGATGGCAATGCGCAAGCTCCAGTCTCAAGGCGTTCACCACATCACACTGGTCGGCGCCGACAGGAAGACGTCGATCGACTTCTGGGAAGGCGTGCTCGGCATGCCTTTCATCTTCGAACAACCCAATCTCGACAGGGCCAGCGAGAGCCACCTCTATTTCGACCCTGGCGACGGACGCCTGATCACCATCTTCACCGACGAGAACCGCAAGCCGGCACCGGAACGGACCCCGACGGACATCGGCTGCGTTCACCACATCGCGTTTGCGGTCTCGCGCGTGACCTTCCTGCAGGCCGTCGCCCGTCTCGACGAGCGCGGCATCAGGCACAGCGGCGTCAAGGATCGCGGCTTCATGGATTCGATCTATTTCGAGGATCCGCTCGGCCAGCTGATCGAGCTCGCCTCCTATCGCTTCGAGCCGCCCCATGGCCACACGCACGCCGACGTGCTCATGGAGGCGCACAAGGTGAGGTTGGCCCGCGGCGACTACAACATTGCCGAGATCCACCTGGCCGACGCCATCGAAGCGCTGGTCGAGGGGAGCCGCGCGACCCTGTCGTCCGACCGGACGCCGAAGGATCCCTACACCAAGAGCTGACACACAAGCAGGGAGCGATGACATGCCCGACATCAAGCTCAACGTGATCAAGCCCAGCGTCAACAACATGGCCGCGCGCGTGTTCGTCCGTGCCGCCGGCCTCGACTTCGCCGAGAACGACGTGTTCGGCCAGACCAGGTCGCCTGAATACCTGGCCATTTGTCCCGCGCATCTGACGCCGATGATCGAGACGGCGGAGCTTCCGAACGGTGCGCTCTGGGAGAGCTGCGCGATCATGCAGTATCTCAGCAACAAGCACGGGCTGGAGGGGCTTTATCCGAGCAGCCCGGAAAAGCGAGCGATGATCGACAGCGCCATGTTCTACCTGATCGGCACGTTCTACCCGTATCTCGCGCGGGCGACCTATCCGGCGCTGAATTTTCCGCAATATCCGGGCGAGGTCGGCCACAGCGATGCCGATCCCGACACCAAGGAGAAGGCGCGCAAGGCGGCCGTCGAGGCACTCGCCGAACCGCTCGATGTCTTCCGCACGTTCTACATCAAGGACAAAAGATTCATCGGCGGCGACAAGCCGTCGATCGCCGACATCCGGTTCGCAGCGACGCTGGAATTCCTGGCGGTCATCGACTATCCGCTGCCGGCCTGGGCGAAGGACTATGTCGCGGCGATGGAGGATGCGCTCGGCCAGGCCTATGCCGAGCCTGCGGCCGACGTCCGTGGCTACATCGGCTATGTGAGATCGCAGGCCAGCTGACGCAGCAGTTCCAAGACCTCGATTGCCGCATTGCACAATTAACGGCGGCGCGCAAAATAGGGCATGGCCGCCAAACCTCTCGCCGTGCTCGTCATTGACGAAAACCGCATCCGCGCCTCGATCATCGAGGCGGGGCTGCGCGAGGCCGGCCATGACGAGGTGACGCTCGTCCACGATGTCGCCGGCATCGCCCGGCGCATCGCCGAGATCAATCCCGACGTCATCGTCATCGACCTGGAAAACCCCAACCGCGACATGCTGGAGAACATGTTCCAGCTGTCGCGCGCGGTGAAGCGGCCGATCGCCATGTTCGTCGACCGCTCCGACAGCGCCTCGATCGAGGCGGCGGTCGATGCAGGCGTGTCGGCCTATGTCGTCGACGGCCTGAAGCGCGAGCGGGTCAAGCCGATCCTCGACATGGCCGTCAGCCGCTTCAACGCATTTTCGCGCCTGTCGCGGGAACTGGAAGAAGCGCGCAGCGAACTCGAGGACCGCAAGGTGGTCGACCGGGCCAAGGGCATCCTGATGAAGTCGCGCGGGGTCTCCGAGACGGAGGCCTATGCGCTGCTGCGCAAGGCGGCGATGAACCAGAACCGCAAGCTGTCGGAGATTGCGCAGAGCCTTGTGACCGCTGCCGGGCTGTTGGGAGACGACGCATGACCGACGTCCGCTTCGAGATTTCAGCCGGCTTCCTGCCATTGCTCGACAGCGCGCTTCTGGTCGCGGCCAGGGAGAAGGGCTTTGCCGCAGCCGAGGGCATCGCGCTCACCCTGGTGCGTGAGACCTCATGGGCCAATATCCGCGACCGGCTCGCCGTAGGGCATTTCCAGGTGGCGCATATGCTGGCGCCGATGCCGATTGCCTGCAATCTCGGCCTGACGCCGCTGGCTGCGACCACCGTCGTGCCGATGGCGCTGGGCCTCGGCGGCAACGCCGTTACCGTTTCGAATGCGTTGTGGCGCGACATGGTCGGGCATGGCACCAGCGCCGATCTTTCGCCGCGCGCTGCCGGCGACGCGCTCAGGGGCGTCGTTGCCGATCGTGTCCGCGCAGGTGCCGCACCGCTGCGTTTCGCTGTCGTGCACCCGCATTCGGGCCACAACTACGAACTGCGCTACTGGCTGGCCGCCTGCGGCATCGACCTCGACCGCGACATCGAGATCGTGATCCTGCCGCCGCCGCTGATGGCCGATGCGCTGGGATCCGGCTCCCTCGACGGCTTCTGTGCCGGCGAGCCCTGGAATACCGCCGCCGTCATGCTCGGCCATGGCCGCATCGCCACCGTGAAGGCCAAGATCTGGCGTTCCAGCCCGGAAAAGGTGCTGGGGGCAGATGCGCGCTGGGCCGAGGCCAACTCCGATGCGCTGGCGGCATTACTGCGCGCCATCCATCACGCAGCGCAGTGGTGTGCCTCGCCAGCCAATCACGCCGAACTGGCAGGCATCATGTCGGCTCCGGTCTATGTCGGACGACCGGCGGACTGGATGTTGCCGGCGCTTTCGGGCCAACTCCGGACGTCGGCGGACAGTTCCGTCGAGGTCAACGACTTCTTCATGCCGCAGGCGAGGGCGGCGACGTTTCCGTGGAAGAGCCACGCATTGTGGTTCTATAGCCAGATGGTGCGTTGGGGGCAGGCCGGGCATTCGACCGAGAATGCCGCGATCGCCCGCGAAACATACCGGCCCGACCTTTATCGCGCTGCGCTGAAGCCGCTGGGCGCGGCCTTGCCGGGCGCCAACGCCAAGGTCGAGGGCGCACTGCCCGCGCCAACTCCGGTCGGCTCGGCCGGGGCCAGCCTGGTGCTCGGCCCGGACGGCTTCTTCGACGGCGGCTTGTTCGATCCAGACGATCTCGACGGCTATATCGCGGCTCAGCGAATGGCAGGCGGCGGCTGAACTTTTTTGTGCACTGCACATAAAACAGGCAGATGTCGGTGCCGGTTGATCATCGTTTGACCGCCGGCATTTTGACGGCTGAGATCCGTCGATCATGTAAGCATCTGAAAATGAATGGAAACGCCTCGCGCTGCCAAACTGGCACGGTTTGTGCGTTGCAATAGGCGAGGCCGAAAGGCCAGACATATCGGCGTCCAATGGCGGGCGTCTCAGGCAAAGCTGCCGACCAGACGACCGCGATCCCGGATGTACGGACGCGCGACCCTGGCCGGCAGCTTTTTTGTTTTCGCGATCCAGAGAAGCGCGGCGCCTCCCACGCCGCACAACGGAGCCGACAATGACTGCAACCCTCCAAGCCGCGCCCAGCCAGGACAATGCTCCGGTCAGGGCGCTTGCCATTTCCACCCTCGCTTTCACCGTCTGCTTTGCCGTGTGGACGATCTTTTCGATCATCGGCGTGCGCATCAAGCAGGAGCTGGGTCTCTCCGAAACCCAGTTCGGCCTCCTCATCGGCACCCCGATCCTGACCGGCTCGCTGGTGCGCATCGTGCTCGGCGTCTGGACCGACCGTTTCGGCGGACGCCTCGTCTACACGGCAACCATGCTGGCGGCGGCCATCGCCACCTTCCTGCTCGCCTTTGCCCAGACCTACACGCAGATGCTGATAGCCGCCCTCGGCGTCGGCCTCGCCGGCGGTTCCTTCGCCGTCGGCGTCGCCTATGTCTCGCGCTTCTTTCCCGCGGGAAAGCAGGGCACCGCGCTCGGCATCTTCGGCGTCGGCAATGTCGGCGCCGCCGTCACCAAGTTCCTGGCGCCGTTCGTCCTGCTTGCCGGCGGCTGGCAGGAGGTGGCGCTGATCTGGGCCGCTTGCCTCGGCTTCATGGCCTTCATCTTCTGGTTCGCCAGCGAAGACGACCCGGTCATCCGCCAGCGCCGTATCCATGGTGCTGAGCCAAAGAGCTTCTGGAACGAATTCGCACCGCTCAGGAATGTCCAGGTCTGGCGCTTCGGCCTCTATTATTTCTTCTCGTTCGGCGCCTTCGTCGCGCTGGCGCTGTGGCTGCCGCGCTATCTGATCGGCGTCTACGGCTTCGACATCGTCACTGCGGGCATGATCGGCGCCGCCTATTCCATCCCGGCCAGCATCTTCCGCGCCTATGGCGGCGTGCTGTCCGACCGGATCGGCGCCCGCACGGTGATGTACTGGACGTTCGGCGTCTCGGCGATCGCCACGCTGATCCTGTCGCTGCCGACGGCCGACTATGTCGTGCATGGCATCAGCGGGCCGATGTCGTTCCATTTCGAGGTCGGGCCGGTGGCCTTCATGGTCGTCGCCTTCGTCCTCGGCTTCTTCATGAGCCTGGGCAAGGCCGCCGTCTACAAGCACATCCCGGCCTATTATCCGGAGAATGTCGGCGCAGTCGGCGGCCTTGTCGGCATGATCGGCGGCCTCGGCGGCTTCATCCTGCCCATCGCCTTCGGCGCGCTCAACGACCTCACCGGCCTATGGTCGAGCTGCTTCATGCTGTTGTTCGCCATCGTCGTCGCTTCGCTCGTCTGGATGCACCTGTCGGTCCGCAGGATGTCGCGCGACAGCGTCGACGAGCCGCTGACCTTCGCCGCCCAGTGACACCGCCAAGGAGCACCGTTATGACCGAGAGACTTGTCATCATCGGCAACGGCATGGCCCCCGGGCGCATGCTGGAGCACCTGCTGGAGGCCGCACCCGGCCGCTACCAGGTCACCATCTTCAACGCCGAGCCGCGCGTGAACTACGACCGCATCATGCTGTCGCCGGTCCTGTCGGGCGAGAAGGGCTATGAAGAGATCATCATCCATGGCGACGGCTGGTACATCAAGCACGGCATCACCCTCTACAAGGGCCACAGGATCGTTGCCATCGACCGCACGGCCAAGACCGTCACGTCAGATCATGGCGTCACCGAGCCCTATGACAGGCTCGTCATCGCCACCGGATCGGTGCCCTTCATCATCCCGGTGCCGGGCAACGACATGTCCGGCGTGCTGAGTTACCGCGACCTCGACGACGTCAACGCCATGCTGCTCGCCGCCCAGTCGCGGGCCAAGGCCATCGTCATCGGCGGCGGCCTGCTCGGCCTCGAAGCGGCCGCCGGCCTGCAATCGCGCGGCATGGATGTGACGGTGCTGCACGTCATGCCGACGCTGATGGAGCGCCAGCTCGATCCGGCCGCCGGCTACCTGTTACAGAAGGCGGTCGAGGCGCGCGGCATCAAGGTCATGACCAAGGCCAACACCAAGGCCATCGTCGGCCACGGTAAGGTCGAGGGCGTCGAGCTTGCCGACGGCACCATCATCCCGGCGACGCTGGTGGTGATGGCGGTCGGCATCCGGCCCAATGCGGCGATCGCCAAGGACGCAGGCATCGACACCAATCGCGGCATCGTCGTCGATCACGGCATGCGGACCTCGGACCCCGACATCCTGGCACTCGGCGAATGCGCCGAGGTCGGCGGCCAGGTCTACGGGCTTGTCGCGCCGCTCTACGAGATGGCACGCGTGGCAGCCGCCCACCTCGCCGGCGAGCAAACGGCCGGCTTCGTCCACTCCGACACGCCGACCAAGCTCAAGGTCACCGGCATCGACCTCTATTCGCTCGGCGACTTCGCCGATGGCGACGACCGCGAGGAGATCGTGCTGCGCGACGCCGCGGCCGGCATCTACAAGCGGCTGGTGCTTAGGGATAACCGCGTCATCGGCACGGTGCTCTACGGCGAAACAGGCGACGGCGCCTGGTTCAACGACCTCAAGAAGAAGCAGACCGACATCTCGGAGATGCGCGATACGCTGATCTTCGGCCAGGCCTATCAGGGAGGATCGCCGCTGGACCCTATGGCGGCCGTTGCGGCACTGGCGGATGATGCGGAAATCTGCGGCTGCAACGGCGTCTGCAAGGGCAAGATCACCGGCACCATCGCGGAAAAGGGGCTGACCTCGCTCGACGACGTGCGGGCGCATACCAAGGCGTCCGCCTCCTGCGGCTCCTGCACTGGGCTGGTCGAGCAGCTGATGACGCTGACGCTGGGCGACAGCTACAACCCCGCCGCCGTGCAGCCGATGTGCAAGTGCACCGACCTCGGCCATGACGACGTGCGCCGGCTGATCAAGGCCAAGGGGCTGAAGACCATCCCCGAGGTGATGCAGGAGCTGCAGTGGAAGACCTCCTGCGGCTGCGCCAAGTGCCGGCCGGCACTCAATTACTACCTCGTCTGCGACTGGCCGGACGAATATGCCGACGACTACCAGTCGCGCTTCATCAACGAGCGTGTCCACGCCAACATCCAGAAGGACGGCACCTATTCGGTGGTGCCGCGCATGTGGGGCGGGGTGACCAATGCCAACGAGCTGCGCGCCATCGCCGACGTCGTCGACAAGTTCGAGATCCCGCTGGTCAAGGTCACCGGCGGCCAGCGCATCGACATGCTGGGCATCAGGAAGGAAGACCTTCCGGCGGTCTGGTCCGATCTCGGCAAGGCCGGTTTCGTCTCGGGCCACGCCTATGCCAAGGGGTTGCGCACGGTGAAAACCTGCGTCGGCTCGGACTGGTGCCGGTTCGGCACGCAGGATTCGACCGGGCTCGGCATCCGCATCGAAAAATTCATGTGGGGCTCGTGGACGCCGGCCAAACTCAAGATGGCGGTGTCGGGCTGCCCTCGCAACTGCGCCGAGGCGACCTGCAAGGACGTCGGCGTCATCTGCGTCGACAGCGGTTTCGAGATCCACTTCGCCGGTGCCGCCGGCCTCGACATCAAGGGCACCGAGGTGCTCGGGCTGGTCAAGAGCGAGGACGAGGCGCTCGAGGTGATCGTCGCGCTGACACAGATGTATCGCGAGCAGGGCCGCTATCTCGAGCGCATCTACAAATGGGCCAAGCGCGTCGGGGTGGCCGAGATCAAACGCCAGGTCCTCGACGATGCCGAGAAGCGCAAGGCCTACTACGAGCGTTTCGTTTTCAGCCAGAAGTTCGCCCAGGTCGATCCATGGTCGGAGCGGGTCTCCGGCAAGGACAAGCACGAGTTCCGGCCGATAGCGTCCGTCGGCTTTGCGGAGGCAGCGGAATGAGCGGGACGGATTGGATCGCGATCGGCACGTTGGCCGACATACCGTTGCGCGGCGCGCGCTGCGTGAACACGCCACAGGGCAAGATCGGCGTGTTCCGTACCGCCGAAGAGCAGGTCTTCGCCATCGAGGACCACTGTCCGCACAAGGGCGGGCCGCTGAGCCAGGGCATCGTGCACGGTGCGTCGGTGACCTGCCCGCTGCACAATTGGGTGTTTTCGCTGGAGACTGGCAAGGCCCAAGGCGCCGACGAAGGCTCGGTCAGGACCATCCCGCTCAAGGTCGAGGACGGGCGACTGTTCATTGCCCTCGACGTCCTGGCTTCGAAGGCTGCCTGACCATGGAGGATGCACGCGAGGTGAGGACCGCCTGTCCCTATTGCGGGGTGGGTTGCGGCGTGCAGGCGCGGGTCGCCGCGGACGGCACGACGTCCGTGCGTGGCGACCCCGGCCATCCCGCCAATTCGGGCAAGCTTTGTTCCAAGGGGTCGGCGCTCGGCGAAACGCTCGGCCTCGACGGGCGCGTGCTGCATCCCGAGATCGCCGGTCGTCGTGCCTCCTGGGAAGATGCGCTCGATCTGGTGGCCCAACGGTTCTCCGAGACCATCGCGCAACACGGCCCGGATTCGGTCGCCTTCTATGTCTCGGGCCAATTGCTCACCGAGGACTATTACGTCGCCAACAAGCTGATGAAGGGGTTTATCGGATCGGCCAATATCGACACCAATTCGCGCCTGTGCATGGCCTCCAGCGTCGCCGGCCACAAGCGGGCCTTCGGCGAAGACATCGTGCCGGGCGTCTACGAGGATTTCGAACAGGCCGATCTTGTCGTGCTGGTCGGTTCCAACACCGCCTGGTGCCATCCGATCCTCTACCAGCGCCTGCTCGCGGCGCGGGCCGAACGCGGGACGAGGATCGTTGTCATCGATCCACGACGCACGGCGACCGCAATGGAATGCGACCTGCATCTGCAGCTCAAGCCCGGCACCGACGTGCTGCTGTTCAACGGCCTGCTGGCGCATCTCGCGAATACCGGCGCCGCCGACCAAGCCTATGTCACCGCCCATACGTTGGGCTTCGAAGCGGCACTCAGTCTTGCAGCGGCCGACGCTCCCTCGGTGAAGCGCGTCGCCGAGGGCTGCGACCTTGCACCTGCGGAGGTCGCCGCCTTCTACGACCGGTTCGCGGCGACCGAGCGCACGGTCACAGTCTACAGCCAGGGCGTCAACCAGTCGGCACACGGCACCGACAAGGTCAACGCCATCATCAATTGCCATCTCGCCACAGGCCGTATCGGCAGGCCGGGCATGGGGCCGTTTTCGGTCACCGGCCAGCCCAACGCCATGGGCGGCCGCGAGGTCGGCGGGCTCGCCAACCAGCTGGCGGCGCATATGGGATTCGACGATCCATCTGCGCCCGATCGCGTCGGCCGGTTCTGGAATGCACCCGCAATCGCCCGCAAGCCGGGCCTCAAGGCCGTCGACATGTTCGAGGCGGCAGGCGACGGACGCATCAAGGCGCTGTGGATCATGGGCACCAACCCGGCCGTCAGCATGCCGGATGCCGGCAAGGTTCGCGCGGCCTTGAAGTCCTGCGACTTCGTCGTGGTGTCGGATGTCACCCGCACCGATACCAGCCATTTCGCTAACGTGCTTTTGCCAGCGGCAGCCTGGGGCGAGAAGGACGGCACGGTCACCAATTCCGAGCGCCGCATATCGCGCCAGAAATCGTTCCTGCCGATGCCCAGCGAGGTCCGTCCCGACTGGTGGATCGTCGCCGAGACCGCCCGGCGCATGGGGTTTGCCGCCGCCTTCGATTATGCGGGACCGGCCGCGATCTTTCGCGAGCATGCAGCGCTTTCCGCCTTCGAGAACGAGGGTGCGCGCCTGTTCGACATCGGCGGCCTCGCCGATCTCACCGACGCCGAATACGAGGCGCTCGCGCCGCTCCATTGGCCGCTACCCTCGGGCGCTTCGGCCGGCGTGCAACGGTTGCTCGGTGACGGCAGCTTTCCCACCGCCGATGGCCGCGCCCGTTTCGTGCCGGTCCGCCAGGAAGGCGCGGCACTGCCGGTCGACGCCGCTTTCCCGCTTGTCCTCAACACTGGCCGGTTGCGCGACCAGTGGCACACAATGACGCGCACGGGCCGCGTTCCCAGGCTGATGGCCAATGCGCCGGAACCGGCGATCGAGCTGAACGCTGCCGACGCCGTCGCGCTGGGGATCTCCGATGGCGACCTCGTCCGCATCGAAAGCCGCTATGGCGGCGGCCGGGCCAAGGCGATCACCAACGCCGGCCAGCGCAAGGGCGAAGCCTTCCTGCCGATGCACTGGAGCGGCCGCTTTGCCGCCAATGCCTCGGCCGGATCACTGTCGGCGCCTGTCACCGACCCGTTTTCGGGCCAGCCGGAGCTCAAGCACGTGCCGGTGCGGATCTCGCGCGAGCCTGTCGCCTGGGCCGGCGTGCTGATGACCCGCCGCGACCTCAGGCCGACAGGTTTTGTCCACTGGAGCCGCGCAGCCGTCCAGGGTGGCTGGGTCTACGAATTGTCCGGCACCGAGCCGCCGGAGCAGGGTATCCTGCTCGCTCGCCGTTTGGTCGACGTGGTGCCGGCCGACCAACTGCTCGAATACACCGACAGGCGCGGTTCGACATTCCGCGCCGCCGCGACCGACGCCGAGGGCAGGCTCACCGAGGCGCTGCTGGTGGCGCCGCACGGCCACCTGCCGGGGCGGGACTGGCTGCTGTCGCTGCTCGCTTCGTGCCAGCCGCTGTCGCCGCTCGACCGCCGCGCGTTGCTGTCGGGGCGTGCGCCGGTGCCGGTGCCGTCGGTCGGCCGCATCGTCTGCTCGTGCTTCAATGTCGGGGTGAACCAGTTGGCCATCGCGATCTCCGGCGGCAGCACAAGCGTCGACGAGATCGGCAAGCTGCTGAAAGCCGGCACCAATTGCGGTTCGTGCCGTTCGGAGATCCGGGCGATGCTCGATGCCGGCCGGCTTCAGGCCGCTGAGTGAGCTTCGCGCGGCGGACACGCGGCGTCAGTGGCGCTCAACAATCCAGGGCCTTGGGCGTCAGCCGCTTGCATGGGTAATATGCTGGAAACGGCGGAACATGCGCCAGCCGGTGGCCGCCAGCCTGTCGGCGGGCGGCGCGACCGGCAGGACCGGCTGGGTCAGCAGGCGGCGCAAATCCGCCGGCCCGACCTCGCTGGTCATGACGATGCGCGACAGCGTGAACGGGTCCTCGGTCGTCGAGGTCAAGGCATGGCGCACGCGGCAGGCCGACTGGAAACCCGCGCCGCGGACCAGTGCGCGCGTGGTGCGGCTGGAATAGCCATGCGGATAGGCAAAGCTGTGCACCTGCCGCTTCAGCCCGTGTTCGAGGGCGAGCTTGCTGTCGAGGATTTCGCGCGCGGCCTCGACCGCCGACAGGATGTCGAGCTGCGGGTGGTTGACGGTATGGGCGCCGATCTCGATGCCTTCGCAAGCGAGACCGCGAAGTTCGTTCCAGTCGAGCATGCGGCGCTCGCCCTCGCCACAGGCGGCTAGCCATTCGCTGGTCTTTCCGACGAAGCCGGAGACGACATAGAGCGTGGCGGCGAAGCCGTATCGCTCGAGCACCGGCATGGCGCCGGTGAGAAAATCGCACAGGCCGTCGTCGAAGGTGATGGCCACGGTGCGCGGCGGCACGGGCCTGTGCTCGCGGAAGATGGTCGCCAGCGCCGAGATCGTCACCGGGCGGAAGCCGCCCTCGACGAGAACCTTCATGTGCTGGTCGAGTTCCTCGGGCGTCATCATCCAGCGCCGGTAGGCCGGCGCGCAGTCGGTGTCGACGCTGTGATAGAGCAGGATGGGCACGGTTGGGCGCATGGCGGTCGACCCTCCTTTGGCGTAGACGTCTTGGCCGTTTTCCGGACGGGCGACACCGGATGTCGGGCGCCGCGAGGCGGCGTAGCGGCTGCGCAGATAGTTTGGAACGCCGGCCGCGATGCCCAGTCGCTCGCGCCAGATCAAGGTCCCGGGATAGTCGCCCGGCAGGCGCTGGTTCTTGGGCGAGGTCGGGCCGGCCATATGGGCAATGCCCGCGGGCATGGCGCGCGCCAGTTGCAAGGCTGCCGGCGGATCGTCGACGACGACCTTGGTCAGGTAGGCGCCGAGGCCCATGCCATAGCCGAAGGCCTGGCGGCGCATGCCGTCCTCGCCGCGGCGATGATGATGCCAGACAAGCGCGCGCGGTTCATAGACCAGCTGGAAGCCAGCCTGGACGACGGCGTAGAATGAGGCGAGGTCGTCGCCGCCGCGGGCAAGCGTGCCGGCGCCAAGGGCGGAATCGAAGCCGCCGATCTGGCGCAGCGCCTCGGTCCGGAACGCCATGTTGGCGCCGGATCCGAACTGGCCGGCGGTGAAGGGAAACAGCGAACCGGAAGGCCGGTTGCCGGCAAGGTCGAAGACCTTGCGCGCAAAACCCTTGCCGAAGCCGCCGTGCCGCTCGGTCCAGAACTGCGCCCGGGTATCGAGTTCCGCGGGCAGGATCAGGCCGGTGACGCAGCCGACCCGGCCGGCGCGGTCGAAATTCGCCGCCATCGCCGCCACCCAGTTGGGATCGACGATGACGTCGTCGTCGGTGAACAGCGCAAGCTCGGAGGAGATGTCGGCGAGGCCGGCATTGTGGGCGCGCCCGAGACCGGGAACGTCCTCCCTGACATAGCGTACCGCCTTGCCCCGGGCATAGCGCGTGGCGATCAGGTCGGCGGTCTGGCGATCCGACGGTGCATTGTCGACGACGACGATGTCGAAGGGCTCATAGGTCTGGACAAGCAGCGAATCTAGGCAGCGCGCCAGGCTTTCGGCGCGGTTGCGGGTGGCGATGACGACGCTGGCGAACGGCCCTTCCTTCTTCGGGAGCGGCGCATCGTGCTGCAGCGCGCTGTTCTGGACCGCCTTGTGCTCGGCGATCCGCGCGCGCAGGTCGACAGTGGTCAGCACGTCGCCGTCGAAGGCAAACTCCATGGTCGAGACCGGGCGACCCATCCGCCGGACGAGGCAGAACACGCCGCCGTAACGCTCGCCGCTGATGGGGTCGAGCATCTGCACGTCGTTCATCGGCCGGCAGACATCGATATCGAGGACCTTGATCGGGCGGAACTGCGCTTCGCTCATGCCTGCCTCCATGCCCGGTTCAGCCGCGCGCCGAAATACCCCCAGACGGTGTAGCCCAATCCGAAAACGATGCCGCCGGCCCGCGCCAGTGCCCATGGGTCAAGCTTGAGCACGCTGTCGCCCAGGGCGCGCAGGATCCCTGCGGGCAGCACGCGCATGACGTAGCGATGCTCGCTGGCGAGCCCGTCCTGGGCGCCCACCGCCTTGACGACCTGGGTCTTGGAACGGCCTTCGGCGAGGCAACGCTTGCGGAAGTAGCGCCAGCCGGCGCGCTCGGCTGTGACCTGATGGTGCACGCTCATCTGGGGGTCGTAGAGGATGAGGGCGCCCGGCATGGCCTGCGTGGCGCGGATGCAAAGCTCTGTCTCTTCGCAGCCCGCAGCATCGGCGGCGGTACGGCCGATGCCCTCGCGAAAGCCGCCTGTCAGGTCGAAAACGGTCCGGCGGAATGACATGTTGCAGCCGATGGGATTGCGCACCGGTTCGATCCGGTCCGGCTGGCCGCGATAGCTGCAGCCGACAACCCACTGGAATTCCTCGGGAAACCAGCGCGGCCGGTCGACCTGCCACAACGGCAGCACACGGCCGCCGACACCAATGACCGAGGGGTTGTCGTAGTGGGGCAGCATGCGTGCCAGCCAATAGGGATCGGCAATGGCGTCGTCGTCCAGGAAAGCCAGGATGTCGCCGCTGGCGCGCCGGAGGCCGGTGTTACGGGCGCCGGAAAGGCCGCGCGCGCCTTCATTGACGATCACGGTCAGCGTCGGATAGGCGGCAAACACGTCCAGCCACAGCGGCGTGTTGTGGTCGATGACCACGATGACCTCGGTCGGCTTGCTGCGCTGGGCGAGTACGGAGGCGATGGCGCGGTGAAGCTGCTCCCGGCGATCGTCGGAATAGGCACAAATGATGACGGATACCTTGTCCCCCGAAGCCGCCATGACCGCCCGCCTAGATGCTGGGTTGTTGCAGTCCGGCTGCTGCGCGGCGGCGCGCCGGCACCTTGGGCAGTGGTGAGATGCCCAGCCTGACAATCGTCTTGAGCACGCGCCAACCATCGGGGAAGGTGCGCAGGTTGCTGGTTCCGTGGATGCGCGGGAATTCCTTGCTTGCGACCTCGAATACATTGAGCTCGGCGCGAAGCGCCTGCACGTTCATCTGGGTCTCGATCTCGAAACCGGTCGCCTGTTCGAGGTTGAGGCAGGGCAGCACGTCGCGCCAGAAGGCGTTATAGCCATAGCAGAGGTCGGTGAACTTGCCGCCGAAGCGCAGGCGCACAAGGCGGAGCAGACCCCAATTGCCGAGCTTGCGATACCATTCCATGTCGGTGGTGTCGCCGCCCTGCATGAAGCGTGAGCCCTTGACGAAGTCGGCGCCGGCAAGCAGGGCGCCGACGAAGGCCGGGATTTCGCCGGGATCGGCGGAGCCGTCGGCGTCCAGAGTGATGATGATGTCGCCCTTGGCTGCGCTGAAGCCGGTGTACAGCGCTGAACCCTTGCCGCGCTTCTCCTGCTGCAGGACAATGATGTCAGGCAGCAGTTCGCGTGCAACGGCGATGGTGTCGTCAGTGGAATTTCCATCCACAAGGATGACTTCGTCGACCCAGGCAGGAATGTGAGGAAGAACGTGTGGCAAGTTCTTTGCCTCGTTCATGGCGGGGACCACCACGCTGATCCGTGCAGTGCCGCCGAGAGGCATTCCTGCTGCCTTGAAGATTTCCATAGCAGGTCGCTGCGGGAATGCTGCCGCCGTCATAACGCTTACTCCAACCCAAAGGTGGCGGCATTACCTGACGACTACGCGAACCAAACAGACCGGACGCAGAATAGCACCCTGGTGAAAACGACAATTTCGCAACCAGGTTGTTCCCGTGGAAAATCTGGACGCAAGTGCTTGTAAGCCCCACTCGCCAACTGAACTTTACCAATTTGTTTACCTTTTGTAAACCATGGTTAATATTCGTATCTATAGAAGGAAAATCAATATACATCTTAAAATATCGTACTTGTATGAGCGTGTTAGATTTATGTTTTGTGTGAGGTTATCTTTGGTCTAGATTGATTTATGCGGATCGAAGTTCCAAATTTACGCTTATGTTCGGTTGGGTTGCAATTCGTCACTTTTATATTATGCATCGCTTTAATAACGTTTCTATCAGCCGATACCTCGCAAAATGCATTCCGGCCGCTCGAATGCGTCGTAAAACCCGTGCTGGTTGCATTTTTTGGGAACGTTCACTCGGCTGGTCGCAATATTGTGATCGGTGGCAAAAAGAGTGCGCCAGGGCCGCGTCGTGCAGCGTGGTGTGGCCCGGCAGCTACTTTCCACAGCTCATTGTAGCCGCGGCGCATATAGTGCGCGCTAGCGAATGACGCTCGACAGTCCGCATGGTAGGTTGTCGTTAGATGACATGCGGCGGGGTTAGTCCAAATACGGCATATGATTGCAGTGCCGCTTTCCATTCCGCGTAATGCGGATTGTTCGAGGGTTCAATTTGCCTAGTTCGCACCAGCCTGCAGATCCCAGCAAACACGACGCCGTCGATGCCTGGGTTGTCCTGATGAAAAAGTGGGACGCCGCCTACAAGGATTATCTATCCGCGCGTAATGCGCGAGCTGCGGGCGAGGCCAAATCGGGTGATCTGAGCCCGGAATTGAAGCACCGCGAGGCCCAGGCGCTGGCATTGCTTGCCGAAATCAAGGCGGAGATGGACAAGGTTGTCGCCGACACGCGACAGCGTCGCGAGCCGATTGGCGAGTCCATTGTCGTGGGAACCATCACCACCGGCGAGGTCGAGAGCGAAAACCCCGGCGAACCGGGGACAAACCCATCCGAACGCTGACTCCGCTTCGGCCGGCCGGAAAGTTCCGTCCCAGCCGCTTGCACGCGTCGCCGATCTTGCTTGTCACTCCGGCCGCAGGAAGCGGCCGTTGACCCAGCCCTCCTGACCGCGGTAGCGCACTTTGCACCAGCTCTGGCTGTCCTGGCAGCCGAGATTGCGCAGGCCGCCGGCGTCGAACGGTATCTCGGCAACGACGAATCCGCGCGGTGAGGGCGTCGTGCGCATGTTGAGCACATCATCGGGCGTTACGCCGACGACGCGCCAGGAGCGCGGTCCCGGCAACGGCTCCGGACCGGGGTCAGGTGCTTCGCCGCGTCCGGCAATGCGGACATCGAGCGAAAACGGTGCCGGGCGGTTGCGCCGCGCTTCGGCGCGAACCAGATAGATCTGGATCGTATAGACGCCGGAGGCCGGCAGCCGGCCGTCCCATTGGGTCTGTTCGCGGGCGATGGTCCGGCCGCGCGGATCGAGTACGTTGAAATAGAGGAAGGTGTTGCGCGAATTGAGGTCGAGGCTCATGCGCTGGCCGGCACGCGCCTCGAGCCTGTAGGAGGCGCTGATGCGGCCGATGACGATGCCGCGCACCGTCGTCTGCGTCGCGCCAGGGCGCATGCGCAGCGTTTCCACGCGCTCCTGCGCCGCCGCAACCTGCGGGAGGGCCGGCGCAAAAGCCAGCATGAGTGCCAGAAATACACTGCTACGTCGCATCATCTCGGTCCCCGTAAGAGAATCTGCTGCGATCCTAGCGCAATGGTTGCAGGAAGAAAGCCTGGCTGCTGCAGTCTGTCGTCGCTGCAGTGCCTGCAGTCCGGCTCAGCCGCCGCTGATGGCGGTGAGCACGAATACCTCGACGCCGGGCCTGAGCTTCGTCTTCAGCGTCGCGCGCTCGCCTTCGACGAAGACGTTCATGTGCTTGCGGATGGCAGGGCGGCTGTCGCAGATGCGGTCGCGCATGCCAGGCCAGCTTTTGTCGAGTTGGTCGACCATCTCCTTGACCGTTGAGGCCGTCATTTCCACCCGTCGCGGCGCACCTGGGAACAGGTCGACGAGCACGCCGGGAAGCCGCACCACGATGGGCGCGGCTTCAGCCTGATGTTTCCCGGTGCGGGATGGGGCGTCGCCGAGCATCTGCCTTTTCCCGTCAGTCCACCACAAGCGTTTCCACCGACAGGATCGAGGGCAGGTGCTGGGTGACGTTCACCCAGCTTTCGCCCTCGTCGGCGCTGGCGAACAGCGCGCCCGAACTGGTGCCGAAATAGACGCCGGCCGGTTCCAGCCGGTCGGTCGCCATCGCCTGGCGCAGCACGCCGATATAGGCGTTTTCCTGCGGCAGGCCGTTGCGCATCGCCTGCCACTCGCGGCCGGCGTCGCGCGTCCGCCACACGGCTGCCTTGGCGTCGGGGACATAGCGGCCGGCGGAATCGCCGTTGAGCGGCACCAGATAGAGCGTTTCGGGATCGCGCGGGTGGGTCGCTGCCGGGAAGCCGAAGGTCGAAGGCAGGCCCTTTTCGATGCTGACCCAGCGCTTGCCGCCATCGTCGGAACGGTACATGCCGCAATGGTTCTGCTGGTAGAGCCGGTCGGGCATACCTGGCGCCATGACCAGATTGTGCACGCACTGGCCGAATTCGGGGTAGTTCTCGCCCTCTGGCATGAAGTCGGCACGGGTGCCGAGATTGCGCGGCTCCCAGCTCTTGCCGCCGTCGCCGGTATAGAACACGCCGGCGGCCGAGATGCCGATCCAGATACGGTCGTGATCGTTGGGGTCTATGACCAGCGAATGCAGGATCAGGCCGGCGCCGCCGGGGTTCCAGTGCGGCCGGGAAGGGTGCTTCTGGAGCCCTTCGACGTGGCTCCAGCTCTGGCCGCCGTCGTCGCTGCGGAACAGGCCGGCGGGCTGTACGCCGGCAAAGAGACTTCCATTTCCCTTGGCGAGGCTCCACACCGCCTTGATCGGCTCGTCGCCCTCGGCATAGGCGAGACCCTCGCTCGAATGCGTCCAGGTCTCGCCGAGATCGCTCGACTTCCATACGGCGGGGCCAAACCACTCGTTGCCGCCGGCGCCCCAGATGGTGCCGGTCTTCGGGTCGGCGACGACATGGTTCATCGGCCAAGTCTCGCAGAACGGCCCGCGCAGCTTCCACGAGCGCCTTTCGGCATCGCTTTCGGCGATGAAGGCGCCTTTCTTGGTGCCCAGCAGGACAAGGACTTTCACAGCCATCGTTCTCTCCCACGGATGCGCGATCCTCAGAAATGGAATCCGGATCGGCGGCTATCGCATTCGAATATATGGCGCTCCCATTCGCCTGGGGCTTGCTTGCCGGCGCACCGGCTCCTCTCCGGTGCTGCCCGTCCATCAGGCGGAAGAGAGGAGTTTAGCGGCATTGCCGCAGGCCGAACAGCTTGCGGTCAGCGATCTGCTGACAAACGGCTCTGGGCCATCGCGCGGCGGGCAAGGACATTCAGGTTGACACCCGGCCATAATTCAATACCGGTCGAGCGTTAGATACATATGCTTCGCTTCTTCGGGAGATCAATCAGATGACCATCAACGTCGCTCCGGTGGGCTTGACGCGCGATCTCGTCGAGCGCGAAAAGTCGGGCAAGCCGATCCGCATCGGCCTGATCGGCTGCGGCGAGATGGGCACCGATATCGTGTCGCAGGTGGCGCATATGCCCGGCATCGCGGTTGGCGCCATTTCCGAATTCCACCCCGAGCGTGCATTCAAGGCGGCCGAGATCGCCTATCAGGAAAGCGGGCATGCGCGCGAGGCGACGAGCACCTCGGCACTCGCCGATGCGATGGAAAGCGGCAAGATCGCCGTGACCAACGATGCCGACCTCATCCTCAACAGCGGCCTGATCGACGTCGTCATCGATGCGACAGGCGTTCCGGCAGTCGGCGCCGAGATCGGCCTGCGCGCGATGGAACACGGCAAGCACCTGGTGATGATGAATGTCGAGGCCGACGTCACCATCGGCGCCTATCTCAAGAGCGAGGCAGCCAGGCTCGGCGTCACCTATTCGCTCGGCGCCGGCGACGAACCATCGTCCTGCATGGAACTGATCGAGTTCGTCTCGGCGATGGGCCACACCATCGTCGCCGCCGGCAAAGGCAAGAACAATCCGCTCAACATCGACGCCATCCCCGACGACTATGCCGAGGAGGCCAAGCGCCGCAACATGAACGTGCGCATGCTGGTCGAGTTCGTCGACGGCTCGAAGACGATGGTCGAGATGGCGGCGATCGCCAACGCCACGGGCCTGGTACCCGACAAGGCTGGCATGCACGGACCTTCGGCCACTTTGCCCGAACTCAACAAGGTGCTGGTGCCGCAAAAGGACGGCGGCGTGCTGACAAAGGTCGGCGTCGTCGACTATTCGATCGGCAAGGGCGTCGCCCCCGGCGTGTTCGTCATCGCCGAGATGTCGCATCCGCGCATCCGCGAGCGCATGGAAGACCTCAAGGTCGGCGAGGGGCCTTACTTCACCTTCCATCGTCCCTATCACCTGACTTCGCTCGAGGTGCCGCTGACCTGTGCCCGCGTCGTGCTGCACGGCAAGGCCGACATGGTGCCGCTGTCGAAGCCGGTCGCCGACGTCTGCGCCGTGGCCAAGAAGGACATGCAGCCGGGCGAAAAGCTCGATGCCATCGGCGAATATTGCTACCGGTCGTGGATCATGACCGCGCCGGAAGCCCGCACGGCCAAGGCCATCCCCTGCGGCCTGCTGCAGGGCGGCACCGTGACGGCGCCGATCAGGAAGGGCGAGTTGATCACCGCCGCCAACGCTGCCGTCGCCCTCGGCTCGAAGATCGCGGAGCTGCGCGCAAGGCAGGACAGGCTGGTGTACGGGGCCGAGGGCTGACGGCAAGCGCGAGACGGGCGTTCCCATACCTGCCGTCGTTCGCCCTTCACAACCGTATCGACTCTCTGCCGTTCTCGCCGCAGGATGCCCCTTGGTGAACTTGTGGGGACGGGTTCGGCATGGCGGGATCATTCGACAGGCCAAGGGTCGTGAATCGCCGTGGCATGCTGTGGCTGCTAGGTGCGGCCGCAGCGCTGTCGGTGACTCCAGGCTGCGCGCGCTGGCGTCCTGAGCCCGGGCGCTGTGCGTTGACATCTGCCGATCCTGTGATCGACGTCCACTGTCACTTCTTCAATGCCTCGGACGTGCCGGTGCGAGGCTTCGTCGAATATGTCGCTCTCGGCGAATTGCGCGATGAGTTCTTACCGCGGGCCGACGTCCAGACGAAAGGGCTCTTCAATGGCCTGATCGCGTTTCTGGTCGATATCCTGAGCCGCGGCGCGAAAGACGCGCCCACCGAAGCTGCCCGGTTGCGGTCCGGGACACCGCTCGAGCCTGCTTCCGTGGTGCAGCAGCGCAAGACCCAGATACTTGCTGACGCAATCCAGGAAATGGACCGCCGGGCAAGAGGCATCGAAACCTTCGGCAGGGGTGTCGAAGGTCTTGACGTCGAACCCGATTATCCGGCGCTGATGGAGCAGTTGGCCAAGGATGCCGTCAGGCCGCAGGCGTTCAGCCGATCCCGGGCGTTGTCCCGCGTAGGCGCGATCGGGCTAGCCAACGGCCTGCAGCGCCAGCCAAGCGAAATGCAGCGCTACATCTATTTCGCGCTTTTGCTGCTCGACGATCGGGAAGCCATTGCACGCGAATACCTTCGCGTCTTTGCCCCGTCGGGTTGCGTTTCCTTGGTGACGCCAAGCTTCCTCGACATGGAGAACTGGCTCGGAAACAGCCGTGCACGGTCATCCATCGCCGAGCAAATAGAGGTCATGGACCTGCTTCAGGTCCAGATCGCGCGCACAACCGAGCTGCACATGCACAGCTTCGTCGGTTTCGATCCATGGCGTGAGGCCGAGGGCGGCGGCTCGCTGAAGCTGGTCAAGCGGGCAATTCTCGACTGCGGCTTTGTCGGGGTAAAGCTCTACCCGCCAATGGGTTTCCAGGCGTTCGGTAATGGAGAGATCAGGTTTCCCAAGGGCGCGCCGGGAGGGATGGAGATGGAGACCGCGCTTCGCAGGCTGTACGCATGGTGTGAATCGAACGACGTGCCGATCATGGCGCATGCGGAAAACAGCCTCGGCTCGCTTTGCGGCTACGGCCATCGGGCCAGCCCGTCCTGGTGGCGAGAGGCATTGCGCGAATTTCCGAAATTGCGCGTCAATCTGGCTCATTTCGGCAGCTTCGACGAATTGCGCACCCAGCCGGCGCCAAAGAGATGTTCCAAGGACGCTTTTGGGAAGGACGCCTGGGAGTTCATCGTCGGTAAGACGATATCAGAGGACGGCAGGGAACATCTCTTTGCCGATCTCGGCTACCTCTACGAACTGACCAGTCCGCAGTTCGATGACCGGACGCGCTCCGAGATCAGGGGTTATCTCAAGCAGTTCCAGTCACGCTACGACCCTGATGTCCGGCATCTGCTCTACGGTACCGATTGGACGATGATCGCCAAGGAACTGGACAACAACAACTACATGTACCGGCTCGGCGCGCAGCTGACAGCTGCTGGTTACACGCCCGAGCAACAGCAGAACATCTACTGGCGCAACGCAGCGCGCTATCTCGGGCTCGGAAAGACCGACAAGACGCGCAACCGCCTGCGCGACTACTGCCTGAACCGCAAGATCGATGCGGACTGGCTGTCGGCATTCGACCAGTAGCAGGAAAATCTGTCCTCCAGGGGGCTGAACGCGTCGAGTAGCGACCAGCCCCTTTCTCGATCAACCCACTAGCCACGCTTGCATGCGGCGAGGATCGCTTCCCGCAGGTCCTCGCCGGTGATCGGCTTGTGGAGAATGCGAGCCCCGCTGGCGCTGACCTCCTTGAGCCGTGCCGGCGAGGTATCGCCGGTGACGATGATGGCGGGGACGGAGCGTCCGACATGGGCGCGAAGAGCCTGGATCGCATCGAAGCCGGTGACGCCGTCCGCGAGGCGGTAGTCGGCGACGATCAGGTCGACAGGAGCTTCGCCGGCGGCCAATGCCTTGGCATGGGCGCCTTGCGCTTCGGCGGCGGAGCGGCCGGCATAGACCCGATGCCCTTCCAGGCTGAGCAGCTGCACCATCGCGTCGAGAACGTCGTCCTCGTCCTCGACGACCATGATGCCGGCGGCAATGCCGGCAGGAGGCATTGCCTCGATCAGCCGAGGTGCTGCCGTCGTGCGGATATTGGGAACCGCGATCGAGAACATGGAGCCGCGGCCCGGCGTTGAGACCAGCCTGAGTGGATGCTTCAGCAGTTGGGCCGTGCGGCGGACGATCGCGAGCCCCAGGCCCAGGCCTTGCGTCCTGTCGCGGGCCGGGTTCTGCAATTGCACGAATTCCTCGAAGACCATTGTCTGCTGATCCCCGGGAATTCCCGGGCCTGTGTCCAGGACCTGTATTTCCACAAGACTGCCGCGCCTGCGGCAGCCGAGCAGGACGCTGCCTTCCGTGGTGTAGCGAAACGCGTTCGACACGAGGTTGTTGAGGATCCGCCTGAGCATCATCGGGTCGCTTTCGACCCTCAGGCTGCTGTCGGCCACGCGCCATGCGAGGCCGCGCTGTTTCGCTTCCCCGGCAAATTCGTCGTGGAGGTCGCGGAAAAGCTGGCGCAACGGCACCGTCTCGGGGGTGACGGTGACAATGCCAGCGTCGAGCTTGGAGATGTCGAGCAATGCGTTCAGCAGCCCGCTGAGGTTGCCGACGACCGACTTCGCCCGGCTTGCCAGGTTGCGGGCGTCGCCCGAAGGCACGTCGCCGCGCTGCCCCAGCATGGCGAGCGTCGAGACCAGCAGGCTCAAAGCATGGATCGGCTGGCGCAGGTCGTGGCTGGCCGCCGCGAGGAAACGCGTCTTGGCACGATCGGCCGTTTGTGCGCGGTCGCGTTCCTCCTCCAGGTGCACGACCAGGCTTTCGTTCTCTAGGCGCAGGCTGATTGTTTCGCGCAACATGCGATAGGTGATGCGGCAATAGTAGAAATTGATGGCCACAAGCGACGCGAGCAAAAACAGGAAGGCGCCGGAGAAGTCGCTTTCGGCTGTGATGCAGCGAATGGCGACTGGGATGACGGTTGCGAGGATCGAACCGATGAGAGCCGGCGGGAAGGCCGACAGCGACGGCACCGTGCCACAGACGAGGCCAGTCAGCACGATGACGGTGAAGGACAGCACGGCCGGTTCCTCGGGCAGGAAGCCGGCCCAACCGAGCGCGCCCCATAGGAGGCCCGATACCCACGAAAAACCTGCCGCGAGCCATGCCCAGGGCATGAGCGAGCCGGAATCCAACCTGCGCCGAAAGAAGCTGCGCGATGCAAGGACGCGTGTTGCGGTAAGCAGATACAGCGCACCTAACCAGGTGGCCAGCCAAGTCGTGGAAACGGCATTGCTGAGCACGTATACGGCTGCCAGCGAAATGACGATGTTGGAGATGACCACGCCATAGGAATTGCGATACAGAAGCTCGATGAGGGCATGGCGTATCTTGGCTTCCTGCATCGTATGTCTCCGGCTTCCGGATGGATATTGACCCGACGGTCGCACCCGTGACGATTGATCTATCTGCAACTTGTTTCCCATAGGTTGGCGACCGGACAGATAAGCCTGTTATGGTCGCCGCATGAATCGCCCACTCACCGCCATCCTCGCCGACGACCATGCCATTGTCCGCGAGGGCCTCAAGCTGCTCATCTCAACAATGGACAACGTCTCCATCGTTGCCGAGGCAGCAGATGGCGAGGCTTTGTTGAGGCATGTCCGGGAGGCGCGCGCGGACCTGCTGATCCTCGATCTCGGCATGCCTGGCGTGGCCGGCATACAGTTCATCTCCGACATCAGCGCCTTGGCGCCCCGCATGAAGATCCTGGTCCTGACCGCAAACATCGAGCCGCGGACTGTGCGTGCCGCGATCGAGGCGGGCGCCAGCGCCTATCTGACCAAGGACGGCGATCCCGAGGAACTGGGGGCGGCCATCGAGGCGGTGAAGAAGGGCGGAACATATCTGGCGCGAACCGTCCGCTTCGCGATCAGCGAGCCGAGCCGAAACGGCGGGCCCACGCAGGAAATCGTGTCGCCGATCCCGCTCACGCGACGCGAGCGTCAGATCCTGGGGCTGGTGGCGCATGGCATGACCGCGCGCGAGGTGGCCGAACGGTTGGGCATCAGTCCCTTGACCGCCCGCAAGCACCGGGAAAACCTGATGCGCAAACTCGATCTCCATAGCGCCGCCGAACTGACCACCTATGCGGTTCGCCTGGGGTTGCCCGCGGGCTGAACCCGGCAGTCCTGGTAGTATTGCCTTAACCATCTCCACATTGGTCGAAAGCGCGGGCGAACCAAATACGGCACCTGCCGTATGTTTTCGCGCCGGAGCCACGCCTATTCCTCCCAGCGGCCAAATCGTCGGGGGAGGAGCCGTGATGTTGTCGCTGGAGCTTTTGGTTCCGTTCGCTGTCGCAACGCTTGCCTTCGCCTGCATGCCGGGCCCCGCGATCCTCTACATGACCGCGCAGACCCTGGCGCATGGCCGCCAGGCCGGGCTGATGGCCGCGCTCGGCATTCACCTCGGCTGCTACGTGCACATCGTTGCGGCGACCGCCGGTCTGGCCTCGCTCATCACCCATGCGCCCGTCGTCTACGAGGCCATCAAGCTTGCGGGCGCTGCCTATCTGGTGTGGCTCGGTGTCACCATGTTCCTCGGCTGGAACAAGACCTCGGAAGACAATGGCGATGCAGGGTCGAGCACGCTGCGCGACAGCATCGTGGTCGAGGTGCTCAATCCGAAGACCGTGCTGTTCTTCCTGACCTTCCTGCCGCAATTCGTCGATCCGGCGGCGACCATGCCGCTGTGGCTCCAGTTCATGATCCTCGGCATGATCGTCAATCTCGTATTCTCGGTGGCCGACGTGGCGGCCGTCGGCATCGCCTCGCTGGCACTTGGCCGGGTCAGCAAAGGCAAGGCGGAGTGGATGATCCCCAAGGCCTGCGGCTCGATCCTGATCGGGCTCGGCGTGGTGCTGGTCAGCCAGCACCAGTGACAACGCGCTTGCAGGGCACGCCTGCGCCTGTGAAAACCGGCAGGGGGCGGGCCGCATGACGATGCGGGGCCAGGGTAGGCCAGGACCAGCCATCATTGCGCCCAGCCGCCGCCGTGGGTGGATAGTTCAGCGCCGCCATGCCAAAGTCGTGGCAAGATTACAGCCATGAAGGGCGCGCACTGTCTTCAGTTGGCAGTGTCGTTTGACAAGAGCCAATCGATAGGGGCCGCTTCCTTCTTCCCATCCGCAACCGATGTTGAGGATCTACAAGATGACGGGCATACGAACTTACCTGCTGAGCTTCCTCCTCCTTGTTCCCGCTCTCCTTGCCGGCCTTAGTGGCGCCAGTCTGGCGCATGACTACCCCGTCGCGGCGCCGGCCGAGCCTCTCGTCGCGCCGACAGGTACCGTCCTGTTCGAAAACGTCAGGATATTCGACGGCAAGGCAAGCACGCTGTCGCCGACGTCGAATGTGCTGGTCAACGGCAACCTCATCGAGCGCATCTCGACCGCCCCCATCGAGGCGGCGGGCGCGAAGGTGATAGCGGGCGGCGGCCGCGTGCTGATGCCCGGCCTGATCGATGCGCACTGGCACGCGATGCTGATCGCGTCGACCCCGGCAGAGGCAATGAGCGACATCGGCTTTGCCAATCTCGCCGCAGGCGACGAGGCAACGCATACGTTGATGCGTGGCTTCACGACGGTGCGCGACGTGGGCGGTCCGGTGTTCGGTCTCAAGCGCGCGATAGACAGCGGAATCGTCGTGGGACCGCGCATCTATCCATCCGGCGCCATGATCACGGTGACCAGCGGACATGGCGACTTCCGGCCATTCAGCGACCTGCCGCGGACGATCGGCGGCCCGTTCACGCCCATGGAGAGAAACGGAGGCAGCATAGTCGTGGACAGCCCGGATGAGGTGCGCTTGCGTGTCCGCGAGCAGTTCATGCAAGGGGCCGCCCACGTCAAGCTAACAGCCGGCGGCGGCGTGTCCTCGCCATTCAGCCCGCTCGATGTCACCACCTTCACCGAACCCGAATTGCGGGCCGCGGTCGAGATCGCCGAGAATTGGGGCACCTACGTCATTGCGCACGCCTTCACGACGGACGCGATCAAAATGGCAATCGCGGCCGGCGTGAAATGCATCGAACACGGCTTCCTCATGGACGAGGAAACCGCCAAGCTGATCGCCGAGAAGGATATCTGGCTGAGCTTGCAGCCGCTTCCGGAGATGATGAGGCTGGGTCTTCGGGAGGGCTCGGTCGAGCGGGCCAAGGCGGAAGAGGTGTGGCCGGGCATCGGCCGGACATACGAACTGGCGAAGAAGTACAAGATCAAGACGGCATGGGGGACGGACGTATTGTTCTCCCGCGATCTGGCGCGGCAGCAGGGCGCAATCCTCGCTTCGCTTATCCGCTGGTACACACCTGCCGAAGCCCTCGTGATGGCGACCGGGACCAATGCCGAACTGCTGACACTTTCCGGGAAGCGCAACCCTTATCCCGGAAAGCTGGGCGTGGTGGAGGAAGGCGCGCTGGCCGATCTGCTCCTTGTCGACGGCAATCCGCTCGAGGATCTCCAGCTGGTCGCCAACCCCGAGACGAGTTTCCTGGTCATCATGAAGGATGGCCGCATCTTCAAGGATACCCTGCCGAACTGATGGCTCGTCAGGGGGGCGAACCAGTTCGAGCCCGCTATCTGGCCGGTCGCCAACGTGTTGTCGGCGACCGCGAGGAACTGTCGGGACCGGGCCTGACCCTGATAATTCACTGGAGAGCCTGAGGACCTTCAGGCAGCTCGGCAAGTTCCGCGCAGAGCGTCAGCGCCGCCATCACGACATGGGTCCTGTTCCATCCTGCCATTTCCGCAATGCTCAGCAGCTTGACCAGCGAGGGTTCGAGCGCGAACTGGCATTGGGCCAGATACTCCCCGTCCTCCGGTTCCAACGTCGGGCTGTTGATGCGCAGGGGCTTGGTCATTGGCGTCACTTCAGGAATTCCAGTCCAGCAATAGATGCGAAGTCGGATCGCTATGTCTCCCGCGCAAGCCGATCGACTGTGGGACAATGATCTAAAGCATTGACATAGGTGAAGATAATGAATTCCAGTCTACTCACTTGAGTGGAATTCATGTGTCATGACGAAAAAGCGGTCGATGCCCCACCTGCGGGCGCTTCAGTCCTTTGAAGCCGTTGCACGGCATCTTTCCGTTTCCCATGCGGCCCAGGAGCTTGGCGTGACGCAAAGTGCTGTCAGTCACCAGATCCGGCGCCTGAGCGAAGAACTTGGCGAGAGGCTGGTGGAGCGGCAGGGTCGCGGCCTCGTGCTGACCGAGGCGGGGCGTCGCCTGGCGCTGGAACTCGACCGTGCCTTCGATCTCATCGAGCGCTCGGCGGCGCAGGTCGTCGGAGCGGCCAATGGAACGGTGCGCCTTGCCGCCTATGGGACCTTCGCCAGCGGCTGGCTGGTCCAGCGGCTGCCCGAGTTCTTCGCCCGGTACCCCGACATCGATCTGCAACTCATCACGGTCAGCGAGGAGGATGAGCTAAGCGACAGGGTGGCCGATGCTTTCATCACGTCTGTGCCTTCGCAGCGCGGATATCGGAGCGTTCTGCTCAAACGGGACCACCTGATCGCCGTCGCTCCCCCAGATCTGGGCCCGTGGCCTTGCCCCTTGATCACCACCGAAGTTTCGCCGTCTGCGGTAGGCGCCGATTGGATCGATTACTGTCGTCACAACGGCCTCGAGCTTTCGACCTTCCAGAAGGAGAGCTGGAAGCTGTGCACGCATTACCAGCTGGCGTTCGACATGGCCCGAGCCGGCATTGGCGCGGCGCTGGTTCCTGACTTCCTTGGCGAACGGGGTATCGCCGAAGGAACGTTGCAAAGGGTATACGGTGAGTCGATGCCGACTGGGTCGAGCTACTACCTGTCCATCAAGTTCAGCCGCAGCCAGGAGCGGGCGCTGGCGAGTCTGACGCAATGGCTCCGCGCGGCTGCGCGATAGCGCCGGGGAATGATGAACTCATGTCATGGCCGGAGCCTGCATGGGTGCCGGCGCTCCCGGGCAATTCGCCTAAGCCTCCAGCGCGCCTGACCGGGCGTCATTGCTCGGCCGCGTGCCGACCAGCTTGACCAGGTCGTCGCCGGCGCGGGTGGCGCGGTGCGAGCGGCGGGTCAGGATGTAGCCGTCCTGCGGCGCCAGCACCTCCACCCTGCCGCCGTCCTCGCCGGGCGCGCGCACGATGGTGGCGAGGCGCGTGCCCGCCTTGACCCGGTCGCCCGGCTTGACGTCGTAGAGGATGGCGCCGGCGCAAGGTGCCGGCACCATCTCGATATGCTCGATCGGCGCCACCACGCCGTCGAATGCCTTCCTGGTTTCGATCGAAGCGTCCTCGATCACGCCGCGCGCCACCAGCAGCCGGTAAAGGCCTTCGGCGTCATATTCGGCGGTGCCGGCATGGACGTCCGAGGTGCCGCGATACTCGACGGTGGTGACCACCCGGCTTTCGAGCCTGGCTTGCCGGCGCGGCATCTTGAGGTAGGGATGCAGTGACGCTTCGTCGAAGGACGAACCCGACTGGCCGCCCCACAGGATCACCGCGTCGACGCCCATGTTCGCCGCGCAATCTTCCATCGCCGGCCACAGCTCCTCCGGCACGTAGAGATAGGCGACGCCTTCGTCGTCACAGTGCAGGTCGAGCACGATGTCATGGCCGACCGAAAGCTTGAGCAGCCGCGCCTTGAGGCGCTTGTCGGCCGACATCGCCACATCGTCGCCGGGCAGAAGCGACACGTCCGGCCTGTCGAGCAGCGGGAAATCGCGGTTGTAATTGGTGCGCGTGCCCAAATCGAAGCGCCCCTGCGCGGCATGGAACAACAGCTGGTTGGCGCCGATCGGGTTGGCCCGCGGCACGAGGGTCAGGTTGCCGCGAATGCGTCCTTCCACGGCTGCCCTGCGCAATTTCGGCATCAGCGCGTCGATGGCAACGACGCCGGGCAGTTCGTCGCCATGAAGGGCCGCCTGGATATAGGCCGAGGGCGCCTCGGTCGACGATCCCGAGATGCGGTAGACCGGCATTTCGTAGGCGATGCCTTCGCTGTCGCCACGGATCGTCTCGACGCTCTTCTTCATTTTTGTCCCCGAATCTCTTGGTCCGAACGATAGATCATCGCGCAGCGACGCCGTCCTGATCCAGCAGGAAGCGTCCGCCACGCCAGACCTTGGGTAAGCTTAAGCGGTCGCCGCGCCCCACTGCTTCATCAGTGCCACGGAGCGCGCGAGCTGCGGGGCGGCGTGAAAGTCGTGGCCAAGTGTCGCCGCCGCGCGCCAGGGCCAGCGTGGATCGGCAAGCAATGCGCGACCCAGCGCCACCATGTCGGCGCGGCCTTCGCGCACGATCGCATCGGCCTGGGCCGGCTGGTCGATCATCCCCACCGCACGCACCGGAATGCCGGTCGCCTGCTTCACGGCTTCGGCGAGATGAACCTGGTAGCCGGGGCCGGTGCGCAGGCTCTGGTGCGGGGAGTTGCCGCCGCTGGAGCAGCAGATATAGGCGATTCCCGCATCGCGGTAGGCCTTGGCCACCTCGATCGCGTCGTCGAGCGTGAAGCCACCCTCGACCCAGTCGGTCAGCGACATGCGCGCGCCCAGCATCAGGTTGGGTACGGCATCGGCTACGCGGCGGGCGATCTCGATGGCAAAGCGCATGCGGTTTTCCAGCGAACCGCCCCATTTGTCGGTGCGATGGTTGGACAGCGGCGACAGGAACTGGTGCAGCAGGTAGCCATGGGCCGAATGCAGCTCGATGAAGTCGAAGCCGGCGCGCTCGGCCCGCTTCGCTGCCTCGACGAAATGTCCGACGGCCTGCTCGATCTCGGCCTCGCTCAGCGCATGCGGCACCTGCCAGCCGTCGGCATAGGCAATCGCCGAGGCAGAGACGACCGGCCAGGCATCCTCGTTTGGCGCCAGCGGGCCCGAGCCTTCCCATGGACGGCGGTTGGAGGCCTTGCGTCCGGCATGGGCCAGTTGCACGCCGAATTTCGCACCGGGCGTTGCCACGCGCCTGGCGGCGTCCAGCGTCCGCTTCGCCGCCGCCTCGTTGGCATCGGAGTAGAGCCCCATGCAGCCATGGCTGATGCGGCCGCGGCGCTCGACGTCGGTCATCTCGACGGTGATCATGCCGGCGCCGGACATCGCCAGGTTCATCCAGTGCTGCAGGTGCCAGTCCGTGGCCGAACCATCGTCGGCCGAATACTGGCACATCGGGGCAACGGCGATGCGGTTGGGGAGTTCGAGCTGGCCGAGGGTGATCGGCGAGAACAGATGGGCGGTCATGGCGGCTCCGATTATCAAGCCGTGCGAATGTAAGGCGTTGGCGATTTCCGACAACCGTATTGCATGGGGCCAGCGCGTGTTATCAGTCGCCGCGACGATAGCGCTTGCCAGCAATGGGTGACCGAATGACGACACGCGACCGGCTTGAAGCGATCCTTGGGCGGCTTGCCGCCCGCGCCGGCGACGAGCGCGTGTTCATGAAGCTTTATGCCGAGGCCGCGCGCGCGGCTGCCGACGCTGCCGATGCGCGCGCCAGGGCAGGGCTATCGCTCGGACCGCTGGACGGTGCCATCGTTTCGATCAAGGACCTGCTCGACGTCGCCGGCGAGCCGACGCTTGCCGGTTCGCTGATGCGTCGGGATGCTGCGCCCGCGCAAGCGGACGCGCTGGTGGTCCGGCGCCTGCGCCGGGCAGGGGCGGTCATCATCGGCAAGACGGCAATGACCGAATTCGCCTTCACCGCGCTCGGCATCAACCCGCATTACGGCACGCCGGGCAATGCCGCCGATCCGGTGCTGATTCCCGGCGGTTCGTCGTCGGGCGCCGGCGTTTCCGCCGCCGAAGGCTCCTCCGACATATCGATCGGCTCGGATACCGGCGGTTCGGTGCGCATCCCGGCCGCGCTCAACGGCGTGGTCGGCTTCAAGCCGACGGCGCGGCGCGTGCCGCTCGACGGAGCGTTTCCCTTGTCGCCGTCGCTCGATTCGCTCGGGCCGCTGGCAAGGACGGTCGGGGCTTGCATCGCTGCCGACGCCGTCATGGCCGGCAAGGAGTTTTCCGCGCTTGCGCCGCTGTCCCTGTCTGGCCTGCGCATCGGCGTGCCGCGCGGGCGGCTGATGGAGCATTGCGACGCCACCGTTTCCGCCGCCTTTGAGCTGTCGCTCAAGCGGCTTGCCGCAGCCGGCGCACGGGTCGAGGACCTTGCCATTGACGACCTGCTGCTGGCCCTGCGCGAGTCGACGCGCACGGCCTCGATCGCCGCCATCGAAGGCGCCGAGATCCATGCCGACTGGCTGTCGGTGGGCGCCAAGGTCGCTGTCGACCAGCATGTCAGCGGCGGGCTCGGCCGGGCGCTGCAGGTGCCGGCGGTCGCCTACATCAGGACCATGCGCCGCCGCGCCGAACTGGTGGCCGCCATGGACGCACGGCTGTCCGTCGTCGACCTCATGGTCCTGCCGACCACGCCTGTCGTCGCCCAGCCGATCGCCGAGATGCTGGCCGACGAACGCCATGGCGACCGGATCGAGGGACTCCTGCTGCGCAACACGCAGGTCGCCAACCAGTTCGACCTCTGCGCCCTGTCGCTGCCGATGCCGGGCACTGCCCTGCCGGTGGGCCTGATGCTGGTCGGCCGCCACGGCCACGACCGTCGCATGCTTTCGGTCGGGCTGGCAGTCGAGGCTTTGCTGAAAGGATAGGCGATGACCGTGCCGATCACCGACGACGGCATTTTCACCCGCTGGCGCGCCGGGGACCAGTGAAACGGCCTGCCGCTGGCTCTTGCGGAGCCGGCCCGAATAGTGGTCATCTTGGCGCTGCACCAGTGCGTGCCGGAATCGGACGAGGAGTTTTGAGAGATGCCGTCGACAATGAAGGGACCAGCAATATTCCTCGCCCAGTTCGCCGGCGATGCGGCGCCGTTCAATTCACTGAAATCGATTACATCGTGGGCCGGCGGGCTCGGCTACAAGGGCGTGCAGATCCCGACGCCCGATGCGCGGCTATTCGATCTCGAGAAGGCGGCGACGTCGAAAACCTATTGCGACGAGATCAAGGGCGTCTGCGCCGAGGCCGGCGTCGAGATCACCGAACTGTCGACCCATCTCCAGGGGCAACTGGTGGCGGTGCACCCCGCCTATGACGCGCAGTTCGACGGATTTGCGCCGGCGGCCTTGCACGGCAAACCGAAGGAGCGGCAGCAGTGGGCGGTCGAGCAGATGAAGCTTGGCGCCAGGGCTTCGCAGAATCTCGGCCTCAAGGCCTGCGTTTCGTTCACCGGCGCGCTTGCTTTTCCCTATCTTTATCCGTGGCCGCAGCGGCCGGCGGGCCTGATCGAGGAGGCGTTTTCCGAGCTGGGCAAGCGCTGGACGCCGATCCTCGACGCCTATGACGAGGCCGGCGTCGACCTTTGCTTCGAGCTGCATCCGGGCGAGGATACGTTCGACGGCGCCACCTTCGAGATGTTCCTCGACGCGGTCGGCGGCCACAAGCGCTGCAACATCAATTACGACCCGTCGCATTTCCTGCTGCAGCAGCTCGACTACCTCGCCTTCATCGACATCTATCACGAGCGCATCAAGGCGTTTCACGTCAAGGACGCCGAGTTCAACCCGACGGGGCGCCAGGGCGTCTATTCCGGCTACCAGGGCTGGCTCGGCCGTGCCGGCCGCTTCCGCTCGCTCGGCGACGGCCAGGTTGATTTCTCCGGCATCTTCTCGAAGCTCGCTCAATATGGCTACGACAGCTGGGCGGTGCTCGAATGGGAATGCTGCCTCAAGCATCCCGAGGACGGTGCCGCCGAAGGCGCGCCGTTCATTGAAAGCCACATCATCCGGGTGACCGACAAGGCGTTCGACGATTTTGCCGGTGGAACGAGCGATCGGGCGATGCTGCGGGCGATGATGGGGATCGAGTAGGGACGTACGTCCCGCGGCCACCTTCTTCCTGTCGGGGAGAAGTGGCAAGTGCGCCGCTTCAGACCTCCTCTCTAGGTCGGCCGAGCGAAGCGGAGGCCGGGTGAGGGGCAACATATCAAGGGGAGAACACGACATGGTCGGTGCATCGAAATCCGGGAATGGCAGCGGCCCGATCCGCTACGGCATGGTCGGCGGTGGGCAGGGCGCCTTCATCGGCGGCGTGCACCGCATCGCCGCGCGCATGGACGGCGATTTCCAGCTCGTGGCGGGCGCGCTGTCGTCCAACCCCGAGCGGGCCAAGGCTTCGGCTGCCGAAATCGGGCTCGATCCCGAGCGCAGCTACACCTCGTACGCCGAGATGGCCAAGGCCGAGGCAAAACGTCCGGACGGCATCGAGGCGGTGGCCATCGTCACGCCCAACAATGTGCATTTCCCCGCGGCCAAGGCGTTCCTCGAAGCCGGCATCCACGTCATCTGCGACAAGCCGCTGACCGCAACGCTCGCCGAGGCGAAGAAACTGGCTGCACTGGTCGAGAAGACCGGCAAGGTCTTCGTGCTCACCCACAACTACACCGGCTATCCGATGATCCGGCAGGCGCGCGAGATGGTCGCCAAGGGCCAGCTCGGCGACATCCGCGTCGTCCAGGCCGAATATCCGCAAGACTGGCTGACCGAGGATCTTGCCGCCACCGGCCAGAAGCAGGCGTCGTGGCGCGGCGATCCCAAGCAGTCGGGCGCAGGCGGTGCCACCGGCGACATCGGCACCCACGCCTACAATCTCGCCCGCTTCGTCAGCGGGCTCGAGCTGGACTCGCTCTCCGCCGATCTCGACGCCTTCGTGCCCGGCCGCCTGCTCGACGACAACGTCAACGTCATGCTGCGCTTCAAGGGCGGCGCCAAGGGCATGATCTGGGCCAGCCAGGTGGCGCCGGGTCACGAGAACGGGCTCAAGCTGCGCGTCTACGGCTCCAAAGGCGGCATCGAATGGGTGCAGGCCGACCCGAACTATCTCTGGTACACGCCGTTCGGTGCGGCCAAGCAGCTGATCACCCGCGGCGGCGTCGGCGCAGGCCCTGCCGCAGCACGGGTGACGCGCGTGCCGTCGGGCCATCCCGAAGGCTATCTTGAAGGTTTTGCCAACATCTACCAGGAGGCGGCTCGGGCCATACGCGCGGCGCGCAAGAAGGGCGGCAAGCCTGCCCGGGACGTGATCTACCCGACCGTGCAGGACGGCGTCGAAGGCGTCGCCTTCATCGAAGCCTGCGTGCGCTCGTCGAAGAAGAACGCCGCCTGGACGAAGCTGTGAGGGGATGCGGGCGAGGGTAGCTCGACAGCATTCCTTTCAGTGTCGACCGTCTGGATTGGTCTGCCGTTGCGGGCAGAAGAGCTTGGCCATCAGCGCTGCTGCTTGTCAGCTAGTGCTACGTCTGGTTACCTTCGCTTGATGCCCTAATCAGGAGAGTGCAATGCTTAGATCTTGGTTTCTGCCGCTAGGACTTGCTGTTGGCCTGCTCGCTTCACCGGTGGCGCTTCCTCCAGAGGCTATTGCCCAATCCAGTGTCAACATCGACATCAGCATTGGGACCAATCTCAACAGAGGCCGCGGGATATCCTGCAACCAGGGTGAAAGGCTGCTGCGCAATCGCGGTTTCCGAGATGTGCGCCGTGTCGACTGCCGCGGCCGGTTCTTTGTCTACCGGGCATGGCGCGGCAACACTCGCTTCGAGATCGCTATTCGACAACGCGATGGTCGCGTGGTCGATGTGCGTCGAATTGGTCGAAGATAAGCAGGGCTACGATCACCTCGACAGGTGTCGACAGCGGTGGGAGGAGGATGCGCGCCTCAACGGGAGGGGCGAATGGCGCGTGTTAGACGGTTCTTCACCAACCTGTTTGTCAACTTGTTGATAGCGATGGCTGTAGTCATCTCGATCATCGCAGTCCCGCTTTCCGTGGTGGCTTTTTTGTTTACCGCTGCAACGGCGAATAGCGACCCGAACGAGCAGTATGAGGCGGTCATCATGTTCGTCTTGATGATGGGCGTGATCGGGGTCGTCGTCGCGGCGTGGGCAGTTTTGAGAAATCGACAAAAATCCATTCAATAGTAATTGCTACGAACAATCTCGACTATAGACTAGCTTCCAAATACTCAGGCCGGCTGGACCGCTCGCTTCCCACCCCAGTTTGGGCAATTCCGATGTCAGATCGTTGGACAACAATGTTAAGCAGCGCGAGCCATCACAAGAGGCTTGTCTGTGAACTATACGTAGACAACCAGTTTGTTCTCCTCGTCTCAAACGAAGACGGGGAGCTTGAGGTAGATTGCGCCGACGGCTGCCTTTTCGCTCCCCCTTAACCAATTCGAGCGCGCGATTCAAACCTGCGTGGAGCGATTGCGAGACGCATGAAGATGCGACGGTAACGTGCGGGTCGATGCGCGCGCCAGGGGGGGTAAGAACCGAGATGGGCCTTTTTTCGACTATTTTTCGCCCCCTGAAGCTGGCCTTCACAGGGACGCTTGTCCACCAGATGGACACACCAATCTCAAATGGGCTGACCTTGTCGCTGCGTCTGAAGCGCGATGGGCATGGGAAACACCATGTATTGCTCGCTGGCTTCGCAGGAGGCGAGTATCAATACTACACGCTCGAATTGGCAGAATTCGCACAATTTGCCAGTTCAGTTGACGCTATCGAAGCGTCGATTGCAGCCAACGTCCTTCCGCCGTCCTGATCTCGGCTGAGATTGGCCGGGGATCACCCGCTCGGCCGGGAATTCGTCTGCTCAACCATCTCAAGTGTAGGGCTCACCAAAAGGAGCCCCCCCTATGCCCAAACCGTTTCGCTCTCTAGTTCTCAATTTCATCGCCGCTCTTGTATTAGCGGCGGCGGACTTCATTCTAAGGCGGCCTGGGCTTGTAGCTCAGGCCCAGCTTGCACCACGAGGAACAAACGAATGCCGCGACTGACCAACACGGCGCCCAACCGCGTGCTTCAGGTCGATACGCAAGTGGTCAACGAAGAGCCGCTACTGGCCCTGCTCAATCTTGAAACCGACGACGGGGCAGTCGAGCTTGCCATCAACCGCTCAGTGGCCGAACTGATGGTCGACCAGTTGATGACCTTGCTGGGGTATGACGAAGACGAAGAGTGACCAGGCCGGCGGGAAAGCGCGTGAACCTTGCCGCCCACACCGATTGGTCGGCCGAGCCAGACGCTACATGGCTCACTTACGGGTGGTCGTGTCCGTCCTGATGCCGCCCATATCGAGGCGAAAGACTACGATAAGATCGGCAAGGAAGAGTCAGAACTCGCAATCGAACTTGCCAAAGAACTACTCAAAGCCGTCTACCAGTACACCTCATTGGTACAAAGGCTCACTGCTCTCAATAAGGCAAAGCCCACTTAGCATCATTCCCCGGCGACGAAGCGCTGCTGCTTGCCAGTTAGCGCCACGTCTGATTACCTTGGGTTGTTTTCAGCAGGGAATTTCTGGTTGTTGCGTGCATTGAACTACCCGCTACTTCTTGTTCACGCTGCCGCTTGGGTGCTGCTTGCTGTTCTCGCTTCCCAAAACACTGGTCCCTATACGTTCGCCAGTTGTTGGCCCGTTATTCCGACCTACTTTCCACCAGCTGCCCTTGCCTACCTGGCGGCGGCGGCTTACTCGATTTGCATATTGACGGTTTCGGTTTTCACAGCGCGCTTTCGCAACACAATACACCTCAAGATCGCCGCTCACCTATTCATAGTCGTGGTGGGCATTGTAGCGTGCTATCAGGCTGCTCGCGCTGCTGCTGCTGGTCCGGTCAGTTGCCTCTGACCAACGCGACGAACGGACTGGACCGCTCGCTCCCCACCCCGGATGACAACATGCGAATAAAGTTGGCTGTAACTGTTGCGATTGGAGTGTTCACCCCCGCCGTCGCAGCATCATGGGCAACTCCCCCTTCAGGGCAGAGCGGCGAATGGACGGTCAAAGGCATCTGCAAAAGGCTGGTTGTTGCCAACGAGAACTTGCTGTCGGATTGTACTGGTGAGGTAACGCGAACTAGAACGTCCGACGGCGTCGTGACGCTTCAGTTCTCGACCGCGAGAGGAAAGCTAATCTTCCGTGCAAGGGAAAGTACCGCACGGCTTTGGCAGGGGTACCGATCGGTTCTTGAAGTTAACGAGATGGCTTTCGAGGCTCCCGGACAGGGAGCCATCGCCGCATACGGCAGTTGCGAATATGGTGCCCCTTATGTCGGACAGGCCACTATCAACTGTCGTGGCGGCAACGGCAGCTTTAAGACATGGGCCGCCACCGTTAAGACGGACGGGCCGTTGCCTGTCCCTGACAGCGAATACATAGCTCCTCGGATCAACAGTGTTCACGATTGATGGGCGGGATGCGGTGGTTACCCGCAATCGCGCTCAGCCGTTCCCTTGGTTATGAGCCAAGCGAGCGTTTCAGAAGGCCGCGTTCTATGAGATATTTCTGATGCCGATCTCTTACCAGAGCCGCAATGGCGACCAGGGCCGTGCAAGCAAAGCCCACGCCCAGAAACCAACCTACCGGTCCCAAAAGCCATCCGGTGGTTAGAACCACGATGGCCACTGCTACGATGGCACCAAGAGATATGGCAATGAACTTACGGCTGTCGATCATGGAAGGAAGACTAGGCACCTTCGCGACTGCCGGCAATATCACCCCGCCCGATCACTCGGGTGCCCTTTGATCCAGAAGTTCAGGGAGGTGCCGAGGTTTGGCATCTGCGGCGCGCCCAGCATATAAAGGATGCATTCGAATGGGGTATCGCCGGGCTACCACCTTCTTCTGTCGCTCTATTGATGCCTCATTCGGTGTACCACGCTTGCACCTAGAACCCGACCTATTGCTCGCGAGACATGTTTGATTTCCTGCCCCGTTAATGTTGGGGTGCCGCTCGATAAGCTCAGATGAGAAACGCTGCTGCTTGTCAGCCAGCGCCGCGTCTGGTTACTTGTCCAGATACACGGGGGGCGTGGGCATGAAGGCGGTACTCTCCTCACTTGTGATGCTTGCTGTCGCAAGCTCTGCGGCCGTCGCACAGTCGGTGATCCCGAAAGGATGGTTCCTGCACGACGACCTGTCGCCCACACTGACGCTCGCCTATTACGATCCAGCGTCCGGCGATGTCGACGTGTCGCTGAACTGCACCGCCGGATATTCGGATGTTGTCGTCGCGTTCTACCCGAAGTCCGGCGACATGAGCGAAGGGCGAAGCGCCAAGCTCGAACTGCGCAACGGCGACGCAACCCATTCCATCGATGCCACCGGCAAGACCTACAACGGCCGCTATGTCTTCGACGGGTTGACGACCATGGAACCGGCACTGGGGAAGCTGCTCGTCGGCGGGTTCACGATCCTTGTCGGCGGCGAGGAAATGGGCACCTACACGCCGAACGAGTACGACGGTGCGCATGTGCGCAAACTGGCCGAAGCCTGCAACGGCTGACCGCCGTCGCAGTCCCTCGTGTGAACAGTCTGAATTCCGATTGCCTTGCGGCGCGGGCCGGTGCCACTGCAGGTTGCCCTTCCAACGGGGTGTCGGCTGCGCTGAGCCCCCACACGTGCCATCGGCCGTCAGCCTGACATGTGGCTCTGCGATCTTTTCCACATCGCCAACTATCGTATACATTTTGTACGACACTCATCTTCCACATCGTACACAATATATGCATACATAGCCCCGCGACAGATCGAGGCGACGTTGGCACCGGGGGAAGAATGGTGCAGGCGGCCTGCGATCGACAATCGAGGGAGGGAAGCATGAAACGTAAATTCCTGGCGCTGTGCGCCGCAACCGCCGCACTGATGGTCGGTGCCACCGCCGCGCAATCGGCCACGCTCGACACTGTCAAGGCGCGCGGCAAGCTGATCTGCGGCGTATCGCTCAGCACTCCTGGCTTCGCCGCCGCAGACGACAAGGGCCGCATGCAGGGTTTTGACGCCGACATCTGCCGCTCGATCGCGGCTGCCGTGTTTGGCGATCCCGACAAGGTCGACTTCGTCCTGACCAACATCAACACGCGCTTCCAGGCGCTGCAGTCGGGCGAGATCGACGTGCTGTCGCGCCAGACGACGGCGACTTTTTCGCGAGAGACGTCGCTCGGCATCGATTTTGGCCCGACCGTGTTCTATGACGGCCAGGGCCTGCTGGTGCCCAAGTCGCTCGGCGTCGCTTCCGCCAAGGAACTGACCGACGCCGCGATCTGCACCCTGCCGGGTACCACCACCTCGCAGAACCTGACCGACTTCTTCCGCACCATCGGCGGCAAGTTCGAGCTGGTCGTTTTCGAGAGCCCCGACGAGAACCGCGCCGCCTTCTACTCCGGCCGCTGCGAGGCGATCTCGTCAGACCGTTCCGACCTTGCCTCGATCCGCGCTGTCGCCAACAACCCCGACGACTACGTGCTGTTGCCGGAAACCATCTCCAAGGAGCCGCTGGCGCCCGCCGTGCGGCAGAACGATTCCAACTGGCGCGACATCGTTTCGTGGTCGGTGTGGATGCTGATGGCGGCCGAGGAGAAGGGTATCACCCAGGCCAATGTCGACGAGATGCTGAAGAGCGAGGACCCCGAGGTCCAGCGTATGCTGGGCGGTGCCGACGAGCTCGGCAAGATGCTCGGCCTCGACAACAAGTGGGGCTACAACGTCATCAAGAGCGTCGGCAACTACGCCGAGGTCTTCGACCGCAATCTCGGCGAAAAGACCAAGCTCGGCATGACGCGCGGGCCCAATACGCAGTGGAATGCCGGAGGCCTGCTCTACGCGCCGCCGGTCCGCTAAGAACTGCAAGGTCCGCGCCGTTACCCGGCGCGGACCTTCTTCCCTGTTCACACGACATCGGCGCGCTCATGCTGTTTTTGAACGACACGCGGTTTCGCGCGGCCTTCTACCAATTCGTCGCCATTTCAGCGGTGCTGCTCGCCGCCTGGGTGATGTACCGCACCGCGAGTGCGAACCTCGCCAGGCAGGACATCGCCACCGGCTTTGGCTTCCTGTCCAGGCAGGCCGGCATCGCCATCAGCGAGACCTCGATCGCCTACGGTCCGACCGACACGGTTGCCCGCGCCATTCTCGTCGGGCTGATCAACACCATCAAGGTGTCGTTCCTCGCAGCACTCTTCGGCACCATCATCGGCGTTTTCGTCGGCATCGGCCGGCTGTCGGCCAATCCCCTGCTCAGCCGGCTGATGCTTGCCTATGTCGAGGTGCTGCGCAACGTTCCGCTGCTGCTCTACCTGTTCCTGTGGTATTTCCTGATCATCCTGGTGTTCCCGCCGGTGCGCCAGGCGATCCAGCTGGTTCCCGGCTTCTTCTTGTCCAACAGCGGCCTGGCCGTGCCATCGCTCGAATGGCACAGCGGTTTTGAACTCGTGCTTTCCGCACTTGCGCTCGGCATCGCCGCAGCACTCGTCGTGCGCAGCGTTGCCCGGCGCCGGCGCATCGCCAGCGGCCAGGCAAATGCCGGCTGGATCGTCGCGCTCATCCTGCTTGTCTTGCCGGTACTTGCCGTCTGGGCCAGCGGCCAGGTCTCGCTGTCGTGGAGCGCGCCGGAGGCTGGCCGCTTCCGCCTCACCGGCGGCTTGCAGATCCGCCCGGAGTTCGTGGCGTTGCTGGTCGGGCTGATGCTGAACCTGTCGGCCAGCGTCGCCGAGATCGTCCGCGCCGGCATCCAGGCCGTCAGCAAGGGTCAATGGGAAGCTGCGCAGGCACTCGGCCTGCCACGCTCGCGCACGCTCAGGCTGGTGGTGCTGCCGCAGGCACTCAGGGTGATCGTCCCGCCTTTGACCAACACCTATCTCTCCGTGTTCAAGAACAGCTCGCTCGCCATCGCCATCGGCTATCCCGACTTGGTGATGGTTTCGAACACCATCATGAACCAGACCGGCCAGGCGATGGAGACCATCGCCATCTTCATGGGCATCTATCTCGGCCTGTCGGTGCTGATTTCGCTGTTCATGAACTGGTACAATGCGCGTGTCGCGCTGAAGACGCGCTGACATGACCGACACCCAGGCACTTTCCGCACCGATCGAACATGTCGCCCGCCCGGCGCGTCGCTCGCAGTGGCGCACCGCCTATTTCGGCACGCCGGGCAATGCGCTGGTCACGCTGGTCTGCGGCGGCGTCATCCTGCTCCTGGCCAAGTTCGCGCTCGGCTGGCTGTTCCTCAATGCTGTCTTCGACGGCGGCGCCGAAGCCTGCAAGCAAAGCTCCGGCGCCTGCTGGCCGTTCCTCGCCGACAAGCTGCGCTACATGTTGTTCGGCTTCTACCCGTTCGAGGAGCAGTGGCGCCCGCTCGTCGCGCTCAGCCTGTTCCTCGGCAGTTGCGGTTTGTCGATGATCCCGCGTGTCTGGGGCAGGGGGCTGTTGCTGGCCTGGGCAATCGGCATCCTGCCGCTGCTCTACGTCCTGATGGCCGGTGGGGTCTTCGGCCTGACAGCGGTGCCGACGTCGAAATGGGGCGGCCTGCCGCTGTCGTTCATGCTGTCCTTCGTCGGACTGGCCTTCGCCCTGCCGCTCGGCATCGGCCTCGCCTTGGCGCGCGCCTCGCACCTGCCGGCGATACGCGTGCTCGGCGTCGGTTTCATCGAACTGGTGCGCGGCGTGCCGCTGATCAGCATCCTGTTCATGGCTGCCGTCATGCTGCCGCTGTTCATGCCGGACGGGGTCACCATCGACAAGCTGTTGCGCGCGCAGGTGGCGATCATCCTGTTTGCCGCGGCCTACATCGCCGAGATCGTACGCGGCGGCCTGCAGGACGTGCCATCGGGACAGTTCGAGGCCGGCCGCGCGCTCGGGCTGCATTACTGGCAGGTGATGTTCAAGATCGTGCTGCCGCAGGCGCTGAAGAAGGTCATCCCGGCGCTGGTCGGGCTGTTCATCGCGTTTTTCCAGGACACGACGCTGGTGACGATCATCGGCCTGCTCGACTTCCTCGACACGGTGCGCACGGCCCTGCGCGACCCCGATTGGCAAGGCATCGCCGTGCTCGAAGGTTACGTCTTCGCGGCCGCCGTCTACTTCCTGTTCAGCGCGCTGATGGGGGCTTACAGCCGTTTCCTCGAGCGGCACTTCAACACGTCGTATCGGTAACTTGCCGACCGGCAGCTCGATCTCGACGCGTTCGCGACTGCCGCCGGTTTCGAGCTCGACGCGGCGCGCGCCGGCGCCGCGGTAGGCTGCCGGCCCCCTAGCATGTCAGCCGAGACGGATTGCGGGTCGACCGTGCGAAGAGATGTCGACGGCGACCCGCCGGCGGGGCAAGCCTATCTGGCAAACGACCCGATGACGAGTGCGCCCATCACCAACGCAGTGCCGATTGTCGCGAGGATGGTGAGTGTTTGAAGAACCCCGATGGTGGCACCTGCTGCTATCACTGCAGCCGAGGCTGTAGCGGCGATGAACGCCAACACAGGCCTTTTTCGGACGACTTCGATCATGGGGCTCGATCCTTTCTGCTTTCCCCGCAATCTAACCGCTCGCATGTGAAATGCCATATCGCGCACCTGCGACATGAGGACTGGTTGCGGGATTTGAACCTGCAACCTCCAGCCTATGAGGCAGGCGAGCTACTCGTCTGGGATATCGGCAGTCAATGTAGCTGGCGGCCAGACTTCGCGCACCAAGCACGGAACCGTTTCGGTCCATACCGGTTGTTACACATCAACTCAGGAGGTATCGAGATGATTTTCCGAAACACACTTGCCGTCACCATCCTGCTCGCAGGAACCGCATTCGCGACTGCCCAGACTGTGATCGTGACCCCCGAACAGGAGATCGTAGTCCGGGAATATGTGAAAACCAATCCGGTGGTCGTCGAACGCCCGTCCAACTTTGAGCTGGTAATAGGAGCTATCGTTCCTGATATCCTCAAGCCGGGCGCACTTGCCGACAACAAGTATCAGTATGTCGTAATGGACGGCCGTACCGTTCTTATCGACCCGCAGACTCGCAAGGTCGTGCACATCATGGACTGACCGACGGGCGGCCGCCTTGATGCAGGATCCTGTATCAGGGCGCCTTCTGCCAGGCCGCGTTTCCGCCGCTAGGCATGGCCCATAATCGGCCCAAGACGGGCCCTTTTGCAGCCGTCCGCAGCGCCCTTTCTCGAAGCCGATCGCATTCTTGTGGGAACGAGGTCTGCGCCTCGCGTTGCGAAGGCAACATAAAAGGAGGTCGTATGCTGCGTCTCTTTGCACTGCTGTTTTTCGGATATTGCACCTACCGCATCGGCCGCGAGTTCATCGAAAGCGTGCCGGATAATTTCGATCTCGTAGAGCCCCTGCCGCTGCTGCCTTCTCCGGAGCGACAGAGACATGACGCCCATCTGGCGAGGAGAGACCGGCGGCTCAAAAAGCGCGCCGCAGGCGCTTAGACAGTTCGGCAGAAATTTCCCAACAGCGCCGGCCAATTGGCGAACCGGAGAGACCCGATGACCGACAAGCAAGAGTTTGAAGCGAAATTCTGGAAATCGATCCGCGCGGACATGACCGTCATGGTGGGCATCGCCGGAGTTGACCCGCGCCCCATGACGGCGCAGTTCGATGGCGAGCGCAAGACCATCTACTTCTTTACTGCCAAGGATACCGAGATTGCCGAAAAGCTGACGGGCGCGAAGAAGGCAACCCTCGTCTACGCCGCCAAGAAACATGACCTGTTTGCAACCATCCATGGGACGGTCAGGATCGACAACGACCGCAACACGATCGACCGGCTGTGGAACCGCTTCGTGGCAGCCTGGTTCGAGAAGGGCAAGGATGATCCCAAGCTCTGTCTGCTACGCTTCGACCCGGCTGACGCCCAGATTTGGCTTGACGCCTCAAGCCTTGTCGCCGGCGTCAAGATGTTCCTCGGCCTGGGCGACCCCAAGCGGGACTATGCGGATAGCGTAGCAAAAGTCAGCCTCAAGTAACGCGAAGGACCCGCTCAAGCCGCTGGTTCCACAGGAGGCCCGGTAACGGCGTTGCGGGCCTCGCCTCCCAGAAGTCGACCGAGTCAAACCGAGACAGTGAGCGCCAGTACGCCCTCGCAGCTACTCCACCACTTTCGGAAACACCTTCCAGCGCTTCGGCCGGAACGCGACCCGGCTTTTCTGGGCGGCGGGGTGGCCGACGGGCAGCTCGATCTCGACGCGTTCGCGCCCGCCGCCGATCTCCAGTTCGACCCGACGGGTGCCGGCAACGCGCCGGCTCGCCGCCACCGTGCCGGCAATGCAGCCATTGCATTCGTTGAGCAGCTCGATGTCGTGCGGGCGGAAGTAGAGCGTCGCCTCGCCATCGGTAAGTTCGGGTGCGGCAAGCCCGATCGGCCGGTCGGCGATCCAGACCTGTCCGTCCTCGATCTTGACCGGCAGCGAGCTCGACTCGCCGATGAAGCCGTAGACGAAGGGCGAATTCGGCGTGTCGTAGACCTCGTCGGCGGTGCCGATCTGTTCGATGCGGCCCTGGCTCATCACCACGACGCGGTCGGCGAGTTCGAGCGCCTCTTCCTGGTCGTGGGTGACGAAGATCGTGGTGTGGCCGGTGGCGTCGTGGATCTCGCGCAGCCAGCGCCTGAGTTCGCGCCGCACCTGCGCGTCGAGCGCACCGAAGGGCTCGTCGAGCAGCAGTACGCGCGGCTCGATGGCCATGGCGCGGGCAAGCGCCACGCGCTGGCGCTGCCCGCCCGAAAGCTGTGCCGGGTAGCGCTTTTCCAGGCCTGAAAGCTGGACGAGGTCGAGCAGTTCGGAAGCGCGGCGGCGGATCTCCGCCCTGGTCGGCCGCTTGGCCGACGGCCGCACCTTGAGGCCGAAGCCGATGTTGTCGGCCACCGTCATGTGGCGGAACAGCGCGTAGTGCTGGAACACGAAGCCGACATTGCGCTCCTGGATGGTCCTGTTGGAGGCATCCTCGTCGCCGAAGAAGATCGTGCCGCGCGTCGGCCGTTCGAGCCCGGCGATCAGCCGCAGAAGTGTGGTCTTGCCCGAGCCCGAGGGCCCGAGCAGCGCGATCAGCTCGCCCGACTTGATGTCGAGCGAGACGTCGCGCAGCGCCGGAAACCGGTCGAATTCCTTGCGCACATTTGAAACGCGAACTTCCATCAGTCGACCTCTGTCAGTGTCCGCGCGTGGCGGCGATCTCGGCGCCGTAGCGGAGCTCGAGAAGGGTTTTGAGCACAAGCGTCACCAGGGCCAGGCCGGCGAGCACGGACGCGACGGCAAAGGCGCCGACTGCATTGTATTCGTTGTAAAGGATCTCGACATGCAGCGGCATGGTGTTGGTCATGCCCCTGATGTGGCCCGAGACTACCGACACGGCGCCGAACTCGCCCATGGCGCGCGCGTTGCACAGCAGCACGCCGTAGAGCAGGCCCCATTTGATGTTGGGCAGGGTGACATGCCAGAAGGTCTGCCAGCCATTGGCGCCGAGCGAAAGTGCTGCCTCCTCGTCGCCGGTGCCCTGTTCCTGCATCAGCGGGATCAACTCGCGGGCGACGAAGGGGAAGGTGACGAAGACGGTCGCCAGCACGATGCCGGGCACGGCAAAAAGGATGACGATGCCGTGCATCTTGAGCCAGGGCCCGAGCAGGCTCGATGCGCCGAACAACAAGACATAGACCAGGCCTGAAATCACCGGCGACACCGAAAACGGCAGGTCGATCAGGGTGGTCAGGAAAGCCTTGCCCTTGAACTCGAACTTGGCGATGGCCCATGCGGCGGCGACACCGAACACCAGGTTGAGCGGCACCGAGATGACCGCGACCAGCAGCGTCAGCTTGATCGCGGCGATGGTGTCGTGTTCGTTGATGGCTTCGAGGAACGCGCCGATGCCGCGCGAAAACGCCTGTTCGAACACCACCACCAGCGGCAGCAGCAGGAAGATGGCGAGGAAGGCGAAGGCGACGAACATCAGTCCGGCGCGCGCCAGCGGCCGTTCGGTCACCGCCAGCGAGGCGTGCTCGTGATAGGCGTCGGCGGGGTAAAGCTCTGGATCAGCCATAGCGCTTGCGGGTCCGCGACTGGATGAGGTTGATGATGAGCAGCATCAGGAACGACAGTGCCAGCATGATCGTGGCAATCGCGGTCGCGGCGGCATAGTCGTACTCCTCGAGCCGGATGACGATCAAAAGCGGCGCGATCTCGGAGATGTAGGGCAGGTTGCCGGCGATGAAGATGACCGAGCCGTATTCGCCGACGCCGCGCGCGAAGGCGAGCGCGAAGCCGGTGATGACGGCCGGCGCCAGCCCCGGGAACAGCACCCGGAAAATGGTCTGGAAGCGGTTGGCGCCGAGCGTGGCGGCAGCTTCCTCGACCTCCTTGTCGATCTCCTCGATGATCGGCTGCACCGTGCGCACGACAAAGGGCAGGCCGATGAAGATCAGCGCGATGATGATGCCGAGCGGCGTGTAGGCGACCTTGATGCCGAGCGGGGCCAGCAGGCTGCCCATCCAGCCTTTCGGCGAATACAGCGTCGTCAGCGCGATGCCCGCCACCGCCGTCGGCAGCGCGAAGGGCAGATCGACCATCGCGTCGATGACGCGGCGGCCGGGAAAGCGGTAGCGCACCAGCACCCAGGCGACGATGGTGCCGAAGACGACATTGACGGCGGCGGCGATGAAGGCCGTGCCGAAGCTGATTTCAAGCGCCTTGACGGTGCGGCGGTCGGTGGCGATAGCCCAGAAATCGGTCCAGCCGAGCGAGGCCGAACGCCAGACGAGGCCTGAAAGCGGGATCAGGATGATGAGCGTGAGGTAGGCAAGCGAGAAGCCGAGCGTCAATCCGAAACCCGGAATGACGCTCGGCTGTCTGAACCGCCACCCCGCCTTGGCGGGAGCTGATGTCATGTCGTCCTGGTCTTCGCCTTACTGGGCCGGCTTGTAGATCTGGTCGAATATACCACCATCACCGAAGTGATAGGGCTGCGCCTTTGCCCAGCCGCCGAAAATCGGATCGTCGATGGAGACAAGCTTCAACTCGGCCTGCTTCTGCAGGTCGGCGGCAGGCACCAGTTCGGGCTTGGACGGCCGGTAGTGGTGCTTGGCGGCGATGGTCTGGCCTTCCGCCGAGTAGAGGTAGTTCAGATAGGTCTCGGCGACCTTGCGGCTGCCCTTGGCGTCGACATTGGCGTCGACCACGGCCACCGGCGGCTCGGCCAGGATCGATTGCGGCGGGAAGACGATATCGAACTTCTCGGCGCCGAACTCGTCGAGCGCCAGATAGGCCTCGTTTTCCCAGGCCAGCAGCACGTCGCCCTGTTCGCGCTCGGCAAACGTCACGGTCGAGCCGCGGGCGCCGGTGTCGAGGATGGGCACGTGGGCGTAGAGGTTGGAGACGAATTCCTTGATCTTGGCTTCATCGCCGCCGAACTGGCCGTTGGCCCAGGCCCAGGCGGCGAGGTAGTTCCAGCGTGCGCCGCCCGAGGTCTTCGGGTTCGGCGTGATCACCTGGACGCCGTCCTTGACCAGGTCGCCCCAGTCGTTGATGCCCTTGGGGTTGCCCTTGCGGACCAGGAAGATGATGGTCGAGGTGTAGGGCGAGGCGTTGTTGGGCAGCTTCGAGCGCCAGTCCGGATTGATCTTCTTCGATTTCTCGACGATCGCGGTGATGTCGCTTTCCAGCGCCAGCGTGACCACGTCGGCGTCGAGCCCGTCGATCACGGCGCGCGCCTGCTTGCCGGAGCCGCCATGCGACTGCTGGATCGTCACGGTCTCGCCGCTCTCCGCCTTCCAGTGCTTGGCGAAGGCCTCGTTGTACTCCTTGTAGAGCTCGCGGGTCGGGTCATAGGAGACGTTGAGGAGCGTTGTATCGGCATGGGCAAGGCCCAGGCCGCCGAGTTGAACCGCGCCGGCCAGCAGCGCCGAGAGAAGTACCGTTCTGCGTGAAGTGGTCATTTCCGCCTCCGTTCGAATATGGTTCTACTCTATCGAACTGGTAGAAATTAGATGCGGCGAATGTTCCGAATTTCGCGCCGCATGGGCAAATTTCATGCGAGCTGCCGGGCCGTCGGAAATTTTTTTGCTCGCTCAAAAGTCCTGACCGGCCCGGACGATATGAACGTTCGCCACAAGCGATGACAGCTAGGGGAGTTGGCGGGGGAGGCAAGGGCAGTCAGGCCTTGGCGATTTGCCCCGACCAAAATCTTTCAACCTCGATCCATTGCGCTGCGCTGCGCGGGCCCAGCCACTGCTTCAATTGATCCGGCGATGTGGTCTTATGGAGGTTCCGGTTTTGGAGGTCTTCCAGCAGCCCGATTGTTGTCGCCTCCCGTACGAGCTCATCGCCATCGGCGAGCCAACGTTCCACGACTGCGAAAATATGCTGAAGTTCACGGACCTGGCCGCCCTCCAGCTTGCCAATCACGTGTCGCGCCAAGTCTCCCAAAGCCAGGTAAAGTGGCAGTTCGGTTTGGTCGCGCCATTTGTCTGCAAACGCGTCCCAAACCGGCTGGAATGTCGGGTCGACCTCCAAAAGCACGTCGAACATGTCCAGCCGCGAGATCAAATCATCTACTCCACAAACACCCGCACGCTCGCCGCACGGCCCGCCGCGTCGATCACCGTCAGCGTTGAATAGCCCGTACCGTCGGGCTGCCAGGTCGCCTCGCGGCGACGCGCCAGGGCCGCCAGCGGCTTGCCGTTGGCGAGCCAGCGGAACGGCGCGCGGCCGCCCTGCAGCTTGAGCACCAGCGGCGATGCGGCGTCCGTCGCAGCGCCCAGCTCGACGCGGGCGCCGTCGGGCGGAAAGACGATCTGCGGCGCCGGTTCGGCAATCGCTGCCGCAACTGTCGGCAGCTCGCTTGAGGTGGAGAAACGTTCGAGCGTCACCGGCAGGTCGGCGCGGGCGGTGCGCAGCGTTCCCGCCGGCGGGCGCGGCAGTGGCATCGCCGGCAGGCCGGAACGGGCAAAGCCCTCGAACAGGATGGGTGCTGCCGAAACATATCCCGACAGGCCGGGCACGGCGCCGGCATCCGGCCGCCCCGCCCAGACGCCGAGCACGTAGCGGCCGTCATAGCCGATCGACCAGGCGTCGCGGTAGCCATAGGACGTCCCGGTCTTGTAGGCGATGGCGCGCTTGGCGGCGCCCTCCGGCGGCCTCACGCCGGAAAGAATGTCGCCGATCTGCCAGGCCGCCTGTTCCTCGAGCACCGTTCCGTTGGCGAGCGGAGGGGGCGTGGCCGTCTCCGATCCATCGCGCAGAATCTTGGCGCGGCCGCCATTGGCAAGCCCGGTGTAAAGCTGGACGAGGTCGCGCAGCGACACGCCGACGCCGCCGAGGCCGATGGCCAGGCCAGGCACTTCGTTGGGCGGCAATTGCGGAGTGACGCCGGCCTGGCGGAAGCGCGCGGTCAGTCGCTGCGGCCCGACCGCGTCGAGCAGACGGATCGTCGGCACGTTGAGCGAAAGCTGCAGTGCCTGTCGCACCGAAACGTCGCCCTGGTAGCTCATGTCGAAATTCTTGGGCCGGTAGCCGGCGAAATCGGCGGGCCGGTCCTCGATCAGCGTCTCCTGCGCCACCAGTCCCTGTTCGAAGGCGAGGCCATAGATGAACGGCTTCAACGTCGAGCCGGGCGAGCGCACAGTGCGGGTCATGTCGATCCAGCCCGAACGCGAGGCGTCGAGGAAGCTGGCCGAGCCGACCTCGCCGAGGATTTCGCCCGTCATGGCGTCGGCCATCACCATGGCCACCGAGATGCGTGGCCCGAGCCGGGTGGCTGCCTCGCGTGCGACGGCCTCGAGTCCTTCCTGGACGCTTCTGCGCAAGGTCAGCTGGTGCCGGTCGGTGCCGGGCTGGTTGCGCAAGGCGGTATCGGCGGCATGCGGGGCCAGTGCCGGCAGCGCCAGCCGCGTGGCGACAACGTCGTCGAGCGCGGCGCGGGCGGCCTCGCTTTCGCCGAGCAGGCCCGCCGTCACCATGCGGCCGAGCACACGGTCGCGCGCGGCCTGCGCGTTGTCGGGGTTGCGGTCGGGGCGGCGGCGCTCGGGCAGTTGCGGCAGGGCGACCAGAAGGGCTGCTTCCGAAACGGTCAGCCGCTTCGGTTCCTTGCCGAAATAGGCGAGGGCGGCTGCACGCACGCCCTCAAGGTTGCCGCCATAGGGTGCCAGCGTCAGGTAACGCTCGAGGATCTGCTTTTTCGATAGCCGCCGCTCGATCTGCATGGCGCGGGCGAGTTGCTTCAGCTTCGAGGCAAGGCTGCGTTGCTCGCGCGGCTCGATCAGCCGCGCCAGTTGCATCGACAGCGTCGAGCCGCCGGAGACGATGCCGCCGTTGGTGACGAATTGCTGGGCTGCGCGCCCCAGCGCCAGCAGGTCGACGCCTTCATGATCCCAGAATCGCTTGTCCTCATAGGCAACCAGCATCTTGACCAACTGCGGATCGACCTGGTCGAGGCCGACGCCCAGCCGCCAATGGCCCGACTGTGTCGCATAGGCGCGCAAAAGCTGGTCGTCTCGGTCGAGCACTTCGGCCGAGACGGTGAGCTTCTCGGGCAAAGGCGGTGGGAAGGCGCGGTCCAGCGCCAGCAGGCCGCCGACGGCGAGGGCAGCCAGGCTAGCGAGGGCGGCACCAGAGAGCAGCAGTCTTCGCAGTGTTTTCCCCGTCGGGCGCATCGCTGCCCCTTATCCGCCCTGTGCAAGAGACAGAGGCGTGGTGTCCAAGATTACCCCCACCCCTAACCCCTCCCCACAAGGGGGAGGGGAATCCTGAGGCAAGGCTCTCGCACCCCAACCTCCGGCGAACCGCTTAGCTGCGCCGGTGAAATCGTTCCCCTCCCCCTTGTGGGGAGGGGTGAGGGGTGGGGGTATGAGGGCGCTCAACATCGCACTCCGAAGGCGGATCACTCCGCCTTCACCTCCATCATGCCGGTGGCCGTGCGCGCCGAATATTGCGGGCGATACATGTCCTCGACATTGGCCGCCGGGTGGGCATAGACGCCCGGCGTCACCGCGCGCACGACATAGGCAAGCGTGAATTCCTGGTCGGCGCCTTCGCCGCTTTCCATCGCGGCGACAAAGCGGTCGTTGCGGAATTCGAGATGTGCGGCCTGCGTCTGCTCCAGCCACGAGAAATTCGACAGGTTGGCGCTGTTGACCAGGCCCGGATTGTCGATCTCGAAGCCTGCCGGCAGCATGTCGGCCACCACCACGCGCGATGGCCAGTCGTTGAGCTCGCTGACCTTGAGCACGACGACGAAGCGCTCGTTCTGCTGGACCTCCGTCACATTGGCTTCGCTGCCGTCGAGCCGGTAGTAGGTGCGGCTGATCGTAAAGCCGTCGCCGCCTGCCGGCAGGGGCTGTGCCGGGGCGGCGACCGTCGTCACCACCGCCTGCAGCGGATCCTTGCCGGTGTTGGCGATGGTGATCGGATTGACGAGCAGGTCGGCACCGTCGACGCGTTCGGAATAGGCGCCGCTATGGGCGGCACCGTTGACGTCGAGCGAGATCGCGTCATTGCCGGCCTTCAGCGCCCGCGCCGCCAGCAGCATCCAGGCGTCGTCCTGGGTGCTGGTCCACTTGGCCGCGGCGCGGTCGGCCGCCACCATCTTGACCAGCGCCGGGATCACCGAGGGCACCGGCTTGCTTTCGGCGGCGAGCGCCAGCATGGCGGCACCGTCGCGCAGGCGCGAGCCATAGTCCGAGCGGTACCAGTTGTGCTCGGTTGTCGCTTTGGCAAGCTGGATTGCGGACTGGAAGGTCTGCTCGGAGCGCTGGCCGTCGCCATAGAGTGCAAGGCTGGCGCCGAGCTGGGCCACCGCCATCGGACTGGTGAAGGCTTCGAGCTTGGTGTCGGCGAAGTAGCGCAGGTCGCCGACCGAGGCCTTCTTGTTGCGTGCCAGCACGTAGAGCGCGTAGGCGATCTCCGAGCCGCGGTCCTCGACATCGACGTCGTAGCCGATCGAGTTCTGCAGGTTGTTGAGCGCCTGCATCATCGCTCCCTGGGGCACGTCGAAGTTCTTCTCGCGCGCCCGGGTCAGGAAGTCGGTGACATAGGCGTCGAGCCAGAGGTCGCCGGAGCCGGGCGACCACAGGCCGAAGCTGCCCGACGAGGACTGGTAATTGAGAACACGGTAGATCGCGCCCTGGATGCGCTCGCGCAGTTCCGGGTCGTCAGCCATGCCGGCCTCGGCGCTGAGCTCGCTGACATAGAGCAGCGGCAGTGCCCGGCTCGTCGTCTGTTCGGCGCAGCCATAGGGGTAGCGGTCGAGCGTCATCAGCAGCGAGGGCACGTCGAAGGCCGATGCCTGCGATACGCCGACGCTGACATGGGCGTCGTCGAGCAGGCTTGCGGCCAGCAGCTCCCTGTCGATGCGCAGCGAGGCGTTGGGCGAAAGGTCGACCACCATGCGCGTGGTCACCGGCAACTGGCCGGGCCGCACGGGGAAGGAAAGCTCCTGTTCGACCGTCAGCCCCTCCGTGTTGGCGAGGCGGATCGTCAAGCCGGCAGTGCCTGCCGTCACCGGCATCAGCGGGATCTTCACCGTCTGGCGCTTGCCCGGCTCCAGTGTCACCTTCTCGGGCAGGGCGGCACTGCCGGTGGACAGGTCGCCCGTCGTCTCGACGGTCAGCGCGTAGTCGCCGGCCGGCGCGTCGGTGTTGGCGATGTCCAGCGTCATCTCGGCGAAGTCGCCCGGCGCCATGAAGCGCGGCATGCCGGCCGTCAGCACGACCGGATCGCGCACGATCACGTCGCCGGTGGCGTGGCCGACGGCGTCCTTCGTCCACGCGACGCTCATCACGCGCACCGTGCCGTTGAACTGCGGAATGTCGAAATCGACGGTCGTTTTGCCGTCGGCATCGAGTTCGACGATGCCGGAGAAGAAGGCGACCAACTTTTCCTTGGGCGGGCTGCCCTGCGAGGTCAGGGCCGCACCGTCACCACCGGTGCGAAGCTTGCCCATGGCGCCCAGCGAGCCGTCGATCAGCCGGCCATAGAGGTCGCGCAGTTCGAGCCCCAGCATGCGCTGGCCGAAATACCAGTTCTCGGGGTCCGGCGCCTTGTAGTTGGTCAGGTTGAGAATGCCGACGTCGACGGCGGCGACCGTGACATAGGCCTTGTCGCCTGCCGCAGCCCCCGTCACCGCAACCGGGATCGACAGCGTCTTGCGCGGCTCGGTCTTTTCGGGAAGCGTTAGCGCGACGGCGAGCTTCTTGTCGGCGGGATCGACCGAAAGCCATTTCAGGCCGATGGCACGCGCCGGCATGCGCGATTCTTGCGCTTCGCCCGGACGATAGAGCGTGGCCGTCACATAGGCACCGGCGCCCCAGTCCTCGCCGACGGGAATGTCGACGGTAGCACCGCCCTCGGGGATGCTCGCGGTAATGGTCTTGAGCAGCTTTTCGGCGCCGACGGTGACCAGAAGCTCGCCGGCAAAGCGCGGCGATACCTGGAGCTTGGCGACCTCGCCGGCGGCGTACTTGTCCTTGTCGAGTGCGACTTCGAGGCCATCGGGCGTCTCGGTCGAGGTCGCCGAGACATACCAGCCGGCATCGAACTCGTAGCTGGTCGCTGGGCCGGCCGGATCGGCGGTCTCGACCTCGAGGCGGTAGCGGCCCCAGTCGACGGGCAGCGACACCGTGGCCTCGCCTTCGGCGGTGAGGTCGACCTGGCCTGTCGCCACCGACTTGGTGAAGGTCACCGGCTCGTAGTTCCACGAGCTGCCCGAACGGTACCACTGGTAGTTACGCTCGACCTTGACCAGCGACCACTGCGCGCCGGCGAGTGCCGCGCGCTGGCCGCCGGGTTCGGCGGCGATCAGGCTGAACTTGGCGGTGCCGCCCTGCGGCACTTCCTCGCCCGAGAAGTCGGGGCGGATGCCGATCATCGTCGCCTGTGGGCGGATGCCGATGTCGAGCTTTTCCTCGACGGCACGGCCGCTGGTCTCGCGCATGCGCACCGTAAGCGCCGCGTTGACCAGTCGGGTCGTCGACGGCAACTGGTCGATGCTGACCGGGAACGTCGCCTTGCCGTCATCACCGACGGCGGGCAGGTCGGTCAGCGGGATGCGGGTGGCTTCGCCTTCCTGCTCGTCGGCAAGGCCGAAATAGAAGCCCTTGAAGGCGTCCCACTGGCGCTTGGTCGACAGCGTCACTTCGCCTTCGAGCGCCAGGCCCGCAGCCGGTGCGCCATAGAGGAAGCGGCCGTCGATCGTGGCCTCGGCGGTTTCACCGGCGGCGATCTCGCTGCGGTCGGCGGCCAGCGTGAACTCGATGCGGTCGGGCACGAAGTCCTCGACCAGGAACATCTGGCTCGAAACTGCCGGCTGCTTGGGGTCGGTGTGAATGGCGAGCGTCCAGGTGCCCCGCATGGCGGCGGAGGACAGCGCAAGGTCGACGGCGTGGCCGCCCGACTTGCCGCCCTGGCTGACGATGCGCCGGTCCTCGACGCCGTCGGGACGGGTGAAGATGAAGGTCAGCGGCAAATTGTCGACGCCCTTGGCGGCATCGTCGCGCGCCAAAGCCGCCGCATGCACCGTCTCGCCGACACGGTAGATGCCACGTTCGGTCCAGGCGTAGACGTCGAGCGCGCCGGGTGCGGCGCGGCCGGTGACGCCGCGGTCGGACAGGTCGAAGCCGGCGCGCGTCATGTCGAGGAAGACGAAGTCGGCGTCGCCCTGTTTCGCCATCAGCACCGCCGGTGCCATCCCGCCATTGCCGCGGGTCAGACCCGGATTGAAGGTGGCGCGGCCCTCGGCGTCGGTCCTGGCGGTGCCGAGGATCTCGTTGTTGCGGGCAAGCAGCGTCAATTCGGCGTCGGCGATCGGCTTGGCCGAGCCGAGCGAGCGGGCGAACACGTTGAGCCCGTCCTGGCCGGTATAGGTCGACAGACCGATGTCGGAGACGACGAACCATTGGGTCGCTTTGGACGCCCAGGTGTCGCTCTTGTCGTCGACCGGCTGGGCGGTCAGCACATAGACGCCGGGCTTGCGCTCCGGCAGCGCCTCGTCGACCGGGAAGGAGGTCGTCACTTCCTTGTTGAGTTCGTTGATGATTGCCAGCTGACCTTCCCAGACCGGCTCGCCCATCTGGTCGGAGATGCTGGACAGGTCATAGCCGTCGAGCTGGCGCAGGAACTGGTAGCCCGAGAGCAACTGCGCCAGCGAGCGGTCGCCGACGCGGTAGAGCTTCATGTCGGCCGCTTCCATGTTGACCGAGACGACCGGGATGCCGCGGCGGGCGGAGGCGGGCAGCACGAAGCTGTCGCCGGTGAAGCGGGCCGACTGGGCCCGGTCCTGGACGTAGACGGACAGCACGACGGGTGCTTCGAGCACTTCGCCGATCGCCGCCGGCAGGCCGGAGCGGAAGCTGACGCGATAATGCTTGCCGTGCTCGAGGCCCTCGACGCAAATCTGCTTGTCCTTGGCCTCGATGCCCTTGGGGGCAGCGTCGTCGATGGTGACGAAGGGCGCGTAGTCGACGCCCGTCTTGACCAGCGCCTCGGAAAACTGGGCGCAGACGCGCGGCGAGGTGGTGTCGGCGTCGATGGTGTGCTCGACGACGCGGAAGCCTTTCCGCGCTTTCAGGTCCTCGTATGCGGCACGCACGGACGCCGAATTGTCGAGCGCAAGGCTCGCCTCATAGGCCTGCAGCGACGGGCGGAACATGTCGCGGCGGTCCAGTCCCTGCGCCAGCAGCGACAGGTTTTCGGCGCGGCTTTTTGCGGTGCGCGACAACAGATATGCGTTGTAGGCCGCCGACGTCGCGTCGCGCTGCAGCGAGGCGGTCTCGTCGCCATTGGCCGGCTGGACGCCGATCACGGCACGGGCGAGGCGGGTCCAGATGGCGACGTCGTCCGGCAGGATGGCGACAGCGACACGGAATTTTTGCATCGCGGTGCGTGGATCGCCCAGCAGTAGAGCATTGTCGCCGGCGGCCGACAGCGCGGCCAGCCCTTCCTCGCCGATGGCCACCGAGCCATCGGTCAATGCGCTGCGATACTGGCGGGCCTCGTCGGCCATCGAAGCCGGGAAGAAGGACAGTTCGGCCGGTGCGCCGATGTCGGGATCGCCGTTGACCGGAACGACCTTGCCCCCGATCGCGCCGGTGAACGGCTTGACGACGGCGAAGTCGGACTTGAGGAAGCACCATTTCGCCTTGGTGTTGTAGGTGAAGGCGCGGCACGACGAATCACCGAGGCACGACGTCTCGCACTGGTCGAGCGTCACGTTCTGCTCGGACCTGAGGTCGAAGCCGAAATAATCGCTGTTTTCAGTGGTCACGATGCGCCGCGGCTCGGCCGCCAGCGCTCCGAACGTCCAGGCCAGAAAGAGCAGAACGAAAACCGGAAAAGCACGCGCCGCACGCATCGTCATATCCCTCCAACACCCTCGTCGTCGCTTCACGCGACATGTTCAGGCTTGCCGCCGCACAGTCAATACGGAAGCCGCCGGGCTTGGCCCAGCGCGCTAAATTGCTTGTCATGGACGCTGTGCATGGTTATTGCCCGGCCATGCGGATCGCCCCGATGAACACACCCGAATCCCTATCCCGGCTGTCATTCATTCGCCCAACCAATTCTGACATATCGATTGTGGCTGCTTTACGAAAACACAGAAACTTCATTCCAATTTTAGGATTGGGAGTTACCTTGGCTTGATGTTTGTGCGGCGTATGCGTGGAATCGACAGTCCAACAGGCGCTCGCGTGCTTTGGCGCGCGGGTGTGGCGGCGCTGTTGTCTACCACGATACTTGCCGCCGAAACGCACAAGGCGGCGGCCTTCGAAATCTTCGGCATCAGGCTCTGGGGATCGGCCGAGGAAGAAGACGCCGATGTCGTCGACCCGCTCGACTATGCCGTCACTTTCGAAGTTGTCGGCGACGACGACGACCTCACCAAGGCGCTCGAAAACGCCTCTACGCTCAAGGGCGAGGAAGAGCGGCCGGTATCGGGTTCGCTCGGCCTGCTCGCCAAGGCGCGCAACGACCGCGAGCGGCTGATCGCCGCCCTGTTCTCCAAGGCGCGCTATGACGGTGTCGTCGACATCACCATCGCCGGCAAGCGGCTCGACGACCTGCAGCCCGATGCCGTGTTCGACGGTCCGCAGCCGATCCCCGTGACGGTGACGATCCAGCCCGGCTCGATGTTCACGCTTGGCGACGTCGTGCTCAAGGGCGACGCAGCCAACATCCGCGGCGCCGATTTCGGGCTGATCGCCGGCGGCAATGCCAATTCCGACGCTATCCTCAAGGCGGAAGCCGGGATCGTCCGCGCGCTCAAGGAAGAGGGCCGGCCGCTGGCCAAGGTCGTCGGCCGCACCATCGTCGCCGACCACGCCACCACCACGCTCGACGTCACCCTCGATGTCGCAGCGGGGCCGATCGCCGGCTATGGCGAAACCACGGTCGAAGGCACCGAGACCGTCGACCGCGACTTCACCGTCTACATGACCGGTCTCGAACGCGGGCGGCAGTATTCACCCAAGGAGATCGACGACGCGCGCAACAGGCTGCTGGCGCTCGAAGTCTTCAGCTCGGTGTCGATCAACGAGGCGCTGGCGCTCGATCCGGCCGGCGAGATCCCCATCGACGTCCGCGTCAGCGAACGCAAGATGCGCTATTTCGGCGCCGGCGCCACCTTCTCCAACACCGAGGGCGCGGGCATCGAGGGTTATTGGGGCCATCGCAACCTGTTCGGCCGTGCCGAAAAGCTGCGTATCGGCGGCTCGATCAGCCGCATCGGCGACACCACCGAACTCGGCGACCTCAATTACAATGCCGGCATCATGTTCGAAAAGCCGGGCGTCATCGGGCCGGCCTCGAAGTTCTTCGCCAACCTCAAGGCTGTGTCCGAGCATCCCGACGCCTACGACCGCTTCTCGATCGGCGGCAATGTCGGCCTGTCTTACGAGTTGACCAAGGAGCAGACGGTCTCCGGCTCGGTGGCGGTCGACTATTCCGACATCGAGGATGCGCTCAATCCCGACGGCAAGCGCTACCTCCTGGTCAGCCTGCCGCTGCAATATGTCTATGACAACCGCGACGACAAGCTGAACCCGACGCGCGGCTTCCGTGCGCTCGCCTATGCCGAGCCGACCTACGACGCGCTCAACGGCAACATGTTCGTCAAGCTCAAGGGCGAGGGTTCGGCCTATTACGGGCTCGGCGCCGACAACCGCTTCGTGCTCGCCGGCCGCGTCGCCATGGGTTCCATCCTCGGCGCCAGCGTCGAGGACGTGCCTGCCGACCGGCGCTTCTATGCCGGCGGTGGCGGTTCGGTGCGCGGCTATGCCTATCAGGGTATCGGCCCGCACACCGACGGCAAGCCGACCGGCGGGCTGTCCTATGCCGAAACCTCGATCGAGATGCGCTACGCCTACAACGACAAGATCGGCATCGTGCCGTTCATCGATGCAGGCACCGTCTCGACCAGGCAGTTCCCCGATTTCTCGACCGTGAAGGTCGGCGCCGGCATCGGCGTCCGCTACCTCACGCCTTTCGGCCCGCTGCGCGTCGACGTGGCCGTGCCGCTCAATCCCGGTCCCGGCGACCCGAGCTACGGCATCTATGCCGGCGTCGGCCAGGCGTTCTGACCACGATGGTTATGCTGAAGAAAATCCTGCGTCTTCTTTCCATGGCGATCTTGGTCGTCCTGGCCCTGGTCATCGGTGCGGCGGCCGTTTTCACGCTGACCGCCAAGGGTCGCGAAAACCTCGCAGGGCTGATCTCGTCAGTGGCCTCCACCGACGACCAGAAGATCAAGCTGAGCGGGCTCAACGGCATCTGGTCGGGCAACCTGACCCTCGACAACCTCGTCATCGAAGACAGGGAAGGGGCTTGGCTCGCCCTGCGCGGCGTCTCGGTCGACTGGTCGCCGCTGGCGCTGCTCTCCTTCACCTTCCGCGCCGACCGCATTGCGGCCGAGCGTATCGAGGTGGCGCGCCTCCCCAAGCCGGGCACCCAGCAGGCAAAGAGCAGCAGCGGCGGCCTGTCGCTGCCGGTGGCGCTCGACATCAGGGAAATCGACTTGCCCGAGATCGCGCTCGGCGAGGTGCTTGCCGGTACTGGCATTGCCGAGCTCGCAGCCAAGGGCATGCTCAAGGCCGGTGGTTCGCCGCTCGGAATCGAGACCAGGCTCAACGTCGCCCGCAGCGACGGCAAGCAGGGGTCGGTCGATGCCGACATCGCCTTTGCGCCCGATGAAAACCGGCTGACGCTGAACGTCCGCGCGGCCGAGCCTGCCGGCGGCATCATCGCCAACATCCTGAAGCTTCCCAACCAGCCGGCGGTCGACCTGGTCGTGTCGGGCGAAGGGCCTCTGGCCGACTGGAGCGGCAACGGCACCTTCGCCGTCGACGGCACTGTCGTCACCCGCATCTCCGGTACGCACAAGCTCACCGACCAGGGCAATGTCATCGCCGCCAAGGGCGACGGCGCATTCGAGGATTTCCTGCCCGCCACCCTCAAGCCGCTGCTTGCCGGCAGCACAACCTTCGATGTCGCCGGCACACGCACCACGACCGGCGGCATCGACATAGAGCGCGCCACCGTCGCCAGCAGCGCATTGACCGCCAACGCCGCCGGTTCGCTCGATCCGGAAGGGGCTGCCGACCTGTCGCTCGACGTCAAGGCCAATGAAGGGCCGATCGTGCTCAGCCTCGGCAGCGATGCCCAGCCTGTCACCGTTGCCATCAACGCCGCCAGCCTGCGCGCCCTGGGCGATGGCAAGGTGCCGGCAGTCGATTTCAGCGCCTCGCTGCTTTCGGTCATCGCCGGCAACACCGAGTTGCGCGACATCGCCGCCTCTGCTCATTCCGACGGCTTCGACATCGCCAACCGCAGCGGGCCTGTTACGATCAAGCTTGGCGTGGCCGAGCTCAAGACCGACGTGGCCACGCTTGCGCCGCTGGTCGCCGGCCGGGTGTCGGTCGACATGGCCGGTTCGGTCAGCAAGACCGAGATCGCGGTGGATCAAGGCATCATCCGCAGCGATGCGCTCAATGGCGAGATGAACGCCAAGCTCAATCTTGCCGACCTTGCGCTCCAGCTCGGACTCAAGGCTGACGTGGTCTCCAGCGCGCTGCCGGCGGGCATCCGCATTGCGCTGGCCGAACGGACCCAGTTCTCGGCCACCGCCAGCCGCGATGCCGAGGGCGCCTTCGCTGCCAATGCCATCGAGCTCACGTCAGGCGCGCTCAAGGCACAGGGCACGGCCCGCGTGCAGGGCAGCGAGATCGACGCCGATCTCAAGGGCTCTTTTGCCGATGTCTCGCTGCTGTCGAAGGACGCCAAGGGCGCCATCGACTTCGCCTTGACGGCCAAGGGCGCGCGCACCGCGCCCGACGTGTCGCTGACGGTCACCAGCGACCGCATCGAGGCGGCAGCACGTGAAATCACGGGGCTGAACCTCAAGGCGACCGGCAAGGTCGATCCAGCCAATCCGGCTGCCAATGTCGCCCTGTCGGGCGACGTCGCCGGCCAGAAGCTTTCGGGCAGCGCCGTGCTCGCCACCGCCGACGGCACCAGCCAGATCAAGGGCCTGTCGCTTTCGCTCGGGCAGAACAAGCTGTCGGGCGATCTCGTGCTCGACAAAGGGTTCGTGCCGATCGGCACCATCAACATCGACATGCCAGACATTGGCCCGCTCGCCGCACTCGCGCTGGAAACGGCCGAAGGCGACATCCGGGGCCGTATCGATTTCACCCGCAGCGGCGATGTCCCGCAGGTCAAGGTCGCGCTGACCACGGCACAGCTCAAGCGCGGCGACCTCGCCGCCAATGCCGTCGCCGTCAACGCCGATGTGTTGAACTATCTCAAGGCGCCGGCGATCTCGGGAACGGTTAAGGCCAAGTCGGTCACCTCCGGCAAAACAGTCATTTCCGGCATCGATGTCGATCTCAAGCGCGATGGCGAGTGGACCGGCTTCTCCGGCGGCGCCACCGTTGCCGACATTCCGGCCAAGGCAGCCGGCCGCCTCAAGGTCGGCGGCGGTGTGACGACCATCGAGCTTGCTTCGGGCGAGGCGACGATGCGCGGCATCCGCGCCGCCATCGCCCGGCCGACCACCGTCGCGATCGCTGGCGGCACGACGACGCTTGACCGTCTGACGCTGAACCTGGGCGGCGGCACGGCGACGATCTCCGGCACTGCCGGTTCGGCGCTCAATCTCAATGCGGCGCTTGCCAACGTGCCGGCATCGCTCGCCAATTCCTTCTCACCCGGCCTCGGTGCCGCCGGCTCGATCTCGGGCACGGTCAAGGTGACGGGCGCTGCCGCCAACCCGACCGTCGGCTACGACCTGAAGGTCGCGGGCGCGGCGACGTCGCAGACCACAGGCGCCGGCTTCGGCGCCATGAACATCGGCTCCACCGGCACGTTTGCAGGCGGCAAGCTCACCTTCCAGTCGACCATCGGCGATGGATCGGGCCTGGCGCTGAAGGGCGGCGGCACCGTCGTCACCAACCAGCCGGTAGCGCTCGACCTCAATTTCGCTGGCCCGGTGCCGTTTTCGTTCCTGACCCGCACGCTTGCGGCCCAGGGCATGCAACTGACCGGACAGGCCGACGTCAACGTCCAGGTGCGCGGCCCCGCCACGTCGCCGGTCATCGGCGGCAGCGTCCGTGCGTCCGGCGCGCGTCTCCTGATCGCCCAATCGGGTATCGCCATCAACGACATCAATCTCGACGTCGGCATCGGCGCGGGTGTCGCCCGCATCAACCGGCTCACCGGTGCGCTGTCGACCGGTGGTGCGCTGACGGCCAGCGGCACGGTCGGCACCGACGCGGCGCGGGGGTTCCCTGCCGACATCGCCATCAAGCTGAGCGATGGCCGCTACACTGATGGCCGCGTCGTCACCGCCAATCTCGGCGGCGACATCGCCATCAAGGGGCCGCTGGTCTCGGCGCCGGTGCTTTCGGGCACCATCAACCTTGCGCGCACGGTCATCAGCATCCCGGAAAAATTCCCCGGCGCGCTGACCGCCGTCGACGTCAAGCACAAGAACGCGCCGAAGGCCGTCGTCGCCCAGCAGGAGGCGATGCGCCCGCCGGCCAAGGCCAGCGGCGGCAGCGGCGCGCTGACGCTCGACGTCACCGTCAATGCGCCCAACCAGATCTTCGTCCAGGGGCGTGGCCTCGACGCCGAACTCGGCGGCTCGCTGCGGCTGACCGGCTCGTCGGCGTCGCCGCAGGCCGTCGGCGAATTCAAGCTGCGGCGCGGCCGGCTTTCCATCCTGGGCAAGCGGCTCAACTTCACCGAAGGTTCGGTCGGCTTTTCCGGCTCGCTGGTGCCGACGATCAACTTCGCCGCCGAGACGACCGCCGGCGATGCCACCGTCATCATCCGCATCACGGGCGAGGCCAACAATCCGAAATTCGCCTTCTCTTCGGTGCCGGCGCTGCCGGAAGACGAAGTGCTGGCGCGGCTGATTTTCGGCCGTTCGATGTCGAACCTGTCGCCGCTGCAGATCGCCCAGCTCGCTGACGCAGCGGCCCAGATGGCCGGCATCGGCGGCTCCACTTCGCTGCTTTCAAGCCTGCGCGCCACGCTCGGGGTCGACGATCTCGACATCCGCACCAACGAACAGGGCGGAACATCGGTCGCCGTCGGCAAGTACCTGAACGACCGCACCTATCTCTCGATCGAGAAGGGCGACCAGCCGGGCTCCGGCAAGGCCACCATCGACCTCAACATCGGCCGTGGCGTCAAGCTGCGGGGCCAGGCCACCGACGGCGGCGAGGCCAAGGGCGGCATCTTCTACGAACGCGAATACTGAGATCGCCGACCGCGTCTTCTGACATCATCGACACTGTGTCGTGGCACTGTCGTCGATTGTCGGGACATGGGTAGATTAGCAACGACGAAGATTCCGAATGAATCCGGCGCGCATTAGCATTTTTGCGCCAACTCTGTCGCTATCACGCGAACTGCTCCCCTCCCAAAATTGCAAACTTGGCCTTGGGAACGATGACATCCAACCGTTTTGACAACGGTAAACGGATGCGAAATGGTAACGTTACAGGCCAATTCAATGGGAGACGGAAATGACATTCTACAAGAGCAACTCTGATCTTGTTCCCGGCCACATCCGTGATCTGGCGAAGAGCGCCGGGTCCGGGGAGATGGACCGCCGCGAGTTTCTGGCACTGGCGAGTGCCTTCGGCGCCACGACGGCGATGGCCTATGGCATGCTGGGGCTGGTCGCCCCGACCGAGGCCCTGGCGCAGGAGCCCAAGAAGGGCGGCGTCATCCGCGTTTCCATGTTCGTGAAGGATCAGAAGGATCCGCGCAGCTATGACTGGCCGGAAATGGCCAACGTGACGCGCCAGTTCCTCGAGCCGCTGGTCAAGTACACCCGCACCTTCACCTTCGAGCCGGCCCTGCTCGAAAGCTGGGAAATCAACGACGACGCGACCGAGTACAAACTCAATGTGCGCAAGGGCGCGACCTGGAACAACGGCGACGAGTTCAACGCCGACGACGTCATGTTCAACCTGCTGCGCTGGTGCGACGCTGCCGCCGAAGGCAACTCGATGGCCGCTCGCATGGGTGCGCTTGTCGATCCGGCGACGAAGAAGGCCAAGGAAGGCGCGATCACCAAGGTCGACGACCACACGATCACCATCAAGTTCCCTGCGCCGGACATCACCTTCATTCCCGGCGTCTCGGATTATCCGGGCATCATCGTCCACCGTGACTTCGAGAAGAACGGCTCCAACCTCGTCAGCCATCCGATCGGCACCGGGCCCTTCGAGCTGGTCTCCTATGACGTCGGTTCGAAGGCCGTGCTGAAGCGGCGTGAAAACGGCAAGTGGTGGGGCGGCGAAGCCTATCTCGACGGCATCGAGTTCATCGACTACGGTCCCGATCCGTCTGCTGCCGTCAACGCCTTCGAAGCGGGCGAAGTCGACACCAACTACGAAACCGTGGCCGACTATGTCGACATTCTCGACGGCCTTGGCCTGGTGAAGTCGGAAGTCGTGACTGCCGCGACCATCGTTGCGCGCTTCAACGTCAACAACAAGCCATACGAGAACCAGAAGGTTCGCAACGCGATGCAGATGGCGGTCGACAACGCCACCATTCTGCAGCTTGGCTACGGCGGCCGGGGCACGGTGGCGGAAAATCACCACGTTGCACCGATCCATCCGGAATATGTCGAGCTGCCGAAGAAGGCCCGCGACGCCGCCGGTGCCAAGAAGCTGATGGAGGAGTCGGGTCACGCGGACTTCGAGCACGACCTCATCACCACCGACGAGGACTGGCACAAGAACACCGGCGACGCCATTGCCGCGCAGATCCGCGAGGCCGGCATCAAGGTCAAGCGCACGGTGCTGCCGGGCTCGACCTTCTGGAACGACTGGACCAAGTATCCGTTCTCCATGACCACCTGGAACATGCGGCCGCTCGGCGTGCAGATCCTGGTGCTCGGCTACAAGTCCGGCGAAGCCTGGAACGAAAGCGCATTCTCCAATCCGGACTTCGACAAGAAGCTGACCGAAGCCACGGCGCAGCCCGATGTCGACAAGCGCAAGGTGCTGATGAAGGATCTCGAGCAGATACTTCAGGACTCGGGCATCCTGATCCAGCCCTATTGGCGGTCGCTGTTCAACCACTCCGCCGCCTACGTGAAGAACCACGGCATGCATCCGACCAACGAGCACGACTTCTACAAGGTCTGGCTCGACAAGGAGGCCTAAGCGGTCCACTGTTGAAGGGGGGGACGTTCGCCGTCCCTCCCACTGTTCGCCAGGCAGTCCCGGTGATGTCGGGACCACCTGATACGAAGCCCAACCCAGTAGCAGGCAGGGGGCGACAGTGCTTTCATTCATCCTCAGGCGCCTCGGCACCATCGCGCTGACGATGCTGTGCCTGACGCTCGTCGTCTTTTTCCTGATCAACCTCGATCCCAACCTGAAGAAGTTGGCGATCAGCCAGACCGAGATGCGCTCCACCACCGAGCAGCTCGAAAGCTGGCTGCAGCGCAACGGCTACCGGCAGAACTTCTTCGTCCGCTACGGCCAATGGCTCGGCGTGATGCCGAAGCAGCCGAACATCGACCCGGCAACAGGCCAGGCCGTGCCGCGCTTCTCCTTCTGCAACGAGCCCTCGGTGCCGCAATTCTCCGGCGTGCTGCAAGGCGATTTCGGCTGCTCGACCAAGTTCAAGACCACAGTTGCGTCAAAGCTGTTTCCGGCACTCGGCGCCACCGGCATCCTGATGTTCTGGGTCATGGTGACGATGGTGCCGATCGCGCTGTTGATCGGCATCTTCGCCGGCATGCGTGAGGGATCGCGCACCGACCGCACGCTGTCGGTGGCCTCGATCGCCACCACGGCAACGCCCGAATATGTGTCCGGCGTCATCTTCACTGTCATCTTCGCCTCATGGCTGGGCTGGTTCAACGGCTCGGCTGCGAGCGCCACCTCGCAGGGCATCACCTTCTACAATTTCACCCTGCCTGTGATGACCATGGCGATCTACGGCATCGGCTACATCGCCCGCATGACCCGCGCCTCGATGGTCGAGGTCATGACCCAGCAATATATCCGTACCGCCCGGCTCAAGGGACTGAGTTTCGGCAATGTCGTGGTCAAGCATGCGCTGCGCAACGCGCTGATCGCGCCGTTCACCGTCATCATGCTGCAGTTCCCGTGGCTGCTCACCGGCGTGGTCATCGTCGAGGTGATGTTCCGCTACCAGGGGTTTGGCTTCACGCTGTTCGAGGCCGCCGGCAACAACGACATCGACCTCCTGCTCGGCTGCTCGCTGGTGTCGGTGTTCATCGTGCTCATCACCCAGCTCATCTCCGACATAGGCTACGCCTATCTCAATCCCCGCATCCGGGTTCAGTAGGGAGACGGCCGCATGCAGATCGAATATATCGGCGCCTTCCAGATCTTCCTTGGCGTGCTTGCCCGCTTCTGGCCGGTGTGGCTGGCGATGGCCATCGTGCTGGCCGCCAGCTTCAATTTCCGCAAGAATCTCGGCCTCTACGGCCAGCTCTACGATTCCGGCGTCGGCATCGCCGGCCTGTTCATCTGCTTCTTCTGGCTGTTCACCGCGATCTTCGCGACCCAGGTCGCGCCGTTCGACCCGCTCAGCCAGATTCCGGTCATGAAGGATGCGCTGCCCGGCGCTGTCGAGCCGGCATCCGGGCTGACCTACCTCTTCGGCGGCGACAAGCTGGCGCGCGACGTCTTTTCGCGCATGGTCTATGGCAGCCAGATCGTGCTGATCATCGCACCTGCGGCCACCATGTTCGCGGTGATGGTCGGCATCACGCTCGGCCTGCCGGCGGGCTATTACGGCGGGCGCATCGACTCCGTCCTGTCGTTCCTCGCCAACCTCGTGCTGGCCTTCCCGGTGATCCTGCTGTTCTACCTGCTGGTCACGCCTGGGATCATGGACACGCCCATCCCCTATGCGCTGGCCGGGCTGTTCTTCCTGTTCCCGATCATCTTCTTTTCGGTGCTGTTCTACACCCGCTTCAAGGACCGGCCCGACCGCATCTATCTCCTGCTCGGCATCACGCTGTTGTTCGGCGGCTGGATCTACGCCGGCCTCGTCTTCAACGCAGATCCGTTCGGCATCGTCTCGATCGAGCCCAACCAGCTCAATATCTTCGTCGCCGTCGTCTTCGCCTCCAGCCCCGGCGTGTTCCGCATCGTCCGCGGTCTCACCATGGACATCAAGACGCGCGACTACGTGGCGGCGGCCCAGACCCGCGGCGAAACGCCGTGGTACATCATGCTGTGGGAGATCCTGCCCAATGCTCGCGGGCCGCTGATCGTCGATGCCTGCCTGCGCATCGGCTACACCACCATCCTGCTCGGCACGCTCGGCTATTTCGGCCTCGGCCTGGCGCCCGAAAGTCCCGATTGGGGCACGGCGATCAAGGATGCCAGCCGCCTGTTGCGCTCCTTCATTCATCCGGCACTGCCGCCGACAATTGCGCTGATGTCCTTCGTGCTCGGCCTCAACCTTCTTGCCGATGCGCTGCGCGAACAATCGATGAAGGACTGAGGGAGAGCGTCATGAACGAGACCGTCAGAAACGCTGCCGCCGAACCGATCATCGAGATCGAAAACCTGTCGATCTCGTTCTTCACCCGCCGCGGCGAAATCCCTGCGGTGATGGATTTTTCCTGCACCGTCATGCCGGGCGAGGCGATGGGCATCGTCGGCGAAAGCGGCTGCGGCAAGTCGACCGTGTCGCTCGGCATCATGCGCGACCTGTCCAATATCGGAAAGATCGTCGGCGGCCGCATCAAGTTCCAGGGCAAGGACATGGGCGACATGTCCGACGAGGAGCTGCGCTCCATCCGCGGCAACAAGATCGCCATGATCTACCAGGAGCCGATGGCCAGCCTGAATCCGGCGATGAAGGTCGGCCAGCAGCTGATGGAAGTGCCGATGATCCACGACAAGGTGTCGAAGGAAGAGGCTTACCAACGCGCACTGGAAATGGTCCGCTCCGTCAAGCTGCCCGACCCCGAGCGCATGATGCGCTCCTTCCCGCACCAACTCTCCGGCGGCCAGCAGCAGCGCATCGTCATTGCCATGGCGCTGCTGTCCAATCCGGCGCTGCTTTTGCTCGACGAACCGACGACCGCGCTCGACGTCACCGTCGAGGCCGGCATCGTGCAACTGGTCAAGGGGCTCGGCAAGCAGTTCGGCACCTCGATGATCTTCGTGTCGCACAATCTCGGGCTGATCCTCGAGACCTGCGACCGCATCACGGTGATGTATTCGGGCGAGGCGGTGGAGACCGGCTCGATCAAGGACGTCTTCGATCGCATGCGCCACCCCTATACGCAGGGGCTGTTCCGCTCGATCCCGCTGCCCGGCGCCGACAAGAATTCGCGGCCGCTTGTCGCCATTCCCGGCCAGTTGCCGCTGCCGCACCAGCGCCCCAAGGGCTGCAATTTCGGTCCGCGCTGCCACCACTTCGTCGAGGGCCTGTGCAACGCCGACGAAATCCCGATGATCCCGGTAGCCGGCCATGCCGGCCATTTCAGCCGCTGCGTGCGCTTCAACGAGATCGACTGGACGGCCATGCCGCCAGGTGCCGAAAAGAAGCACGCGCCGGTCAAGCCGGGCGCGCCGGTGCTGAAGATCGACGACCTGAAGAAATACTACCGCGTCGGCGGCAGCGAAGTCTTCGGTTCGAGCGAGGGCAGGGTGGTCAAGGCCAACGAGACCATCAGCTTCGAGGCGCGCGAATCCGAGACCGTCGCCATCGTCGGCGAGAGCGGCTGCGGCAAGTCAACCTTGGCCAAGGTGCTGCTCGGCCTCGAGACGGCAAGTTCCGGCAAGGTGCTGCTCGGTAACAAGGAAATCCAGTCGACCGGCATCGAGGACCGCGACGTCGCTACCGTGTCGGCGATCCAGATGGTGTTCCAGAACCCGTTCGACACGCTGAACCCCAGCCATTCGGTGGGATCGCAGATCGTCCGTACGCTGGAAAAGTTCAAGATCGGCAAGACCGCCTCGGACCGCAAGCAGCGCATGCTGGAGCTGCTGGACCTCGTCAAGCTTCCCCGCGCCTTCGCCGAGCGCATGCCGCGCCAGCTGTCGGGCGGGCAGAAGCAGCGCATCGGCGTTGCCCGTGCCTTTGCCGGCGAGGCCAGGGTAGTGGTGGCCGACGAGCCGGTGTCGGCACTCGACGTCTCCGTCCAGGCGGCAGTCACCGAGCTTTTGATGGACATCCAGCGCAAGTCGAAGACGACGATGCTGTTCATCAGCCACGACCTGTCCGTGGTGCGCTACATCGCCGATCGCGTGGTGGTCATGTATCTCGGCCACATCGTCGAGCAGGGCACCACCGACCAGATATTCTCGCCGCCCTACCACCCCTATACGGAGGCACTGCTCTCGGCGATCCCGATTGCCGATACGTCGGTGGTGAAAAAGCACATCGTGCTCGAAGGCGACATTCCCTCGGCGATGAACCCGCCGTCGGGCTGCCCGTTCCAGACACGCTGCCGCTACAAGAGCCAGGTGCCGGGCAATCTGTGCGAAACGCAGGTGCCGCCGGTGCGCGAGCTGGGCGATGGCCACCAGATCAAATGCCACCTGCCGCCAAGCGTCTTCGACGCCATGGAGCCGGTCATCAGCATGGGCAAGGGTGCTGCACCTGGCGCGCACGATGTGACGCCGGAAGCGTGAGGGGGCGAGGGGCGTGGAGAGGTTTTCCACGTTGTAGCTCCTGAATTTTCACCGTCGCGATCCTTCGCACCCCCCTCTGGCCTGCCGGCCATCTCCCCCACAAGGAGGGAGATTAGTCGCGTCGCCGGCGGCGCTCGTCCTGCAACATCGCAAGGATAAGCCTTGCGATGTTGGCGATTAGCTGCGGCGCTGATGACGGCGTGATCTCCCTCCTTGTGGGGGAGATGGCCGGCAGGCCAGAGGGGGGTGCGAAGGATCGCGACGTCGGCGATTGGCTGTCACCATCTGTCACCAACCCGTGTGGATAGCCGCTCCCGCTTTTCCACACCCCTATCCACCTCCCGTATCCTCATCCTCGCGATCTTCCACGGGACCCCGGTGCGCACCGGGCAGCGGGGGGAAGCGCCGGTGCCGGGCTGGCAGGAGGTCGGTTCTCCTGCTGGGTGATGAGCCCCCAAGCCCGGGCCTTGCGGCGGCTGGCGGTGAAAGCCGAGGCGACTGAGCGGGGCAAGCAACCGGGCGGGGCGCGAACGTCGCGCCACATACGGAAGGCACGGCCTCGCGCCCCGCTTCCCGAACTACCTCATCCTGAGCTTGTCGAAGGATGACAATGGCCAGACCGGCAACGGGGCGTGGCAAGGCGTGCACTTGCCTTCTCCCCTTGTGGGGTGAGGAGTGGTGGCCGAAGGCCAGGAAAAGCCAACGATTTGGCTTTTCCAACGACGAACGCCCGGAGCCATAGCGGAGGGCCGGGTGGTGGCCGAGCGAAGCGAGGTCGGATGAGGGGTGTTGGAAAGAATGAGAGGATGCCGAAGGACACACAGAATAGCGACCAACCTGAAAGGTCCCACTCCGTCCAACACCCCTCATGCGCCCCTTCGGCGCACCTTCTCCCACAAGGGCAGAAGGCCTGGCTGCCGCCCTGCCTCTCGCAACGGAAGGACTCACCCCTAAATCACCAAATCCTGACCAAAATAATCATCTTATTTTCTCGCAAAATCAAACACTTACGCTAAAAATTGACCAATTGATAAAAAAATAGAACGTGCTACGCTTCCTCAAAACCAAAAGAAATTGGGGAACTGGAATGGCAGAAGGTCTTTTCAAGGAAGGCATCGTCGGCGGCCGCCTTGCGCCTGCACAATACGCCGACAATTTTTCCGACCTGCACCCGCCGCTCGACCATCACGAAGCGCTGGTCGAGTCCGATCGTTGCTATTTCTGCTATGACGCGCCGTGCATGCAGGCGTGCCCGACATCGATCGATATCCCGCTGTTCATCCGCCAGATCTCGACCGGAAATCCGATCGGTTCGGCCAAGACCATCTTCGACCAGAACATCCTCGGCGGCATGTGCGCCCGCGTCTGCCCGACCGAGACGCTGTGCGAAGAGGTTTGCGTCCGTGAGGTTGCCGAGGGCAAGCCGGTACAGATCGGCCGCCTGCAGCGCTACGCCACCGACGTGGCGATGGAGCAGGGCAAGCAGTTCTATGAGCGTGCCGCATCGACCGGCAAGAAGGTCGCCGTCGTAGGCGCCGGACCGGCCGGTCTCGCCGCTGCCCACAGGCTCGCCCGCCATGGCCATGAGGTGACCATCCTCGAAGCGCGGCCCAAGGCCGGCGGTCTCAACGAATACGGCATCGCTGCCTACAAGAGCACGGACGATTTCGCCCAGGCCGAAGTCGACTACGTCACATCGATTGGCGGCATCGTCACCGAAAACGGCAAGGCGCTCGGGCGCGACTACCATCTCGCCGACCTTACCGCTTCCTACGACGCGGTGTTCCTCGGCCTCGGTCTTGCCGGCGTCAACGCGCTGCGTGCCGAAGGCGAGGATGCCTCGGGCGTCTCCAACGCGGTCGACTTCATCTCGGTGCTGCGCCAGTCGAACGACCTTGCCGGCCTGCCGGTCGGGCGCCGCGTCGTCGTCATCGGCGGCGGCATGACGGCTATCGACGCCGCCGTGCAATCCAAGCTGCTCGGCGCCGAGGAGGTGACGATCTGCTACCGCCGCGGCCAGGAGCACATGAACGCCTCGGCGTTCGAGCAGGATCTCGCCGCCGCCAACGGCGTCGTCATCCGGCATTGGCTGCAGCCGAAGAAGGTCATCTCCGACGGCGGCAAGGTGGTCGCCATCGAACTCGAATACACTGCGATGAAGGGCGACAAGCTCACTGGGACCGGCGAGATCGTCAGGCTCGCCGCCGACCAGGTGTTCAAGGCGATCGGCCAGAGCTTCGAGCCTTCGGCGCTCAATGGCAGCGGCCCTTCGGTCGCCATGGAAGGCGGTCGCATCAAGGTAGACGGGGAGGGACGCACGTCGCTCGCCAAGGTCTGGGCCGGCGGCGACTGCATTGCCGGAGGCGACGACCTGACCGTCTCGGCCGTGGCGCAAGGGCGCGACGCGGCTGAATCCATCAACCGCGCCCTGATCGGCTGAGGGAGGACAAGATGGCAGACATTCGCAACAATTTCGTCGGCATCAAGTCGCCCAACCCGTTCTGGCTGGCCTCGGCGCCGCCGACCGACAAGGCCTACAATGTCGTCCGCGCCTTCAAGGCAGGCTGGGGCGGCGTCGTGTGGAAGACGCTTGGCGAGGAAGGCCCGCCGGTGGTCAACGTCAACGGCCCGCGCTACGGCGCGATCTGGGGTGCCGACCGGCGCCTGCTCGGCCTCAACAACATCGAGCTGATCACCGACCGCGACCTGCAGACCAATCTGCGCGAGATCAAGCAAGTCAAGATGGACTGGCCCGACCGGGCCATCGTCGTGTCGCTGATGGTGCCTTGCGTCGAGGAAGCCTGGAAGGCGATCCTGCCGGTGGTCGAGGAAACCGGCGCCGACGGCATCGAGCTCAATTTCGGCTGCCCGCACGGGATGTCGGAACGCGGCATGGGTGCCGCTGTAGGCCAGGTGCCCGAATACATCGAAATGGTGGTGCGCTGGTGCAAGCAGAACACCCGCATGCCGGTCATCACCAAGCTTACGCCCAACATCACCGACGTGCGCAAGCCGGCGCGGGCGGCTCATGCCGGCGGCACCGATGCGGTGTCGCTGATCAACACCATCAACTCGATCACCGGCGTCGATCTCGACAGCTTCGCGCCGCAGCCGACCATCGACGGCAAGGGTTCGCATGGCGGCTATTGCGGCCCGGCGGTCAAGCCGATCGCGATGAACATGGTCGCCGAGATCGCCCGTGACCCGGAGACGGCGGGCCTGCCGATCTCGGGCATCGGCGGCATCACCACCTGGCGCGACGCGGCCGAATTCATGGCACTCGGCGCAGGCAACGTGCAGGTCTGCACCGCGGCCATGACCTACGGTTTCAAGATCGTGCAGGAGATGATCGCCGGTCTCGAAAACTGGATGGACGAGAAGGGCCACCGCTCGCTCGACGACATCGTCGGCCGCGCCACGCCCAATGTCACCGACTGGCAGTATCTCAATCTCAACTACGTCGCCAAGGCGCATATCGACCAGGACGCCTGCATCAAGTGCGGACGCTGCCACATCGCCTGCGAGGACACCTCGCACCAGGCGATCACCAGCATGGTCGACGGTGCGCGCCACTTCGAGGTAATCGAGGAGGAATGCGTCGGCTGCAACCTGTGCGTCAACGTCTGCCCGGTCGAGAACTGCATCACCATGGAGCCGCTGGCGGTCGGCGCCATGGACAAGCGCACCGGCAAGCCGGTGTCGCCGCACTATGCCAACTGGACGACGCATCCGAACAACCCGATGGCCAAGGTGGCTGCGGAGTAGGGGCGACAAGCCATGGACGACAGGAGCGAGATCGCAGAACTCGCTCTTGCCTGGGCGGAGGCGATCGTTACCAACGACGCCGCCGCCATTGGCCGCTTCATGGCCGACGAGTGGGTGATCGTCGGCCCCGACGGCGCGACCGCCAAGGCGGATTTCCTCGCTTCGGTTGCCTCGGGCGAGCTGACGCACGACATGATGCGAGCCGCCAGCGAGCCACGCGTCGAGATCTACGGCGCGACCGCGATCTACACGGCGCGCGTCGTCAACAGTGGACATTTCCGCGGTCAGGCCTTCGCTGCAGACGAATGGACCACTGACGTCTTCGTCCGGCGCGGGGCGAAGTGGCAGTGCGTGCTCAGCCACGCCACACCGGCGGTAAAGCAAGATACATCCGACTTCGAGTAGCCCCGCGAAGGCAATGTTCGCCTTCTAACTCACATACCTATTGTGGATATGAAATATCCATGATATGCCATATCCATGATTAGGAGTGGCGATCATGAAGCTGGGTGACGGCGTGGAGGCTGCGATCCATTGTGCGGCGCTGCTGGCGGGCGTCGACGGCGACGGCACGTTGCCGGGCAATGTGATGGCCGAGGCATTCGGGCTTTCGCCGAGCTATCTGCTCAAGCACCTCAAGGCCCTGACCGGCACGAAGATCCTGGAATCGGTACCCGGGCCAAGTGGCGGCTACCGGCTGGCGCGTTCGGCGGACAAGATCACGCTGCTCGACATCGTGCTCGCCATCGAGGGCAGGGAGCCTGCGTTCCGCTGCGGCGAGATCAGGCAGAAGGGGGCGTATTCGCTCGACCCGTCGGGCTATGTGAAGCCCTGCGGCATCAACGTTGCCATGCTCAAGGCCGAGCGGGCCTATCGCACCGCGCTCGCCGAGACGCGGCTCTCCGACATCGTCGCCGATTTCACAACGGATGCCGATCCGCGTGTCGTCGCCGCCAGTTGCGCCTTCGTGGCGCAGAACCAGCGGCCGCAGATTTCCAAGGCAAGAACCATCAACGAAAGGAAGATGCCATGAAACCCAGGCTGAACTTCTATACAGCTGCACCCGAACTGACGAAGCATCTGGTCGCGCTCAACAAGGCGGTCAACGAATGCGGGCTCGAGCACAGCCTGCTGCACCTGATCAAGCTCAGGGCGTCACAGATCAATGGCTGCTCCTATTGCGTCGACATGCACAGCCGCGAGGCAAAGGCAGACGGCGAGACCGAGCAGCGCCTCTGGCTCGTCGCGGCCTGGAAAGAATCGCCGCTCTATACCGAGCGCGAGCGCATGGCCTTCGCCTGGACCGAGACGGTCACCAGCATCGCCGACGCCGGCGTGTCAGCTGATCTTTATGCCGAAGCTCGCCAGCATTTCTCCGAGGAGGACCTAGTCAAGCTCACCGTGGCGCTGGGCATGATCAACACCTGGAACCGGCTTTGCGTCTCGTTCCATGCCGTCCACCCGGTGGGTGAAGCCAAGGCCGCCTGACCATCACAACAGACCGAAATCGGATTTGCGGCGGTCGCCCACGGGCGATCGCCTGGGAGAGACTGATGCTTGAACCTTCGATGCTGGCCTTTTTCGGCCGCCTGCTTCTAGGCGGCGCCTTCGTTTTCGCCGGGCTGCGCAATATCGCCAATGCAAGGCTTTTGGCCGGCATGATGGGCGCGCGTGGCGTGCCGCAGGCGCGGCTCGTGCTATGGGCCGGCATCGTGCTCCAGACCGTTGCCGGATCGATGCTGATTGCAGGGTTCCAAGCCCCGTATGCGGCCGCTGCCTTGATTGCCTTCCTCATCGGCGGAACCCTGATGTTCCACAATTTCTGGGATCATGTCGGGCCGGAACGCGCCGCGCGCATCAATGGCGTCGTTGGTAACGTTGCCTTGGCTGGCAGCTTTCTGTTCGTGATCGCGGCCGGCCAATAAGGGCTGCTGCCGTTGCCGAATTGATTCAGCCTTTCGGCCTAAGTCCTTCAACAAAAAGCTGTTCCAGGAAGCGGGCGGCATCTTCGAAGCGTCCCTCGCCACCACGGTCGGGGCCGAGGACGGCGCGGACCTGGACGTCGAAATCGGCATAGTGCTGGGTCGTCGCCCAGATGGCGAAAATCAGGTGCCAGGGATCGGCCTGGGCGACCTTGCCCGATCGCATCCAGCCCTTGATGACCTCGACCTTTTCGTCGACCAGTGTTTTCAGCTCGCCTTCGAGCATCGCCATGATGCGGGGCGCGCCCTGCAGGATTTCGTTGGCGAAGAGCCTGCTCTCGCGCGGAAAATCGCGCGCCATTTCGAGCTTGCGCCTGATGTAGCTCCTGAGCTCGGTCATCGGGTCGCCGATGTTGTCGAGTTCCTTCAGCGGCGCCAGCCAGGTTTCCAGCAGCCGGTGCATCAGCGTCTCGTGGATGTCTTCCTTGCGGCGGAAATAATAGAGCAAATTGGGCTTGGACATGCCCGCCGCTTCGGCGATCTGGTCGATGGTCGAGCCGCGGAAACCGTTGGTGGAGAATACTTCGAGCGCTGCTTCGAGAATGACCTCGCGCTTCTCCTTCTGGATGCGGGTGCGGCCGCGCGGTGTCGAGCCTTCCATGGTCATGATGTCCCGCATTCGAGGGTGCATACGGGATGCATCTGGACCAATCCGCTGGACCAGTTCTTGCCGACCTGTGGAGCGCGCCTCAGAAGCCGCATTTCCGGTAGTAATCCCTTGACCGCCGAAGCGGCGGTGCTAACGTTTGTCCAATCGGTCAAAAAATTGCGTAACACAAAAACGCACCGAAGACCAAGCGTTGGCCGTATCGAAACAGGGGAAGAAAGGAAAGCTTGGTCATGTCGGACAGGCTAAAAGTTACGCCCAACGATCTCAGCGCATTCTGGATGCCGTTCACTTCGAACAGGCAGTTCAAGCAGGCGCCACGCATGATGGTTGCGGCCAAGGACATGCATTACACGGCCAGCGACGGCCGCAAGATTCTCGACGGCACCGCAGGTCTCTGGTGCGTCAATGCCGGCCACTGCCGACCCAAGATCACCGAGGCGATCCAGAAGCAGGCCGCCGAGCTCGACTATGCGCCTGCATTCCAGATGGGCCACCCGATCGTCTTCGAACTGGCGAACCGCCTTGTCGACATCGCGCCCGAGGGCATGGACCACGTCTTCTTCACCAATTCCGGGTCGGAATCGGTCGAGACCGCGCTCAAGATGGCGCTGGCCTATCATCGTGTGAAGGGCGATGGCGCGCGTACCCGCCTCATTGGCCGCGAACGCGGCTATCACGGCGTCAATTTCGGCGGCATCTCGGTCGGCGGCATCGTCACCAACCGCAAGATGTTCGGCACGCTGCTTTCCGGCGTCGACCACCTGCCGCATACCCACCTGCCGGCCAAGAACGCCTTCACCAAGGGCGAGCCGGAATATGGCGCGGAACTCGCCGACGAGCTCGAACGCATCGTCACCCTGCATGACGCCTCGACCATCGCTGCCGTCATTGTCGAGCCGGTCGCCGGCTCCACCGGCGTGCTGATCCCGCCGAAGGGCTATCTGCAGAAGCTGCGCGATATCTGCACCAAGCACGGTATCCTTTTGATCTTCGACGAGGTCATCACCGGTTTTGGCCGTCTTGGCACGCCGTTTGCGGCCGACTATTTCGGCGTCATTCCCGACATCATCACCACCGCCAAGGGTGTGTCGAACGGCGTCATCCCGATGGGTGCGGTGTTCGTGAAGAAGGAAATCCACGACGCCTTCATGACCGGCCCCGAGCACATGATCGAGTTCTTCCACGGCTACACCTATTCGGGCAATCCGATAGCTTCGGCTGCGGCACTCGCCACCCTCGACACCTACAAGGAAGAGGGGCTGCTGACCCGTGGCGCCGAGCTCGCCTCCTATTGGGAAGAGGCGCTGCACTCGCTGAAGGGCGAGCCGCACGTCATCGACATCCGCAACATCGGCCTTATCGGCGCGATCGAGCTGTCGCAAATTGCCGGAGCGCCGACAAAGCGTGCCTTCTCTGCCTTCGTCAAGGCGTTCGAGCGTGGCGCACTGATCCGCACCACCGGCGACATCATCGCGCTGTCGCCGCCGCTGATCATCACCAAGGGCCAGATCGACGAATTGATCGATCACGTCCGCGAGGTGCTGAGGGCGGTCGACTGATCGACAGGAACTTGAACCCGGAGGGCGTCCATGCTCTCCGGGGAAAGCTCCGAGAGACAAAAGGGGGCCCGTCCAGCGGATGGGGCTCCGGGCGAAAGCCACCGAAGGAAATCCGGCGCCGGGAACCGCTGGGGTTTCCGGGCAGAACAAGAGAATGAGAGGACGTTGGCCATGGCCGCCCCAGGCGAGAATCTGCGAATCAATTCAGACCGTTTGTGGGATTCGCTGATGGAAATGGCGAAGATCGGCCCCGGCATCGCCGGCGGCAACAATCGCCAGACGCTGACCGACGAGGACGGCGAGGGCCGCCACCTGTTCAAGAAATGGTGCGACGCTGCCGGCCTTGAAACGGGCATCGACGAGATGGGCACGATGTTTGCCCGGCGCGAAGGCACCGACCCCGAGGCGCTGCCGGTCTATGTCGGCAGCCACCTCGATACCCAGCCGACGGGCGGCAAGTTCGACGGCGTGCTCGGCGTGCTTGGCGGGCTCGAAGTCATCCGCAGCCTCAACGACCTTGGCATCAAGACCAAACATCCGATCGTGGTGACCAACTGGACCAACGAAGAGGGTACCCGCTTTGCCCCGGCAATGCTCGCTTCCGGCGTGTTTGCCGGTGTGCTCGAGCAGGACTGGGCCTATGCGCGCCAGGATGCGCACGGCAAGCGCTTCGGCGACGAGCTGGAACGCATCGGCTGGAAGGGTGCGGAAAAGGTCGGCGCGCGCAAGATGAAGGCCTTCTTCGAATTGCATATCGAGCAGGGGCCGATCCTCGAGGACGAAGAGATCGAGATCGGCGTCGTCACCCACGGCCAGGGCCTGAAATGGCTGCAGGTGACGCTGACCGGTATGGAAGCGCACACCGGCTCGACGCCGATGTACAAGCGCCGCAATGCCGGGCTCGGCATGGCGCGGGTGACCGAGCTGGTGCACGAGGTGGCGATGGACTACCAGCCAGACGCCGTCGGTGCCGTCGGGCACATGGAGGTCTATCCCAACTCGCGCAATATCATCGCCGGGCGCACGGTGTTCACCATCGACATCCGCTCGCCGGACAAGGAGGTGCTGGACACGATGGATGCGCGTGTGCGCGAGGGCATCGCCACCATCTGCGAGGCGCTCGACATCACTTTCGAGATCGAGCAGGTCGGCCATTTCGACCCCGTCGCCTTTGACAAGGATTGCGTCAAGGCCGTACGCGATGCCGCCGACCGACTAGGCTACAGCCATCGCGACATCGTCTCGGGTGCCGGCCACGACGCCTGCTGGATCAACCGCGTGGCGCCGACGGCGATGGTGTTCTGCCCGTGCGTCGACGGGCTGAGCCACAACGAGGCCGAGGAAATCTATCCTGAATGGGCCGCCGCCGGCTGCGACGTGCTGTTCCATGCCGTGGTCGAGACTGCGGAGATCGTGGAGTGAGCTGCTCGGCTCCACAAGGAGGAGGGGAATTCGCGATCGCTGTGCCTTGCGTCTTTTGGCACTTTGCAGGCGATAGTGCGCTGATGGCGCAACGCCAAGCCTCCCTCCCCCTTGTGGGGAGGGATTGAGGGTGGGGGTATCTGTCGTGGCTCCGACCGCAATCAATCCTGCCGCCATCAAGCGAGCCAGGTCATTGCGCCGGAACATGACGGACGGCGAGCGCAAGCTTTGGGGCGAATTGAAGGATTTTCGGCGGCTCTATGGTCTTCACGCCAGGAAGCAGGCGCCGATTGGGCCCTATATCGTCGATTTCGTGCTGCATGAGAAAGGCCATTGTCATCGAAGTGGATGGCGAACACCATTTCAGTCAGGAGCAGATTGAGAAAGACCATGTTCGCGATACTTGGCTTCAAGGTCAGGGTTATCGCGTGCTGAGGTTTTCGACCGGAGAACTTGCAGATGCCTTTGACGGGTGCGTCGAGGAGATTCTGCGCGAGGTGAATGTGATGTGAGCGCTACGGGACCCCCACCCCATACCCCTCCCCACAAGGGGGAGGGGGACGGCGCAGCGGCGGTCCCTACATGATCTGAAACACGGCCAAAACGCTCACAAAGAAGCGCGGCAGCAATTGGGGAACTGAGAATATGACCAAAGTCATCAGAAACGGCACCATCGTCACGGCCGACCGGACGTGGAAGGCCGACGTGCTGATCCAGCATGGCAAGATCGTCGCCATCGGCGAGAACTTGCATGCCGACCACGAGTTCGATGCCACCGGCTGCTACATCATGCCCGGTGGCATCGACCCGCACACCCATCTTGAAATGCCGTTCATGGGCACCTATTCGGCCGACGACTTCGAGAGCGGCACGCGCGCCGCCCTTTCCGGCGGCACGACGATGGTCGTCGATTTCTGCCTGCCGGCGCCCGGGCAGTCGCTGCTCGAAGCGCTGCAGATGTGGGACAACAAGACGTCGAAGGCGTGCTCCGACTACTCCTTCCACATGGCGATCACCTGGTGGGGCGAGCAGGTGTTCAACGAGATGGCCCAGGTCGTAGACAAGGGCATCACCTCGTTCAAGCACTTCATGGCCTACAAGGGCGCGCTGATGGTGGACGACGACGAGATGTACTCGTCGTTCAAGCGCTGCGCCGAGCTCGGCGCGCTGCCGCTGGTGCATGCCGAAAACGGCGACGTCGTCGCCCAGCTGTCGGCCAAGTTGCTCGCCGAAGGCAACAACGGGCCGGAGGCGCACGCCTATTCGCGCCCGCCGGAAGTGGAGGGCGAGGCGACCAACCGCGCCATCATGATCGCCGACATGGTGGGCAGCCCGCTCTATGTCGTGCATACCTCCTGCGAGCAGGCGCATGAGGCGATCCGCCGGGCCCGGCAGAAGGGCATGCGCGTCTATGGCGAGCCGCTGATCCAGCACCTGGTGCTCGACGAGACCGAATATTTCAACAAGGACTGGGACCATGCGGCGCGCCGGGTGATGAGCCCGCCCTTCCGCAACAAGCTGCACCAGGATTCTTTGTGGGCCGGCCTGCAGGCGGGTTCGCTGCAGGTGGTGGCGACGGATCATTGCTCGTTCACGACCGAGCAGAAGCGCACCGGCATCGGCAACTTCACCAAGATCCCCAACGGCACCGGCGGGCTCGAAGACCGCATGCCGGTGCTGTGGACCAAGGGCGTCAACACCGGCCGGCTGACGATGAACGAGTTCGTGGCGGTGACCTCGACCAACATCGCCAAGATCCTCAACATGTACCCGAAGAAGGGCGCGATCGTCGAAGGCGCGGATGCCGACGTAATCGTGTGGGACCCCAAGCGCAAGAAGACGATCGCGGCGAAGAGCCAGCAGTCGGTCATCGACTACAACGTCTTCGATGGTATCGAGGTGACCGGACTGCCGCGCTTCGTCTTCACGCGCGGCGAACTGGCGATCCAGGAGCACGAGGTGAAGGCCAATCCCGGCCACGGCGAATTCGTCGCCCGCGAACCGCATGCCGCCGTCAACCGGGCGCTGTCGCAGTGGAAGGAGATCACCGCGCCGCGCAAGGTCGAACGCACAGGCATCCCGGCAACCGGGGTGTGAGCACCTGCGCGTTCGCAGGCAATTTCCGTGTACCGAACAGGGATGGCGGCCGCGCCTTGCGGCCGCAAGGATGGCGCCGGAATGACATCCGGCTTCAAGGCCAGCAAAAACATCCCGATCAAGTGGACGCCTGCCTCATCTTCGGAGAGGATGGCATGATGTGGGGTAAAGTCGGGCAATGCTCATGACAGTCAATCAAGCCACGGCGACGAGCGTCGATCAGAACGCCGTCGTCGAAGCCAGAAAGCTGGGGCTGACCTTCCAGACCAATGACGGCCCGGTGCGGGCGCTGGCGGACGTCGATCTGACCATCAACAAGGGCGAGTTCGTCTCCTTCATCGGCCCTTCGGGCTGCGGCAAGACGACGTTCCTCAGGGTCATCGCCGATCTCGAGCAGCCGACGGAAGGCAAGATCTCGATCAACGGCATGACGCCCGAACAGGCACGTGAGGCCCGGGCCTACGGCTATGTGTTCCAGGCGGCAGCGCTGTTTCCGTGGCGCACGATCGAAAGCAATGTCGGGCTGCCGCTCGAGATCATCGGTCTTTCGAAGGCAGAGCAGCAGGAGCGCATCAAGCGCACGATGGACCTGGTCAATCTCTCCGGCTTCGAGAAGAAATATCCCTGGCAGCTTTCCGGCGGCATGCAGCAGCGCGCCTCGATCGCGCGCGCACTGGCCTTCGACGCGGATCTGCTCTTGATGGACGAGCCGTTCGGCGCGCTCGACGAGATCGTGCGCGACCATCTCAACGAACAGTTGCTCCGGCTGTGGCGGCAGACCAACAAGACGATCTGCTTCGTCACCCACTCGATTCCCGAGGCCGTGTATCTGTCGACGCGCATCGTGGTGATGTCGCCCAGGCCCGGGCGTGTCACCGACGTGATCGAGTCGACGCTGCCCACGGAGCGACCGCTCGACATCCGCGAGAGCCCGGAATTCCTGGCGATCGCCGCGCGCGTCCGTGACGGGCTGCGCGCCGGCCATTCCTACGAGGATTGAGCCGCGATGGATCGCCTCAGAGACCGGATTATTCCCGTCATCACCATCCTGCTGGTCATTGTTGCCGCTTGGTATGCGTTCGCCGTCTACATGAATGCGCCGTTCCAGCGCGACCTCGACCGACGGGCAGGCCTGACGCCAGGTACCGTGGAATTCGTCGGCAAGACGCTGTCGCAGCCGAAGCCGACCATGCCGGCGCCGCACCAGGTAGCGCAGAACTTCTTCGAAAACACCTTCCTGAGGAAAGTCACCAGCGCGCGCAGCCTCGTCTATCATTCGTGGGTGACGCTGTCGTCGACGCTGCTCGGCTTCACCTTCGGCACCGCACTCGGCATCCTGATCGCCGTCGGCATCGTGCATGTGATCGCGCTCGACCGCAGCCTGATGCCGTGGATCATCGCCTCGCAGACCATTCCCATCCTGGCTGTGGCGCCGATGATCATCGTGGTGCTGGCGGCCATCGGCATCACCGGGCTGATCCCCAAGGCGCTGATCTCGACCTATCTGTCGTTCTTCCCGGTCGCCGTCGGCATGGTGAAGGGGCTACGTTCGCCCGATCTCATGCATCTTGACCTGATGCACACCTACAATGCGAGCGCGTCTCAGACGTTCTGGAAGCTGCGCGTGCCGGCCTCGGTGCCGTTCCTGTTCGCCTCGATGAAGGTGGCGGTGGCGGCGAGCCTCGTCGGCGCCATCGTCGGTGAGTTGCCGACAGGTGCTGTCGCCGGGATCGGCGCGAAACTGCTCGCCGGATCCTATTACAGCCAGACCATCGACATGTGGGCGGCACTCGTCGCCGGCTCGGTGGTGGCGGCCATGCTGGTCGTACTGGTAGGGATCGTCGGCAAGGTTGTCGAACGTTCGATGGGAGGGCGGCCGGCATGGTGAACTCCAAACCGTCCTGGCAAGCCGGGCTGGCGCTGGTGTTGTGCGCCGTCGCCATGGCGACGGTGCCGATGCTGATGGCCGAAGCTACCGCGCCGATGTCGAGCGGCATGACGTCGCTTGTCGTCGGCCTCATCGCCTTGCCTGCCGTGGCCTCTTTCGCCATGTTTTCCGGACTCGCCAGCGCCGCTGTGCTTTTCGTCGGAGCGCATGGCGCTGCCTGGCTGCTGATATCTGGCATCGCAGGCAATGAAGGCACGGCGCGGATGCCGTACTTCCTGCTGCTTGCCGCCGCCTGGCTGCTGGCCTGGCGCTGCGTTGCGGTGCTGTCGGCCATCCGGCCGGTGTCGACGCAGGCCAGGACGTTGCTGCGCCTGCTGATCCCGGCGATCTTCGGCGCCTGGATCCTGATCATATGGGAAGCGGTGACGCGGGGGGCGGGCGTTCCGTTCATCCTTTTGCCGCCGCCAAGTGCGATCGCCGCGCGCATCGGCAATTCGCTGCCAATCCTTCTGGCCGACGTGCGCCAGACGATCTTCAAGGCGGTGCTATTCGGCTACATCGTCGGCAGTGCCTCGGGCTTCGCCGTGGCGATCCTGGCCGACCGCGTGCCGTTCCTGCGCAAAGGGCTTTTGCCTATCGGCAACATGGTGTCGGCGCTGCCGATCATCGGCGTCGCCCCGATCATGGTGATCTGGTTCGGCTTCGAGTGGCAGTCGAAGGCAGCCGTGGTCATCATCATGACCTTCTTCCCGATGCTGGTGAACACGGTCGCGGGCCTCGCGGCCTCGGGGCACATGGAGCGCGACCTGATGCGCACCTATGCGTCCAATTACTGGCAGACGCTGTTCAAGCTGCGCCTGCCGGCGGCCGCACCCTTCATCTTCAATGCGTTGAAGATCAACTCCACGCTGGCGCTAATCGGCGCCATCGTCGCCGAATTCTTCGGCACGCCGATCGTCGGCATGGGTTTCCGAATCTCGACAGAGATCGGGCGCATGAATGTCGACATGGTCTGGGCGGAGATCGCTGTTGCGGCTCTGGCCGGTTCCGTCTTCTATGGCGTGGTCGCCCTGATCGAGAGGGCCACCACTTTCTGGCATCCGTCTGTCCGTGGTGGGCGGGCGTGACCTGAGCTCCTTGGGCGGGGCCGCGGTCCAACTTCAGAGGGAAAAAGAAGATGAAGAGACTGATGATATCGTTGATGGCGGGGGCGATGTCGCTGGCCGCCGCGCAGGCGGCACTTGCCGCCGACAAGGTGACGCTGCAGCTCAAGTGGGTGACGCAGTCGCAGTTCGCCGGCTACTACGTCGCCAAGGAAAAGGGCTTCTACGGCGAGGAAAACCTCGATGTCGACATCAAGCCGGGCGGCCCTGACATTGCACCGGAGCAGGTGATCGCCGGTGGTGGCGCCGATGTCATCGTCGACTGGATGGGCGGCGCTCTGGCGGCCCGCGAAAAGGGTGTCGGCCTGGTCAACATCGCCCAGCCCTACAAGAAGGCGGGCATGGAGCTGGTCTGCCCGAAGGACGGACCGGTCAAGACCGAAGCCGACTTCAAGGGCAAGACGCTGGGCGTCTGGTTCTTCGGCAACGAATATCCGTTCTTCGCCTGGATGAACAAGCTCGGCCTGTCGACCGAGGGCGGCGCCGATGGCGTGACCGTGCTGAAGCAGAGCTTCGACGTGCAGCCGCTGATCCAGAAGCAGGCGGACTGCATCTCGGTCATGACCTACAATGAATACTGGCAGCTGATCGACGCGGGCTTCAAGCCGGAAGAACTGACCGTCTTCAATTATACCGAGATGGGCAACGACCTGCTCGAAGACGGCCTCTATGCGATGGAAGACAAGCTCAAGGACCCGGCCTTCGAAGACAAGATGGTTCGCTTCGTGCGCGCCTCGATGAAGGGCTGGAAATACGCCGTCGACAATCCTGACGAGGCAGCCGGCATCGTCGTCGACAATGGCGGCCAGGACGAAAACCACCAGAAGCGCATGATGGGCGAAGTGGCCAAGCTGATCGACAATGCCGACGGCAAGCTGATCGAGGCGGCCTACAAGCGAACAGCAGAAGCGCTTTTGGCGCAGAAGATCATCACCAAGGAGCCTTCGGGCGCCTGGACGTCCACGATCACCGACAAGGCGATCAAATAAGATCTGGATGACCGGACGATCTGGAAAGGGGGCGGGTAACCGCCCCTTTTTCTTTTTCGAGGTTGGAGTTTGAGGTGCGTCCTTCGAGGCCCGCTTCGCGGGCTCCTCAGGATGAGGGAGGTCAGCGCAACGGTCCTCATCCTGAGGTGCGAGCCCCGCCCTGACCGCTGACGGCTTGGGGCTGACTTGTCATGGGCGAGCCTCAAAGGACGCACGCCCAAGCCACTGGCAAGGGGGCTGCCGCTACTTCGCCACCACGTAGAAGGTCAGCGTGCGCGACTCGCCCTTGGAATAGTTCATGCCTTCGATGCGGCCGCGCTCCCTGAGCGCTGCTGCGCCGCCCGGCACGGCAGCGAGGAAGGCCTCGCTTTCGGCCGCCGAAACCACGGCAATGGCGCATGCGGGATCGGCCGCCAGGGCAGCTGCCGCGCCCTTGCCATTGGTAAGCTGGGTCGAGGTGCCGGCGAGGAAGACCAGGCTCGGCTCGCTGTAGCCGGCGGAAGCGAGCACCGAGGTGGTGCAGGGCTTCAGTTTCTCGAACTGCTCGGCAATCTGCGGACTAAGCCACAAAGGCTTGAGCGGTGGCAGGACCTTCAGGGTCAGCACGCCGAAGGCTGCGGCAGCAGCAGCCGCGGCAATGCCGGTGCGCTTGAGCGGCGACATGTCGCTCGGCATGCCGGCGCCGAGGGTAGCGGCAACCAGAACAAGCAGACCGGCCAACTGGCCCCACCAGGAGAACTGGCCGAGGAAATAGGGCGTGATGCCCAGTGCGATGGCAGCAAGGCCGGCACTGATGCCGAAGACGCCAAAGGCGCACGCCCTGCGGATCCAGAGCTGCCAGCGCGACAGCTCGATGCCTGCGGCGGACGGATCGGTCAGCGACCAGGCCATCAGCAGGAGCAGCGCGGGATAGGCCGGCATCGCATAGTGCGGCAGCTTGGTGGGGATCAGCTCGATGGCGATCCAGTAGGGCAGGTACCAGGCGAGGCAGAACAACAGCCGGGGGTCGTCGCGGAAGCGCTTGAGCGCCTTCAGCCCGCCTTCGAGCGCCACCAAAGCGAAGGGCCACATGAACACCGAATAGGTCAGGAAGTAGTAGCCGGGCGGGAAGCCATGCGATTCCTGGCCCGAGCCGACCTTGCTCAACAGGTCCTTGCCGACCGATTCCTGCCAGAATTCGGTGCCGGTCTTGATGGTGATCAGGATCAGCCACGGAGCTGCGACGAGCAGCGTCACCAGGATGCCGGTGAAGGGGCGGAGCTTGCGCAGCCATGAGCGGTCGCGGTCGAGGATGGCGATGGTGGCGACCGTGAGCAGGCTGAGGAACGGAATGACCGGGCCCTTGATCAGCAGGGCAAGGCCGTGGGCGATCCAGAACAGCCAGTTGGCTTTGCCCTGCGGCCGGCCGGCCTTGTGGCCGAGATAGACGGCTGCGAGCGCCCCCTGGGCGAGCAGGGCGGTGGCGAGCAATGTCGCGTCGGTCTTGGCGATGCGTGCCTCGACGCCGAGCATGAGGATACCCATGAGGCCGAGGCCGGCAACGACGCCTGCCGTGCGGCCGAACATGCGGTCGCCGACGAAGGCGAGGGCAAGGACCGAGAAGGTGCCGGCCAGCACCGAAACCAGCCGGTAGACCCATATCGGGGCATCGCTGCCCTTTCCGCTGACCAGGACGGCGGCCGACTGCAGCCAGTAGATTCCGGCTGGTTTCTTGTAGCGCGGCACGTCCTGGAAACGGATGTCGACATAATCGCCACTCTCGACCATCTGCTTGGTGGCCTGGACGAAGCGCGACTCGTCGCGATCAGTCGGCGGCAGGGTGGAAATGCCCGGCGCAAAGGCAAACAGGCAGAGTGCCGCGAGCAGGAGATAGCTGAACAAAGACAAAGACTTGTGCTGGGTCTCTGTGGTTTTGATTCCGGTTGCCAGCATGCCCGCTACTCGGTGTCGGCCATGGCGGCGCGCCGCTCATTGGCGATCAGCCAGAGATTGCGGATGTAGATGAACAGGCCGAGGCCCTGGCCGGCAATGAACACCGGGTCCTGGCGCTGGATGGCATAGATCAGCAGCATGGCGCCGCCCCCGAGCGAGAAGAACCAGAAGGCGACGGGCACGACGGAGCGCTTGGCGCGTTCCGAAGCGAGCCATTGCACGACGAAACGCATGGTGAACATGCCCTGGGCGACGAAGCCGAGCAGGATCCAGCCGTTGAACTGGGCGACGAAGACATCGTGCAGCCAGGTGCCGAGTTCGGAAATGAGGTTCATTGGCCAAGCTCCGTGACCGATGGCACGACCTTGCGGCGGCGACGCAGCCACCACACGCCCGTGAGGTCGAGGATGCCGCGCAGGCCGCGATCGAGGATGCCGTAATTGGATTTGCCGTGGCGGCGCGAGCGGTCGACGACATCGACATGGACGACGCCGCGGCCCTCGCGCAGTGAAAGTGCGGGCAGGTAACGATGCCAGCCGTCGAAGAACGGCAGCTGGCGGAACAGATCGGTGTGCAACGCCTTGAGGCCGCAGCCGGAATCGCGCGTGCCGTCGCGCAGGATCATCTCGCGCAGGCCATTGGCGAAACGCGACGACAGCTGCTTGAGCTTGGTGTCGGTGCGCTTGAGGCGCTGGCCGGCGGCGATGCCGACCGATGGGCCGGCGGCGATCAGCGCGTCGGCGAGCTTGGGCAGGTAGGCGGGATCGTTCTGGCCGTCGCCATCCATGGTGACGACGATGCTACCCCGCGCTGCGAAGACGCCGGAACGAACGGCGGCACTCTGGCCGGCCGAGCGGTCGTGCCTGACATGACGCAGGCGACCGGCGCTGCGCGCCAGCTCGGCGAGAACGTCGGCCGTGCGATCGGTCGAGCCGTCATCGACGACGATGACCTCGTAGTCGCGGCCGGCCATGGCGTCGTGGACCTCGCCGACCAGGATCGGCAGGTTCTCGGCCTCGTTCTTGCACGGAATGACGATTGAAATCATCAGCTTGCCTGGGGAAGTGTTACGTCAGGATGGTGAAATGCGCGGCCTCAATAGCATCAAAGCCGCGCATTTGCCACGACGCTTGCGCTTTCCCCAAGGCAAGGGTCCCCCTTGTCCCCGGGGCAGGGATCAGCGCTTGTCCCTGATGTCGCTCAGCGTGCGGGTCGGCGTGATGGCCTCCGGATCGAGCTTGATCTCGATGATCGTCGGCTTGCCGCTGGCACGGGCGCGCTCGAAGGCGGGCGCGAATTCGTCGGTCTCGCGCACCGTCTCGCCATGGCCGCCATAGGCACGGGCAAGCGCTGCGAAATCAGGGTTCTTGAGGTCGGTCGCCTCGACACGGCCGGGATACTCGCGCTCCTGGTGCATGCGGATGGTGCCGTAGATGCCGTTGTTGACGACGATGACGATGATCGGCAGGCCGTATTGCACGGCGGTGGCGAACTCCTGGCCGTTCATCATGAAGCAGCCGTCGCCGGCGAAGGCGATGACCTCGCGCTCGGGGAACAGGCCCTTGGCTGCAACCGCTGCCGGTGTGCCGTAGCCCATCGAGCCCGACGTCGGTGCGCCCTGGGTGGCAAAACGGCGGAAGCGGTGGAAGCGGTGTACCCAGGTGGCGTAATTGCCGGCGCCGTTGGTGAGGATGGCGTCCTCGGGCAGGACCTTTTCCAGCCAGTTCATGATCGGGCCCATCTGGACCGCACCCGGGCCGGCGAGCGGCGGGGTCGACCACTCGAGATAGGCGGCATGCAGCGCCCTGGTGTTTTCGGTCCATGCCGGCTTTGTAGCCGGCTTGCGCTTGGCGAATGCCTCGACGAAGGCTGCTGGCGAGGCATTGATGGCGACGGTCGGGCGGTAGACGCGGCCGAGCTCGTCGGCGTCGGCATGGACATGCACGAGCTTCTGGTCGGGATAGGGGCTCTTGATCAGCGTGTAGTCCGAGGACGGCATCTCGCCGAAGCGGCCGCCGACCAACAGCACCACGTCGGCTTCCTTGATCGCCTTGGCGATCTTCGGGTTGACGCCGATGCCGACGTCACCGGCGTAGTTTTCATGGAGATGGTCGAACAGCATCTGGCGGCGGAAGGAGACGCCGACGGGCAGCGACCAGGCTTCAGAGATTTTCTTCATGCGCTCGACGGCCTCGGCATTCCAGCGCGTGCCGCCGAGGATGACGAACGGATTCCTGGCGCTGTTGAGCAGGGCCTCGAGCTTGGCCAGCTCTTCGTCGCCCGGGCGGGTTTCGACCGCGACGGCGGACAGGGCGGCCGGGGCCTCGACCTCGCTGGTCAGCATGTCCTCGGGCAGCGAGATGACGACGGGACCGGGTCGGCCCGAGGTGGCGACGGAGAAGGCACGGGTGAGCAGCTCGGGAATGCGCGCGGCATCGTCGATCTCGACCACCCACTTGGCGATATCGCCGAAGAAACGCCGGTAGTTGACCTCCTGGAAGGCCTCGCGTTCCTTGGCATGGCTCGCCACCTGGCCGATGAACAGGATCATCGGGATGGAATCCTGCATGGCGATGTGCACGCCGGCGGACGCGTTGGTGGCGCCAGGGCCACGGGTGACGAAGCAGATGCCCGGCTTGCCGGTGAGGCGGCCATGGCAGTCGGCCATCATCGCCGCACCGCCTTCCTGGCGGCAGACGATGCTCCGGATCTTGGAATCATGCAGCGCGTCGAGTACCGCGAGATAGGATTCGCCCGGCACGCAATACATGCGGTCGACGCCGTTGGCCTCGAGCGCGTCGACGATCAGTTGTCCGCCGGTCTTCATTTTTCGTTCTTCTCCAGTTCGGCAAGGATTTCCGCGGTGTGTTCCCCGAGCCGCGGCGAAGGTCTGACATATGAAAGAGGTGTCTCGGACATGATCATTGGCGCGCGCACCGAGGGCAGCGCATTGCCGTGGCCATCGTCGAGGTCCATCCGCATGCCGCGGGCGATCGCCTGCGGATCGGCGAAGGCCTGGCCGATATTGTTGATGGGGCTTGCCGGCACGCCTGAAGCCTCGAGCCGGGCGAGCAGGGTTTCGCGGTCGAAGGCCGCGAGCGCGGCGACGATCTTCTCGCGCAAGGCGACGCGGTTGGCGACGCGGGCCGAATTGGTGGCAAAGAGCGGGTCGGCGGGGAGATCGTCGAGGCCGACGATGGCGCAGAATTTCTGGAACTGGCCGTCATTGCCGACGGCGAGGATGAAATGCCCGTCGCGCACCGGCAGCACCTCGTATGGCGAGATGTTCGGATGGGCGTTGCCCATCTGCACCGGCGAGTTGCCCGAGACCAGATAGTTGAGGTTCTGGTTGGCGAGCACCGACATCTGGGCGTCGAACAGCGCCATGTCGACATGCTGGCCCTGGCCGGTGGCCTCGGCATGCCGAAGGGCTGCCTGGATGGCGATGACCGAATAGAGGCCGGTGAAGATGTCGGTGACGGCGACACCGACCTTTTGCGGCTCGCCGCCGGCAGGCCCGGTGATCGACATCAGGCCCGACATGCCCTGGACGATGAAGTCGTAGCCGGCGCGCGGCGCATAAGGGCCGGACTGGCCGAAGCCGGTGATCGAGCAATAGACCAGCCTGGGGTTGATCTTCTTCAGGCTGTCATAGTCGAGACCGTATTTCTTGAGGCCGCCAAGCTTGAAGTTCTCGATCAGCACGTCGGCGCCGGCGACCAGCTTGCGCACGATGTCCGCGCCTTCCGGCGTCGAGAAATCGAGCGCGATCGAGCGCTTGCCGCGATTGCAGGCGTGATAATAGGCGGCCGACAGGTTCTCGCCGTCATGGGACGTGACGAAGGGCGGGCCCCATTTGCGGGTGTCGTCGCCGCCATCGGGGTTTTCCACCTTGACGACGTCGGCGCCGAGATCGGCGAGCAACTGTCCGGCCCAGGGGCCGGCGAGAATGCGGGCGAGTTCGATGACGCGGACGCCGTGGAGGGGCGGATTGCTCATGGGGCACCAGAGATCATTTCGGTCGCGCCACGATCTATCAGGAGTCCCGATATCCCGCCACCACGTTGCGATGGGCCAGCAAGCATGTTCACCGCGGAAACGTCAGGTTGAGCCAGCCGGCGAAATCGGCCATGACGGCATCGCGATTGACCTCGTTCAGGCTTTCGTGGCGGGTTTCTGCGTAAACCTTTGAAACGAGATTCGAAAAGCCCATCCGGCGCATGCGCGAAGCCAGCGCCTCGACCGCCTTGCCGCCATCGGTTGCCGGGTCGTGAGCGCCGCCGATGAGGTTGAACGGCAGGTCCTTGCGCACGCTTGCGAAGTTGCCGTCGTCGGCACCGGCAAAGACCAGATCGAAAATGTCGATCCACATCGACACCGAGGCGTTCCAGCCGCAGAGCGGGTCGGCGATGTAGGCATCGACCTCGGCCGGATCGCGCGAGAGCCAGTCGAATTCGGTACGGCGGCCGGGGATCTTCTTTGCCCAGTCGCCGAAGGTCAGCTTGGGCAGGATGCGGGAGGGCACGTCCGACCCGAGCCGGAAGCGCTCGAAGGCAAGGATGGCCTGTGCCAGCCGGCCGAGGATGCCGGCGGAGAAATTGGCGTTCCAGATGGCCGCGGCTGCCACGCGTTCGGAATGGCGCAGCACGAAATTGAGCGCGATCAGCCCACCCATCGAGTGGCCGACGATCACAACCGGCAGATCGGGGTGCTGGACTGCGATGAAGTCATGCACGGCGCCGACATCGGCCAGGACGCGGTCGACACCGTCCTTGGCCGCGAAACGCCCGGTAGGCGCATCGGGCGCCGACGTCGCGCCATGGCCGCGATGGTCATGGGCGTAGACGTGACAGTCATGGGCGGCGAGGAAATCGGCGAAGCGGCCGTAGCGTGCGGCATGTTCGGCCAAGCCGTGGTTGATCTGAACCACCGCCCGGGCAGGTGCCTCGGCGCGGCGGACAAACAGGTTGATATGGGCGCCCGTGGGCGATGCGAGCGGAATGCGACTGTCGAACGGCATTGTTGTCTCCCCTCGATCGGAACTGTTGAGGGCCCCACCCTTGCGCGTCAAGGGCGGCGGCCGGTGGTGCACACGACAATGTCAGGAGGCGGCGGCGTGCCCCTTGTTCGCACGATATCAGCCCATATATTCCGCTAACCCCAGCGCCGGCGTGGCCCCAGCCGGTTTTGCCCTTCATTTCCATTCAAATCTCAAGCGATGATCGCCATGCAGCCGATTATTTCCGTTTCCAATCTTTCCAAGACCTATGCGTCGGGCTTTTCGGCGCTGAAGAACATCAATCTCGACATCAGCCGCGGCGAGATCTTCGCTTTGCTCGGGCCCAACGGCGCCGGCAAGACGACGCTGATCAGCATCATCTGCGGCATCGTCAACCCGACCGAGGGCACGGTGCTGGCGGATGGGCACGACATCGTTCGCGATTACCGTGACGCGCGCTCGCGCATCGGGCTGGTGCCGCAGGAACTGACCACCGACGCCTTCGAAACCGTATGGGCGACGGTCAGCTTCAGCCGCGGCCTGTTCGGCAAGCCGGCGAACCCGGCGCATATCGAGAAGATCCTCAAGGACCTGTCGCTGTGGGAGAAAAAGGACAGCAAGATCATGACGCTGTCGGGCGGCATGAAGCGGCGCGTGATGATCGCGAAGGCGCTGTCGCACGAACCGCAGATCCTGTTTCTCGACGAGCCTACCGCCGGCGTCGACGTCGAGCTGAGGCGCGACATGTGGGAGGTGGTGCGCTCGCTGCGCGAAACCGGCGTCACCGTCATCCTGACCACGCACTACATCGAGGAGGCCGAGCAGATGGCCGACAGGGTAGGGGTCATCTCCAAGGGCGAGATCATCCTCGTCGAGGAGAAGGCCGAGCTGATGCGCAAGCTGGGCCGCAAGCAATTGAAGCTGCAGTTGCAGAGCCAGCTCGACAGCCTGCCGCCGGCGCTCGCCAGCCACGGCCTGGAGCTGGCCGACGGCGGCCACGAAATCGTCTACACCTACGACGCGCAGGGTGAACGAACCGGCATCACGGCGCTGCTCAAGGACCTCAACGACAACGGTATCCGCTTCAAGGACCTTCAGACCAGCCAGAGTTCGCTGGAGGAGATCTTCGTCAATCTGGTGAGTGAACGGCGATGAATTTTCACGCGATCCGCGCAATCTACCTGTTCGAAATGGCGCGCACCTGGCGCACGCTGCTGCAAAGCATCGTTTCGCCCGTCATTTCGACTTCGCTCTATTTCGTCGTCTTCGGTGCTGCCATCGGCTCGCGCATCAGCGAGATCAACGGCATCAGCTACGGCGCGTTCATCGTGCCCGGGCTGATCATGCTGTCGCTTTTGACCCAGAGCATCTCCAATGCCTCGTTCGGCATCTATTTCCCGAAATTCGTCGGCACCATCTACGAGCTGCTGTCGGCGCCGGTGTCCTATCTCGAGATCGTCATCTCCTATGTCGGGGCGGCAGCGTCGAAGTCGATCATCCTCGGGCTGATCATCCTTGCGACCGCCGCGCTGTTCGTGCCGCTGCAGATCCAGCATCCCGGCTGGATGCTGTTGTTCCTGGTGCTGACGGCGGTCACCTTCAGCCTGTTCGGCTTCATCATCGGCATCTGGGCCGGCAATTTCGAGCAATTGCAGCTGGTGCCGATGTTGATCGTGACGCCGCTGACCTTCCTTGGCGGCAGCTTCTATTCCATCGACATGCTGCCGCCGTTCTGGCGCACCGTGTCGCTGTTCAACCCGGTAGTCTATCTGGTCAGCGGCTTCCGCTGGAGCTTCTTCGGCATATCGGACGTCAATGTCGGCATCAGCCTCGGCATGACGCTGGTGTTCCTGGTTGCCTGCCTGGTTGCGGTCTGGTGGATATTCAGGACCGGCTGGCGCATCAAGGCGTAGGCTAGGAAGACAACAATCGGCTGGCTTATGCGGCTGCACGCCAAAGACTTTTCGGTGCAGCCGCAGCGAGGACGCCTAGCCGAACTCAGACTCCTCTGTCGTTCGAGATCGTCGAAAAGCCGCGCCGCCAGAATACCAGCGGTGCGAGGTCTTCCGTCTGGGTGTGCTCGATGATCGCCGTGACCAGCATGTGATCGCCGAGCGGCAGCTGGTCGCGGACGCGGGCCGCAATCCACAACAGCGTCTCGTCGATGCGGGGAAGCGCGTGCTCCTCGCACCATCGTGTGTCGCCGAACCGGTCTATGCCCGGCGTGGCGAAGCGGCGCGCTATGTCATGCTGATGGGCGGCGAGAACGTTGATGCCGACAGGCCTTCCCGCCTCCAGCCGCTGCAGCAGCCAGGAGGTCCGCTTCATCGCGAACATCAGCATCGGCGGGCCGAGGGACAGTGCGCTCAGCGTGCCGACCGTTGCGCCGTAGCGCTCCGATCCGCTGCCTGTCGTGACGACTGCAACAGATGTCGGTATCTGCGCGAAGGCCGACTTGAGGGCGTCAGGCGGCAATATCGCTGGCCGCTCTGCGACGCCTACCATCTTGCAGCAAGCGGCGAGGGCCCCTCCAGCGACGGGAAGTGCGGCAAGACCTCCTCGGCAAGCTCCTGGATGATCTCGCCGGCCGGGCGGCCGGAAAACTGCATCCCCAGCGCTGCGTGGTTGACGCCGGCCTCGCGCCATTCGCCGAGCAGGTCGATCAGCCCCTTGCGGCCGGTCTTCAACACGAATCCGCCGCGGAGCGCAGTGCGGGGGAAGTCGGGGTCGTCGGAGAGATCGAGCCACTCGTTGGTCATATGCGGGCGAAAGCCACCATCCGGAATCTGGTCCCGCCAAGCGCGAATGTTCTTCGCCAGCCGCTTCGGGCCCTCCGCTATGTGGGTGGGCTGCGGGTAGGTCAGCCAGCCATCGGCATGTTCGGCAACCCATGCCGGCGTCTGCCGGCTGGATCCGGTGACGATCAGCGGAATACGACCTACCGGCGGCTTGGGCAGGAAGTCGATGCCTGTCATCGTTCCGAGCCTTGATTTGATGGACGGCCGGCCGGGTGCGATCAGTTGCCGGAAATAGGCCACCGCTTCCGCAAATCGCCTGCCCCGATCGTCCATGTCCAGGCCGTAGGCCGGAAACTCGGCCGGGCGGTCGCCGGACGCGATTCCCAGCACGAGACGGCCGCCGGAAAGGTGGTCGATCGTGGTTGCCGCCTTGGCGAGATCGATGGGATGACGCAGGGAAAAGATGGCGCTTCCCGTGGCCAGCGCGACTTTATGCGTCCGCGCCGCCAGATAGGAAAGATAGGTGAAGGGGTCGAAAAGCTGGCCGGCATCGCCAAAGCCCGGATCGAAAAGCGGCACGTCACGGACCCAGATGCTTGCGAAGCCGCGGCGGTCGATGTCCTCGACCAGTTCAGCCTGGCCTTCCAGGACAGCCATGTCGCCCTCATAGAAGCGCAAGGGCAGAAAGATGCCGACGGTCAGCCGGTTCGGAGCGAACATGCGCCGATAGCCGGGGTGCCCGGCAAAAGCTTCACTGGATGCGCCGGAATGGGAGGTCGAACGATCTGTTCGGGGGGCGGCGATGTTCATAGGCAGAAGTTTCCTTGTCGTGGGTTCTTTCCCGAGCCTGGCGGAGGCCCGGCAGTGGGAGCTTGCGCTTTTGCAGCGCTAACCTGGCAGCACGCTACGAAACCCGGACAAGTGAGGGAAACGATGAATTCTCGTTCAAGAAGGTAGTTCAGCTAACTTCTAAAGGGGCTTCACCATGGCGAATTGCCGTGAATCTCTCTATATGAAATATGGATGCATGCCGCGCCCCAAGGTAATCGACGATGAGGACGGCGCCTCAATAGAGTTTAGCTCATTTCATATCTGGATCGGACGTCTCTCATGGGCAGGGTTCTCCCTTTGCTGGCACTACGGGCCTTTGCCGAAACCGGACGCCACGGCAGCATCAAGCGTGCGGCTGAAGCGATGGGGGTGACTTCCGGCGCGGTGAGCCAACAATTGAGGTTGATCGAGGAGCGCACTGGCGCGCCGCTGTTTTCGCGAACACGATACGGCGTCGAGTTGACGGAAGTCGGCGCAAGCGTCCATCCGGCAGTCCTGCGTGCCTTCGACCAGATCGAACATGGCCTTGACCTGCTCGAGGCCAGAAATGCTGCGCAATCGATCACCATCTGCACCGTGCCATCCTTCGCGGCATCCTGGCTCGTTCCTCGTCTCGGCCGGTTTACTAGCCGGCACCCTGAGATCGAGGTCCGGGTCGAGGCATCATCCGAACTGGTGGATCTGCGCAAGGGAAGGGTGGATATCGCAATCCGCCACGGGCTTGGCGACTATCCCGGCCTCGATGCCATCCATCTGATGGCGCCCGAACTGATACCGGTGGCGAGCCCTGCGCTGCTGGTCGGCGGACCTCGAATAAAGGAGCCTGGCGACTGTCTTGCCTACCCCCTTCTGCAGGACTCGGACAGGGCCGACTGGCGGCTCTGGCTCAAGGCAATGGGGATCGAAGGCGATGCGCGCATCGAACGCGGGCCTTCATTCGACGATGATTTTCTGCTGATCCGCGCGGCTGAAGCCGGGCAGGGCATCGCGCTCATTCGTGACATCTATGCCAAGGAAGAGATCGCCTCCGGCCGGCTCGCTGTCGCCATCGAGCGCCCATGGCCAACCGCATTCGCCTATTATGCCGTCACCTTGCCGCATGTCGCCGAACTCCCCGCGATCGCGCGCTTCGTTGCCTGGCTCATGGAAGAGGCGCAAGCAGGCTGAGTTACTCCGCCCATTCCTTGTCGGCGGTGAAGGCAATGGTCAGCCAACGATCAGGGCCTTCATCGCCAAGGGCGTCGCCTATCTCGTCGCGCAGCCGGTCCCATTCCTCGATGGTTTTCGCGGGCAGGCCGGGCGGCACGATGAAGTAAAGCTCGACCTGCGTCAAACGGCCGACCTTGGCGACATAAGCGCGATAGGAAACGAAACCGTGTTTCTTCACGGTTGCGCGGGCGACCTCGTCGACATGCGTCTTGAGCGTTTCCGGCGTGATCAGCAGAATGTCGGAAAATGCCTGGCGGACGGTGGCGATGGGCATCGGGATGATGATCAGGCAGACCAGCGCCAGCACGGCCGGGTCGACATAGGGTGCGACCCAACTCAGTTCGGTGCCCTCGACCAGACTGCCGCCGATGAAGGCAACCAGCAGCGCTGCGGTGATGCCGCCGGACATCATCCACGCGGTGACGTCGAGGGTGACGAAGTCGGACTGGATCGTCCGGTTGGCGCGGCTGCCGATGAACGCCATGGTCAGGCAGGCGGCGAGCGTCACCGCTGCATAGACGATGGCGAAGTCGAACTCGAGCTGGCGGCCGCCGGCCAGCAGGTTGGCGATGGCGTTGATCAGGGCGTAGATGGACACGCTCATCAAGACGATGCCGTTCATGCCCAAAACAATGGGCTCAAGGTGCCAGAAGCCGAGCGAAAAGCGTTTGTGCAGCCGGCGGTTGTGGTTGGCATTGCTGGTGATGAGCCGCGCGACGATCAGCGCCAGGATCGTCATGGTCGCATCGGCAAGGGAATAGGCGCCATCGAAAGCGATCGAGGACGAACCGCTCAAGACGCCGAAGACAATGCCGAAAACCGCGACGACGAAGGTCACGGCGATGGAAATTCGAAGGACTTTCGTTTCGCTGAGCATGTCGCCGGTTATGGAATGGCGCTGCCGCGATGTCTATCGACTGTGGCAGCGGCGGCGGCTCATTGCCTTGGCGAAAGCACCCGCGGCCCCGGATTGGCTTGCCCGTCAGATGGACTTGCCGTTCGAGGCAAGGCGGAAGCTTTCGCGCCCACCGCTCGGCACGACGATGATCTGCTTGACCTTGCCCTGCTTGAAGGCAGTGAGGAAACGCTTGTAGTCGGCGAAAGCAACGCAGCCATGCGACTCCTCGCGGCCGCCGCGCAGCAGGTAGCTATGGGTCAAGAAGCCATCGCGGCCGAATTTGTTCTTGCCATCGACAGGCAGCATGCGGATCGCCTCGACGCCATGGAAGCGCTTTTCACGCATCCTGAGATTGTAGGTATGCGGCGGGGTCGGGCCGTTCATCTTGACATGGGTGTAGCGCGGATTGTCGGCCATGTTGCCGATGCCGGAATGGGCCTCGAGCACGCTGCCGTCGGGCATGTAGACCTTGGCGGCGCTGATGTCGTAGACGGCGACGCCGTTGCCGGCCCTGGTCTTGCCGCCGAACATGTTACGCAACGACTGGCCAAGGGTGCTGCCTGGCTTGTCTTCCGGGATTTCCGGACGGGCATAAGCGAGCTTCTGAGGCTTCTGCGTTTCGCGCTTGTCGGCTGCCCTCGGCTCAGCGGCCTCGCCAGCGTCCGGCTTGCCGGCGTCGGCGGGCCGGGTGGTTGCTTCCGGGCGAAGTTCGGGCCGGGGGGGCGCAGAAGGGGTTTCGGCATAGTCGGGCAGGGCGGCTGCTTCCGCTTCAGCCTGCGCCGCGGTGCGTTCCTCATCGGTGGGGCCCGTCAGCAAGGTCGACAGCGCCGTGTCGGCGGCGGCGCCCGGCGACGGATCGGCATAAGCGAGGATCGTCGGGTGCTGCGTCGTCGAGGCGGGCAGCGACACATCCGGGTTGGACGTTGCCGTGTCCGCGGCGAGGCGTTGCGGCGCGGCCGCATCGGCCGAGCCGAACAGGCTGGCGAGCTTTTTCGAGCTGAGGTCGGCCTGCCTGGCGATGGTGTCGAAGCGGGCGGAATGGCTTGCGGGTGCAATAGCTGCAACATCGACATGCCGGGCGGATTTGCCTGAGCCAGAAACCAGGCTCGCGGTCACAACGGGCTGCGCGGCGTTGGCGATAACGGGCCTCTGCCTTGGTGCGGTCAGCCGCGAAGCCTTGTCGGTACTGACATAGGCCGTCAGACGCGCCTTGGGGACCTTGACCGCCTGGACCGGTGGCTTGGGCGCAAAGTGGGTCGCATCGAAGGCGCTGACATTGCCCATCGCCACCATGCCGGCCATCGACCACGCGGTTACGCCGGCAAAAGCGGTGCCAAGGGAAGCGATCAGCAATGGACGCAAAAGACGGCGCAAAGGCCGGAAACGAACGGTTTTACTCACTAACGCGTAGCAGACCAGTTGTCCCGCAACGTCTACGGCCGGCGAGCGACCGCAGTGCGTGATTTCCGGAATGTCCCCAACTCGACAGAACGATGGAGAAAGGATGGACAAATATGGTTAAATTTTGCTTTGCGGCTGCGACGACGCTCCGGGAGCGTCTGTTGGCGCTGATTTGGCTCACCCAAAAGCATTTGCCGTTTGGGGTGGGATGGCCTACATAGCGCCCAACTCCTATCACTTGAGAAGCAGGATACGCGCGCGTGGCACGCCAGTTCATCTATCACATGTCGGGACTGACCAAGTCCTACGGCACCAAGAAGGTGCTGGATAATCTCAACCTGTCGTTCTACCCCGACGCCAAGATCGGCATCCTGGGCCCGAACGGCGCCGGCAAGTCGACCGTGCTCAAGATCATGGCCGGCCTCGACAAGGAATGGTCGGGCGAGGCGTGGCTGGCTGATGGTGCGACCGTCGGCTACCTGGCGCAGGAGCCGCATCTCGATCCTGCCAAGACCGTGTTCGAAAACGTCATGGACGGCGTTTCCAAGAAGACCGCCATCATCGAGCGCTATAACGAGCTGATGATGAACTACTCGGACGAGACCGCCGACGAGGGCGCCAAGCTGCAGGACGAGATGGACCGTCTCAACCTGTGGGACCTGGAACAGCAGGTCGAGATGGCGATGGACGCGCTGCAGTGCCCGCCCGCCGACTCCGAAGTGACCCAGCTGTCGGGTGGCGAACGCCGCCGCATCGCGCTGTGCCGCCTGCTGCTCGAACAGCCTGACCTCCTGCTGCTCGACGAACCGACCAACCATCTCGATGCCGAGACCACGGCGTGGCTGGAAAAGCACCTGCGCGACTATCCGGGCTCGGTGCTGATCATCACCCACGATCGCTACTTCCTCGACAACGTGACCGGCTGGATCCTGGAACTCGATCGCGGCCGCGGCATCCCCTATGAGGGCAACTACACCAAGTATCTCGACGCCAAGGCCAAGCGCCTGATCCAGGAAGGCCGCGAGGACGATTCCCGCCAGAAGGCGATCTGGCGCGAACGCGAGTGGATCGCATCCTCGCCCAAGGCACGCCAGACCAAGTCCAAGGCGCGTATCAAGGCCTATGAGGAACTGGTGGAGAAGGCGGATCAGCGTCGTCCGACCGACACGCAGATCGTCATTCCGGCTGGCGAACGCCTCGGCAACGTGGTGATCGAGGTCGATAGCGTGAACAAGGGCTACGGCGACGAACTGCTGATCGAAAACCTGAACTTCAAGCTGCCGCCCGGCGGCATCGTCGGCGTCATCGGCCCGAACGGCGCCGGCAAGACCACGCTGTTCAGGATGATCACCGGCCAGGAAACGCCCGATAGCGGCTCGATCCGTGTCGGCGAGACCGTCAAGCTCGGCTATGTCGACCAGAGCCGCGACGCGCTCGACCCGACCAAGACCGTGTGGGAAGAGATCTCCGGCGGTGCCGAAGTCATCAAGCTCGGCAAGCATGAAGTGAACAGCCGCGCCTATTGCTCGTCGTTCAACTTCCGCGGCGGCGACCAGCAGCAGCGCGTCGGCAACCTGTCGGGTGGTCAGCGCAACCGCGTCCACCTTGCCAAGATGTTGAAGAACGGTGGCAACGTTCTGCTCCTCGACGAACCGACCAACGATCTCGACACCGAAACGCTGGGCGCGCTCGAAGATGCACTCGAAGCTTATGCCGGCTGCGCCGTCATCATCTCCCACGATCGTATGTTCCTCGATCGCATGGCTACCCACATGCTGGCCTATGAAGGCGACGCGCATGTCGAGTGGTTCGAAGGCAACTTCGAGGAATACGAGAAGGACAAGATCCGCCGCCTTGGCGCCGATGCGGCCAACCCGCACCGGATGAGCCACAAGCGCCTGACGCGCTAAGGTCCCTGAATCCCAAACGCCCCGCCCAGAGCGGGGCGTTTGTCATTCGGGCTCCTAGTCACTTCGGGCCATATTCGAACCAGTCAGTGTGGCGTAGAGTGCATATCGGCGAATCTGGGGAGCCTGCGGAGAGGCGGGGTTCGCAAGCAATAGCAGGCATCGGACGGTTTTCATGCATCGCGTCATCATCAGCGGTATCGGCGTTGAAATCCCCGAGGCGTCGATCAGCAACGACGAATTGGTCGAGAGCTTCAACGCCTGGGTCGACATCGAGAACGCCAGAAGGCAGGCCGCCGGCGAGGAACCGGTCCGCAAGTCGGACAGCGAATTCATCGTCTATGCCTCGGGGGTGAAAAACCGCCACGTCCACACGCTCGACGGCATTCTCGACCCTGAACGCATGGCGCCGCGCATTCCGCCACGCGCCGACGACGCATTGTCTGTCGAAGCCGAGTTCGGCGTCGCATCGGCGCGCAAGGCGCTCGACCATGCCGGGCTGACTGGCGCCGACATCGACATGGTGATCTGTGCCGCCTCGCACCAGCAGCGGCCTTATCCGGCGATATCGATCGAGATCCAGAAGGAACTGGGCATCGAAGGTGCGGCCTTCGACATGAGCCTCGGCTGCTCGTCGTCGGCGGCGGCGCTGCATGTCGCCTTCAACCTGGTGCGCTCGGGCGGGCAGAAGCGCGTGCTGATCGTCACGCCCGAGATCATCACCGGCCATCTCAACTTCCGCGACCGGCAGACGCATTTCATCTTCGGCGATGCCTCGGTGGCGATGGTGGTCGAGGCGATTGGCCCGAAGGAGACCCGGCCGGGGCGCTTCGAGATCATCGATACGCGCAACTGGACGCAGTTCTCCAACAACATCCGCACCAATTTCGGCTTCCTGTTGCGTGCCGGCCAGGAAAACACCTCCGTCGTCGAAATGGAGGGCAACATGATCAAGCAGGTGGGCAACAAGGTGTTCAAGGAGGTGACGCATGCGGCGCACCGCTTCATCACCGCCTTCCTCGCCGACCACGGCATGACGCCATCAGACGTCAGGCGCTACTGGCTGCACCAGGCCAATGCGCGCATGAACGCCATGATCCTGAAGCTGGCGCTCGGCCACGAGGCCGACCAGGACACCGCACCGATGGTGCTGGAGCGGCTGGGCAACACGGCCGCGGCCGGCGCCATCATCGCGCTCAAGGAAAACCACGAGGACATGAAGGCGGGCGAGCACGGGCTGATCTGCGCCTTCGGCGCCGGCTATTCGATCGGCGGCGCCCTGGTGCGGATGCACTGACGCATCAGTCCGGGTGATGCCGGGATCAGGCTTTTTGTCTGGATTTTCTGTGGGCTGATTGGCAATGTGCCGCCTCTAATTGAGAGGCAAAAGATGCTCGATCCGACGATGCGCAGGGAAGGCGAACCTGAAATCCTGCCCGGCAGGAAGCTCGCCGCGCACGTTGCCGGCGTCTACACCGCGCCTTTCGACCATTTCGTTACCCGGGCGGTAGAAGCGCTGCCGCTGAGCTTCGAGGGCATCGACGGCGATTTTCATGCCGGGCATGTCAGGCGGTCGGGCGGGCGTGAGCCCTGGTATCCGCGCGGCACCGAGATGCGCAACGAGCGGCAGCTTTCCATCGTGGCGCCCGACGAACTGGCCGTCGTCGCCAAGCGCATGGGGCTCGCCGAGATCAAGCCGGAGTGGATCGGCGCCAACCTCCTGCTCGACGGCGTGCCGATGCTGTCGATGCTGCCTTCCGGCACCATGCTGTTCTTCAAGGGTGGCGTGACGATCAAAATCGATGGACAGAATGCTCCGTGTCGCCTCGCCGGGCGCTCGATCGCCGAGCATGCCCGCATGGCCGACCACGACGCCGGCTCGCTGATGTTCCCCAAGGCCGCAAAGCGCCTGCGCGGGCTGGTCGCCTGGGTCGAAAAGCCCGGCGTGATCGCGGCCGGCGAAGAGGTCTCGGTGCGGGTTCCCGAGCAGTGGATCTACAGGGCCTAGCCCGTCAGCGGGGGAGGCCTGCGCCAGTCAGCGGGTTGGCCCGCTTGGGACGCGGCCGCCTTCTTGATGGTGGTGACCTTGTAGACCTTGCCTGCCTTGTCATAGGTCGTCCATTCGCCGACCTGGACGCCTTTGGAAAAATGGCCGGAACGTAGTTTCGTGCCGTCCTTGCGGAACCATTCCCAATAGCCGTCGGCCTGGCCGGCACGCAACTGGCCGACGACCCACAGGCTGCCGTCCTTGTGATGATGGCGATAGGGTTCGGTGCTTTCGGTCATGCGCTTGCTCCTCTCAAGCTGCGATGCGCCGGAGGAAGCAGAGATGGCGCGAGCGGGCAATGGGACAAGGATACGCGCGGCCGGGTGACTAGACGTCCTCGTCGTCGGGATCGAGCAGCCGCGTGGCGCGCCAGCGGGTGAGGGTGGCGTTGATCTGGCCGATGACGAAGAAGCGGGCGGAATCGCGGTCGTAGCCTTCCGACAGGAGCTTTTCGTAGTCGCTGTGGGCGTGGCGGACATGGGCGACGGTCGCCAGCCAGACGGCGATGGAAGGCGGCAGCGTCTTCATATGCACGGCGAGCGCGTCGGCGCGGATGGCCTCCGTGTCCGCGTAGGGCGCCAGCGGCAGCAGTGCTGTCAGCGACCTGGCAACAGCGCGGCGGCGGCCGGTGGGTGCAGCCATGCTCAGGTGTCCTTGCTCGGACGCGAAGCGTCCGGAAAGGCGTCGACGGATGCGAAATAGGGTTTCAGGTCGATGACGGGGGTGCCGTCGAGCGCGTCGATGGCGTCGAGTTCGATCACCCCGGTTTCGACGTCGAGCGCAACGATGCGGGCGACATGCATTCCAATAGGGTTTGGCCGGGCAGGCGAGCGAAGGGCGAAAACGCCTTTTGCTTCAGTTGCATGGCGCGGTTTTTGCACAATCAGATTCCGCGGCGCCTTTTCGAACCAGCTGAGGATGACGACGTGGCTGAAGCCGGCCAGCCCGGCGAGGCCCGGCCGGTAGAGCTCGTCGACCGTGACGGTTGCGCCGCCGCCGCGCTCGCGTGCGGCATCCATGTTCTTGGGGCACTCCTCGCGCAGCTTCCACGGCGAGGTGATACGGCCGATATAGGCAAGGCTGGCGTCGGACGACTGCGCGGGATCGCCGGCCAGCGCAATCTCGCCCTCGCGCTGTTCGAACATCTGCATAGGCCCCTCCCACGGTCGCGCCATTTTCTTGCCCGCATGCGACATTGGGCGTTGCAATCGCTCGCTTCGTCACATAAAGATATGTTTATGTCTTTTGGCGAGAACCAAAGCCGATGCACGTTACGCTCGACACCATGGTAGATACCTTGAAGGCGGCTGCCGAATCCAGTCGCCTTCGCATCCTGACGCTGCTTTCGCGCGGCGACCTCACCGTCTCCGACCTGACCGAGATCCTCGGCCAGTCGCAGCCGCGTGTGTCGCGTCATCTCAAGCTTCTGCTCGAGGCCGGGCTGATCGACCGCTACCAGGAGGGCTCCTGGGCTTTCTTCCGACTGTCCGACGCCGATCAGGCGCGTGGCTTCGTGCAGGGGCTGGTGTCTGGCATCGACAAGGGCGACGGCCAGGTGGTGCGCGATTTCGAACGCCTCGTGGACGTCAAGCGCAAGCGGCAGGAGAGGGCGGCACATTACTTCAGCGCCAATGCCGCGAGCTGGGACGAGATCCGTTCGCTGCATGCGCCCGACCGCGCCGTCGAGGCCGCGCTGGTGAAGCTGGTCGGCAAGCGGCCGTTCCAGTCGATGCTCGACCTTGGCACCGGCACAGGCCGGCTGCTAGAAATCTTTGCGCCGCTCTATCGCCGCGGCGTCGGCATCGACATGTCGCGCGAGATGCTGGCGGTGGCGCGTGCCAATCTCGACAAGGCCGGGGTGGCCCATGCGCAGGTGCGCCAGGGCGACATCTTCTCGCCGCCGGTCGAGCGCGACGCCTTCGATCTCGTCACCGTCCACCAGGTGCTGCATTTCCTCGACGATCCGGCCCGCGCCATCCAGGAGGCGGCACGCCTGCTGCGCCCGTCGGGGCGGCTGGTGATCGTCGATTTCGCGCCGCACGGCCTCGATTTCCTGCGCTCCGAGCATGCGCATGCGCGCCTCGGATTCTCGGACCGGCAAATCGCCGACTGGCTGGCCGAGGCAGGGCTGGAACTCGATGATACGCAGGAGTTCGAGCCGCGCGGATCGTCCAAGGCCAGCCTGACCGTAAAGCTGTGGCTGGCACGCGACCGCCGCCAGCTGATCGCCGAACCAATTCCAGACATTCAAGCCGCAAGGGAAACCGCCTGATGAACCAATACCCCCTGTCCAGGCGTTCCGACATCGGCAACAAGATCCGGGTCTCGTTCGAATTCTTCCCGCCCAAGAACGACGAGATGGAGGCACGGCTGTGGGAAACGGTGACCAGGCTCGAGCCGCTGAAGCCTCAGTTCGTGTCGGTGACCTATGGCGCCGGCGGCACGACGCGCGAGCGTACCGCGCGCACGGTGAAGCGCATCCTGCAGGAATCGACGCTGACGCCGGCAGCCCACATGACCTGCGTCGACGCCACCCGCGAGGAGGTCGACCAGGTGATCGCGGAGTTTGCCGCCATGGGCGTCAAGCGCTTCGTGGCGCTGCGCGGCGACCCCAAGGAAGGCGTGGGCGCTGCCTACCAGCCGCATCCGGGCGGCTATGCCAATGGCGCCGAGCTGGTCGGCGCGCTCAAGGCGCAGGGCGATTTCGACATCTCGGTGTCGGCCTATCCGGAAAAGCATCCGGAAAGCCCTGATTTCGCTACCGATTTCGACATGCTGAAGCGCAAGGTCGACAATGGCGCGACGCGGGCCGTCACCCAGTTCTTCTTCGACAACGACCTCTACGAGCGCTACGTCGAGCGCGCCCGCAAGGCCGGCATCTACATTCCGATCGTGCCGGGCGTGCTGCCGATCCACAGCTTCGCCCAGGTGGCGAATTTCTCCGCCCGTTGTGGCGCACATGTGCCGAACTGGCTGGCCGAACGCTTCGAAGGGCTGGACAAGGACCCGCAGACGCATGCGCTGGTGGCTGCGGCAGTCGCGGTCGAGCAGGTGCTCGATCTCGTCGAGCGCGGCGTCAGCGACTTCCATTTCTACACGATGAACCGCTCCGACCTGGTGGTGGCGGTATGCCACATGATCGGCATCCGGCCACAGCCGGTGGTACAGGGTGCGGCGGCGGCCTGAGGCGGTTTCGACAAGCTGCAAAGTAGTTTGCGCGTCCGTGGGGGCGCGGCGCTGTAGAAACCAAAAAGGCCGGGACTTTGATCCCGGCCTTTTTTTAAGTTGTCCACCTTAGAGGTGCTATCGTCTTCCGCCGTCTTAGCGGCCTTATGGAAGAACTCCAACGATGAGCGCGCCGATAAAAGCAAACGCGGCGCAAATCATGAGTGCATTGATTGACCTAGTCAGTCCCATGCATAGCCTCCTCTGCGCAAGCCACAGGCCGGAATCTAGGGTCATTTCGGCCACACACAAGCAAAAAATGTGCTGCATTGCGACAAGATTGTGAGAAATGCGACGCATTCCCCGCCCTTAGCCTTTGGTTTTGTTTACCAAAACGGCTGGCTGCAGTTGTGGACAAATTGTGGCAAACACCTAGCCCGCAGCGGCCGCTCGGCGCCTGAACAGGCGTCCGTCGATGGTGACGAGGCCCAACGCGATCAGCGCCATGCCACCCAGTTCGAAGGCTTCAAGCCGCTCTCCGAGGAAGGTCACGCCAAGCAGAATGGCGCTCGCCGGCACGATGAGGGTGACCAGCGAAGTGTTGGTGGCGCCCGCCGACGCGACCAGGCCGAAGAACAGCAGATAGGCGCAGGCGGTTGAAATGAGCGCCAGCGCGAAAACAGCCATCCACGCGCCACTGCTCGCCACAAACAGACCGTCGGTGCCGTGCACGGTGAGCACGACCGGTATCATGATGATGGTGGAAGCGGTGAGCTGGCCGGTCGCCACCACTGCCGGCGGCACGCCCCTGAGCCGCCGTGCCACCATCAGCGCAAAGGCGTAGGACAGCGATGCGCCGATCAGCGCCAGCTTGGCCCAGACCGGCCCGCCGAGGCCGGCGACCAGCCCGGGTCCGATCATGACGGCGGTGCCGGCGATGCCGAGTGCGATGCCGGCGAGCTTGTTCCAGTTCAGTTTCTCGTCCGATGTCATCATGTTGGCGATGATCAGCGTCCAGAACGGCGTGGTGGCGTTGAGCACCGAAGCCAGGCCGGCGCCGATCTCGGTCTGGCCGGCAAAGATCAGCGAGAAGGGAATGACGTTGTTGAGCAGCGACAGCCCGAACAGCGTTGCTGCCAGCGGCAGCGCGAGGCGGAAGGAGGGGCCGCGGACAAGCAGATAGAGGTGCAGCGCGCATGCAGCGATCATCACCCGGAACAGGACAAGCTTGAGCGGCGCAATCTCGGCCACCGCGATATGGACGAAAAAGAACGAGCCGCCCCAGATGACGCCCAGAAGCAGCAGTCTTGCCCAGTCGCGTGCACTCATTTCGGCTTCCTTCTTCGCTTTGTCACATTCGACAGCTACGCGCGATTCTCGGGTAGGGCCACCCGAATCCAAACGGTGACGCAACGCTCCTGCCAAACTCGCTCGGGTTGCATCATCGGCGGCTTGCTTTAGATTCCGGCCGGTAACGAGGAGCTTCCATGCAGCGATTCGAGAATGCGCGCGAAGCGGCACTGGCGCTCCGTCCGGATGCCCCGGTCTATTGTTTCCGGCCAGAAGTGCTCAAGACCGATGCCAGGAACTTCATGGAGATGTTTCCCGGCAGGACGGCCTATGCCGTCAAGACGAACGGCGAACTGATCGTGCTCAAGGCGCTGGTCGAGGCCGGCGTGACGATGTTCGACGTGGCATCGCCCGGCGAATTCGCGGCGGTCAGGGAGGTCACGGCCGAGGCCGAAATGATCTACATGCACCCGGTCAAGGCGCAGTCCGACATCAGGCTGGCGCTGGAAACCTATGGCATCAGGGTGATCGCCGTCGATCATGAGGACGAGATCAACAAGCTCAACCGCGTGGTACGGGCGCTCGACATCGATCCTGGCGCGATCACCGTGTTTGTGCGGGTGCAGACCAAGGGCTCGGCGGCCTACGAGCTGTCGAAGAAGTTCGGTGCCGGGCCAGCCAACGCCGTCGAACTGGCCGAGCGGCTGAACCGCAACGGCTACAAGGTCGGGCTGTGCTTCCATGTCGGCAGCCAGATCGAGGACCCCGACACCTATGAGCGCGCGCTTGCCTCGGTCGACTGGGTGCGCAACCGCATCAGCTTCGATCTTGCCGGGCTCGATGTCGGAGGCGGGTTCCCGGCCGAATACGGCCATGATCCGAACAGCAAGAAACCGGCGATGCCATCTATCGGGCAGATCATGTCGCGCTTCCGCGCCGACCTGAAAGAATACAATTTCGACGAGATGCCGCTGGTGGCCGAGCCCGGCCGCGTGATCGTGGCGCGCTGCCTGTCGCTGATCGTGCGGGTGCTGCTGCGCAAGGGCAGGCGGCTCTACATCAACGACGGCATCTGGGCGTCACTGTCGGATTCGTGGACCGGCAAGATCACGCTGCCGGCGCGCTTCATTCCTGATCCGGCGATCCGCACGCGCAACGGCGATGCCGGCAGCATCGTGCCGTTCAAGGTGTGCGGCGCGACCTGCGATTCCGTCGACATCCTGTCGCGGCCGTTCTGGCTGCCGGAGACCATCGACACCGGCGACTGGATCGAGATCGGCCATATCGGGGCCTATTCGCTGTCGCTGCGCACCCGTTTCAACGGCTTTTATCCCGACACCTTCGTCGAGGTGACGACGCCTTTCGACGAAGGCGAGGCGCCTGTGGGCTTCGCCAGCCTGGAGACGATGGCGGATTGAGGGGGGCAGCGAATAGGGACTAGCGAGTAGGGAGTAGGGAAAAGTGAGTGGGGTATAGGGAAAAGCGGCTTGAATTGCCGCGCGAACAATCCGATCTGCTATTCGCTATTCGTTATTCTCTAAGTGACCATTCGCATGCGCATTTTTCTTCTCGGCGGCACCGGATTCATCGGCAGTCATGTGTTGCAGCGGCTGGTCGAGGCCGGACATGAGGTCATTGGCCTGGCCCGCTCGGAGACCTCGGCAGATCGCCTGACGGCTGCCGGGGCGACGCCGCTGCTCGGCGACCTGCGCGCGCCGGCGGAATGGGTGGCCAAGCTACCGACGTTGGATGGGGTCATTCATGCCGCATCAGACTTTGGCGACGACATGGGGCCGGTGGACATGGCGCTGCTCGATGCGCTGTTGCCTGTGCTGGGCGCGATGCCGAAGCGGCCGCGCTTCGTCTACACCGGCGGCAGCTGGCTGTTCGGGGCGACGGGAGAGAGGGTGGCATCCGAAGACAGCCCGTTTGATCCGCTGCCGGCATTCAGCGAGACGATCACCAATATGAGGCGGGTTCTCGAAGCCCCCGAGATCGACAGCTTCGTCGTGCATCCGGCGATGGTCTATTCGAGTGAAGGCGGCGTGTTTTCCTCGTTCATGGAAGCGATGCGCGAGGGAAAGCCGGTCGAGGTTATCGGCTCGGAGCAGGTGGTCTGGCCGCTGGTCCATGCCGACGATCTCGCCAACCTGTATTTGCAGGTGCTCGAAAAGGCGAAACCCGGTTCGGTCTACAATGGCTCGGCCATCGACGGTCTGGCCGTCGGCGAGATCGTGCCGGAAGTGGCGCGGTTGATCGGGACGGAGCATCCCGAAGTCCACATCGTCAGCGCCGACCTTGCGGCGGAGCGGCTGGGTGAATGGGCGCGGGGCTATGCCCTCAGCCAGCGGCTGAGCGGGCATAAGGCACGTGCCGAGCTTGGCTGGAAGCCGGTCCACCAAGACGCGGCTTCGTTGTTCCAGAGAGCGAATAGGGAATAGGGAGTAGCGAATAGGGAAGAAGCGCGAGTATTCCTACTCGCTACTCGCTACTCGCTACTCGCTACTCGCTACGCCTCAGAGGTTCGCCAGCAGCTCGTCCGTCGGCCAGCCGTCGACCGGCAGCTTGAGGCGCATCTGCTCCTGGCGGATGGCCTCGCGGGTGTTGGTGCCCAAAATGCCGTCGATGCCGCCGACATCGTAGCCCTTGTCGGCGAGCTTCTGCTGCAACTGCTTCATGGCGTCGCCGGTCAGGCCCGCGTCGGGATTGCCGCGATCGAAAGCCGGCTGGCCGGCGAGGCGCGTCGCCAGATTCGCGGCGGTCAGCGTGTAGGTCGCCGACTGGTTCCATTCGAGATAGACGTCGTAATTGTCGTAGGTCAGGAAGGCAGGGCCCTTGCGGCCCATCGGCAGCACGATGCCGGCCTTGAGGCCGGTGTCCTTGAGCGGGGTGCCGTCGCGCATGGTGATGCCCATCGCAGCCCATCTGGCGAGTGGCTGCTTGTTGGTCCGGCCGGTTTCTTCCCAGGCCATTTCGGCGGGCACGCGGACTTCCTCGATCCAGGGTTCGCCGCGCTTCCAGCCGCGCGACTCGATCTTCTTACCGGTGGTAAGGATGACGTCGGCCGGCGTGTTGCGCAGGTCGACAGTGCCGTCGCCGTCGCCGTCGACGCCGCGCGCCAGGTAGTCGGAGGGCAGGATCTGGGTCTGGCCGATCTCGCCGGCCCAGGCGCCCTTGACGTCGGCAGGCAGCACGTTGCGGTCGATCAGGGTCAGCAGCGGTACGACCTGCGGCCGGAACAGCGTCGGGCGGCGGCAGTCATGGGCCAGCGTGACAAGCGCGTTGAGCGCGTTGAAGTTGCCCTGCACGGCACCGAAATCGGTTTCCAGCGCCCAGAAGGCGGCAATGACAGGGCCGGGCACGCCATAGTCCTGTTCGGCCTTGGCGAAGTACTGGCCATATTTCTGCAGGTTGGCAGCGCCGTGCTTGAGCCGGTAGTCGCTGATCATGCGTTCGGAAAACTGGGTGAAGGTCTGGGCAAAGACGCCCTGGGCGCGGTCGCGCTCCAGCACCTTAGGATCGATGACGGCATTTGTCAGCGCCGACAGGCCCTTTTCGCCGACGCCGGCGGCGCGGGCCTCGTTGGCGAGGTTCTGCTTCCAGGTGGCGAAATCGTCGCCGCATTCAGAGGTTGCCGCAGGCGCGGCCTGGGATACGGCAGCGGTGTCCTGGGCGATAGCGGGCGCGGCGGCTGTGGCGAACAGAACAGCGGCCAGCGCTTTGCTCAGCAGATTCATTGGGCAGGTCTCCTGCTTGGCCCGTCATTCCGGGTTCTTGCCTTCGCCGGATGGCGAAATGCAGGCAGACGGCCAAGTCGATGTCTTTGCCGCGCCTTCTACAGAACCAGGGCGAGGGCCGCACCCCCTCTTCTTGTCGCATCTGCCATGCGAAATACGCAGCCCGGCGGTGCAGGCAGGACTGCGGGGAAAAATGCTACCTCGTGTTGGCGGCGAGCCACTTTTTCCAGTGGGCCTCGGTGCCGTTGAACACGTTGATGTCGGCGTCGCCCCTGATGCCTGGCACGACACCGGTGCCGGTGTACTGCCAGAAGGTGAAGGGGTGGCTTCCGTATCTCGAGGTCGGATGGCCGGCGACGGAGCGCAGCCAGTAGGGATAGCCGCGGAAGGTCGACAGATCGTTGTCGTCGAAGAAATCGATCGATGTGTAGATGATCGGCTTCTTGCCGTAGTGGTTTTCGACCATTTCGAGGAAGATCTTCATCTCGCTGCGCACCGTGGCTGCCGGCGGCCGTAGCTTGCAGGACGGCGACTGCGGGTTCCACTCCATGTCGAGGATCGGCGGCAGCGAAGAACGCTCATTTGGCACGTTCTGGATGAACCAGCGCGCCTGTTCGGCAGCCGGCCGGCAGAAATAATAGAAGTGATAGGCGCCGCGCGGCACGCCGGCAGCCTTGGTCTCGCGCCAGTGCTCGCCGAAATAGTCGTCGACGCGGTCACCGCCCTCGGTCGCCTTGATGAAGGCGAAGGAGATGCCGCTGCCCTTGGCCTGCTGCCAGTCGATCGAGGTCTGGTACTTCGAAACGTCGGTGCCGTGGACGGCATAGGTCCAGGGCGCGCCGCTTTCCCACTGGTGCGGATCGCTGTCGCTGAAGCGCGGATTCTTGACCGAAACGCTGGCCATGGCGCCTGGCTTGCCCGTCGGGGCAAGCGACAGGGTGTCCGATGTCGAGCAGGCGCCGAGAAAGGCGAGCAGCACAAGAGCCGAAACGCGGCGCATTACTTCTCCTTGCGACCGGCAGAACCGGCCAGAGCACATCGTTTATGGGGCAGGCCCTGCGGCCAGATACTGTTCTGATGGATCGGCGGTTTCCCCGAGACACCGCATATCCCCCTCTGTGATCGCCGATCATGGTTGATAAACCGTTGATCGCGCTCGACAGCCTCAAAGATTTGCGTGAGGAATGACGGCAATTCCAAGGCGGAAGCAAGACAGCGGGGCGGGGACAGCAATGCGCATGCTCGGCAAGGTCCTGAAGTGGCTGGTGGTTCTTGTCGTCGTGGTGGTTGCGGGGCTCTCCGCTTGGCTCTATTTCGCGCCGCCTGATTTGATCCGGGTCGGCTCGGGCTATGCCGCCAAGATCGTCTGCTCCAACGTCTTCATTGCCGGCCGGGATGCCAGTCAGGTGCTGGCCGACGATGTCCAGGCTCCGGGGCATCCGCTGCTCAGGCTGATGTCGGTCGATGTCGACGAGAGCGCCGGCACGGTGCGCGCGGGGCTGTTCGGCATCTTCGGCAAGGGTCTTGCCGTGGTGCATGACGGCGCCGGCTGCAGCAACGTGCCGGATGGCGACATCGCTGCTGCGGCGCTCGGCCCGGTTCCGGCCGCGACCGCAGCCAAGAGCGATGCGCAGTGGCCGGAAGGCGACAAGGTCGATGCCTCGCAGAACCCGGCTATTGCTGCGATCCTCGACGACGCCGGCCTCGCCGGCCCGGGTATGCGGGCCATCGTCGTCGTGCAGAACGGCCGGATCGCCGGCGAGCGCTACGGTGAGGGTTTCAGCGCCACTACGCCGTTGCTGGGCTGGTCGATGACCAAGACGGTGACGGCGGCGATCATCGGCACGCTGGTCGGCGAGGGCAGGATGTCGGTCGACAAGAACGGGCTGTTCGAGAGGTGGAAGGCCGACGGCCGCGCAGCGATCAGCCTGGCGGACCTGATGGCGATGTCGAGCGGGCTCGCGTTCAACGAGGATTATGGCGACGTCACCGACGTGACGCGCATGCTCTATCTGGAACCCGACATGGCGAGCTTCGCCGAAGCCAAGCCGCTGGCCAGCGAGGTCGGCAAGGTGTTTTCCTATTCCAGCGGCACGACGCTGCTCTTGTCGCGGCTGTGGCAGGATGCGGTCGGCGATCCCGCCAAGGCGCTTGCCTGGCCGCACGAAAAGCTGTTCGGGCCGCTCGGCATGACAAGTGCGGTGCTGGAGGCCGATGCGCGCGGCACTTTCGCCGGCTCGTCCTATCTCTATGCCACGGCGCATGACTGGGCGCGCTTTGGTCAATTCCTGCTGCAGGATGGGGTGTGGAACAGCACGCGCGTGCTGCCGGAAGGGTATGTTGCGTGGATGCGGGAGGCTGCTCCCGCCTCGAACGGCGAATATGGCCGTGGCCAGCTCTGGCTGCGCGGCCCCGAAGGCGGCTCGCCCGAAGGCGAAGATCCCGACGCCGGCTTCGACCTGCCTGCGGATGCGTTCTGGATGCAGGGCCATGACGGGCAGACGGTGGCGATCGTGCCATCGGCCAATCTGGTGGTGGTGCGCATGGGGCTGACGCCGTCGAAGCTGCACTACAAGCCACAGGCCATGCTGGCGGCGCTGGTGGCGGCGCTCAAATAGGCTTCGGTCCGCCCACGACGATGAGCCAGGCATAACCTCGGTACAGCGAGGTGAAGCGAAAGCTCTTGCCTGCAGCCTGGGCCTGCTGTGCGATCTCCGTGGCCAGCCTCTCGCGTGGCGAGACATGGAATTTTCCAAGCCAGCCGCGAAGGAGGTTGCGGAACCAGCCGGGCAAACCTTCCTGCTGGCCGAAATCGACGATGTGGAGCGAGCCATCTGACACCGAGAGCGCCGCGGAAACCGAGCGCTCCCAGCCTGGGATCATCGACAGGGCATAGGAGACGAACACCCGGTCGAAGCCGCTGCGTCCGAACAGGGCAGCGGCATCGAACGAGGTTGCATCCGCCTGCGCCAGCGAAATGCGGTCCGAAAGACCGGCCCGGGCAATCGATGCCCTGGCGGTTGCCAGCATCTCGGCGGAAATGTCGAGGCCGTAGAAATGGGCGTTCGGAAAGCGCCGGGCGGCAAGGATCAGGTTGCGCCCGGTGCCGCAGCCGAGTTCGAGCACGGTTCCGCCAGTGGGCGGGGACAGCTCCGATATCATCCGGTCGCGGCCGAGCAGGTAATATTTGCGCGTCAGATCATAGATATGGCGCTGATGCCGGTAGACGCGGTCCATCAGCCCGGAATGGCTGGCCGAGAGCTCGGGCGCACTCATCAGGGCTTCTTCACATAGAGGTGGAAGCCGCCATAGATCGCCGAACGGTCGCGCGCGGTGAAGTCGCGCGACATCTCGTCTGCGTAGGTCCATTGGTCGAGAAGAGCAGGCGACAGGCGGCCGGGCAGCAGGCTCGGCTTGGCGGCGGTGCGGAAGATGACGCGTGCGCCGGGGGCTGCGGTGCGGGTGATTTCGGTCCACAGGGCGTTGAGCTGAACGTCGCTCATCCAGTCCTGGGCGTCGAGCAGGACGTATCGATCGACCGAACCGGCATCCTTGCCGGCGAGCAGTTCGGTGAAATTGGCGTGATGGATCGCCACGCGATCGACGTTGTCCCGAATGGTCGCATAGTTGGCCTGCTCGAGATAGGCGGGCAGCGCGGCTTCGCCGGGCTCTGGATAGCGGCGGGCGAAGGCCTGCCAGGCGAAATAGTTGTTCTGGAGCGGGAAGTCGCAGGCGAGCTTTTCGAGGCGAGCCCGGAGCACGCCCGCCATCGAACCGTCGCCCGAGGTCAGCAGGGAGTCGTACTGCGCCGGCGGAATGCCGAGGCCGAACAGCGACGACTTTCGCGACGTTATCCAGCGCAGGGCGCGGCGGTCGAAGATCGGGGCCAGGTGTTCGTCGAAGAAGCGGCGCTGTTCGGCCCTGTTGCCGGTCGCCATGATGCCGGCGGGGTCGACGCCATAGAGCTTCGCCGCGCGGTGGCCGGCGGCGATGAACAGGCCGAGCAGACCGGTCTTGTAGAAATTGCTGTCGAAGGTTGCGATGCGCCGCTTGCCGCGCCAGTTGCGGCGCTCCCAGTAGCCGCGGGTGGCGGCGTCGAGATGGGGGGCGATGAAGCGATCATAGGCATGTGAGTTGTGCTCGGTGCCGGCGGTGCCGAAGAAGCGGAACAGGTCGGCCTGCGACGGCAGGTGGCGGACGGCGGCCAGCTTCATCTTGTTGAGCGCGATGTGGGCGGCGTTCAGGTCGACGGCATCGATCCGGGCGGGCGAACGGGTGAGATAGGCGAGGATGTTGCAGCCGCCTGAGGCTATGGTGACGATGCGGTGGCCCTGGGCCAGTTGCATCGCTTCGATGTCGACCTCGGGGTCTTCCCAGATCTGGGGGTAGACCAGGCCGGAAAACAGAAGCGCAAAGAGGCGCTCTGAAAGCCCTTCCTTGGAAAGCGGGCGGTTCTGGTAGACCGCCTTTCCAACTTTCTTGCCGCGACGAAAGACAAGTTCTCCGGAAACGTCGGTCATGGAAATGCGATTCCCCGCTTCGTTGTTGGCCGCAGCGGGTAGCGCACCGGCGTGACAGCGCGGTGACGCCCAAATGACGCCTGTGCGACATTGCCGGGCTGCCTGGGAATGTGACAGCCGGACTCCGAACGTTATGAAACCGCCGCCACGCCCATGCATTTTCTCTCCGACGCCCGCCTGACGGGCCGTTTCGAAAGGAGATTGTCATGAAGAAGCTCATTCTTGGTTCGGTCGCTGCCATCGCACTGTTTGGCGTTGCCGCCTGTAGCGACACCGACGACACGACGACGCAGAGCGTGCAGCCGCCCGCCACCGAGGAGCCGGCACCGATTACACCGGCGCCCGCGACGCCTGAGGCGACCCCTCCGGCTACCGACAACTCGACCACCCAGAGCATCACGCCGACGCCGGAGACCGGCACTGACGATGAGATGCAGAACCACGACACGATGCAGCCCAAGCCGGTCGAACCGGCAGCCCCCGCACAGTAAGCGAGCGGGAGGAGGAAAAGGCCGGAGCAACTGCTCCGGCCTTTTTTGTTGGGTCTCAGCGCGAGACGCGCGCGCGCCTGCCGAGAGCGACTATGGCGATGACGCCGAGGGCGAACAGCACCGTATGCGCGCCCACATGTTCGCCGAGCAGGAATGCCGATATGGCCAGCGTGACGAAAGACTGAAGCAACTGGACCTGGCTGACCCGGGCGATGCCGCCCATGCCGAGGCCCACATTCCAGGCAAAGAACCCCAGAAACATAGAGCCGAAACTGAGATAGAAGAACGCGAAGGTCTCTGACGACGTGGCCTGGGTGAATTCAGGATGCCAGCTCCAGATCGCCGCGGGGACGGAGATGGGGGCGGTCAGGATCAAGGACCAGCAGATGACCTCCCAGCCCGGCATGTGGCGCGAAAGCTTGCCGGAGACGACATAGCCCAGGCTGGCCGACAGGGCTGCGAGGAACAGGAACAGGTCGCCGGTCGAAAGCTGCATGCCGCTGTCGCTTATGGCGAAAGTGACGACGAGGACGGCGCCGGCGACCCCGCAGATCCAGAAAAAGACCGATGGCCGCTCGCCGCCGATGATCGCAGCGAAGATACTGGTGGTCAGCGGCAACACGCCGAGCACCACCCCGCCATGCGAAGCGGGCACGGTCTGCATGGCGATCGAAGAGAAGATCGGGAAGCCGAACACCAGAAGCAGGCCGGCCAGGAACAATGCCGGCGCATCGCTCTTCGGAAAGCGCTTGCGCAGGATGAAGAGCAGCAGGGCCGCGGCAATGGACGCCATCGCGGCGCGGCCGTGGGTGACGAACCAGGGCGTAAATGTGGTCAGCGCGACGCGCGTCGCCGGCAAGGTGCCGCCGAAGATGACGACGCCAAGCGTTCCCAGAGCGAGCCCGATGGTCTCGCGGGAAGGCCTGTGGGTCGACTGCGTGGTGTTGCGCGCATCCATAGCGCACCGTTAGCGGGGGCGGGCTTTCTCGTCGTGGATTTTCCGTTGGTCCAGAGTTTTGGTCCAGGGCATGCAGTGCCGACAAAGTTATGCGTCGAGCGCAATGGCATCTCGCATTTGCGAATGTTTCATCCTAAGAAGCGGCCATGTCGATTTGGGACCGCCTCGGCGACTTCATTGCGCGTATCTCGGCCTCGGCGGCAAACGGCGTGGCCGATGTCGTGGAGGCTGTCCGAACCGTCTTTTCAGGCGATGCCGAATTGCGCCGCCGCGTCGCTTTTTCGGTGGCGATGATCGCGCTTTCGGCCAAGATGGCCAAGGCCGATGGCGTGGTGTCCCAGGACGAGGTTCGCGCCTTCTACGAGATCTTTGCGGTTCCGCCCGAGCATGCGCGCGACGTGGCTCGCCTCTACGACCTCGCCCAGCAGGATGTTGCCGGCTACGAGCTCTATGCCCAGCGCATGGCCCGGCTGTGCGGCTCCGGCCATGCGAACTGCGGCATGCTCGAGGACATTCTCGACGGGCTGTTCCACATCGCCAAGTCGGATGGAATGCTGCATCAGCGCGAGAGCACGTTCCTGCATCGGGTGTCGGAGATCTTCCGTATCGAGGAATCCCACTACCAGACGATCCTAGCGCGCCATCTCGATCTCGGCGAGGCCGATCCGTACCGGGTGCTCGGCATCGAGCGCGGCAGATCGTTCGAGGATGTGCGCAAGCACTATCGCAAGCTTGTCGCCAACAACCATCCCGATAAGCTGATTGCACGCGGCCTGCCGGAAGAGTTCATCCGAATCGCCACGACGCGCATCGCCGCAATCAATGCGGCCTACGAAATGATCGAAAGGGGGCTGCGGCACGCATGAGCGGTTTCCAACCCGACCACCCGCATGCCGAGGTCCGGCTATCGCCCAATTTCGGGCTGCGGCGTGAGGGTGTGAAGCCCGACATGATCGTGCTGCACTACACCGGCATGGAAACCGGCGAGGGCGCTGAGGCCTGGCTGTGCGATCCGGCGAGCGAGGTGTCGTCGCACTATCTTGTGCACGAGGACGGCCGCATCGTGCAGATGGTACGCGAAAGCGACCGGGCCTGGCATGCCGGAAAGAGCTCCTGGCGTGGCCAGACCGACATCAACTCCTGTTCGATCGGCATCGAAATCGTCAATCCCGGCCATGCCTTCGGCTATCGTTCTTTTCCACGGCGGCAGATGGAGGCGGTTATCGCGCTCTGCCAGGGCATTGCCGAGCGCCACAATGTGCCGCCCGAACGTGTGCTGGCGCATTCGGATGTGGCGCTGGGGCGCAAGGTTGACCCGGGTGAGAAGTTTTCGTGGCGCACGCTGCACGAGGCCGGCATAGGTCATTGGGTCGCACCTTCGCCGCGCAATGGGCGCCGGGAAATGCAACCTGGCGAGGTCGGCAACGCTGTCGAGGAGCTGCAGTCGATGCTGGCGCTCTATGGATACGGTGTCGAGATCACGGGCCATTTCGATGCGCAGACAGCGGTAACTGTCCAAGCTTTTCAACGACATTTTCGCACCAGCTGTGTTGACGGGGTGGCCGATGCCTCGACAATTTCGACCTTGCGGCGGCTGCTTTCGTCCCTCGAAGGAAGCCTTGACTAGTCTAGGTAGCTGATTCGCAAAGATTACAACCTGTCACCCTTTGTGACTTGCCCGGCCATTTTTCCCGCCAGTTCGCCCGTCACATGCATCTCCGTGCAAGGCGCCGGCTAATCCTGCCATGCCCCGAAGAGGGCCCCGGCGTCGAGGAAGGGATGCTGCACGACAGCTTTCGGCTGTCGCGCGGCCTGTTCGAGAACAAGGATAACATGAAGAATTTGACCGTTGTTGCGGTGGCGTTAGCCGCCGGCCTGACTTCTTTTGCCGCTCACGCCCAGGACGGAGCAGTCAGGGCCTCGAAGGCGATCATCGAAACCACCACAAAAGCCAAGATGAACAAGGCGGCGGACGATTGCCCCTATCTCTTCGGCTGCAGCTCCAAGAAAGAAGCTGCCATCGACAATTTCAAGACTGCATCGATCGGCGCCAAGGGTGCCAAGACCGTCAAGGAACAGGCCGGAAAGACGGCCAGGGCAACCAAGTCGAATGCGCCGTTCGGCGAAATCGTCGCGCGTTATGCCTCGTCCTATGGCGTCCCAGTGTCGCTTGCGCATGCCGTCATCAGCGTCGAGAGCAACTATCGCCCGAACGCGCGTGGCAAGGCCGGCGAGATCGGCCTGATGCAGATCAAGCCGGCAACGGCACGGATGATGGGCTACAGCGGCTCGGCCAAGGGTTTGTTTAACCCGGAAACCAATATCAAGTTTGGCCTCAAGTATCTCGCCAAGGCGCATGAGCTTGCGGGCGGCACCACCTGCGGCACGATCCTCAAATACAACGCCGGCCACGGCGCCAAGCGCATGAACCCGATTTCTGCCGCCTATTGCAAAAAAGTGCAGGCTCGTATCGGCGGCTAACGGCCCGAGGACAGGGATGGTTCCCGGGACGGCGCACGTTTTTGTTTGCCTTTTGCCGTGCGAACCATTCTATACGCCTTGCCAGCTGGCCGGGCGGCCGCACCCGTAATTGCCGAAAGGCCGCGGGTGAGGAAAGTCCGGGCTCCATGGATACACGGTGCCGGTTAATGGCCGGCGGGGGCGACCCCAGGGAAAGTGCCACAGAAAGCAAACCGCCGCGGTTTTCCGCGGTAAGGATGAAAGGGTGGGGTAAGAGCCCACCGCGCGACTGGCAACAGGAGCGGCACGGCAAACCCCACCGGGAGCAAAACCGAATAGGGGCGGTACGAGGGGCGACCCTCAGGGCTGTTTCCGGCTCACCGCCCGGGTAGGTTGCGTGAGGCGCATGGCAACATGCGTCCAAGAAGAATGGTCGCCACGTTCCCGTGCCGCAAGGCGCGGGGGCCATACAGAACCCGGCTTACAGGCCAGCTGGCGCTGCCTTTTAGCCCCATGACTTCAGTGGTTTGCGACGATGTTTGCGCGTCTTGAGTCAGGGCGCCGATGTTGCCCGCCAGGGCAAACCCCGCTGCTGTTCTTGAGTCTGGTACGATTTGATCGTACCATTGTCGCAAACGGGAGCAGAGCCATGAGCCATGTCGACAAACGCAGCATCACGCTCTCACCCGAGCTTGCCGCCGCCGTCGATGGCGCGGTCGATGCCGGGGAATATGCCTCCGCCAGCGAAGTCATCCGCGACGCATTGCGGCTCTGGAAGGAACGACGCGACCTCTTCGGCTACACCATCGAGGAACTGCGCGCCCTGATCCAGGAAGGCATCGATAGCGGGCCGGGGCAGTTCGACACGATGGATCAGCTAAAGGCCGAAGCGCGCAAGCGGCTTGGCCAAGCAGGTCGTTGAGGTCAACCCGTGCACATAAGGCGGACGGCTTCGTAGGTGTTCAGCCGCCGACCCTGTCCAGCGACGCCTCGATCGCAGCCCACAATTCCTCGACCGGCTCGCAGCCGATTGAAAGCCTGACGAAGCCCGGCGTGACCGCATCGCCGCGGCGGAGCCTGCGTTCGGCGACCGTGTGGACGCCGCCGAATGATGTCGCCGCATGCATCAGTTCGCAGCCGTTGATGAAATCCTCGGCCCTTTCTTCCGAACCGAGGTCGAAGCTGATCAGGAAGCCGAAGCGCTCCATCTGGGCGCGCGCCAGATTGTGGGACGGGTCGTCGGCCAGGCCCGGGTATCGGAGGCCGCTGACAGCCGAATGTTGCTTCAGCCTCTGCGCGATGACTTCCGCCGACGAACACATGCGGTCGAAGCGCAATTCGAGCGTCTCCAGGCCGCGATGGACCAGCCAGGCTTCGAACGGTCCCGGAATGCCGCCGGCATTCTGCCGCCACTCGGCGACGGCGGTGATGATTTCGGCGTTGCGGCTGGCGACGTGGCCGAACAGCACGTCCGAATGACCGTTGGGCGCCTTGGTGTCGGCGGCGACGACGATGTCGGCGCCGAGGTCGAGCGGCCGCTGGCCGAAGGGCGTCATGGTGGTATTGTCGACCACCAACTGGCCGCCAGCCTTGTGGACCGTAGCCGCCACCGCGGCGATATCACAGATGTCGAGTGCCGGGTTGGAAGGGCTTTCCACAAAGACCAGCCGATAGCCGTCAAAACCACCGTCGAGGAATGACGATGTCGGCCTGACGTCGCAGGCAACGCCAAAGGCACGGAGGAAGCGGTCCGCCAGGATTCGGGTGGTGTGATAACCGTCCGACGGCAGCAGAATGCGATCGCCTGACTTGAGCAAGGCGAAAAACACCGCCGAGATCGCCCCCATGCCCGATGGGAACGCCACGCAGGGCGCGTCCTCCAGATGGCCGAGCATTTCTTCGACCGCGTCCCAGGTCGGATTGCTGAAGCGGCCGTACTGGTTGAAGCCGGTGGCGTCGCCGGGAGCGTGGAAGATTGCCGCCATGGTCAAGGGCAGGGGAATGGGGTCGCCGACGGAGAGCCTGGCGCGGCGCAGGTGGGCTAGCTTTGCTGCGCGGGAACTCGATGCATTCGTCATGGTTTGCGGGCTCTCGGTGAAGGTGGCATCCGACGCTAAGGGCAGTGGCGCGACCGGGCAAGGGAACTCGTCTTGTGCCAGCCGCTCGTAACCCTTCGTTAGCCTTAAGGGATCATAAAAATCGGGATGCCATGAGAGGGCTCGAAAGGTCCGTCAAGGCATTGAAGTGCACCCTGTTCCCGTTGACGCCCATATCACCCCATGTTATCCCAAATCGGTAACCATGATTTCGTTCCAGCAGAGGGTGAGGCGTTCGCCGATCCGGCAGTCGCGGCGGCTGCGGATGGCAATGCATTGTCGATCAACGGAGACAGTCTGGATTTGCGGTTGGGCCGGGCCATTGGGGCGCGGGCGACATGACGACGAGGGGCGCGGCCGCGGAAGCGGTCGGATCATACGATGGATCGGTTTCTGTCAAATGCGGTGAACAGGATCGATGCGAAGGGACGGGTCTCCGTTCCGGCGCATTTCCGTGCCGTATTGCAGAAGCGCGGATACGCCGAGCTTTATGCGTTGAGGGCGCTCGACGTTCCGGCGCTCGATGTCGGTGGGCTCGACCTGCTCGACCGTTACGAGCAGCGCATCGCACAAGAAGATCCGTTCCTGCAGACGGCGGACGACATGTCCTTTTTCATCCATGGCGACAGCACCTTCCTGAAACTCGACCAGGACGGGCGCATTTCGGTCTCGGATTTCCTGCGCGAGCATACGGGGATCACCACCGACGTGGCCTTTGTCGGGCGTGGGCAGTTTTTCCAAATGTGGGAGCCGGAGCGGCTGCGCAGCCATGGCGCGGATGTTCGCGCCCGGCTCTTGAAGCTTCGGCAGGGGACGAAGCCTGGGGAGCGACCGGAATGATGGCGGGTCACGGCGATGACCAACATGCTGTCGGCGGACCGGCCCGCCACATTCCGGTGCTCCTCGCCGAGGTCCTGGCCGCGCTCAAGCCGCAGCCGGGCGAAGTCGTCATCGACGGCACGTTCGGCGCCGGCGGCTATACCAAGGCCATCCTGGCGACCGGTGCTTCCGTCGTGGCGATCGACCGCGACCCCGATGCCATCGCTGCCGGCCGTGATCTGGAGGCGCAATCGGGCGGCAAGCTGCGCCTGGTGCAGGCGCCATTCTCCAGCCTCGACGAGCATGTCGAGCTGGTCGATGGCGTGGTGCTCGACATCGGCGTTTCGTCGATGCAACTCGACCAGGCACAGCGCGGCTTCTCGTTCCGCGCCGACGGCCCGCTCGACATGCGCATGGCCCAGGCGGGCGCGAGTGCCGCTGACGTCGTCAATCGTTTCAAGGCCGGCGATCTCGCGCGCATCTTCGGTTTCCTCGGCGAGGAGCGGCACGCCGGGCGCATCGCCCGCATGATCGAAAACCGCAGGGAAAAGCGGCCGTTCGAGCGCACGCTCGACCTGGCGGATGCCATCGAAACGCATATCGGCCGCGCGCCCAAGGACAAGATCCACCCGGCGACGCGCGTCTTCCAGGCACTGCGCATTTACGTCAACGACGAACTCGGCGAACTGGCGCGGGCGCTGTTTGCCGCCGAGCGTGCGCTGAAGCCCGGCGGGCGCCTCGTGGTCGTCACCTTCCATTCGCTCGAAGACCGCATCGTCAAGCGCTTCATCGCCGATCGCTCCAGCGCGCCGTCGCGTTCGCGCTACATGCCGGAACTCGAAGTGATTGCGACGACCTTCACCAAGGCGGGCAATGCGGTCGGGCCAGGCGACGCCGAGACCGCGATCAACCCACGTTCGCGGTCGGCCAAGTTGCGTGCCGCGGTGCGCACGAGCGTTGCGCCGCGCGGCGAAGACTTTTCCATTTTCGGACTTCCGAAGCTTCCCGACGTCAGCCAGTCGGGAGAAAGGTGAGCCCATGTTCCGCACCAGTGACATCGTGCTGATCGCCGCAATGGTCGGCGCTGCCGCCTTCACCTACCAGACCAAGCACGAGGCCGAGAACCAGCTCGATGCCGTCCGCAAGATCCAGGCGCAAATCCGCTTCGAGGAAGACACTACCGACCTGCTCAAAGCCGACTGGAGCCTGCTCACCCAGCCGTCGCGGCTGCAGAAACTGGCCCAGACCTATGAGGCGGAACTCAAGCTTCAGTCCGTGGATGCCCGCCAGATCGTCAGTCTCAAGGATCTGCCGGTGCGCCCGCTGACCATCGAAGACATCACGAGCGAGCGTTTTGGCGGGGTTGCCGAAATTGCGCCGGACCAAACCACGACCGGAGGGATCGCCCAATGATCGGATTGTTCGGCAAGAAGCGCAGCGCGGGCGACAGCTCCATCGTCGTCGACAGCGCGCGGAAAGCCACCGGCGGACGCACGCGCAACCGCGTCGTCATGACCATGGCCGTGTTCTTCGGTATCTATGCGACGATCGGCGGCCGTCTCGTCTATCTCGCCATGCAGGACCCCGAGACGTCGAACGGACCCGAAAGCCGCGTGACCGCATCGCGCCCCGACATCGTCGACCGCAATGGCGAGGTCCTGGCAACCGATATCAAGACTGCATCGCTGTTTGCCGAACCGCGCCGCATCGTCGACGCCGACGAGGCGATCGAGAAGCTGTCGACCGTGCTGCCCGACCTCGAGGTCGAGCAGACCTACCTCAAGCTCAAAAGCGGCACAGGCTTCGTCTGGCTGAAGCGGCAGCTGACGCCCAAGCAGCAGGCCGAGATCATGCAACTCGGCATTCCCGGCATTGCATTCCGTACCGAAAAGCGGCGCTTCTATCCCGGCGGAGAGACGACCTCGCACATCATTGGCCTGACCAACATCGACAACAAGGGTATTTCCGGTCTCGAAAAATACATCGACGACCAGGGGCTCGCCGATCTGCAGGCCTCCGGGCTGGCGATCGCCAAGGACCTCAAGCCGGTCAAGCTGTCGATCGACCTGCGCGTCCAGCACATCGTTCGGGACGAACTCGTCACCGCGCTCGAAAAGTATCGTGCCATCGCTGCAGGTGCTGTCGTAATCAACGTCAAGACCGGCGAAGTGCTGGCCATGGGCTCGGTTCCCGATTTCGATCCCAACAACCCGTTCAACGCCCAGGACAAGGACCGCCTGAACCGCATGTCGGCGGGCCTGTTCGAAATGGGCTCGACGATCAAGAGCTTCACCACGTCAATGGCGCTCGATTCGGGCAAGATGACGCTCAACAGCACCGTTGACGCCAGCCGTCCGATCACCATCGGACGCCAGACCATCCGCGACTTCCACGGCAAGGGCCGGGTGCTGACTGTGCCGGAGGTGTTCATTTATTCGTCCAATATCGGCTCGGCCAAGGAGGCCGACGTCGTCGGCATCGAAGGGCACCGCGAATTCCTCAAGCGCCTGGGCCTGCTCGACCGCCTGCAGACTGAACTGCCCGAAACGGCCCGTCCGACCGAGCCGAAGGTCTGGAAGAAGGTGCATTCGATCACCGCTGCGTTCGGTCACGGCTTTTCGACGACGCCGTTGCAGACTGCGGCCGGCACGGTGGCGCTGATGAATGGCGGCCGTTACATGACGCCGACCTTCCTGCCACGAACCTTGGAAGAGGCAATGGCTGTTTCAAGGCAGGTGGTAAGCGAAAAGACCAGCGAAGAGATGCGCTATCTGTACAATCTGAACGCGACGGCGCCGGGTGGTTCCGGCAAGCGCGGCACGGTTCCCGGCTATCGAGTTGGCGGCAAGACCGGTACGGCTGAAAAGGTCGTCAACGGGCGCTACTCGAAGGAAAAGAACTTCAACGCCTTTATCGCCGCCTTTCCGATGGACGATCCGCAATATCTGGTGCTGACGATCATCGACGAGCCGAAGATGGAGGGGTCAACCCGTTCAGCCACGGCAGGCTTCACCGCTGCACCGATGGTGGCCAATATTATCCGGCGTTCGGCGCCTCTGCTTGGCGTCAAGCCAGAATTCGGCCAAGAAGGTGGTGCAACTCTGGCTTCTTATCCCTGATTCTGCAGGCGCGCCGGCGGCGCGCCGCTTTGTATGTAGCGAACGGAACTCGATGAAACTGATTGACCTTGCCGGTATCCTGCCCGTCGATGGGGTTCTGCCCAGAGATGTCGAGGTGAGTGGAGTTTCGTCGGATTCGCGGCAGGTGACGCCAGGAACGCTGTTTTTTGCCGTCTCCGGAAGCAAGGCCGACGGGGCCGCCTATGCCGGCGATGCCGCAAGGCGCGGCGCCGTTGCCGTCATCGCTGCCAAGGGGGCCCAGCTCGGCTCGGCCGGCGTGCCAGTGATATCTGTCGATGATCCGCGCCAGGCATTGGCGCTGGCTGCCGCCAAATTCTACGGCCGCCAGCCAGAAACCATGGTTGCGGTGACAGGCACCAGCGGCAAGACTTCGGTGGCAGCGTTCGCGCGACAGATCTGGACGCATGCCGGCTATGCCGCCGCAAGCATCGGCACGACAGGTGTGGTGGCGCCCGGCCGCAACGAATACGGACAGCTGACTACTCCGGACCCGGTCGCGTTGCACAAGCTGCTTGCCGAACTCGCGGACGCCGGCGTGACTCATGCCTCGATGGAAGCGTCGAGCCATGGTCTCGACCAGCGCCGCCTCGACGGCGTGCGGCTGGCCGCCGGCGGTTTCACCAATCTCGGCCGCGACCACATGGACTACCATCCGACGGTCGAGGAGTATCACCGCGCCAAGCTGCGCCTGTTCGATGCGCTGCTGCCGAAGGGCGCTCCGGCGGTCGTCTTCGCCGACGATCCGTGGTCACAGCCGACCATCGCTGCGGCGCATGCTGCCGGCCTCAAGGTACTTACCGTCGGCCGCCATGGCGATTTCCTCAGCCTCAAGCGGGTCGAACACGAACGCCACCGGCAGCGCGCCGAGATCGAATGCGATGGCGTCATCTACGAGATCGACCTGCCGCTGGCCGGCGATTTCCAGGTCGCCAATTCGCTTGTAGCCGCCGGTCTTGCGATTGCCACCGGAACCGATGTCGCCAAGGCGCTCGGGGCACTGGAATATCTTGAAGGCGCGCCAGGCCGCCTCGATCTGGTCGGCACGACGGCTGCCGGTGCGCCCGTCTACGTCGACTACGCCCACAAGCCAGATGCACTGGAAAATGTCCTGGCGGCGGTTCGGCCGTTCACGACAGGCCGTGTCATCGTCGTTTTCGGCTGCGGCGGCGACCGCGACCGCGGCAAACGTCCGATCATGGGCGAAATCGCCACGCGACTGGCCGACGTCACCATCGTCACCGACGACAACCCGCGCTCGGAAGTGCCCGAAACCATCCGCGCCGCAATCATGGCGGCAGCACCGGGCGCCATCGAGATCGGCGACCGCCGGCAGGCCATCCACGAGGCGGTCAGCATGCTCCATGCAGGCGACACGCTGATCGTCGCCGGCAAGGGCCACGAGGAAGGTCAGACGATCGGCGCGGAAACGCTGCATTTCTCCGATCATGAGGAAGTGCGCAACGCGCTCGCCCGGAGTTCGGCATGAGCCTGCTGTGGACTTCCGAGGCACTTGTCGAGGCGACAGGCGGCCGTCCCTTTGGCCAGATGCCTGAAGGCATATCGGGCATATCCATAGACAGCCGCAGCCTGAAGCCTGGCGAAGCCTTCTTCGCCATCAAAGGCGATACGATGGATGGTCACGACTTCGCCACCGCCGCCATCAAGGCAGGCGCTGGCCTGCTTGTAGTTGCCGAAGGCAAGCTGCCGGCGCTCGGGCGTCTGAGCGCGCCGATGATCGTCGTGCCCGATGTGCTCGCAGCCCTTGTAAAGGTTGGCGTTGCGGCGCGGACCCGCTCGCGGGCGCGCATCATCGCCGTCACTGGCTCGGTCGGAAAGACCTCGACCAAGGAAGCGCTGCGCCACGCACTCTCGTCGGTCGGCAAGGTGCATGCTTCGGCTGCTTCCTTCAACAACCATTGGGGCGTGCCGCTGACGCTGGCGCGGATGCCGGAGGATTGCGACTATGCGGTCTTCGAGATCGGCATGAACCATCCGGGCGAGATCAGCCCTCTCGTGCGCATGGTCCGGCCTCATATCGCCGTCGTGACGCTGATTGCCGCCGCCCATCTCGGTTTCTTCCGCAATCTCGACGAGATCGCCAAGGCCAAGGCCGAAATCTTCGAAGGCGTCGAGCCGGGTGGGGCGGTGCTGCTCAACCGCGACGACGGCCGCTTCAAGCTGTTGGAGAAATTCGCCCGCGCCGCCGGCATCGACAACGTGATGAGCTATGGTGAGAACGCGCGCGCCAACTTCCGGCTGCTGAAATGCACGCTCGAGGCCGATCATTCGATGATCGTGGCGCGCATCGGCGGCCGCGACGTGCCCGCTCGCATCGGCGCGCCGGGCCGACACATCGTGCAGAACGCGCTCGCCGTGCTTGGTGCCGCCCATCTCTGCGGCGCTGACGTGCCGACTGTCGCCACGGAACTTGCCTCGATGTCGGCCGAGAGCGGCCGCGGCCAGCGCCATGTCCTGTTACTGCCCAACGGCCCGATCACCCTGATCGACGAGAGCTACAACGCCAATCCGGCCTCGATGAAGGCGGCGATCGAATTGCTCGATGCAACGCCGATCCATGGTGCCGGCCGGCGGATCGCCGTGCTCGGCGACATGCTTGAGCTCGGCAGCCATTCGGCCAAGCTGCATGCCGGGCTAGCCGAGCTGATCGGCTCGACGAGGACCGACATGGTGCTGATGGCGGGACCCGAAATGAAGGCGCTTGCCGATACGCTGCCCGAGGGGTTCAGGGCGGAATATCGCACCGGTGTCGAAGAGTTGAAGGCTGTCCTTTTGCAGACGCTTCAGCCCGGCGACGCCGTCATGATCAAGTCGTCGAAGGGCATTGGTTTTTCCAGGCTCGTCGACGCGCTCGTCAAGACATTCCCGGCGCATGCCGGCAACACCACAGCGACCTGACGGGGTCTCGGGGGACGGATACGCATGCTAACTTTGCTTGTCGACTTTGCGGACAAGGTGTCGTTTTTCAACGTCTTCCGCTACATCACCTTCCGCACCGGCGGCGCGCTGATCACCTCGGCGTTGATCGTCTTCATCTTCGGCCCGGCGATCATCAACGCCCTGCGCCTGAGGCAGGGCAAGGGCCAGCCGATCCGCGCCGACGGCCCGCAGACGCACTTCAAGAAGGCCGGCACGCCGACCATGGGCGGCCTGATGATCCTGTGCGGCATCATCGGCTCGACGCTGCTTTGGGCCAATATCACCTCCGTCTATGTCTGGGTGGTGCTGTTCGTCACGCTCGGCTTCGGCGCCATCGGCTTCTATGACGACTATCTCAAGGTGACCAAGCAGTCGCATCTGGGCCTGTCCGGCAAGGCGCGTCTCGGCATCGAGTTCGTCATTGCCGCCATCGCCGCATGGATCATCATGCACAACGGCCAGGCGCCGTTCTCGTCGTCGCTGACCTTCCCGTTCATCAAGGACTTCCTGCTCAACCTCGGCTGGTTCTTCATCCCGTTCGCCTGCTTCGTCATCGTTGGCGCGGGCAATGCGGTGAACCTGACAGACGGTCTCGACGGCCTCGCCATCGTTCCGATCATGATCGCCGCGGCCTCGTTCGGCGTCATTGCCTATCTCTCGGGCAACGCGGTCTTCGCTGAATACCTGCAGATCCATTTCGTGCCAGGCACCGGCGAACTCGCCGTCATCCTGGGTGCTGTCATCGGGGCTGGCCTCGGCTTCCTCTGGTTCAACGCGCCGCCGGCGGCCATCTTCATGGGCGACACCGGTTCGCTGGCACTCGGCGGCCTGATCGGTACGGTCGCGGTCGCCACCAAGCACGAGATCGTCATGGCGATCGTCGGCGGCCTGTTCGTCATGGAGGCGCTGTCGGTCATCATCCAGGTCGGCTTCTTCAAGATGACCGGCAAGCGGGTGTTCCTGATGGCCCCGATCCACCATCACTTCGAAAAACTTGGCTGGACCGAAAGCCAGGTCGTCATCCGCTTCTGGATCATCGCCGTCATCCTGGCGCTGATCGGTCTTTCCACCCTCAAGCTGCGCTGAGGCCATCATGATCCCCGCCACCTCATTTCAGGGAAAGCGAGTAGCGCTCTTCGGCCTCGGCGGCTCGGGGATCGCCACTGCGCGCGCGCTGGCGGAAGGCGGGGCAGAGGTGCTGGCCTGGGACGACAATCCCGAAAGCGTGGCAAAGGCCGCTGCAGAAGGCATCGCCACGGGCGATCTGCGCGGCGCCGAGTGGGCAGGCATATCGTCCTTCGCGCTGTCGCCGGGCGTGCCGCTGACGCATCCCAAGCCGCACTGGACGGTGGAACTGGCGCGCGGCGCCGGCGTCGAGGTGATCGGCGACATCGAACTGTTCGCCCGCGAGCGCATCGCTACGGCATCTGCAGCGCCCTTCATCGCTATCACCGGTACCAACGGCAAGTCGACGACGACAGCGCTGACGGCGCATATCCTCCAGTCGGCCGGACGCGACACGCAGATGGGCGGCAACATAGGCCGCGCCGTCATGACGCTCGATCCGCCGCAGCCGGATCGTCACTACGTCGTCGAATGCTCGTCGTACCAGATCGACCTTGCGCCTTCGATCAACCCGACGGCGGGCGTCCTGCTCAACCTGACGCCGGATCATCTCGACCGTCATGGCACGATGCAGCACTACGCCTCGATCAAGGAGCGGTTGGTGGCCGGCAGCGATACCGCTGTCATCGGCGTCGACGATATCTATTGCGCCCAGATCGCCGACCGGCTCGAGCGGGCCGGCAAGAACGTCGTGCGCATCTCCAAGCGGCTGCCGCTGACCGATGGCTATTTCGCCGACGGTGCCGATCTGATGGAGGCGGCCGACGGCCGCTACAGCCGCATCGCCTTCCTCGAAGGCATCGGCTCGCTGCGTGGCCAGCACAATGCCCAGAATGCACTTGCTGCTGTAGTGGCCTGCCTCAAGGTCGGGCTCGATCTCGGTGAGATCCAGGCGGGCCTCGAATCCTTCCCTGGTCTTGCCCATCGCATGGAGCAGGTCGCACGCAAGGGCCATGTGCTGTTCGTCAACGATTCCAAGGCGACCAATGCCGATGCCGCCGCACCTGCGCTGTCGAGCTTCCCGCGCATCTACTGGATCGCCGGCGGCCTGCCCAAGGAAGGCGGTATCGAGCCGTTGCGCAGCCTGTTTCCGCGCATCGCCCGGGCCTATCTGATCGGCGAGGCCGCTCCGGCATTCTCCGCGACGCTGGGCGAGGCTGTGCCTTATGAGATTTCGGGGACGCTTGCGGCTGCGGTCGAACACGCCGCCGAAGACGCGGCCAAGGACGACACCAGCGAGGCGGTGGTGCTGCTCTCGCCGGCCTGCGCCAGCTTCGACCAGTTCAAGAACTTCGAGATTCGCGGCGAAGCCTTCAGGCAAGCTGTGAATGCTATTGATGGCGTCAGCGCTATCGGAGGGGCAAGATAATGGCCAGCCGTCTCGACAGAAGTCCCGTCGCCCTGTGGTGGTGGACGGTCGATCGATGGTTCCTCGCGGCATTCCTGTCGCTGATGGGACTGGGCATCGTGCTTTCATTTGCCGCAAGCCCGGCGGTTGCCGAACGCATCGGGCTCGGCAGCTTCCACTTCGCCACGCGCCAGATCATCTTCACGATCCCGGCGCTGGCAGTAATGATCGCGGTGTCGTTCCTCGATACCCGGCAGATAAGGCGCGTGGCGCTGGTCATGCTCTGCATCATGCTGGTGATGATGGTTGCGGTGCTGTTCGTCGGCGTCGAGGTCAAGGGTGCCCGACGCTGGCTCTCGCTGGCCGGCCTTTCGATCCAGCCGTCGGAATTCCTCAAGCCGGCCTTTGTCGTCATCTCTGCCTGGCTGCTTGCCCAGCACGAGCGCCATCCAGACATCCCCGGCAATCTGTTTGCGATGATCCTGCTCGGCGTGGTCCTGGCGCTGTTGATGGCGCAGCCGGACTTCGGCCAGACGATCCTCGTTCTCGGTACCTGGGGCGTGATGTTCTTCATGGCCGGCATGTCGTGGTTCTGGATCATCACCCTTGGTGCCGTCGGCCTCGGCGGCGGCTTTGCTGCCTACACTGTGTTCCCGCACGTGGCGGGCCGTATCGACCGCTTCCTCACCGGCGAGGGCGACACGTTCCAGGTCGACATGGGCCGCGAAGCGATCATCAGCGGCGGCTGGTTCGGCGTCGGACCGGGCGAGGGCATGGTCAAGCGGGTCATCCCCGACAGCCATGCCGACTTCGTCTTTTCGGTGGCGGGCGAGGAGTTCGGCATCGTACTGCTCCTGATCATCATGTCGATCTTCGCCTTCATCGTGCTGCGCGGCCTGCGTACCGCGCTGAAGGAACATGACGACTTCACCCGCTACGCGGTTGCCGGTCTTGTCGTGGTGTTCGGCTTCCAGTCGATCATCAACATGAGCGTGAACCTGCAGCTGATGCCGGCCAAGGGCATGACGCTGCCGTTCATCTCGTATGGCGGCTCGTCGCTGATCGCCATCGCCATCTCCATGGGCATGGTGTTGGCGCTGACCCGCAAGAAGCCCGAAAAGCTCAGGCCGACCGGATTTTCCGCCATGCCGCGGCACGCAGTGCCGGCGGAATAACATGGCCAAGGGGACTGTCATGCTTGCCGCCGGGGGTACCGGCGGCCATCTCTTTCCGGCCGAGGCGCTGGCGCATGAACTGACGGCGCGCGGCTGGCAGGTGCATCTTGCCACCGATGACCGCGCCGAACGTTTCGCCGGCAAGTTTCCGGCTGCCGCCATTCATCCGATTTCCTCGTCGACGATCGGCTCGAAGAATCCCATCGCGCTGATGAGGGCCTTCTGGAGCATCTGGCGCGGCGTGCGCCAGGCCTCGCAGGTGATCGCCAAGATCAAGCCTTCCGTGGTCATCGGCTTCGGCGGCTATCCGACGCTGCCGCCGCTCTATGCCGCGACCCGCCGCGGCGTGCCGGCCATGGTGCACGAGCAGAACGCCGTGATGGGCCGCGCCAACAAGGCGCTGGCGACCAGGGTCGATGCGATCGCGGGCGGCTTCCTGCCGGAGAACTCCGGCGCCAACAGCGCCAAGATCGTTGTGACAGGCAATCCGGTACGGCCGGCCGTGATCGAAGCGTCGAAGACCCCTTATGTGGCATCCGGCGGCTCGGACCAGTTCAATCTCCTGGTCTTCGGCGGCAGCCAGGGCGCGCAGTTCTTCTCCGATGCGGTGCCCGGCGCCATAGCCCTGCTGCCCGAAGTGCTGCGCAAGCGCCTGCGCATCACCCAGCAGGCCCGCGTCGAGGATGCCGACAAGGTCAAGGCGGCCTATGCCAGGCTCGGCATCGCGGCCGACGTGTCGCCATTCTTCAACGACATGGCGCAGCGCATGGCCGCTGCCCATCTGGTGATGTCGCGCTCGGGAGCGTCGACTGTCTCGGAGATCGCGGTCATCGGCCGTCCGGCACTTCTGGTGCCGTACCCGCATGCGCTCGACCACGACCAGGCCGCAAACGCGGCGCGTTTGGCGGCGGCCGGCGGCGGCGAAGTTCACCCGCAGTCGACGCTTTCCATCGAGCGGATCGCCGGGCTCATTGGGGGCGCCATGGACGACCCTGCGCGCATGGCTACCATGGCAGCTGCCGCTAAGTCAGTCGGCAAAGCAGACGCCACACGGTTGCTCGCCGACCTCGCAGAGGCTATTGCGTCGAAAATACCCGTTGCGGAATTCAGGAAGGGAGTGCGGCCATGAAGATGCCGCAGACGATCGGCCTCGTGCATTTCATCGGCATTGGCGGCATCGGCATGAGCGGCATCGCCGAGGTGCTGCACAATCTCGGCTACAAGGTGCAGGGCTCGGACCAGTCCGAGAGCGCCAACGTGCAGCGCCTGCGCGAAAAGGGCATCGAATGCTTCGTCGGTCATAAGGCCGAGAACCTTGGCGACGCCGAGGTGATTGTCGTCTCGACGGCGATCAAGAAAACCAATCCGGAACTGATGGCGGCGCGCGAGAAGCTGTTGCCTGTCGTGCGGCGCGCCGAGATGCTGGCCGAACTGATGCGCTTCCGCAATGCGGTCGCCATCGGCGGCACGCACGGCAAGACCACCACCACGTCGATGGTGGCGACGCTGCTCGACGCCGGCGGGCTCGACCCGACGGTCATCAATGGCGGCATCATCAATGCCTATGGCACCAACGCCCGCATGGGCGAGGGCGAGTGGATGGTTGTCGAAGCCGACGAGAGCGACGGCACCTTCCTCAAGCTGCCGGCTGACGTCGCCGTCGTCACCAACATCGATCCCGAGCATCTTGACCACTACGGCACCTTCGACAAGGTGCGCGAGGCGTTCCGCCAGTTCGTCGAGAACGTGCCGTTCTACGGCTTTGGCGTGATGTGCACCGATCATCCTGAAGTGCAGGCGCTGGTCAGCCATATCGAGGACCGCCGCGTCATCACCTATGGCGAAAACGCCCAGGCCGACGTGCGCTTCACCAATCACCACATGGACGGCGCGGTGTCGGTCTTCGACGTGGTCATCCGCAACCGCAAGTCGGCGTCGTCGACCACCATCGAGGGCCTGCGCCTGCCGATGCCGGGACGCCACAACGTGTCCAACGCCACGGCTGCCATCGCGGTCGCTACCGAACTGGGAATCTCCGCCGAGGCAGTGAAAAGCGGGCTGTCGTCCTTCGGTGGCGTCAAGCGCCGCTTCACCCACACCGGTTCGTGGAACGGCGTCGAGGTGTTCGACGACTACGGCCACCATCCGGTCGAGATCAAGGCCGTGCTCAGCGCGGCGCGCGAAGCTACCAAGGGCCGCGTCATCGCCATTGCCCAACCGCACCGCTTCACCCGCCTGCGCGACCTGTTCGACGATTTCTCGGCCTGCTTCAACGACGCCGACACCGTGATGGTCGCACCTGTCTATGCGGCCGGGGAAGACCCTATCGAGGGCGTCAATTCCGAGACTCTGACCGCGCGCATCCGCGCCGGCGGCCATCGCGACGCCCGCCATATCGAAGGCGCCGCTGCCGTGGCGCCTGTCGTGCGCGAACTGGCCAAGCCGGGCGATTTCGTCGTCTATCTCGGCGCCGGCAACATCACGCAATGGGCCTATGCACTGCCGAGCGAACTCGCCGGAGGCGGGTCGTGACGGGTGGCGAAGCGCTGATCGAAAAGCTTGGCGATCGCCTTTCCGGGTTGCGCGGACGCATCACGCCCAGCGCCGAAATGGAAAAGATCACCTGGTTTCGCGCCGGCGGCCTGGCCCAGGCGCTGTTCCAGCCGGCCGACGAGGAAGATCTCGCCGCCTTCCTGAAGGCGGTGCCGGAAGAGATCCCGGTGATGGTCGTCGGCATCGGCTCCAACCTTCTGGTGCGCGAAGGTGGCATTCCCGGTTTCGTCGTGCGGCTTTCGGCCAAGGGGTTCGGCGAGGCCGAGGCGATCTCGCCCACCGGAATCAGGGCAGGGACGGCAACGCCCGACAAGCGCGTCGCAGCCCTTGCGCATGACAACGGCATCGGCGGCTTCCATTTCTACCACGGCATCCCCGGCGCCATCGGCGGTGCCTTGCGCATGAATGCAGGCGCCAACGGCGTCGAAACGCGGGAGCGGGTCGTCGAAGTGCGCGCACTCGACCGCCAGGGCAACCTGCATGTGCTGTCCAATGCCGACATGGGCTACAGCTACCGCCACTCGTCTGCGGCTGCCGACCTGATCTTCACTTCGGCGACCTTCGAGGGGTATGCGGAAGACAAGGACGCCATCAAGGCGGCCATGGACGCGGTCCAGCATCATCGCGAGACGGTGCAGCCGATCCGCGAAAAGACCGGCGGCTCGACCTTCAAGAATCCCGAGGGTACCTCGGCCTGGAAGGAAATCGACAATGCCGGCTGCCGCGGCCTGATGATCGGCGGCGCGCAGATGTCGCCGATGCACTGCAACTTCATGATCAATACGGGCAATGCGACGGGTTACGACCTCGAATATCTCGGCGAGACGGTGCGCAGCCGCGTGCTCGAGAATGCGGGCATCCGCCTGCACTGGGAAATCAAGCGCATCGGTCAGTTCAAGTCCGGCCGCGAAGTGCAGGAGTTTCTTGGGCAAATGCTCTAGAGGAGCAGGTCCAGGGGCCGGCCACGACGATCATTTCAGCCTTCGCTGCGCCGTGCTTCGAGGGCTTTTTACTGCCCGATTTTCGCCTTCCGCCGCTGCCATCCAAGTGTTCTCGGGATTCGCCCGAGGTCACGAAATCGCAATGACTTTCAATCGGCACTTGCCACGGAATCAAGTCTCTGATTCTCTGACCTAAAGCGTTTCCTGATTTGAGTCGCGTGACGCGTAAACCGCGTTTTCATCCGGAGGGTCAACTTCCGGACAGGTGTGATTCGGTCTTTGGAAACAAGGCGTTGTGTTCGGAGTTGAGAGGGGATTGTCGGGGATGAAGTCGAAGCATGTCGCTGTCCTGATGGGCGGGTTTTCGTCCGAGCGGCCTGTATCCCTGTCGTCTGGAAATGCCTGTGCCGATGCGCTCGAGCAGGTGGGTTATCAGGTCACCCGGGTCGATGTCGGCCGCGATGTCGGTGCGGTGCTTGCCGAGCTCAGGCCGGATGTTGCGTTCAACGCGCTTCATGGCCCCTTCGGCGAGGACGGCACGATTCAAGGTATCCTCGAATATCTCGGCATTCCCTATACCCATTCCGGCGTGCTGGCGTCGGCGCTTGCCATGAACAAGGAGCAGTCGAAGAAGGTTGCCAAGGCTGCCGGCATTCCGATTGCCGAATCCCGCGTTCTCGATCGTTTCGCTATCGGCAACCAGCATCCGATGAAGCCGCCTTACGTGGTCAAGCCGGTGGCGGAGGGCTCAAGCTTCGGCGTGGTCATCGTCAAGGAAGACCAGTCGCATCCGCCGCAGGTGATCTCGTCTTCGGAGTGGCGCTACGGCGATACGGTGATGGTCGAGCGCTACGTCCATGGACGGGAGCTGACCTGCGCCGTCATGGGCGATGTCGCGCTCGGCGTCTGCGAGATCATTCCGACCGGCCACGCCTTCTACGATTATGATTCAAAATATGTTGCCGGGGGATCAAAGCACGAATGCCCCGCGAAAGTTTCACCGAATATTTACCAAAAAATACAAACACTGGCGCTCAAGGCTCACCAAGCGATCGGGTGCCGGGGCGTCTCCCGGTCTGACTTCCGGTACGACGACCGCCATTCCGAAAATGGAGAGGTCGTCTGGCTGGAGGTCAATACGCAACCCGGCATGACGCCGACGTCGCTGGTGCCTGAGATTGCTGCCCACGCCGGGCATACGTTTGGTGAGTTGTTGAGTTGGATGGTGGAGGACGCTTCGTGTTTGCGTTGAGATCGGGAGATAGCGGGAGGGTGAACGGCGCAACGCCGCGCGTCTTCGGGCTGTCCCTGTCCGCGGAGCATTTCGTGCTGCCGCGGCTGCTGCGCAAGCCGGTTCGCATCCTGTCGCGCTTCGGGCGCGGGGAGTTCACTCCTCCGCCCTATGCGGCGTCGATGCTGACGGCGGCGTTTCTTGCCGCGAGCTCGCTCTATGGCGCCTATGTCGGCGGCCATTTTCCGGCACTGGTCCAGGGCGTCACTGCCCGCAGCGGTTTTGCCGTCGACCAGATCAAGGTCTCCGGCAATCGCGAAACCTCGGAAATCGATATTCTCGACAAGCTCGAGCTTGACGGCTGGACGTCGCTGGTCGGCTTCAACCCGGAAGAGGCGCGCGAGCGCATCGTCAGCCTGCCTTGGGTTCGCGATGCTGCGGTCCGCAAGGTCTATCCCGACACCATCGAAGTTCGCGTCGACGAGCGCGACGCCTTTGCCATCTGGCAGCATGGCAGCCAGCTCAGCGTCGTCGAAAAGGACGGCAAGGTCATCGCTCCCTTCACCGGTGGCCGTCAGGTCGCATTGCCGCTGGTCATCGGTTTCGGTGCCGCCGAGCGCGGGGCTGACTTCGTCGCCAAGGTCCAGGCCTTTCCGGAGCTGGCGTCGCGCGTGAGAGGCTATATCCGTATCGGCGAACGACGCTGGGACCTGCGCCTCGACAACGGCATCACCGTCAAGCTGCCGGAGAACAAGGTCGATGCGGCGCTCGCCGATCTCGCTGCGCTTGATCGCGACGATGCGATCCTGACGCGTGACATCTCGGCAGTCGACATGCGTTTCGGTGACAGGTTGGTGGTGCAGCTCACGCCGGAAGCGGTCGAGCGTCGTGCCGACGCGCTGAAGACCAAACCGAAGGTCGTCAAGGCGAAGGCGGGGAGCAGAACATGAGCTGGCTTGGCGGTCAAAAAGATCCGGTTTCGCGTCGCTCGGGCATCCTCACGGTGCTCGATGTCGGTTCGAACAAGGTTTGCTGCGTGGTGGCCAAGCTGAAGCCAGCCGAAGGCAGCCAACTTCTCAAGGGGCGTACCCATCAGGCCCAAGTGATCGGCATCGGCCACCAGAAATCGCAAGGGGTGAAATCGGGCGTGGTCGTCGATCTCGATCGCGCCGAGCACGCCATCCGCCTTGCCGTCGATGCTGCCGAGCGCATGGCCGGGCTTACGGCCGACTCGCTGATCGTCAATCTCTCGGCCGGACGCATCAAGAGCGAGGCGTTCACCGCGACGATCAATCTCGGCGGCCACGAGGTCGAGGAAGCCGATGTCCGGCGCGTGCTGGGAGCCGGCGCCAAGCAGGCGCTGAAGGCCGAGCGCGATGTCATCCACTCGCTGCCCGTTGCCTTTTCGCTGGATGCCGAACGCGGCGTGCGCGATCCGCTCGGCATGGTCGGGGACACGCTTGGCGTCGACATGCATGTGCTGACCGGCGATTCGGCGCCGATGCGCAATCTCGAGCTTTGTATCAACCGCTCGCACCTGTCGGTCGAGCACATGGTTGCAACGCCCTATGCCAGCGGCCTGGCCGCACTGGTCGACGACGAGCTCGAAATGGGTGCTGCCTGCATCGACATGGGCGGCGGAACCACCACCTTGTCTGTCTTCTCCGAAGGCCGCTTCGTTCACGCTGACGCCATTCCGATCGGTGGCAACCACGTCACCATGGACATGGCCAAGGGGCTTTCCACCCGGCTCGACGATGCCGAGCGTCTCAAGGTCATGCATGGCTCGGCTTTGCCCGGCAGCACCGACGACCGCGACCTGATCAGCATCCAGCCGATCGGCGTCGACGACAACGAAGTGCCGCTGCAGATCCCGCGCTCGGTGATGACGCGGATCATCCGCGCCCGCATCGACGAGACGCTGGAACTGCTGCGCGACCGGCTCAACAAGTCCGGCTACGGCAATGCCGTCGGCAAGCGTGTCGTTCTGACCGGCGGCGCCAGCCAGCTCGTCGGGCTGCCCGAGGCAGCGCGTCGCATTCTCGGCCGCAATGTCCGCATCGGCCGCCCGCTCGGCGTGGCAGGTCTGCCGGAGGCCGCCAAGGGGCCGGCTTTCGCGACCGCCGTCGGGCTTCTGATCTACCCGCAGATGGCTGGCATCGAGAGCCATTCGGCGAAAGGGATTTCCCGTTACAGGGCAACGGGAACTGGCGGAAAACTGCATCGCATGAGTCAGTGGTTGAGAGACAGTTTTTAGGAATTGACGGGGACAGCCCCATTGGCGGCCGCACGGCGAAGCGGCTTGAAAGGCAAAAAGGACGAGGACTATGACGATCAATCTGCAGAAGCCGGACATCACCGAGCTCAAGCCCCGCATCACCGTGTTCGGTGTCGGCGGCGGCGGCGGCAATGCCGTCAACAACATGATCACCGCCGGCCTGCGCGGCGTCGAGTTCGTGGTGGCCAACACCGATGCTCAGGCGCTGACCATGTCGAAGGCCGAGCGCCTGATCCAGCTCGGCGCGCACGTCACAGAGGGCCTTGGCGCCGGTTCGCAGCCGGAAGTCGGCCGCGCGGCCGCTGAGGAGTGCATCGACGAGATCATCGACCACCTGTCGAACACCCACATGTGCTTCGTCACCGCGGGCATGGGCGGCGGCACCGGTACCGGTGCAGCACCCGTCGTTGCCCGCGCCGCGCGCGAAAAGGGCATCCTGACCGTTGGCGTGGTCACCAAGCCGTTCCACTTCGAGGGCCAGCGCCGCATGAAGACGGCGGACTACGGCATCGAAGAGCTGCAGAAGTGCGTCGACACGCTGATCGTCATCCCGAACCAGAACCTGTTCCGTCTCGCCAATGACAAGACGACCTTCGCGGACGCCTTCGCGATGGCCGACCAGGTGCTCTATTCGGGTGTCGCCTGCATCACCGACCTGATGGTCAAGGAAGGCCTGATCAACCTCGACTTCGCCGACGTCCGTTCGGTGATGCGCGAGATGGGCAAGGCCATGATGGGTACGGGCGAAGCCTCGGGCGAGGGCCGTGCAATGGCCGCTGCCGAAGCTGCGATCGCCAACCCGCTGCTCGACGAGACCTCGATGAAGGGTGCGAAGGGCCTGCTGATCTCGATCACCGGCGGCCGCGACCTGACCCTGTTCGAAGTCGACGAAGCCGCGACCCGTATCCGCGAAGAAGTCGACCAGGACGCCAACATCATCCTGGGCGCGACCTTCGACGAGGACCTGGAAGGCGTCATCCGCGTGTCGGTCGTTGCCACCGGCATCGACAAGTCGGCCGCCGACATGGCAGCGGCACCCCTGACCATCCGCCAGGCGCCCAAGCCGGCCCAGCGTCCGGTCGAGACTGCCCGTCCTGCACTGCAGGCGGCACCGGTCGAGCAGCCGCGTATGGAAGTGCGCACCAACGACCCGGTCGCAGAAGCCATCCGTCTTGCTGAGACCAACGCCGCAGCCATGGCCCAGCCGCGTCCGGCCGCACCGCAGGGTGAAGAGTTCCGCCCGCAGAGCAAGCTGTTCCAGGCTCCGCCGGCCCAGCCCCAAGCCCAGCAGTATCAGCCGCAGCCGCAGCAGTTCCATCAGCCGGCTCCGCAGCAGGTGGCACAGCCACAGACTGCGCCCCAGATGATGCATCCGGCACCGGTCCAGCCGCGCATGCCGCGCGTCGAGGACTTCCCGCCGATGGTGAAGGCCGAGGTGGAAGCCAAGACCCAGCCGGCAGACCATGAGGACCGCGGTCCGATGGGCCTGCTCAAGCGCCTGACGAGCGGCCTGACCCGCCGCGAGGAAGAGCCGGCACGCCTGCAGCCCGCGCAGCCGCGCGAGCCGAAGCTGCGCCAGCCCGCCCCCGAGCAGCGCCGCGTGACCGGCCAGGAATCGCAGCTCTACGCGCCGCGCCGCGGACAGCTCGACGAACATGGCCGCCTGGCGCCGCAGGCACGGACTCAGGAAGACGATCAGCTGGAGATTCCCGCGTTCCTTCGCCGGCAAGCCAACTGAACTGTGAACGAGCAGTAACACTGTTTGAAAGGCGGGCGTCTCGACGCCCGCCTTTTGATCTGAAAAGATCAGTCAAATCATTGACTTGACGGGGTGAGTCGAGGCGTCCCCGCAGTTACACAGAGTAAGAAACCGTGATTTGGAGTCTATCATCCGGAAGACTATCTTCGCGCCGACTAAGGTCGCTGGGGCGGGTATCGTGGGGATGAGGTCCCGTCTGGCGAAGATAAGAGCCGTGCGCCGTGGTGTGGCGAAGCGGACGTGGTGAGTACGGGCATATGGGGATCGACTTGCAGGATTATCAGACAACACTCAAATCGCGTGTCACGCTGTCGGGCATTGGCGTTCATAGCGGCAAGCCGGTAGCCATCCATTTCGCGCCGGCAGACGCGGATACGGGCGTGGTGTTTCAGGTTGTCGACCGAGAATTCCGCGCAATTGTGTCAGAAGTGGGTGCGACCGATCTTTGCACCTTGCTCGGCGACCCAGCCGGCCAGCACGTCGCCACGATCGAACACCTGATGGCCGCCCTGTTCGGCCTCGGTATCGACAATCTGCTGATCGAGGTCGAAGGCGCCGAAATTCCTATTCTGGACGGCAGTGCCGCGCAGTTCGTCGAAGCCATCGACCAGGTCGGCATCGAAGTGCAGGGCGTCAAGCGCCGCTACATCCGCGTTCTCAAGCCCGTTCGAATCGAAAGCGGCGCCTCGTGGGCCGAGTTCCGCCCCTATGGCGGTACGCGATTCGAAGTCGAGATCGATTTCGAAAGCCCGGCGATCGGCCGCCAGTCCTTCGCATCCGACATCAACGACGACATTTTCCGCCGCGAGATTTCGCGCGCTCGCACTTTCGGCTTCATGAAGGACGTCGAGCGCCTGTGGGCAGCCGGGTACGCGCTCGGTTCGTCGCTCGAGAATTCCGTGGTCATCGGCGACGACAACCAGATCATCAACATCGAAGGCTTGCGTTTCTCCAACGAATTCGTGCGGCACAAGACGCTCGACGCGATGGGCGACCTTGCCCTTGCAGGCGCGCGTTTCATCGGCTGCTTCCGTTCCTATCGCGGCGGCCACCGGCTGAACGCGGCTGCTCTGCGCCGTCTGCTTTCGGACCGGTCCGCCTTCGAGGTCGTCGAGACGTCGCGCCGCGAGCGCGGCCGTTCGGCCGAACTGATTGCCGTCAGCGCCGCAGTCCACGCGCCCTGGACGCTTTGACGGAGGCAATGCGCCGGATTGGTGGTGTGGCCTGGCTGCACCACTCGCCCGGCGAAATGGCATGCGCCTTGACCTGCCACAAAATTGCGCGATTGACGGCCGATAGCGTTGCCCGGCACGGCCAGTTGTGATCTATGGCCATTGCCTAAAAGCGAAACAGCGCCAAAGGGGCGAAACTCTGTGATGTCATTGATACGAGCCGATCGATCGAAATTGCGCTTGAAGCCTCTGGTTGTGGCGCTTTCGCTCGTCGCTCCGACGCTTGCGCTGTCCGGCTGCATGTCGGGCGAAGCCGATGTCGATCTGGCGACCTATGTCGAGCAGACCGAACCGGCCGACGTTCTCTACAATCAGGGTCTCGCCAACCTCAATGCAGGCCGCCTCAAGGAGGCCAGCCGCAAGTTCGAGGCGGTCGATCGCCAGCACCCGTATTCCGAGTGGGCGCGCAAGTCGATGGTGATGGGCGCTTTCGCCAGCTATCGCCAGGGCTCCTACGAAGAGGCCATCAACTCGGCCAAGCGCTACCTCGCGCTCTATCCTTCGACCGACGACGCAGCCTATGCGCAATACATCATCGGCCTCAGCTACTTCCGCCAGATTCGCGACGTGACGCAGGATCAGAAGGAAGCCCGCCGCACCATCGAGGCGATGACCGAGGTCGTGCAGCGCTGGCCGGCGTCGGAATATGTCGACGATGCCAATGCCAAGATCCGTTTCGCCCGCGACCAGCTCGCCGGCAAGGAAATGCAGATCGGCCGTTATTATCTCGAGCGCCGCGAGTACATCGCCTCGGCAAAGCGCTTCCGCAACGTCATCGAGAACTACTCGAACACGCGCCACATCGAAGAAGCGCTCGCCCGTCTTGTCGAGACCTATTACGCGATGGGCCTGACTTCGGAAGCGCAGACGGCAGCCGCCGTGCTCGGCCAGAACTATCCTGACAGCCAGTGGTACAAGGATTCGTACAAGCTGCTGCAGACCAGCGGCCTTGAGCCGCGAGAAAATGCCGGCTCATGGATATCCAAGGCCGGGAAGATGTTCTCCGGCGCCTGACCAGCAATAGATGCTCTCGCGCCTGTCGATCCGCGATATCGTCCTGATCGAACGGCTGGACATCGATTTCATGCCGGGCTTGTCGGTGCTGACAGGTGAAACCGGCGCCGGCAAATCCATCCTGCTCGACGCATTGTCGCTCGCGCTCGGTGCGCGCGGCGATGCTTCGCTTGTGCGCCATGGGGCAACCCAAGGGCAGGTGACGGCCGTCTTCGACGTTGCGCGCAACCATCCGGCGCGGACGCTGCTCGCCGACAATGCCATCGACGACGACGGTGACATCATCCTGCGCCGGGTGCAGACCGCCGATGGCCGCACCCGTGTCTTCGTCAACGACCAGCCTTCCAGCGTGACCTTGATGCGCGACATTGGCCGCGCCCTGGTCGAGATCCACGGCCAGCACGACGACCGCGCGCTGGTCGATGGCGGCGCACACCGCGAAGTGCTCGATTCGTTCGGCGGCCATGTCGGCGAGGCGAGGGCGACCGCCGAGGCCTGGAAACTCTGGCGTGCGGCCGAGCAGGAACTGTCGCGCCATCGCGCCCGCGTCGAGGCTGCCGCGCGCGAAGCGGAATATCTGCGCGCCTCGGTGACCGAATTGGCGAAGCTCGACCCGCAACCGGGCGAGGAAAGTGAACTCGCCGAACTGCGTGCCGCGATGATGCGCGTCGAAAAGATCGCTTCCGAAATCCAGGACGCCCAGGACGTTTTGTCCGGCTCGTCGTCGCCGCTGCCGCAACTGGCAAGCCTGTTGCGCCGCCTGCAGCGCAAGTCGGCCGAGGTGCCCGGCCTGCTCGACGAGGTGGTGAAATCTCTCGACGAGGCGATGATCTCGCTGGATGCGGCGCAGTCGGGTGTCGATGCCGCACTTCGGGCCACCGAATACGATCCGCAGCGGCTGGAAAAGGCTGAAGAGCGCCTGTTTGCGCTGCGCGCCGCGGCCCGCAAGCACAATGTCGCCGTCGACAACCTGGCGCAGCTGCGCGACACGATGGTTGCCGACCTTGCCGACCTTGATGCGGGTGAGGGGCGGCTGCACTTGCTGGAGCAGCAGGCGAAGGGCACGCGAGATGCCTATGACCGCATAGCTGCCAGCCTGTCGGAACTGCGCAAGACGGCAGCCGAAGGATTGCGCAAGACCGTCATGGCCGAACTGCCGGCGCTCAAGCTCGAGCGGGCCGAATTCATCGTCGAGATGGCCAGCGAAGCCGACAACCGCATGCAGGAAGGCATCGACCAGGTCGAATTCTGGGTGCGCACCAATCCGGGCACGCGGCCCGGGCCGATGATGAAGGTGGCGTCTGGCGGCGAGCTTTCGCGCTTCCTGCTCGCGCTCAAGGTGGCGCTTGCCGACCGCGGCTCGGCACCGACGCTGGTCTTCGACGAGATCGACACCGGCGTGGGCGGTGCGGTGGCCGATGCCATCGGCCAGCGACTGGCGCGACTTGCCAACCGTGTGCAGGTGCTTTCGGTCACGCATGCGCCGCAAGTCGCAGCGCGCGCGGCGACGCACTTCCTGATCTCCAAGAAGGGCAACACCGACAAGGTGGCCACCGGCATCCACGAGATGGACCGTCCGGCGCGCCAGGAGGAGATTGCCCGTATGCTCTCGGGTGCGACGATCACCGAAGAGGCGCGCGCCGCCGCGGAGCGGTTGCTACGCGAGAATGTTGCCGCCGCTTCCTGAGGGATGGTAGCGACGGGAACATGTCAGGAGCCTTTGCGATCCTGCTGATTTGCGTGGGCTTTTGGTGAAACCGGCTCCCCTGCACATGCTTCCTGATTTATGGTGGCGCCGCAATTTGGCCGGAGCCGCAACATGTCCGAGAAATCAGTCGATTCGCTAAGCGAGGCAGAAGCCGCGGCCGAGCTTGCGCGGCTGACCGAAGAGATTGCCGGCCATGACCTGCGCTATCACGCCGACGATGCGCCGACGATTTCGGACGCCGACTATGATGCGTTGCGCCGGCGCAACCTCGCGATCGAGCAGCGCTTCCCCCAACTGGTACGCGAGGATTCGCCGTCGAAGTCGGTTGGCGCGGCAGTGTCGGAGAAATTCGGCAAGGTTGCCCATGTCGTGCCGATGCTGTCGCTCGACAACGCTTTTGCCGACGAGGATGTGAGCGAGTTCGTCGGCCGCATCAGGCGCTTCCTCAGGCTTGGCGCGGACGAGCCGGTGATCATCACAGCCGAGCCGAAGATCGACGGCCTGTCGCTGTCGATTCGCTACGAGAACGGGCGGCTGGTGACGGCGGCGACACGCGGCGATGGCCAGGTCGGGGAAAACGTCACCGCCAATGCCCGCACCATCGCCGACATCCCGAACGTGCTGTCGGGCGATTTCCCCGAGGTGCTGGAGGTGCGCGGCGAGGTCTATATGAGCCACGTCGATTTCGCCGAGCTCAACCGCCGCAACGGCGAGGCGGGCAAGCAGATTTTCGCCAATCCGCGCAATGCGGCGGCAGGCTCGCTGCGCCAGCTCGACACCTCGATCACGGCCAGCCGGCCGCTTCGCTTCTTTGCCTATGCCTGGGGCGAGGTGAGCGAGATGCCGGCCGACACCCAGATGGGCATGGTTGCAGCCTTCGGCCGTTATGGCTTCAAGACCAATCCGCTGATGAAGGTGTTCGACAGCGTCGAAGGCCTGCTGTCGCAATACCGGACGATCGAGGCCAATCGGGCGACGCTCGGTTACGACATCGACGGCGTGGTCTACAAGGTCGACCGCCTCGACCTGCAGCAGCGGCTTGGCTTCGTCTCGCGCTCGCCGCGCTGGGCGATCGCGCACAAGTTCCCGGCGGAGAAGGCGACGACGACGCTGCTCGGCATCGACATCCAGGTCGGCCGCACCGGCTCGCTGACGCCGGTGGCGCGGCTGCAGCCGGTGACAGTCGGCGGCGTTGTGGTGACCAACGCCACGCTGCACAACGAGGACTACATCAAGGGCATCGGCAACAGCGGCCAACCGATCCGCGAGAGCCGCGACATCCGTGTCGGCGACACGGTGATCGTCCAGCGGGCAGGCGACGTCATTCCGCAGATCCTCGATGTGGTCATGGAAAAGCGGCCGGCGGAGGCGCAGCCATACCAGTTCCCGACTCGCTGCCCAGCCTGCGACAGCCACGCGGTGCGCGAGGAGGGCGAGGTGGTGCGGCGCTGCACCGGCGGCCTGATCTGCCCGGCGCAGGCGGTGGAACGGCTTCGCCACTTCGTCTCGCGCAATGCCTTCGATATCGAAGGGCTCGGCGAAAAGCAGATCGAGTTCTTCTTCCAATCGCAGGATCCGGCGCTGCATATCGGCTCGCCCGCCGACATCTTCACGCTCAAGCGTCGGCAGGAGGGCTCGCTGACCAAGCTAGAGAACATCGACGGTTTCGGTGCGACCTCGGCGCGCAAGCTGTTTGCGGCCATCGACGATCGCCGCCAGGTCGAGTTCTCGCGCTTCCTGTTTGCGCTCGGCATCCGCCATATCGGCGAGACCAATGCCAAGCGGCTGGCCCGCCACTACGTCAGTTTCGACGCATTCCGCGCTGCCGGTACCACTGCGGTGATGCCAGAGGGGAAGGGCGACAAGGGCAACGCCGCCTGGCAGGAACTGACCGGGGTCAACGGTATCGGCGGCATTGTCGCCGAAGCGGTCGTCGAATTCTTTGCCGAGGAGCACAACCGGCAGGTGCTCGACGCGTTGTTGGCGGAAGTGACGCCGCTCGACGAGGAGCGTATCGGCGACGTGTCCTCGCCGGTCTCTGGCAAGACAGTTGTCTTTACCGGATCGCTCGAAAAGATGTCGCGCGACGAAGCCAAGGCCATGGCCGAGAAGCTGGGGGCCAAGGTGGCGGGCTCGGTGTCGAAGAAGACCGACCTGGTGGTGGCCGGGCCGGGCGCGGGGTCGAAGCTCAAGGCTGCGACAGACCTCGGCATCGAGGTGATCACCGAGGACCAGTGGTTCGAGCGCATCGGGCAGGCGGGCTGACAGACTTCATGCGTGCACTTGCCATCGACTTCGAAACTGCCAACGAGCAGCGCAGCAGCCCGTGCTCGGTGGGCCTGGCCTGGATAGAGGACGGCGCGGTCATCCGCGTCGAAGAGAGGCTCATTCGCCCGAAGGACATGCGCTTTTCGCGCTTCAACATCGCCGTCCACGGCATCCGCCCCGAGCATGTCGAGGATGCGGCGGAGTTTCCCGAGGTGATGGAGGAGTTCGAAGACGATCTCGGCGATGCGCTGGTCATAGCCCACAACGCCGCTTTCGACATGAGCGTCATGCGGGCGACCTATGCGCTGTATGGCATCGCCTGTCCTGATATCGACTATGTCTGTACGCTGAAGATGGCAAGGATGGTGTGGCAGGACCTTGCCTCGCACCGGCTCAACGAGGTGTCGCGCCACATCGATTTCTCGTTCAAGCACCACAATGCGGCCGAGGACGCGCATGCCTGCGGCGAGGTGGCATTGGCGGTTGCGCGCAAGCTCAATGTCTCTGCGATGCGCGACCTGCCGACCAGGCTCGAGATGACGACGGGCCGTCTCCACGCCAGCGGTTACTCGCCTTGCTCGGTGAAGCGAGCCAAACCGGCGCGATAGTTTCGCTGATCGTTGGCTCAACCGAATTGATGTGACAGGCAAAGCCGGCTGACTTATTCAGACATCCGCGCAGAGCGGTGCGCGTCGGTCCGCTGCCTGCGGTGGCTATTTGACCTGCGCATCGTGCATTCCGAATATCAAAGATCGATTCTCGGGCCGATGCGCCACGGAGGCCGAATGTCTGATCGTCAAACCGAATTCTGGCAAGGTGCGCGTCTGAGCGTGCCGGTCGTGGTCGCGTCCGCGCCATTCGCCATCCTGTTCGGCGCGCTCGCCGTCGACAACGGCTTCAGCGTCGCTGAAGCAACTCTGATGAGCGCCACTATCTTCGGCGGCGCGAGCCAACTCGTCGGCATCGAGCTGTTCGGCCAGCATGTCGCCCCCTGGCTCATCGTGCTGTCGATCTTCGCGGTCAATTTCCGCCACGTGCTCTATTCTGCGGCGATTGGCCCGCACATCGCGCACTGGCCCTGGGTCCAGCAGGCAATCGGCTATTTCTTCCTGACCGATCCGCAATATGCCGAGGCCGAGCGCATCCGCGAGCAGGGCGAAAAGGTCGGCTTCGCCTGGTACATGGGCATGGCGCTGACGCTGTATATTTGCTGGGTAGTCGAAAGCTGCATCGGCGCGCTGTTCGGCCGGCTGATCCCTGATCCGCATGCAATAGGCCTCGACTTCCTGCTGCCGATCTATTTCCTCGGGCTGGTGATGAGTTTCCGCAAGCGCCCGCGCTGGCTGCCCATAGTGGTTGCGAGTGCCGTGGCTTCGATGATCGCCTACAAGACGGTCGGTTCGCCCTGGCATGTCTCGATCGGTGCGCTCGCGGGTGTGCTGTTTGCTGCGGCGATGCCGGTGCGGCCCGGCGAGGCGGCCACAGTCGATGAAACGGCGGAGGTGGTGTCGTGAGCACGACGCTGTGGATCATCATTGCCGGTGCGGTCGCCACCTATCTGACCCGTATCGGTGGCCATCTCGTCATTTCGCGCTTCGAGCGTATCCATCCGCGTGTGGAGGCGGGCCTGAACGCAGTGCCGGCGGCGGTGCTGACCACGCTGGTGGCGCCTGCCGCACTTTCTGCCGGTCCGGCTGAACTCACAGCACTTGCGGTGGCAGCCGTTGTTTCGCTGCGCGGCGGATTGATGACGATGTTCCTGGCGGGAGCTGCCGTGCTGATCGCCATGCGGCATTTCATCGGCTGAGCAAAAAGCCGGCCGCCGTGGCGGCCGGTGTCTTCATTGGCCCGATCAGACGATCGGTGCAGTCGCCTGTTCGAGCCAGGCCAGCGTTTCCCCGTCGAGCATCGGCCCAATTTCTGCAAGCACGCGCGCGTGGTAGGCGTTCAGCCAATCAAGCTCTTCGCGAGTCAGGAGATCGGCGCGCAGCAGGCGCTGGTCGAAGGGGGCCAGCGTCAACGTCTCGAAGCCGTGCATGGCAATGTCGCCGCCCGGGATCGCCGCGGCCTGTGTCACCAGGATCAGGTTTTCGAGCCGGATGCCGTAGTGGCCTTCCTTGTAGTAGCCTGGCTCGTTGGACAGGATCATGCCCGGCAGCAGCTTCTCCATGCCGGTCTTGGCGATGCGCTGCGGTCCCTCATGCACGGCGAGGTAGGAGCCGACGCCGTGGCCGGTGCCGTGGGCGTAGTCCAGCCCATGCTTCCACAAGGCGATGCGTGCCATGGCATCGATGTCGGCACCGCGCGTGCCGGCCGGGAACCTGGCGATGGAAATTCCGATCATGCCCTTGAGCACCAGGGTGAAGCGCTCGCGCATCTCCTCGGTCGGCTTGCCAACCGGCATCGTGCGAGTGATGTCGGTGGTGCCGTCCTGATACTGCGCGCCCGAATCGAGCAGGAACAGCTCGCCGTCGCCGAGCACGCGGCTGGTGGCGCGCGAGACGCGGTAATGCATGATCGCGCCGTTGGCGCCGGCTCCCGAAATGGTGTCGAAGGATACGTCGCGCAGCGGCATCTGGGTCTCTTCGCCGGTCTGGCGGCGGCATTCTTCGAGACGGCTGACGACGGCGATCTCGTCGAGCTTGCCCGGCTCCTGCCGGTCGAGCCAGCAGAGCAGCTTGGCGACCGCTGCACCGTCGCGGCGATGGGCGGCGCGTGAGCCCGAGATCTCGGCGCTGTTCTTGGTGGCGCGCGGCAGGCGAGCAGGGTCGGGTGCAGAAACCACCGTGCCGCCATTGTCCTCGATCAGGGCACGCAGCCTGTCGGCGGCAAGCACCGGATCGAGCGCGATTCGCGCACCTGATTTGGCAAGCGCCGCGACTGCGTCCTCGAGCTTGCCCGGTGCCTTGATGTCGGCGAGTTGGGTGAGATAGGCCTCTTCGGTGCGGCCGAGCTTGCGCTTGTCCATGAAGACGGCATGCGAACCATCGGCGGCCAGAATGGCAAAGCCCAGTGCCAGCGGAGTATGCGGCACGTCGCCGCCGCGGATGTTGAAGGCCCAGGCGAGCGAAGACGGGTCGGTCAGGATCGCATGGGTTGCGCCTTCGTCGTCGATTGCCGCTGCAAGCCGCTTGAGCTTGTCCTTGGCGAGTTCGCCGGCCAACGCCTCGGGATGGATCTCGACGGGGGCCAGCGGCGCGTCGGGCTGATCTTCCCAGATCGCGTCGATGGGATTGCGGGCAAGCGGGACCAGCACCGCGCCGACCTTCTCCGCCGAGGCGGAAAGCGCCTTGACGTCGCCCATGGTGTGCAACCACGGGTCGAAGCCCAGTCGCGCACCCGTGGGCAGGTTTTCCCTGATCCAGGCGGCCGGCGGGTTGTCGATCAGGCTCTCGATCGAAAAGATGCCGAGATCGACCTCGTCGCGCACCTGCAGCGTGTAGCGGCCGTCGACGAAGACATAAGCGCTCTTGCCGAGCACGATGGTCACGCCGGCCGAGCCGCTGAAGCCGGTCAGCCAGCGCAGCCTGTTCGAGCGCGGGGCAACATACTCGCCCTGGTGCTCGTCGGCGCGCGGCACGATGAAGCCATCGAGCCCGTTCTCCTTGAGCCACTGCCTGAGGAGCGCCGTGCGCGGCTTGCCGACGGAGGGATCGCCGGCTGAATCGAAGGACTGGAACATGATGGTTTCCCGGAATCTGGATTTCCGGCGAACCTATCTTTGTGCGCCACCGGTGGCAACGCCGCCAGCTTGGGCCACGATGTCAGTTCTTGAGGTGGATCGTCACCCAGCCTTCGCGGTGGAAGGTTTCGACATGACGGAACTTCGCTGCGACATAGGCTTCGACCACCGCGTCGTGCTGGCGGTCGAGGATGCCCGAGAGAACCAGTGAGCCGCGTGGGGCGAGATGCGCTGCCATTTCAGGCGCAAGCTGCATCAGCGGCTGCGCCAGGATGTTGGCGACGATCAGGTCGAACGGGCCGCGTGCGGCGAAGATCGGATCGTCGAAGCCTGCCGCCGTTGCCGTTTCGACGTGATCGCCGGTGCGGTTGAGGCGGACATTGGCCGCGGCGACTTCGGTTGCAACCGGGTCGATGTCGGTGGCGAGCACCGGGATGGGCGCCAGCTTGGCAACCGCAATGGCGAGAACCGCGCTGCCGGTGCCGAGGTCGAGCGCGTTGGCCGGGTTCTCCTCGGCAATGACCTTTTCGATCATTTCGAGGCAGCCGGCCGTCGTGCCGTGATGGCCGGTGCCGAAGGCGAGGCCGGCTTCGATCTCGATGGCGATCTGGCCGGGGCGCACGTCGTCGCGGTCGTGGCCGCCATGGACGATGAAGCGGCCGGCCTGGACCGGCTTCAGGCCTTCGAGCGACTTGGCCACCCAGTCGATATCGGGCAGGACCTCGCGGGCGATCGGACCGGTGTGGCCCGCCTCTGCGAGGGCTGCGGCCATACGGCGCTCGATGTCTGCGACCTCGCCGTCCGTATAGAGCGACACTTCGTGGATATCACGATCCTCGTCGACTTCGATCACCGCGATCGGCCAGCCATCCTCCTCGAAAATTGTGTCGAGCGAGGCGAAGATGCGGTTTGCCGCTTCGCGGCCGGTGGTGAAATAGAGCCGTGTCTGGGTCATGTCGGGTCCGGTCGAGGAGGGTCAGCCTTCGTTCGCCAGCCGCTTGAGCTTGGCGAGCGCAGTCTCTGGGTTCTCCTCATAGGCGATGGTGCCGAAGAAATCACCCTTGCTGTCGAGCAGCAGGACAGACGCGGTGTGGTCCATGGTGTAGTCGCCGCCCTCGGTCTCGACCTTCTTGGAATAGATGCCGAAGGACTTGGACATGGCCGCGATCTTGGCCGGGTCGCCGGTAATGCCGGTGATGCGGTCGGAGACGTTGCTGACGTAGGTGTTCATCACCTCGGGCGTGTCACGCTCGGGATCGACCGAGACGAAATAGGCGCGGATGTTCTTGCCTTCGTCGCCCATCTGCTTGAGCAGGCCGTCGAGCTCGAACAGCGTCGTCGGGCAGACCTCCGGGCAGTGGGTGAAGCCGAAGAAGACGGCGCTCGGCTGGCCGCGGAAGGCGGCTTCGGTGATCTCGGCGCCCTTCTGGTCGACGAGCACGAAAGGCGCGCCGAAGGCCTGGGCGCTGTTCTTGCTGCTGTACCAGTCGAAGGTCAGCCAGCCGACGCCGGCGGCCATCAGGATCAGAATGCCGGCAAGGATCGTGCGCATCATCGAATGTGATTCCATGGTGTGATTGGTAACGGCTTCAGAAGCACCAGGACATGCCTGCTTCGACCAGTGACATGAAGATGCCGGCGTCCTTGTCCAGCCAGGAGGCAAAGGCGAGGCCGCTGGACGCCGCAAACGCCGCTAGGCCGAGCGCGATCCACGCGACGGTCTTGAGCGATATGCGCCGAGGCTGTTTCATCAACCCTACATAGCGCGCCGCGCGCTTTGCCAAAAGGGACATGTTGACGCCCTCATTCGTCCACAAGACACCATTTCGAGAGGAGGATGCATCATGATGCGGCTTGCAACGCGCGGGCCGCCGACCCAAGTGTGGGGCGGACACCATTCCAGGAGGTTTCGATGCGGCTTGCCTTTTCCGTCCTTGCCACCGCCCTTACGCTCGGGGCCGCGGCTCCAGCCTTTGCCCAGCAGGTGGGCGAAGTCGGCGTCGACTGGCTCGGCAACGACATCATCGTTGAGGCGATCAAGGACCCCGAGGTCGAGGGCATCACCTGCCACGTCTCCTATTTCGACCGTGGCGTGATCGACCGGCTGCAGAAGGGCAACTGGTTCGAGAACCCCTCCGATTCGGCGATTTCCTGCCGTCAGACCGGGCCGATCACCATCGGCGAGATCGATCTCGGCGAGGAAGGCGAAGAGGTGTTCAAGCAGGGCATCAGCCTGATCTGGAAGGAGCAGGTGGTGAACCGCATCTACGACAAGAAGAACGAGACGCTGATCTATCTCGCGCATTCGCGCCAGGTTCAGGACGGCTCGGCCAAGATGTCGATGACGACGGTGCCGCTTTACGGCCAGGAGGTCGTCTGGACCAAGGGCAAGCCGCAATAGCTTGCGGGCGAGGTGGCGCGGGCGTAAATCCGCGTCATGGACACACCAGCAGACCTTCGCTTCAAGGACGACGAACCGCGCATCCACCCGACGTCAGAGCTGAAAGGCTGCCGGCTCGGCCGTCATGTCGCTGTCGGCGAACGTGTCGTGCTGCGCGAGGTCGTCGTCGGCGACTACTCCTATTTCGAGCGCCACGCCGAGGCGATCTACACCACCATCGGCAAGTTCTGCTCGATCGCCGCCAACAGTCGCATCAACGCGCTCGAACATCCGATGGAGCGGCTGACCACCCACAAGGTGAGCTACCGCCCCAACGAGTATTTCCGCTATCTCGGCGTCGACGGCGCTTTTCGCGAGCGCCGCAGGGCAAAGCCGGTGAGCATCGGCCATGACGTGTGGATCGGCCATGGCGCGGTCATCATGCCCGGGGTGACGATCGGCAATGGTGCGGTGATCGGGGCGAATGCGGTGGTGACGAAGGATGTGGCGCCGTTCGAGATCTTCGTCGGCGTGCCGGCCAGGCGGCTGAAGATGCGGTTTCCCGCCGAAATCGCCGCCCGCATCGAAGCATTGGCCTGGTGGGACTGGCCGGCCGAGCGGCTGTTCGAGGCCATTCCCGACATGCAGAGCCTGCCCATCGAGGCGTTTCTCGACCGCTGGGAGGCGGCCACGGGCTGATGCCGAGGCGTCGCTGTCACAGCGGCACGGAACCGGGAGTGGATGTCGCGTGTTTTCCTTCGCCGGACGAAGGGATCTGCGATGTTCGAGAGGGTGTTCACCAGGATTGCCAACAGGGTTGCTTATGCCGCCGGGCTGCCGCTGACCTTTCTCGGCTGCTGCCTGATCGTGCTCGCGTGGGCGGTCTCCGGGCCTGTGTTCGGCTTTTCCGACACCTGGCAGCTGGTCATCAACACCGGCACGACCATCATCACGTTCCTGATGGTGTTCCTGATCCAGAATACGCAGAACCGCGATGGCGCGGCGATGCAGGCCAAGCTCGACGAGCTTATCCGCGTCGGCAAGGCGCAGAATTATTTCATCGGCATCGAGCACCTGACCGAGACCGAGGTCGAGGACATCAGACGCAAATGCGAGGAAGCGGCCAAGCGGCACGACGCGAAAGCGGGGGCAAAAGCGTAAGTGGCGCCGCGGTCCAGCTTCTGGAAGGTTGACGCTGGGCGGCCTGGGGAACAAAATCGAAGCGGGTTGGGTTTTGTGGCGTGACTGCTTGGTTGGACATCCTGAAAGAGCAGGCCAAAACCGGCGCGGAGATGGCGCGCGAGGTGCCCGCGACGCTTGCCAACCCCGACATCAGCCGCGACCAGGTGAAGAAGCTGTTTGCCGCGCTCGAGCAGCAGGCCGAATTCGTCGAGAAGCTGCGGCAGGTGCTCGAGGCCAATGACTTCGAACCGGAGGTGCTGGTCGCCGCCGAAAAGCTGGAAGACCGCTATGCCGAACTGGCGGCATCCGTTGCCGAGCGGCTGAAAGCGATGCGCGGCGGCAGCGCGCCGACCCGCCGGCAGTAAGGTTCCTCCTGCCTGAGAAGCAAGCCGGGTGCGCCTTGCGCGAACGTGCGGGCGATGTTCAGGCCGGTGCCGTGCCGCTGTGAATGACCTTCTTGATTTCTGCACGGAACCCCGGAGTGTCCTTTTCGCCATGGACCGCTACCGCGTGCTGGACGGCGGCGTTGATCAGCTCGTCCTCGGTATCGGCGGCGATCGCCACCGTGCACTTCATTTCGCTCGGGAATTCACGGCAATCGATATATTGGCGCATCGTCTTCGCCTCCCTGCGATAAAAGTTAGCGCTTGCTAATTTTATGCCTGGGACGTGACGGCAGCAACCGATATGTGGGCCGGCAAGCGGTTTGGGCCGGGGCCACGATGTAGGCGGGTGGCCGAGCGCGATCTCGCGCGGCTAAAGGCTCGGGCTGCGGAGGAGGGGATGCCCTACCAGACGCTGATCAACTCGATCCTGCATAAGTATGTGGAGGGGTGAGGGCCTCATACCGCGTTCACAAACCCGTCCAGCACCTTCTTCTGTCCGGCCTTGTCGAAGTCGATGGTCAGCTTGTTGCCGTCGATGGCCGAGATGTTGCCGTTGCCGAATTTTTGGTGGAACACGCGGTCCCCTACCTTGAAGCGCGACGGTTCTGACGCGACGGACTTGGCCACCAACTCGCCCTCGATGGTACGGCCCTTGACCGAGCCGCGGCCGGCGCCAAAGCCTGAATCGGTTTCGCCATAGCCGATGCGCTCGACCGAATGACCGGAGCGCGAGCCCCAGTTACGGTCGGTGGCTTCGGTGCGGTTCTGCTGCGCGCGCTGCCAACCCGGCGTGGCATAGGTGTTGGAGAAGGATTTCTGGCCGACGTCGTCGAAACGCGAGGCGCCGTAGGGGTTGCGGCCGCCGCCACCGTAGCCGCCGTATGAATTGCCGGCGTCGGCGACCTCGACATGCGCCTCGGGCAGTTCGTCGAGGAACCGCGAGGGGATTGTCGATTGCCACAGGCCGTGGATGCGGCGGTTGGAGACGAACCACAGATGCAGGTTCTTCTTGGCGCGGGTGAGGCCGACATAAGCGAGGCGGCGTTCTTCCTCCAAGCCCGAGCGGCCGCCCTCGTCGAGGGCGCGCTGGTGCGGGAACAGGCCTTCCTCCCAGCCGGGCAGGAACACGGTCTCGAACTCCAGGCCCTTGGCCGAGTGCAGCGTCATGATGTTGACGGCGTCGAGGTCCTCGTTCTTGTCGGCATCCATGACGAGCGCGACATGCTCGAGGAACGAGCGCAGCGATTCGTATTCCTCCATCGAGCGGATGAGTTCTTTGAGGTTTTCGAGCCGTCCCGGCGCTTCGGCCGAGCGGTCGTTCTTCCACATGTCGGTGTAGCCGCTCTCTTCGAGGATGGTCTCGGCGAGTTCGTTGTGCGGCGTGTTGTCGAGCGCCTTTTGCCAGCGCTCGAAATTGGCCGCGACCTCGCGCAAGGCGGCACGCGGCTTAGGCTTGAGCTCGTCGCTTTCGGCCAGATTGCGCGCCGCTTCGAGCATCGGCACGCCAAGGGCGCGGGCGGTGTCGTGGACCTGGCGGATGGCGGCTTCGCCAAGGCCGCGCTTGGGGATGTTGACGATACGCTCGAAGGCGAGGTCGTCGGCGCCCTGGGCGACGACGCGGAAATAGGCCATGGCGTCGCGGATTTCCTGGCGCTCGTAAAAGCGCGGGCCGCCGACGACCCGGTAGTTGACACCAAGGGTGACGAAGCGGTCTTCGAACTCGCGCATCTGGAACGAGGCGCGGACGAGAATCGCCATGTCGTTGAGGTTGTGCTTCTGGCGCTGCAGTTGCTCGATCGTCTCGCCGACGGCGCGGGCTTCCTCCTCGGAGTCCCAGGCGGCGTGGACATTGACCTTGCCGTCTTCGGGATCGTTGCGATCGGTGAACAGCGTCTTGCCGAAGCGGCCCTCATTATGGGCGATGAGATGGGAAGCGGCACCGAGGATATGAGCGGTGGAGCGGTAGTTGCGCTCGAGCCGGATGACGACGGCACCCGGAAAATCCTTGTCGAAGCGCAGGATGTTGTCGACCTCGGCGCCGCGCCAGCCATAGATCGACTGGTCGTCGTCGCCGACGCAGCAGACGTTCTTCTGGCCCGGCGCGCCGGTCTCCTGCGCGAGCAGGCGCAGCCACATATATTGCGCGGTGTTGGTGTCCTGATACTCGTCGACGAGGATGTATTTGAAGCGCTTGTGGTATTCCTTCAACACGTCAGGATAGGCGCGGAAGATACGGATCGGGTGGCACAAAAGGTCGCCGAAATCACAGGCGTTCAGCGTCTGCAGCCGGTCCTGATAGGCTTTGTAGAGTTCGCGGCCCTTGCCGTTGGCGAAGGCGCGCGCATCGCCCTCGGGGATCTCGGCCGGGCCGAGCCCCTTGTTCTTCCAGCCGTCGATCATCATGGCGAACTGGCGCGCCGGCCAGCGCTTGTCGTCGAGGCCTTCGGCCTGGATCAACTGCTTGATGAGGCGGATGACGTCGTCGGTATCGAGGATGGTGAAGTCGGAGCGCAGGCCGGCCAGTTCGGCATGGCGGCGCAGCATCTTGACGCCGATGGAGTGGAAGGTGCCGAGCCAGGGCATGCCCTCGACGGCCTCGCCGACAAGCAGGCCGATGCGCTGCTTCATCTCGCGCGCGGCCTTGTTGGTGAAGGTGACGGCGAGGATCTGGCTGGGGTAGGCGCGGCCCTGGCTGAGGATGTGGGCGATGCGGGTGGTGAGCACACGCGTCTTGCCGGTGCCGGCGCCGGCGAGCACCAGGACCGGGCCTTCGGTGGTCTCGACAGCTTGGCGCTGCTCGGGGTTCAGGCCCTTGAGATAGTCGGCTGCGGCGGGCGCCTGGCGGGCGGCCATGGCGCGCGCGGCAATACCGCTCGGCGCAGGTGTGCTGCCGGGCCGGGGCGGCATTCCGCCGGGCTCGTCGAAAAACGGCATGTCGTCCGGAAAGTCTGACATTTGCCCCGAATGTAGTGATTCGGGGCGGAAAGGCCAGCCGCGTCTCTGTTTTGTTCTGGTTTAGGCGGGGAAAGTGGCGGCCTTGACCTGAATGCTCTGGCATGGCTAGCTTGCCACACGGCTGGATGTGGCCGGCAGCCCGCGCCCCGACAAGGGGTATGGCGAACACATCGGACGCTTCCGTCACCTGATCCCAAGGGATGGTGAGAGCATCGGCAATGCGGGCACCTGATGGACATGCTCACCGGAACCCGAGGATCGGAAGATCATGCGAACCTATCGTGATGCAAAGGCGATGGCGAAGGCCATGCGCGAGGCGCTTGCCCAAAAGAACCTCGATGTCAGCCACAGCGAGGCGCTCGAAATCGTTGCCCGGCAGTTCGGTGTCGACAATTGGAATATCCTGTCGAGCAAGCTGGAGAAGGTGGAAGAGCCTGCCACCGGTGCGGTGAGCTTCACCCAGCCGGTGCCGATCTTCCGCATCTTCGACGAGGACAAGGCGAGGGGCTTCTACGAGGGCTTTCTCGACTGCAAGGTCGACTGGGAGCATCGCTTCCATCCCGGCGCGCCGCTCTACTGCCAGGTATCGCGCGGTGGCTTGAAGCTGCACCTGTCGGAGCATTCGGGCGACGCCAGCCCCGGTGCGACTGCTGTCTGCTACATGCAGGGTGTGGAAGCATTCCAGAAGGGGCTGATCGCCAAGGACTACAAATACAACCGTCCGGGCCTGCAGCATCAGGACTGGGGGCTGGAGTGCGAGGTGATCGACCCGTTCGGCAATCGCATCCGCTTCATGGAAAGCCAGGATTGATCAGCGTCTTAGCTGCGCCCGAGGCCCGGGCACCTCCACTGCACGGCGGTGCCCATTCACGCAACCGTGACACCACCTACATTTGCATACGCTAAACTCGCCGCCTGATGTCGAAGACAGGGAGCGAGTCATGACCAGACCTGCCATCACCCAGGCGATGATCGACGCCTATGACGAATACACCCACCTGACGCTCGACCGGCGCCATTTCATGGAGACGCTGACCAAGCTCACCGGATCGGCTGCCGCGGCGGCGGTGATTGCACCGATGCTTTCGGCCAACCAGGCGCGGGCGGCCATCGTTGCCGAGGACGACACGCGGCTCAAGGCCGAGGAGATCACCTATCCCGGCGGTGCCAGCGAGATGAAGGGCTATCTCGTCCAACCGGCGGAAAATGCGGGCAAGCTGCCGACGATCATCGTCATCCACGAAAACCGGGGCCTCAATCCGCATATCCGCGACGTGGCGCGGCACATCGCGCTCGAAGGCTTCGTCGCGCTGGCGCCCGACTATCTGTCGCCGCTCGGCGGCACGCCGCCTGACGAGGAAAAGGCGCGCGAGATGTTCGGCCAATTAGATGCTGCGCAGACGGTGGCAAACGGCGTCGCGACGGTGGCTTTCCTGAAGGGTCACGAAAGCGGGAACGGCAAGGTCGGCGCGGTCGGCTTTTGCTGGGGCGGTGGCACTGTCAATCTGCTTGCCGTCAACGCGCCGGACCTCGGCGCTGGCGTCGCCTATTATGGCGCACAGCCCAAGGACGAGGCGGCCATCGCCAACATCAAGGCGGCACTGCTCTTGCATTATGCCGGGATGGACGAGCGCATCAACGCCGGCATCGACGCCTACAAGGCGGCGCTGACGAAGGCTGGCAAGGATTTTGAGGTTCACGTCTATGACGGCGCCCAGCACGCCTTCAACAACGACACGTCCGAGGCGCGCTACAACAAGGAGGCGGCGGACCTGGCCTGGGGCCGGACAATTGCCTTTTTCAAGGAGAAGCTGGCCTGATCTGCCTTGTGGCAGGCGTGAGCCGTTCGCGCGCGCCTGCGTGCTTCAGGCCACACCGCGCTTGGAGCGGGCCTGGCGCAGGATGACGCGCCAGCGTAGCATCTCGATCGGGATCGGCCCGTTGTTGTTGGCGATCTCGAAGATTTCGTTGTTGATGTTGCGGAGCGAACGCCAGAAATCGTAGTCGCTGATGCGCGGGTCGCAGGCAAGCTTGCTGGCTGTCGTTTCGATGTCTGTTTGCATGCCTTGCCTCAAGCCGTCCGGTGCCCGCCGCGACTCAACTTCGCTGCGTGGGATTGTCGGGGTGAGGGTGCAGCCGATCAACGAACCGGTGGCTGTGATGCAGGTTATGAACAGGTAAGGTTAATCGCCTGTGGCCCTTCAGCCACTATGTCGGCTTGCGCCTGATGCCGATCGAGCGGCCGGCGCGTTCCGGCATGGGCAATTGGGCGTGGGCGGCACCCATTGCCTGAAGGTTCGCCATGATGTCCTCCGGGAAGGGTGCGACCTTGGGGCCGGTCATGTCGACATGCAAAGCGAGATATTCCGACGTCGCCGCCAGCCAGCCGTCGACGTGGAGCAGCTCCTGGTAGACACGCAGTCGCTTGTCGTCATGGTCGAGCAGCTGGAAGCTCGCGGTGACGCGGTGTTCGAGATGCAGTTCCTGCACATAGCAGACGTGGACTTCCGCCGTGTAGATGGTGAGCTTTCGGTCGCGGACGTAAGCAGCCCCCATTCCGAGCAGATCGAGCGCCTCGTCGCTGCAGCGGTCGAACAGGACGTTGTAATAGGCCATGTTGAGGTGGCCATTATAGTCGATCCAGCCTTTCTCAATCTCCATGACGCGTGACACGAACGGGGCTGGCATGGCGTAATCCTTTGGTCTTCTGTTGCGCTGGACAAACCGGACAGGGTGGCAGATTACCCGAGCATAGGGTGCCGGCAAGGCGGCATGCTGTTCCAATCGCGGAGGAAAACATGGCTTTGAGCGACCTGAAGGCGATGGCGCGGAACGAGGAAGGGATCGCCACCGCTCTCGGCATCCTCAAGCAGAAATTTGGCGCGCGCTTCCAGGCCGGCCAGGCGATCCGTGAGCAGCATGGCCATACAACGACCTATCTGCCCAACCAGGCGCCCGACGGCGTGGTGTTCGCCGAAAGCACGGCAGACGTGCAGGACGTCGTGCGGGTCTGTGCGGAACATCGCGTGCCGGTCATCGCCTTCGGCACGGGCACGTCGCTGGAAGGCCATGTCAACGCGCCGGCAGGCGGCATCTCGGTCGACACCTCGCGCATGGACAAGGTCGTCTCCGTCAATGCCGACGACCTCGACTGCACGGTCGAGGCGGGTGTGACGCGCGAAGCGCTGAACACCTACTTGCGCGACACCGGCCTGTTTTTCCCGATCGATCCCGGCGCCAACGCCAGCCTCGGCGGCATGGCGGCGACCCGCGCCTCGGGCACTAATGCGGTGCGCTACGGCACGATGCGCGAGAACGTGCTTGCGCTGCGCGCCGTGATGGCTGACGGCAGCGAGGTGGTGACCTCGCATCGCGCCAGGAAAAGCTCGGCCGGCTACGACCTGACGCGGCTTCTGGTCGGGTCGGAAGGCACTCTCGGCATTATAACCGAGGTGACGCTTAAACTGCAGGGCATCCCGCAGGCGATTTCGGGCGGGGTCTGTCCGTTTCCGAACGTCGAGGTGGCTTGCCAGGCGGTGATCGCGACCATCCAGATGGGCATTCCGGTGGCGCGGATCGAACTGGTCAACGCGCTGCAGATGCGGGCGATGAAGATCTATTCCAAGCTCGATTATCCCGAAAGCCCATGCCTGTTCCTGGAATTCCACGGCTCGGACGCCGGTGTGGCGGAGCAGGCGGAAAACTTTGGCGAGATCGCTGCCGAATATGGCGGCGGGCCGTTCCTATGGACCACGGTCGCCGAGGAGCGGGCGAAGCTGTGGAAGGCGCGACACGATGCCTATTGGGCGTCGCAGACGCTGCGCCCCGGCGCACGCGCGCTGTCGACCGATGCCTGCGTGCCGATCTCGCGGCTGGCCGAATGCATTGCCGAGACTGAGGCCGACATCGAGCGGCTGGGGCTGATCGCGCCGATCGTCGGACATGTCGGCGACGGCAATTTCCACACGCTGGTGCTGATGGACCCGAATGACCCAACAGACATCGGCCGCGCCGAGGAGTTCGTGAAGCGGCTGGCCGAGCGGGCGATATCAATGGACGGCACCTCGACCGGCGAGCACGGCATCGGCCAGGGCAAGATGGGTCTGATGGAGCGCGAGCACGGCCACGGAGTGGCTGTGATGCGGGCGATCAAGCAGGCACTCGACCCACAGAACATCCTCAATCCCGGCAAGATGCTGCCACCGGCGGACTAGGCGAACGTTGACCTGAGGTCGCCGACTTGCTACTGCGCCGCCGTCCAACAGGAATTTCATGCGCAGAGACTTCAATCGTTGAAGCGTCGGCCAGCGGGCCGATGACAGCCGAGAGGCTGAACGGGCGCTTGCGCCTTTCTCTGACACGTAAATTCCAAGGATAATTCCATGAAACACGCTCACGGCGCGACGGTTCGCGCCTATTCCGACACGGCTGATCGCATACGACTGGCCGAAATCTGGCTGGACGCTTCGCGCATCGGCCATCCGTTCCTGACGGAGGAGGATCTTCTCGCCCAACAGGCCAAGGTGCGGGACGTCTACCTGCCGCAGGCGGAAAACTGGGTGGCCGAGATAGACGGCAAGCCGGCAGGCTTCATCGGCCTGATCGACAACTTCATAGGCGGGTTGTTCGTCGACCCGGCCGCTCATGGCCATGGGCTGGGCAAGGCGCTGGTGCTGCATGCAGCAAAGCTGAAAGGCGCGCTCGAGGTCGAGGTCTATGCCGACAATTTGTCGGCCGTTGCCTTCTACCAGCGCATGGGTTTCGTCGAACTGCTGCGGCATGCTCATGACGACGAAGGCAGGCCGCTCGAGGTGATCCGCATGAGGCGGGCGGCATAACGACCAGCCGTCGCTTTTTGCGGGAGAGGCTACGCCGCGGCGTTGACGCGCCGCGGCGTACAGCCCAACATGCCACCAAATGACCACGCTCCTGCGCTTAGACGCTTGGGACGCATGAAAAGATTTGCCCCGAGGCAATGCTCGCTCGCCTGTTCGTAATATTTGGTGGACTGTTTGTACTGGCGCTGCTTGCGGCTCTGGTGGGGCCGTATTTTATCGACTGGTCCGGCTACAAGGCCGAGTTCGAGCGCGAGGCGAGCGCCATTCTCGGCCGCAAGGTGGCTGTGCAGGGCGACGTGCGCGCGCGAATCCTGCCGTTTCCGTCGGTGACGTTTTCCGATGTGACGGTGGGCGGCGGGGCCGACGGCAAAGATGCCATGACTGTCGAGACGTTCTCGATGGATGCGGAACTGGCGCCGCTGCTGCGCGGCGAGTTCCTGATCTACGACATGCGGCTGGTGCGGCCGAAGGCGACGATCGATGTGGCTGCCGACGGCACCGTCGACTGGGCGATGCGGCCTTCGGCGCCCTTCGATGCCAAGCAGATCTCCATCGAGAAGCTGACCGTCACCGAGGGGCAGGTGAGGGTGCGGCATGGAACCAGCGGGCGCGACCAGCTTCTGTCGGAAATCAACACCGAGATTTCGGCCAAGTCGCTTGCCGGCCCATGGCGGATGGACGGCTCGCTCCGCATCAACGGGATGAAGACGCAACTGTCGGCTTCGACCGGCTCGGTCGACCCGACCGGCCAGATGCGGCTACGGCTGCGGGCCACACCCGAACGCCGTGGCTTCGTGCTGGAAAGCGACGGCAATGCGAGCATGGACAAGGGGCGCGGGCTTTATGCCGGCAATTTCAGCGTCATCGAGGCCCAAGCCGAGCCGCCGGCCGCCAAGGGCGACAAACCCAAGGCGCCAGCCAAATCTGCGGGACCCGGCTTCAGGCTGAAGGGCAAGTTCGCGCTCGACCACGCCAGGCTCACGGTCGAGGAGTTCCGCTTCGAAAGCGGGCCGCTCGACAATCCCTACACCGCCGACGGCACGGCGGAGATCGACCTTGGAACCACGCCGCATTTCTCGATTGCCGCCAACGGTGCGCAGGTGCGCTTCGACGAGGCGGTGGGCGGGGAAGCCGCGGGAGCCGGGTTTTCGATCTCGCAGCGCCTGACGGCGCTGGAGAGCGTGCTGGTCGACCTGCCGCGGCCGACGATACCAGGTACCATCGACGTCGACCTGCCGGCGATCGTCGCCGGAGACACCACGGTGCGGGATGTCAAACTGTCGGCCGAGCCGGGCGAGGGCGGCTGGAAGCTGAATTCGGTGGCTGCGACGCTGCCCGGGCGCACGCGGCTGGAGGCCGACGGTTTCCTGAAAACGGAAGACAGTCTGGGCTTCGATGGCCAGTTGCTGCTGGCGGTCGGACAGCCCTCGGGCTTTGCCGCCTGGGTGGCGCGGGATGTCGATGAGGCGGTGCGCCGGCTGCCGGCCGCCGGGTTCAAGGCCAAGGTGGCGCTGACGCGCGAACAGCAGAAGCTCGACGACATCGAGCTGATCCTGGGCAAGGCCAAGTTCACCGGCGAGCTGGACAGCCTGCAGCCGGGCGATGCGCGGGCTTCGGTGACGATGAAGCTCGATGGCGGCGAACTCGACCTCGAAGGTCTGCGCGCCTTCGCTTCGCTGTTCGTCACCGACCAGGGCGCCAATCGCTTTGCCGACAGCGATCTCGATCTTGCAGTGAAGGCTGGACCGGTGAACCTTGCCGGCCTGAGCGCCGAAAGCCTGGATACGGCCCTGCGCCTGCGCGAGGGCGTGCTGGAGATCGACAGGCTGTCGATAGGCGAGCTGGCTGGCGCTTCGTTGAGCGCAACCGGCCGTATCAAGGATTTTCCTGCCACGCCAACCGGCAACCTCGATGCGTCCGTGGTGGCGGTGGATCTCGCACCGCTGGTCGCGCTGGCGGCCGCACAGTCGCCAGACAACAGGCTGCTGGCGGGTCTTGCCGCGAGCGCGGCGGCCTATCCGGGCCTGCTCGCCGATGCCCGCATCGATTTCGTCGCCAGTGCCGTGGAGAACGGCAACGGTTCGACCGGCGTCGCGCTGAGCGCACAGGGCAAGGCCGGTGGCTCCGACCTGCTGGCGACCCTTTCGGCGCCGGCCTTTGAAGGGTCGTTGCAGGGCGCACAGATCGCGCTCAATTTTTCCGCCCGCAACGAGGACGCGACCAGCCTGATGGCGCTCGCCGGCCTGCCGGCGCTGCCGCTCGGCGTGATCGGGCCGGGCGAAATGGAGGTGGCAGCGAAAGGTGCTGCGCAGAACGGACTCGAGGTCATCGCAAGTCTGAAGGGCGACGACGCCTCCGGAGGTTTTGCTGGGACGGTCGCGCTGCGCGACGAGGGCCCGAGCCTGAAAGGCAGGGCGACGTTGCGCGCCGCCGATGTCGAGCCGTGGCTGATGACGGTGGGCGTGGCCCTGCCGGGCATGGGCACGGGCAAGGCGGTCGATCTTGCCGCGGACGCCAGCTATGCCGGCGGGCCGTTGTTGCTCGACAGGCTGGACGGCACCGTGAACGAGGGTGCGGTGGTCGGCAATCTCAGGGTGGAGCTGGTCGGCGGCGTGCCGCATCTCGGCGGTTCGCTGACGCTCGACGAACTCGACCTCGCGCCTTTTGCCGAGATGATGCTTGGCGCCAGGGCGCTGGAGAGCAGCGACGGGGCCTGGCCGGCAGCGCCATTTGAGCAGAAACCGGTCGCGCCGTTCACCGCCGACCTCGAGATCGTCGCCGGCACACTAGCCGCCGAGCCGCTGGCGACCGCCAATGATGCGGTGCTGGCGCTGAAACTCGATGGCCAGTCGCTCAGGCTCTCAAGCCTCAGGGCCAAGCTGTTCGGCGGCGCCCTGGAAGGCTTGATAGAACTCAAGAACAATGACGGCACGGCCTTGCTGAGCAGCCAGCTGAAACTCGGCTCCGCGGAAGTTGGCGGGATCCCGGGCGCGGGTTTGCTGGGCGGCAAGGGTGATTTTTCGGCGACCTTTTCTGGCAGCGGCAAGTCTATCGAGGGCCTGGTTGCTTCGTTGTCGGGCTCCGGCACCGCTGTTGTCGACGGGCTGACCGTGCCCGGATTGAACCCGGATGCGTTCGCTCCGCTGATCGCCAAGGCCGACGCGCTGGGCCGCGACATCAACGGCGCGCGTGTCGCCGAGTTCGCTCCCGGGATCGCTGGCGCCGGCAGCTTTGCCGCGGAAAAGGCAGACGTCGCCTTCACCATCGCGGGCGGCATCCTGCGCGCGCCACCGCTGACGCTGAAGAACCCGTCGGCGACACTTGCCGCAGACCTGCGTGCCGATCTCAACGACGGCGTCGTTGCGGCGAATGGCAACATCACCTACGCGCCGGGCAAGGAGGCCCTGGTGGGCTCGGAACCGGTGCTTGGCTTCCGCATCGAAGGCGAGCCGGGGGCGACCGCGCTGTTGTTCGACAGCGAGCCGATGGCGCAATTCCTGACCCAGCGTGCGCTGGAAAAGGAACAGGCGCGCGTCGAGGCTATGCAGGCGGTGTTGCTGGAAAAGCAGCGGCTGCGGCGCGAGGTGCGCTATTTCGCCGGTCTCCAGGCCGAGCGCGAACGTATTGCGGAAGAAGCGCGGCTGGCCGAGGAAGCCCGCATTCGCGCCGAGCAAGAAGCGAAGGCCAGAGCCGAGGAAGCCCGGCTCAAGGCCGAAGAGGAAGTCCGCGCGGCGGAGGCCGCCGCCAAGGCGCAGGCCGAAGCCGTCAGGCAAAAGGCGCTCGAGGATGCCGGCAAGGCTCGTCGGGCGGTGGAAGAAAAGGCGCATCTGGAGGCCGAGCAGAAGGCAAAACTAGAAGCTGAGGAAAAAGCCAGGCGCGAGGCCGAAGCGGCAAAACCTGCGCCGGTTTCGGAAATCGAACGGGCGCCGCTGCCTGATGCCCGGCCAATGGCAATGCCGGATCAGGCGATCCCGGCAGAGCCTGCGCCCCCGCCGCCCGCCGAAGCACCCGTCAAGAAGAAGCTCGAACCGCTCAGTCTCGACGACTTCTTCAAGTCGTTGCAGAGCCAATAGGCAGGCAGGCAGCTCCCCAGTGGCAGTTTCAGCCGACCTTGGCCTTTTTCAGGACGTCGTTGATACGGCTTTGCCAGCCTTTGCCGGTGGCCTTGAACTTGGCGATGACATCGGGATCGAGCCGGATCGAGACGACCTGCTTGGGCGCCTCGACCGAGGGGCGGCCGCGAGCGCGGCGTGCTTCTTCGATGCCTTGGAAGAATTCTGGCGGCAAGACTTCCTGAGCCGGGCGAAATTGGGCCAGTTCTTCCTCAGTCAGTTCCGGGCTCTCCACGGCATCCCAATCTTCCTTGGTGTAGCCGTGTCCAGGTTCGAACGCCTTTTTCAGTGTCTTGCCGGTCATGACTGAACCTTCCTTTCCTGAGCGCTTGCTGGCCTGAAGCTGATGACGGACATCGCTTCCGTGCCCAGTGTGGTGAAGATCACCACGGCGACCCGATTGTCGAAGTAGCCGACTGCCTTCATTCGTCGACGACCGGCGTTGTCTGGCCGGGCAGGTTTGATGACAGCAGACTCCCAGCCGAAAAACACTACGTCAGCGAAGTCGAAGCCGTGCTTTTCGAGATTGGCCAGACGCTTTGGTTCGTCCTAGACGATCTTCATTAAAAGTATTACTTTTAATCTCTGAGGTCAAGAATAAACGTATTACGAAAAATGTATCTGGCAAGGATAGTATCCCTGCAGCCTGATGGCTAGCGGCCGGACCGCTCGGCCGCACCGCGCTTTGCCTGTTCCAGCACGAAGAGCCTGAGCGCGGAGGACAGATTTGCCTCGCGCGGGCGCTGGGCGTCGACTTCGGCAACGAGGGCGGCAAGGGGAATGCCGCGCGTGGCCGAGATGGCGACAAGGTCGTCATAGAAGGGTTTTTCCAGCGAATAGCTGGTGCGGTGACCGCGAATCGTCACTGAGCGTTTTTCGACAAGGCTCACTGGCCGGATTTTTCCGGGTCGCTGTCGCGGCGGTGGCCGTCGACGAATTTCTCGGCGCGGTCGGCGGTCAGCCGGTCCCGTGCCTTTTCCGCTTTGGTGCGGCCGTGCAACGCGCGGTTCTGGTCGGCAACGGTCTCGCGCTCGGCCCGCGCCTTGTGCTTCCTGAACTGGCGGAGATTGACGACGTCGGCCATGGACGACCTCGTCCTGTTTTACTTCTTGCGGAAAGCGTCGAGCGAGACGACGTCGGCGCCCTTGCCGTGGGCCGGCTCTTCCGGTGTTTCCTTCTCGGCCGCACCGGCCTTTTTCTTTGGCGCGGCCTTGCGCTCGGCCGGCTTTACCACCGCGATCAGCTCCGGCTTGGCTGCATCTTCTTCAGGAGCGGCCGCGGGCTCTGCCTTGACCTCGAACTCGAGCTCGAAGTTGACCGAGGGATCGTAGAAGCCGCGCACGGCGGAGAAGGGGATTTCGAGCTTTTCAGGCACATCCGAGAAGGACAGACCAACCTCGAAGCCGGTATCGGTGACCTTTAGGTCCCAATACTGGAACTGGATGACGATGGTCATCTGCTCGGGATAACGCTCGTGCAGACGGCTGGAGATGCGCACACCGGGCGCGCCGGTCATGAAGGTGATGAAGAAATGGTGGTTGCCCGGCAGGCCTGTTCGCGCGACTTCCGCCAGGACCTTGCGCATGACGCCGCGCAGTGCCTCCTGGGCGAGAATGTCGTAGCGGATCTGGTCTTCGGCCATATGTCGATGCGGGTCCGATTGAATCGTTCCCTTACCTGTAATCAAGCTTGAGCCCGGCGTAAACCGGATATAGCGCGGTATTGAAGATGATCAGATTGCAGCCGGGCGAGGCTTGCCATATGCGCGCAGAAAGCAGCGCACGGCGTTGGTCGCGGCCGTTCTGAGTTGCTGCTCCGAGACTGTGTCGCCGAAGATCATCGCCATCTGCAGATCGGCGTTGACGAGGGCCAGGAACTGGCGGGCGGCGACGTCGGGATCGTCGATTTCGAGCCACCCGGCATGCGCCAGGCGGGCAAAACGCGCGGCAAGGGCGGCCCAGGTCTTTGCCGGACCATCCTCGCGCCAACCGGCGAAAAGTGCTGGGTAGCGCTCGCCCTCCGTATGCAGGAGCTTGCGCAGGAACTTGCCGTCGCGATTGCAGATGCAGTTCTGGTTGAGCCGTACCGCGAAGGCCACGAGGTCTGCTTCGAGATCGACCGGCTTGTCGGGGAAGGTGGCCAGCGTGTCGAAAACGCCGACATTGATCCGGTCAGTGATTTCTCGGACTACTGCGACCAGCAAATTCTCCTTATCGCCGTGATGGTTGTAGACCGTCTGGCGCGAGACGCCGGCCTCGGCTGCGATGAGGTCGATATTGGCGCCGGCAAAGCCCTCGCGGCAAAAGACGCAAGCGGCTGCATCGATGATGGAGAGGCGCTTGGCGCTGTGGCTGCGGGCGACCGCAATGTCAGGAGCGTTGGCAGGTGTCATGGAATTTTTATATACAGGTGATTGACGATTTGGACAAGTGTGTCTAAAAATATGTACTCGCTTCGAGATGACCGGTTCGGGAAGAGTCGGAATTTCGGACTGCGGAACGTCCTTGGATTACACGTCGCCGTCTTCTCGCGGCGGAAACCAGATCCGAAAGAATCACGCCATGACACCCCAATTCCTCCGCGTAGCGGTCGTGCTCGGCCTTTTGTCGGCCATCGGTCCGTTTGCAATCGACATGTACCTACCGGCGCTGCCGACGATCGGCGCCGACCTCAATGCCGGCACTGCCGCTGTGCAGATGAGCTTGCTCGTGTTCTTCCTGGCGATGGGCCTGGCACAGATCGTCGTCGGGCCGATCTCCGACATGATCGGCCGCAAGGCGCCGCTCTATATCGGGCTGGTGCTGTTTGCCATCGGCGGTGTGGGGGCTGCACTCGCGCCCAATATCGAGTGGCTGATCGCCTTCCGCGTGGTCCAGGGCCTCGGCGCCTCGGCCGGCATGGTGGTGCCGCGCGCCATCGTGCGTGACCTGCACACCGGCACTGAGGCGGCACGGCTGATGTCGCTGCTGATGCTGGTCTTTTCCGTGTCGCCGATTCTGGCGCCGCTGACCGGTTCGTTGGTGATCGAGGGCTTTGGCTGGCGCGCCGTTTTCTGGGTCGTCACCGGTGCGGCCGTACTGGCCATCGTGCTCTTGTCGACCTCGCTCAAGGAAACGCGCCCTGCCGCGCATCGTGCCGAAAGCTCGGTGCGCAGCGCGCTGAGCGGCTATCGCTTCCTGCTCGGCGACCGCAATTTCCTTGGTCTGACGTTCATCGGTGGCTTCGGCATTGCCAGCTTCTTCGTCTATCTCGCCAACTCGTCGTTCATCCTGATCGACCATTACGGCCTGTCGCCATCGGTCTACAGCGTGTTCTTCTCGATCAATGCGGTGGCCTTCATAGGCATGTCGCAACTGACGGGCTACCTGACCGAACGATTCGGGTTGCGGCGCGTGGTGCGGGTCGCGGTGGTCGGTTATGCGACGATGATGGTGGTGCTGCTTGCCGTATTCGCCTCGGGCGTCGACCGGCTTGATGTCCTGGCTGTCCTGCTGTTCGTCGGCTACGGCTTCCTTGGCCTGGTCATCCCGACGACCTCGGTGCTGGCGATGGAAGAGCATGGCGAAATTGCCGGGACTGCGTCCGCCCTGATGGGGACGTTGCATTTTGCCACCGGCGCGGTCGCCATGGCGGTGGCGGGCCTGTTCTTCGATGGCACGCCCCTGCCAATGGTGGTGGGTATCACCATGTCGGCGGTCATCGCCTTCGCGCTCGCCCAACTGACGCTCGGCCGCAGCCGCGACGTGGCGGTGGAAGCGCCGGCCGAATGAATTAGGTGGGGCCGGCGATTGTCGTCCGGCCCCATAGTTGTCAGTGCCGATGGCCTTACGATGACTTCGGGAGCGAGCCGAAATGTCGGGGCCATCTTCGTGCAGCCTTGATATCGTCTTATTTACCTATGAGCCGGTAAGTCACCGCCAAGACCACCGGAAGTAGAGCGACGACGCCCGAGGCCATCGAAAATCTTGAAATTCATTCCCTCCGCTTTGCTGCTGTTGTTCGCAGCAACGTTCTTGTGCGTGTGGTTGCTTGAGCGCCGCCGGCGGCATCTGCTGTTTTTCTCGCTGGCATTCGCAGCTGTCGGAAGCGCCACCATCGTGCAGTTCGCCTTGTGGCCCCCTGATATCGGCTACAACACGATCGTTTCCGCCATGCTCTATGCCGCAGGGCCGCTGCTGTTGGTCGAAGGTGTGCTCGCGCGCTCACGCAGGTCGATGCCACTGGGACTGCACGCGGCCTGGTTCGCGGCCATTGTCGGCCTGCTGTGCTATTTCTACTACGTCGACAACAACCTCCAGGTCCGCGTCTATGTGCTCAATATCGGCATGGGCTGCATCATCTTGAGCGGTGCGTGGAAGCTGCGGGACCTTGTGCGCGGCAACGTCATCGACCGCGCCATGGCCTGGCTCCTGCTTGGTCTTGGCCTGACCTTCTTCGTGCGCGTGCTGCTCGACGGCAGTTCGGTTCCGCCCGACGACGTCGACGCATTCTTCGAATCCGCATTCTGGATCTGGGCGCAGTTCAGTATGTCCCTGCTTGGCGCTACCCTGGGACTTGGGCTGCTGGTCGTCGCCTGTGCCGACATCGTTCTGGGGCTGAAGGCAGAGCGCGACACCGATCCGCTTACCGGATTGCTGAACCGCCGCGGCCTGCAGGGACGGGAGGCGCGCCTGCTGTCTGTCGCCCGGGGCAAGCCGCTTGGCATCGTTGCCTGCGACATCGATTGCTTCAAGACGATCAACGATCGATTCGGCCATGCCGCTGGCGACGTGGTGCTGGCGACATTCGCCGGGATCATGAGGAAGAAACTGCGGGCCGGCGACATAGCTGCGCGGACGGGCGGCGAAGAATTCATCATGGTGCTGAATTGTCCCCTGGACCAGGCATACAGCCTGACCGAGAAGTTGCGCCGCGAGATCGCAAGCGCCCATTTTGCCGGGCTGCCTGCGGATTTTGCCGTGACCTGCAGCTTCGGAATCGCCGAGTTCCATCCCGGCGAAGGGCTATGGGATGCGATCGGCCGCGCCGACAAGATCCTCTATGCCGCCAAGCGCGCCGGCCGCAACCGGACATTCGCGGAGGGGTTGCAATTGCCGAGCGCGGCGTAAGCCGGTTCAGGGTAGGCGCGAGCGTTCCCGGACGAAGGCCAGCCGTGCCTCAACCGGTGCCCTCGGCACCTCGACGAGATCATATCCGCAAGCCGTATAGCTTGCGACCATCGCGGCATGGGTGCGCTGGGCCTCGTCCTCATCCTGTTTGCGCTCGCTGTCCTGGGTGAATATTTCGGGCCAGTGCGGCAGGATGAAAACGCGGCTGTTGTAGCGGAACTTCTGTGCCGCGCTCTCGAAGTGTGGCGGCACCGGCAGGCCGACCAGGCTGGCATAGCCAATGACGTCAGGCACGCCGCGGTCGAACCAGACCGGCCCGGATGCGGCCATGGCGATGGCGTGCGAACGCATTTCCCATGACAACATGAGTTCGGCAAAGAGCGAGGTATCGTGCCAGGGAAGGGCGGTTCCGCCGATCGCGGCCTGATCCCTGATGATGCCGCGGCCCGCCTCGACCGATGTGGCATGGCCGGCCTCGGCGAGTGCTGAAATCAGCGTGGTCTTGCCTGAGCCCGGGCCGCCGGTGAGCACGAAGAAACGATCGGAATTTGGGGTTGTCATTGAAAGGTCTCCGGACAAGCGGGACCGGCCATGCACAGGCAGGCTGACATTGCGGGATCAACCACGCAACGCCGAAATCAGCCAAGGCCGGCAGCTCATGTTTGGGGAAAGCAGATTTGGGGAGATAAGTGGAGGTTTCTGTTGCCAGGTACCTCCGAACCCCGCCTAGAAGTGCGAACCTCTAGGGCTTAATTTGAAGCTATCGCACAGCTTACGCTGCGAGACGTGCTTCCGCATAGTTGTCGTTTGCAACTACAAGTTTAGCCCGATAACGGTGGTACAATGCCGAGCAAAAGTCCGATCTTTACACCCTCGTCGATCCTATTTCGCCCCCAGCAAAAGCCGTCGCTCACTGCGCGGCGGCTTTTGGTGGAGGCGCCGGGTACCGCCCCCGGGTCCGAATGGCTTATTACATCGGCAGTTTATCGCCATAGTCAGTCAAGCTGACGGATCGAATATAGGGAGGCTCGGCGAAAAAGGAAAGGTCGAACGGCAAGTCGAGCGGGCCATATGCAACAGTTTTATCAGACCACGCGAAGACGCAGGGTTGACTCGCGCGTTGCGCGAACCGAAGCTTCCGGCGCTGGGGGGAGCCTGCGTTGCGTTTACCGGTCAAGGCCGGCCTTTCCCACGGCAAATGAGCCAATTCGTCGATGAGGGGAATCCAAATGGCCGACTATCTTGCAGACGTGAAGAAATACGATGCCGGCGCCAAGGAAGAGGTGGTGAGCAAGATCGTCAAGCACCTGGGCATCGCGCTCCGGAACCGCGATTCCTCGCTGGTCTCGTGCACCGATCCCAAGGAACTCGACCGCGTCAAGGCCGGCTGGATCGCCAAGAAGCTCGGCGTCGAGGACGCCAAGAAGGCTGACGGCGCGATCGAGAAGGTCTGCAAGGCGATGTCGGCCGACAACACCAAGAATCGCGTCACCTTCTACTATCTGGTGGCCAAGGAACTCGGAAAGCTCGGCGCGCTCTAAGCCGTGCTGCTTCCAGTTCGGTTATTTCCTGCGCCGGGCCTCGCAGTCCGGCGTCGGTTGTTTGACGCGTGCCGGCGGCAGCATCCTTGCGCAGGAGGGGCTGCGCCCCAAATCGAGTGTTCGTTGCCTCAGGCCGGGCAGGTCCGCTATGATCGGACACTCTCCGAATCGAGCCCGACCGATGCGCCCCAGTCCCGACTTTCCCGAACATAGCGCCGCGGACGGCAGACAGTAATTCCGCCTACAAGGCTTCAGGCTCTCAGTCGAATGCCTTAGCCGCTTCCTGCCCGAGCACGCGGGCCTAACTCCGCCCAAAGGAGCGAACTTGCGCCACCCGGAATTCCAGTATCTCGACCTGATGTCCCACATCCTCGAAAAGGGGGACAAGCGGATCGACCGCACGGGCGTCGGCACCTTGTCGACGTTCGGCGCGATGCTGCGCTTCGACCTGTCGGATGGGACGGTGCCGATCCTCACCACCAAGAAGGTCTACTGGAAGCTGGCGGTGAAGGAGATGCTCTGGTTCCTGACCGGGGAAACCAACATCCGGCCGCTGCTGCAGGAGAAAGTTCGCATCTGGACGGACTGGCCGCTGGCCAAATACCGCAAGGAGACAGGTGAGGACGTCTCCCAGCAGGAGTTCGAACGGCGGATCGTCGATGACGAGGCGTTCGCCCTGCAATGGGGCGATCTCGGCCCGGTCTACGGCAAGCAGTGGCGCCGCTGGCAAGACGCCAACGGGGTCGAGCATGACCAGATCGCCAGTGTCATCGAGACACTGAAGACGAACCCGTCGAGCCGGCGGATGCTCTTCCACGGCTGGAACGTGCCCGAGATCGGGCAGATGGCGCTGCCGCCCTGCCACATGGTCTATCAGTTCCATGTCACCAGTGCCGGGCGGCTGAACATGCTGATTTTCCAGAGGTCCTGCGACCTGCTGCTCGGCGCCCCGTTCAATTGCATCGGCGGAGCGGCGCTCCAGGCGATGGTCGCCCAACAGGTGGGGTTGGAACTCGGAGACCTGGTCTGGATGGGCGGCGACATTCACCTCTACCTCAACCACTTCGAGCAGGCGCGAGAGCAAATGTCCAGGGAGCCGCGGCCGTTCCCGACCCTGCGGTTGCTGCGGAAGCCGGATAGCATCGATGGCTACAGGATCGAAGACTTCGAGGTGAGCGGTTACGATCCATACCCTCCGATCGCCGCGGACGTGGCCGTCTGACGGCAACCCAAGGCTGGGCATGCGCGCCCGGCGACACGTCGCCTGAACAAAGAAGCCATGGATCGCGTGAGCGTCCATGGCTTTGGTGGCGGCTTTATCCGGCCGCCTGCGGCAGTCTGTTCCGAGATCCGAACTAGCGCAGGACGGTGGTGACCTTGTCGCCTTCGTCGTTGAGCTGGATCGAGACCTGTTCGCCGACCTGGACGGGCGGAAGGGCAACGTCGCGCGGGATGGTGAAGCTCTTGCCGCTCTCGAGGGTGATGACGCGAGCGGACGAATTGAACTTGGCGATCATGCCATTCTGCGAGGAGGCGAGTGCGGCGCCGGACATCATGGCGAGTGAGGCGGCGGCGAGAACCAGAGTCTTCATCGAGTATTCCTTTCTTGGGAGTGACGCCAATATCGGCGACGTCCCAGTTCTAGCGGTCGCCTGTTGCGGGGCGTTTTCTGCCGCCGGAGAGAAGTGTTTCGTTTGTTTCAGAACTGCGACGACTGTCGAAATATGCAAGGACGAGCCGCCACAGTGGCCGCCTTGGGCAGTGGTCACGCAAGAGGTTCGCCTGGCCATGCCTGGAACGGCACGCAGCAAGCGACTGATGAACAGCAGGGAATTGGGGCGCCCGCGCTGGCTTCGGCGGGCAGGGGCGAGAAGCGGGGAATTGGGCAGCCGATTCCTGAGGCAGCTTGGCTGTGGCGAAAAGCAAATCCCCACCTGCTAGGCAACAGGCGGGGATTGAACGTGTCAAAAGGCGGGAAAAGTCAGATCGCCGGCAAGCTGGTCGCCGGGCTGCGTGGGCTGGCTCTGTGCCAAGGTCGCCGTTTGGCTCTTGAACGATCCACTGCATTCAAATGCGCGGCAATCATCGGGTCGACGATGTGGGGATCGGTCAGCGGTGCCATATGTCCTGCATCCGCAATCATGGCAAGGCGCGCACCGGGGATCGTTTCGGCGACAATCTCGGTGGTGCGCAGGCTGACGCTTGGGCTTTCGAGCGCCATGGCCACAAGCGTCGGGCATCGAATTTGGGCACAGCCGCCGGCCGGCCAGGAGGCGACAAGGGAAGCGGTAAGATCCGCGGTGGCCCGGGTGAGGTGAGAGGCGAGCGTCTGCCGCAGCCCCGGGCTGGTTCTCTGCCAGGCGCCGCGGGCATACCAGAAGTCGACATAGGCGCTCATGCCGCCTGCCGGGTCATGCACTGGGAGCGCCGCCTTCATCCTGTCGGCCAGCCCGACAAGCTCGGCGAACAATGCCCGATCGGATGGTGCTCCGTCGCGCAGCAGATGAAAAGCCGTCGGCTCGATGAGCGTCAGGCTGCGCACCAGTTCAGGCCGCGCCATGGCGATCTCGAGCGCGAGCGCGGCGCCCTGCAGATGGCCGACGAGGTGCATCGGCTCGTCGATGATCGCCTCGATTGCGGCCTTTGCGGAATCGGAACTGGCGTATCTGGAAAGATCTGGCGCGACCACCCGATAGCTGCCCCGGAGATAGTCCGCCAGGCCCTGCCATTGCTGGCCGCTGCTGGCTGAGCCATGCAACGCAAGCACTGGCAGTCGAAACTCCACCTCGGTGAAGTCTCGACTGCTCAACTCAGCCCATGTCGTGTTCATGGCCACGCTTTCGATCGGAAGAACCGTAGGCAAGCGAGTCGATTTCGCAGCGCGGAACGCCAATGTCCTTGAGCAGGTAGTCGTCCAGCTCGGACAGGTTCCGAACGGCGCGGTAATGTGCCCGCCGCGCGAGATAGGCCTCGATGGCAAGGCGAATTCTTGCCCCCTGGGAGAGGACGAAAGCAACAGCGGGGGACCGAATGGCAAGGGCAGACATTTGGGAGGACTCCGTCAATTGGCGACGCCAAGGATCGGCGACACTTCAGGTTTAGTTCATTTTCATTTCAGCTCGTTTTCAGGGAGGCGATGGAAGTGTTTCGTTTGTTTCAATCTGGCCGCTTCCAGGCGCACCACGGCTGTCCTGCTCAGTCGACAGGCGGATGCAACGCTGGGCATGGAATGAGCCGATTGGCGCCTCGGGGGGCCATGACGTCAGGCGAAAGACCGGGTGCTCCATGGATGGTGGAGCGCATCGGTGCGCTCTTGAACATGTAGCGCAACCGACCCGGCACGAACGGAGCCCCGAGCGAGGCCATTGCCGAGGAGGCTGGCTCCGTGCCTTTCGAGCGTGGTGCTTGTTGGGGCTGATGCGATGCGATCCCCTGGAAGCTGGGAAACTGCATGATCGATGCGAGGTCGGTGGCATCGGCTGCGCCGCATGCCGGCAGAACGACAGACAACGCCAGTAGGGTCCGTCTCATCTCAATTCTCCTCTTGGGATGATGTTCGATTGACTTCGTTCGAGCCCTGCGGCCGACGGCATCAACAGCCTGCCGGTTTTTTGGTAGGCTGTTGGGGTCCGCTGCGCAGACCATTTCCAGCGAAGTCGATGCAATTGAGTGTAGCGCGCGCGTGTTTCAGTTCGTTCTCGGCGTCGGGAGAAAAAAGTTTCGTTTGTTCGTTCAGACGACCCGGAGCCCGGAAAGACTGAAACAAAACGGTTTGGTTCGACCTCAAGCCGAAACAAAGCGCGACTATTCAGCGATCGGCGATCACGCCGCCGTGAAGACGATGCCGGGCTTTCCGTCGAGGAGACGACCTATGCAAGCTGACTGCCGAGTTTCGGATGCGCGAACTGGCTACGCGCTGTTCGACATCGACGACGTGCTCGAGGACGCCAATGCCGCAATCTACGGCGACAGCAGCGCCAGCATTGCCGGCGATGACGGGCCGGCCGATGTCGGCAGCGTCGTCGGCAAGGTTCTCCGGAACTTGAAGAGCTTCGACGGCATCGAGGTTGAGCCGACGGACGATTTCGCGCGTCACGCCGCAACACGCTGGCGCCAGGACAATGTGCCCCCGTTCGAAGCGCAGACGGTCGATGGCGGCTGGAGGCTCCTGACCAGCCACCCCAGGCCCAATGGCGGTGTCGCGCTGATCAGCACCGACATCACCGAGATGAAGCGTGTCCAGATCGCGCATCTCGACAGCGCCGAAATCTTCCGCTGCATCACCGACAGCCATCCGCTTCCGGTCTGGGTCGTCGACGAGGAAAGCAAGCAGATCGTCTACGAAAGCCTCGACGGTTCGCGCCTCCTGGGCCGCAAGTGGCGGCCGAACGAGCCGCAGTTCATCATCGACCATTTCGTCGACCCCGATGATTTCGAGAAGATCAGGGAACGGGTCGGCCACGACGACATCCTGCGCGACCATGAAATCGAGCTCAGGCGACCGAATGGGTCCAACGTCTGGTGTTCGACGAATTGTCGCCGGAGCCACTATCGCGGCCGGCCGTCGCTCGTCATCGGCGTGCTCGACATCACCGAACGCAAGAAGGCGGAGGCAATTGAGCGTGAAGCAACCGCACTGATGCAAATGGTGCTCGATGCCTGCCCGGTGCCCACGCGGATGTCGACGATCGAGGGAGAAACGCTCTACCGCAACCCGGCCAGCAGGGAGCTCTATGGCGACCGCGCGCATATCGGGAGCTATTACGTCAATCCCGACGATCGCAAGACGCTGGTCGGCGTCCTTATGGACAAGGGCTGCATCGATGATTTCCGGGTGCGGCAGTACGATGCCAACGACAACATCTTCTGGGGTTCGATCTCGGCGCGGCTGATCGATTTCCAGGGGCGGCCGGTGATCGTTTCCAATGCGACCAACATCACCGACATCATCGACGCCCAGAACCAGACCCGACAGGCAAGCGAGCGGTTGATCGACGCCATCGAGTCCCTGGCCGAAGGTTTTGCGCTTTACGACAAGGACGACCGCCTGGTCCTGGCCAACAGCCAGTACCGCAAGATGCATGCCCTCAGTGCGGACGTGCTGGTTCCCGGTGTCAATTGGTTCGACTTCCTGCGCGTGACCGCCCAGCGCAACCAGTTCCCGGTTTCACAGGACAGGATCGACGACTGGCTGGACGAACGGGCCAAGGACAGGCGGGAGTTCCGGCAGCAGGAATTCCAGCATACCGATGGAGGCTGGTTCTTCGTTTCAAACTGTCCGACCCGCGAGGGCGGGTTCGTGGTCACTCGTGTCGACATCACGGAACGCAAGCGCGCCGAACTGGCTGCGAAGGAGGCCGACGAACTGGTCCGGAAGGTCCTGGAGGCCTGCCCGGCCAGCATCCAGATGACGAGGGCGGAGGATGGAAAACTGCTCTACCGGAGCCCGGCTTCGGATGAACTGCTCGGCGGCGTCGACAACGCCTTCGACAGCTACGTCCATCCTGCGCATCGGAAGCAGTTTGTCGAACGCCTGTTGCTGATGGGCGAAGTCGACGATTTCGAAACACAACTGAAGCGCAAGAATGGAGAAGCATGCTGGTGTTCGCTCTCGGCAAGGCTGATCGATTTCCACGGCGACAAGGTCATTGTTTCCCACACCTATGACCTTTCCGACCGCATCGAGATGCAGCAGCAACTGGAGCGCCAGCGCGAAACGCTGCACCAGAACGAGAAGCTATCCGCGCTCGGCGGCCTGCTGGCCGGCGTAGCCCACGAGTTGAACAACCCGCTTTCTGTGGTGCTCGGCATGTCGTTGACGCTGAAGGAGACGGCGTCCGACCCCAAGACGGTCGAGCGGGCCGACAAGATCAGCAGGGCCGCGGAGCGCTGCGCGCGCATTGTCAGGACCTTCCTGGCGATGGCAAGGCAGCAACCGACAAGGACCTCGAATGTCGCAATCGACGACATCGTAACGGCAGCGGTCGAGGTCGTTGGCTATTCGATCAAGTCGTCCGACATATCGCTTTCGGTTCAGCGTGCACCTGATCTGCCCGCGATATGGGCCGATCCTGACCAGCTGACCCAGGTTCTGATCAACCTACTGGTCAACGCCGAACACGCGGTGCATGGCTGGGACGGCCCAAGAGACATCGTGATATCGACGGAACTGCAGCCGGAGAGCGGCAACATTCTCGTCAAGGTGGCAGACACCGGTCCGGGTATCCCGAACGAGATCCTGCCGCGCATCTTCGAGCCCTTCTTCACGACCAAGGAGGTCGGGGCCGGCACCGGGATCGGCCTATCTTTCTGCTATCGCATCATTCAATCCCACGAGGGGACTATTCAGGTCGAGACGAAGGAGGGTGGAGGATCGACCTTCGTGGTCTCGCTGCCCGCTTCCGACCGGCTTGCCGAGCGGTCCGAGACCGAGGCCATTGAACTGCCGAAGTCGACGGGACGCGTCTGCCTGGTGGTGGATGATGAAAAGGACGTCGGCGATCTTATCGCCGAGATCCTCACCCAGGACGGCTTCACGGTGATCGTTGCCGGGTCCGGCAAGGAGGCGTTGAAACAGCTGAAATCGCGAACATTCGATGTTATTCTGAGCGATCTGAAAATGCCTGAAATGGATGGCCGCAGATTCTACAATCATGTCTGCGATTTGCATCCGGCGGAGGCTGACAGACTGGCCTTTCTAACCGGAGACACGATCAGTCCGGACGCACAGGTGTTCTTGCGCGCGACGAAGCGGCCTTACCTGGAGAAGCCGGTCAAGCCGTTCGAACTGCGGACCTTCGTCTCCAGGCTGGTCAACCGCGATGCTTGAAAGGCTGTATTTGCCTGCCACCGCGAACAGGGTTAATTTCAGCAAAGGTGAGGAAGCGTTGACCGCTAACCCGCATATCGTTGTCTGCGACGACGAGCCGGATCTACGCGACACTGTCGCGGAGTATCTGGAACGGAATGGCTACGCCGTCACGACAGCCGATGCCGGCCCGGCCCTGCGCGAGATCGTCGACACCCAGCCCGTTGATGTCGTCATTCTCGATATCCGGATGCCGGGCGAGGATGGCCTGTCACTGGCTCGCTACATGCGGGAGCATTCGAAGGTCGCCATCATCATGCTGACCGGCTCCGCCGAGATCATCGACAGGGTGGTCGGCCTGGAGATCGGCGCCGACGACTACATCGCCAAGCCCGTCGACCTCAGGGAGTTGCTTGCCCGGGTCAAGGCTGTGCTGCGCCGCACGTCCGGGCATGACCAAGTCATTGGACAAGGCGATCATCTCGGCCCGCATGTTGTCAGGTTCGGCAATTGCCGGCTCGACCTGGAAACGCACAAGCTTTTCGATCCCGACGGTCTCGACATTGCCATCACGCCGATGGAATTCCGGCTGCTCAAAGTGTTTGCCGACAATCGCGGCAAGACGCTCAATCGCGACCAGTTGCTGGAGCTTGCCCACGATCGCGGCTGGGATCCCTTCGACCGCAGCATCGACATCCGGATTTCCCGGTTGCGAAAGAAGATCGAGAACGATCCCTCAAAGCCGGAAGTGATCAAGACGATACGCGGCGTGGGATACCTCTACTCGTAGTAGCATCGGCCATCTACGCACGCTGACCTGGTATTTGCACAATCAAGGTGCGGACAACCTTGGCTGAATCTGGACTACGGCCGGAGGGCGACATACAGTTTGCCCGTCATGGCGAACCGCCTTCCATATTGAGGCGGAGCGGCGAAAATCGCCCTGACGCGGGTTCGAACGTGCCATGGCTGAGGCCGCAGGCAAGGGAGCGGCGGCTGATGGACGTAGCGATTTTTGTGGCGATTGCCGAAAACGGGGTGATCGGGCGCGACAACGGCCTGCCGTGGAAGCTGTCGAGCGACCTTAAGCGCTTCAAGGCCGACACGATGGGCAAGCCGATCATCATGGGCCGGAAGACCTATGAGAGCATCGGCAAGCCTCTGCCGGGCCGGCTTAACATCGTCGTAAGCCGCGATCCGGCCTACCGGGTCGACGGTGCCGAAACGGTACAATCGGTCGAAGACGCCATTACGCTCGCCACGGCCAAGGGCCGTTGCACGCCAGGCGTCAGCGAAATCTGCGTGATCGGCGGTGGCGAGATCTATCGCCAAGCGCTGCCAGTGGCCGACCGGCTGCATGTCACGCATGTTCTGGCGAGCCCTGACGGCGACACGCGCTTCCCGACGATCGATCCGGCCCTCTGGTTGGCTGTTCGCTCCGAAGACTTGCCCGCCGGCGAAAAAGACAGCCATGCGACACGCTATACAGTTTACGAGAGGCGTCGCGGGGTGCATTGAGACGATGGTTTCATACATATGTAGTGAAATCAGAAGCGCTTACGGGCCATTTCGTTGAAAGCGCTTGATCGCATGCCTATAGATGGTGGTAGGAAATCTTCGGCCGTTTCAGGCGCGGCCGCCAATAATACCTAGTGAAAGGACTTTCATGCCCTGGAACAATCAAAATGGAGGCGGCGGCGGCCCATGGGGCGGCGGCGGCAGCGGCGGCGGCGGTGGCCCCTGGGGGCAGGGACCGCGGCCTAGTGGGCCACAGGGCTCGCCTCCTGATCTCGAAGACATCATTCGCCGGGGCCAGGACAAGCTGAAACGCGCGCTTCCGGGCGGCGGCGGCTCGAGCGCCATGGTGCTTGGCCTGCTCGGTGCAGGCTTGCTGGCGCTCTGGGCGTTCCAGGCGATCTACACCGTGCAGCCTGACGAACTGGCAGTCGAACTGCGCTTCGGCAAGCCGAAGCAGGAGCTGTCGCAGCCAGGTCTGCATTTCCATTGGTGGCCTATCGAAACCGTCGAGAAGGTCAACACGGCTGAAAAGCTGGTCAATATTGGTGAAGTGCGCGGCAGCACGTCATCCGGCCTGATGCTTTCGGGCGACCAGAACATCGTCGACGTGAAATTCTCCGTCGCCTACCAGGTATCCGACCCGCAAGCCTATCTGTTCAAGGTTTCCGAACCCGATGTGATGGTTCGCCAGATCGCCGAAAGCGCGATGCGCGAAGTGGTCGGTCGGCGTCCGGCACAGGACATCTTCCGCGACGACCGCCAGGGCATTGCCACAGGCGTGCGCGACATCATCCAGGATACGCTCGACCAGTACGGTGCAGGTCTGGCCGTCAACGCGATCTCGATCGAGGATGCAGCACCGCCGCGCGAAGTGGCCGACGCATTCGACGAGGTGCAGCGTGCCGAACAGGACGAAGACCGCTTCGTCGAGGAATCCAACCAGTATTCCAACCAGAAGCTCGGCCAGGCGCGAGGCGAGGCGGCCCAGATCCGCGAAGACGCCGCTGCCTACAAGAACCGTGTCGTGCAGGAAGCCGAGGGTGAGGCCCAGCGCTTCATCTCTGTCTATGACGAATATGCCAAGGCGCCAGACGTGACCCGCAAGCGCCTCTATCTCGAAACGATGGAAAAGGTGCTTCAAGGCTCCGGCAAGGTGATCGTCGAGCAAGGCAATGGACAGGGCGTGGTGCCCTATCTGCCGTTGCCTGAACTGCAGAAGCGCGCTCCGGCGGCGGGAGGCAACTGATGTCCAATCGTCTTCCCATCATCGGCGTCTTCGCCGCGATCATCCTGTTCCTGATCTGGTCGTCGATCTTCGTGGTCAACGAGCGCCAGCAAGTCATCGTGCTGCGCTTCGGCGAGATCGTCGACGTCAAGACCGAGCCCGGCATCTATTTCAAGGCGCCGTTCTCGATGTTCGAGGCCGACAACGTGCAGGTCATCGAGGACCGCGTGCTGCGTCTGGATCTCGACGACATCCGCGTCCAGGTCTCGGGCGGCAAGTTCTATGACGTCGACGCCTTCATCGCCTATCGCATCAACGATGCCCGCAAGTTCCGCTCGACCGTTTCGGGTAGCGTGGAACTCGCCGAACAGCGCCTGCGCACCCGCTTCGACGCGGCCCTGCGCCGCGTCTACGGCGTGCGTGGCTTCGAAGCGGCGCTCTCGGAAGAGCGCGCGGCCATGATGCGCGAGGTTCGCGACCAGCTGCAGCCCGACGCGACGTCGCTGGGCCTCGAGATCCAGGATGTTCGCATTCGCCGCACCGATCTCACCCAGGAAGTGTCGCAGCAGACCTTCGACCGGATGAAGGCCGAGCGTTTGGCCGAGGCCGAAAGGCTGAGGGCACGCGGCCGCGAAGCAGCGCAGCGCATCCGCGCCCGCGCCGACCGCGAAGTGGTCGAGACCGTCGCCGAAGCGCAGAAGGAATCGGAAATCCTGCGCGGTGAAGGCGAAGCCCAGCGCTCCGCGGTGTTCGCCAACGCCTTCAACCGCGATCCCGAGTTCTTCGACTTCTACCGGTCGATGAGCGCCTATGGTACCGCGCTGAATGCCGACGGCACGACAATGGTGCTGTCGCCGGAATCGGAGTTCTTCCGCTATTTCCGCAGCCCCGACAGCAACAAGGCAACGCCGGCGCCAGCCGCCGGCGCTGCTGCTCCCGCCGCCAGCAACTAAGCAGTGCGGGACTTTATCGTCGCCATGGGCCTGGTCCTCGTTTTCGAGGGCCTGGTCTATGGCGGCTTTCCTTCTGCGGCCAAGAAGTTGGCCGCACAGGTGACCGAAATGCCCGATGCGGTGCTCAGGACAGTCGGTCTTGCCGCCATCGTCATCGGCGTGGGCGTCGTCTGGCTCATCCGGGGATAACGGACGATTTATTCCGTACCGGTAGCAATGGCCGCAAACAGGCCTTATTTGTTTTCATCATGACGCTTCGCGTTCGGACGGCCCGCCGCGATCAATGCTCTGACAGCCTCGGGAGGCTTCCCTGATGATTTCCACGCCCCTTTTGCGCGCCATGCGAAAGGCCTCTCTGGCCGCCACGACGGCGCTGATGATCGGTGCGAGCGTCGCTCCGTCCTTCGTGACACCTGCTTTCGCGCAAGGGCCGGAATCGGTCGCCAATCTCGCCGAAGGCCTGCTGGGCGCGGTGGTCAACATCTCGACCTCGCAGACGGTGAAGGGCGGGGAAGGCGAGAACGCCGTCCCGATGCCGCAATTGCCCGAGGGATCGCCGTTCCAGGACTTCTTCGACGACTTCTTCAAGGACCGCGAAGGCCAGAACAATGGCGGCTCGCAGAAGGTGCAGTCGCTGGGTTCGGGTTTTGTCGTCGATGCCGAGCAAGGCATCGTGGTGACCAACAACCACGTCATTGCCGACGCCGACGAGATCGAGGTGAATTTCTCCGACGGCTCGAAGCTGAAGGCCGAACTGGTCGGAACCGACACCAAGACCGACATCGCCGTGCTCAAGATCGATCCCAAGGCCAAGAAGCTGACGGCGGTGAAGTTCGGCGATTCCAACAAGATGCGGATCGGCGACTGGGTGATGGCGATCGGCAATCCGTTCGGCCTCGGCGGCACGGTGACGGTGGGCATCATCTCAGCGCGCAACCGCGACATCAATTCCGGCCCCTATGACGACTTCATCCAGACCGACGCCGCGATCAACCGCGGCAACTCGGGCGGACCGCTGTTCAACATGGAAGGCGAGGTCATCGGCATCAATACGGCGATCATTTCGCCGTCGGGCGGCTCGATCGGCATCGGCTTCTCCATACCGGCCGAGATAGCAACCGGCGTGGTCGAGCAACTGACGCAGTTCGGCGAAACCCGTCGCGGCTGGCTAGGCGTCCGCATCCAGCCGGTGACCGACGACATCGCCGAGAGCCTGGGCATGGCAACTGCCAAGGGCGCGCTGGTGGCCGGCATCATCAAGGGCGGGCCTGTCGACAACGGCATCATCCAGCCGGGCGACGTGGTCATCAAGTTCGACGGCAAGGATGTCGTCGAAATGCGCGATCTGCCGCGCGTTGTTGCCGAGAGCCCGGTGGGCAAGGCGGTCGATGTGGTGATCGTGCGCAAGGGCGTCGAGCAGACGGTGAAGGTAACGCTCGGAAGGCTCGAGGACGGCGAGAAACTGGCCGAAGGCGAAGCTGCCAAGCCGGAAGAGGGCGCTGAAAAGGGGGCCGAAGTCGCAACAGCGAGCATGCTCGGCATGACCATCGGCGAGCTCAACGACGACACGCGCGCCAAATTCGGCATCGCGGCCGATGTGTCGGGCGTGGTGGTGACGGCGGTTGCCAAGGATTCGGCAGCTTCCGAGCGTGGCATCGCCGCCGGCGAGGTGATCACCGAGATCGCCCAGGAATCGGTGTCGACGCCGAAGGAGGTGATGGACCGCATCTCCGCGCTGAAGGAACAGGGCCGCAAGAACGCGCTGCTGATGCTGGCTTCCAAGACCGGTGAACTGAGGTTCGTGACGATCCGCATGGATTGAGGCCGGGAATCCGGCTTTGTCGGAGTAACTGGCGACATCCTATGGGATGTGCTATGTTTTCTCCGGATGCGTGTCGTACTGGATACCAACGTACTCGCTGCTGGCTTGCGCAGCCGGAATGGCGCATCTTTTGCGGTCCTTGGACATGTCGCTGAGATGCACCTCCGCCCGCTGGTGACGACGGCATTGTTCTTGGAATACGAGGCCGTGTTGCGTCGGCCGGAACATCGTACGGCGCATGGCTTGTCGAACGCGGAGATCGATCGCTTCCTGGCAGGTCTTGCTGGTTTGGCTGAAGCGGTTGAAGTCCATTTTCGCTGGCGGCCGCAACTGTCGGATCCAAAAGACGAGATGGTGCTTGAGGCCGCCGTGAACGGCCGTGCGGAAGCCCTCGTGACACACAACGTCAGGGATTTTCAAAAAGTCTCGGAGCGTTTCGAACTGAAGGTAATCAGACCAGCAGAATTGCTCCAAGGATTAAGGCGATGAGCAAGGCAACCTACCCACTCAAGCTGCCGCTGTCGGTGAAAGAAGCGGCTACACGTCTGGCAAAGGCTGACGGTGTATCACTCAATCAATGGATAGCATCTGCAGTGGCGCAGAAAGTTGGCGTTGTCGAGACGGCGGCTGATTTCCTCCGCCGTCGTGCAGGCGAGGCCTCGGCCGAAGACTTCTCCGCGATACTGGATAAAGTGCCCAATGCGCCGGCAGATGAGGGCGACGAATATCCGGATGGGCACAAGAAGATTGAAAAAGGCGGCTAGTTGGCCGCCTTTTTCCGTTCCTGCCACTGGCTGCGGGACAGCCTGTAGAGCAGGTGCCGCTTCAGTTCCGGGTGCGTGTCGGGAACGCGCGGGTGGTCGAAATCGCCGGACGGGTCGTGGCGCATGCCGAGCCGCTGCATGACGGCTGTGGAGCGAAGATTGTTCCACACGGCAAAGGAAACGACCTCGTCGTCGCCAGCCACGTCGAAGGCAAAAGCGAGCCAGGCCTCGGCGGCTTCAGTGACGTAGCCCTTGCCCCAATATTCCGGTGCGAGGCGCCAGCCGATTTCCATGGTGCCTTTGGGAATGAAGGGCTCGAGGTCCGTGCGTACGATGCCGACGAAACCGATGCATTCGCCGGTGTCGGCAATCTCGGCGGCGGCAAAGCCGAATCCGTCGCGGTCGATGCCGGCGGCCAGGCGATCGAGCAACTCGTCGCTCTCGGCCCTATTGCGGCGCATCGGGAAAAATTCCATCACCGTTTCATCGGCGTTTATGCGGTGAAACAACTCGCGGTCGCGATCTTCCCAGTTGCGCAGGATCAGGCGCTGGGTGCTGAGCGGTTCCATCAGGCGAAGTCGCTGCGGCTGTAGCCCTGGAGATAGAGCAGGGCGGTGAGGTCCGCGTGGTCGATGCGGATCCTGGCCTCCGCGGCGACGGAAGGCTTGGCGTGGAGAGCGACTCCGCTGCCTGCCAGGCGGATCATGTCGAGGTCGTTGGCGCCGTCGCCGACGGCGATGGCATCGTCCACGGTGAGGCCGAGGCGCGCGGAAATCTCGTTCAGCGCGTCGGCCTTGGCGGCGCGGCCGAGGATAGGCTCGGAAACCTTGCCGGTGAGGCGACCGTCGGCTTCGATCAGGTGATTGGCGCGGTCTTCGTCGAAGCCGAGCTTGGCAGCGATGCGGGAGGTGAAGACGTCGAAGCCGCCAGAGACAAGTGCGGTGTAGGCGCCATGCGCCTTCATGGTGGCGACGAGCGCCTTGCCACCCGAGGCGAGGGTGAGGCGGGTGTCGATGATGCGGTCGATGACCGAAGCGTCGAGGCCGGCGAGCAGTGCGACGCGTTCGCGCAAGGCCGGCTCGAAGGCGATTTCGCCATTCATCGAGCGCGCGGTGATGTCGGCGACGCGATCCTTGACGCCGATCTCGTCGGCGAGTTCGTCGATGCACTCCTGGTCGATCATGGTCGAATCCATGTCGGCGATGAGGATCTTTTTCCTACGCGTTGCGTTGTCCTGAACGGCGAAATCGATGGCTTCGCCGGCGAGCAAGGGAGCAAGGGCTGCATTCCCATCGTCGACCGAAAGCCCAGATGGCAAGGCGATGTCGCAGGCGATGTTGGCGTCGAGCCACACAATGGCGCTTGCACCAAGGGCGCGAGAGGCCTTATCGGCAAGGGACGGCCGCAGCAGAGCGCGGTCTGGATGGGAAATCAGCGTGGCGACGAGCGGCATCGAAAATTCCGATATAGGCGAGGGGCGCATCAAGAAAGCGACCCTGATAGCCGGGCCGACCGCCAGCGGCAAGTCGGCGCTGGCGCTTAAGCTTGCCGAGCGCGACGGCGGCGTGATCGTCAATGCCGATTCGATGCAGGTCTACGACGTGCTCAGCGTGCTGACGGCTCGGCCGGGCGCCGAAGACCTCCGCCGCGCGCGGCATTTCCTCTATGGCCACGTGTCGCCGGCGACGGCCTATTCCACCGGTACTTGGCTGCGCGACGTGGCGGTGCTGGCAGACAACGGCCTGTTCGACGACAAGCCGCCGATCTTCGTCGGCGGGACCGGGCTCTATTTCCGGGCCCTGGCCGAGGGCATCTCGGAGATGCCCGACATTCCGACGGAAATCCGCGACCGTTGGCGCTGGCGGCTCAACGAGGAAGGCGCGCCGAGACTGCACCGGTTGCTGATGCGGGTCGACAGCGAGGTTGCGATGAAGCTCAAGGCCAGCGACGGCCAGCGCATCGTGCGTGCGCTGGAAGTGCTCGAAGCTTCGGGACGTTCGATCCTGAAATGGCAGGCCGATCGCGGCCATCCGATGATCGACCTCGCCAGCGCACGCTTCCTCGTCATCGAGCCGGAGCGCGAACTGCTCATCAAGCGTATCGACCTGCGCTTCGACAAGATGCTGGAGCTTGGTGCATTGGAAGAGGTGAAGGCGGTCACGGCGATGAGGCTCGCGCCTGAGCTGCCGGCGATGAAGGCGATCGGCCTGCGCGAACTGGCAGCCGCGATCGCCGGTGAAACAAGCTTCGAAGAGGCCATAGAACGGGCCAAGATCGCGACGCGGCAATATGCCAAGCGGCAGTCGACATGGTTCCGCAACCAGTTCGGACCGGAATGGCAAAGGATCGGCGGCGAGACCGGCGAAAAGAACGAAACCACAGCGACATAGCCATTTGCGCTGGGCGGATTAACCCTCCGTAAGTCGCGGCATGGCATAAGGCCTTGGGGATCAATCAGGGTAGCCATGCGCTTTCACAAGGCTGAAACCGCGTTTTTCGTTTTCATCGCGCTGATTTTGACCGCAGCGCTGGCGACCTTCTATGCCTGGACACTTGTCGAGGGGCCGGCCGACGCGCTGTACATGCCCGGGCGCGTCGAGAGCATCGAAATTCTCCAGAAATTGCTTTTGGCAATCGCCGTGCTTTTGGCCGGGACACTGGTCTATGGGCTGTTCTTCATCTTTCCCCAGATACGAACCCAGGTGAAGGAAGGCGGCAAGCTGCGCGAGATGACGGCTTCGCTGAGCGCGCGCTCGCGCAATCTGGAGCAGGCGGCCCTGACCGACGGTCTCACCGGCATGCAGAACAGGCGCTATTTCGACGACGCGCTCAGGGAATATCTCGGCGAGTTCGGCCGTATCGACAAGCCGGTCGGGCTGATGATCCTCGACCTCGACCATTTCAAGCAGGTCAACGACACCTACGGCCACGACGCCGGCGACGAAGTGCTGCGGTCCGTCGCCAAGTGCCTGCAGAGCATGACGCGCTACCACGACGTGGTGGCTCGGCTCGGCGGCGAGGAATTCGCCATCGTCGCGCCCAACATGGATCTCGAGCTGTTGCAGCGGGTTGCCGAGCGCATGCGCAAGGCGATCGCTTCGCTTGCCATCGAGACAGGCGGTGCCCAGCTCAACGTGACGTCCAGCGTCGGCCTAGCCCTGTGGGACAAGGCAGAGACCGCCGAGGAATTCTACCGCCGCGCCGACAAGCAGCTCTACGAGGCAAAGCGACAGGGCCGCAACCGCGTCTGCGCCTGAACTTTCCGAAGGCGTATTGCAGCCTGGGCGCTCCGGTCCGTGCCTCGTCCGGACGTTGTCGAGTGGCCGGCCAATGCCCGATTTACGTTCGGTCCCATCGGCACCATGTGGTGGCAGCTGAGCGATTGCCGTGGCCGAAGGCGCATCCTTTCTCAATGCAATTTCACTGCAATTTCGTCCGAGGTTCCGGACTTACCGTCTGTGCGACGCAATGCTCCCGACAGTTCCCAAGCTGCAAAGAGGAGCAAGTCGTGGGCATTTCCTACGTTAAATCGCCGACGCGAAACCCTGGTGTGGATCACGCCGGCAACAGGGGGCTTTCGCTTATCGCATGGCTGGGCGCCATGATCGCCGAGGTGCGGAGAGAGACAGCGCTGGACGATCTCGGCGAAGGACAATTGGAAGATATCGGCATCAGGCGTCTTGCGCAGAGAGGGCGGTGGATTGATGGCCTCGAAACGTCACTTCCCTTCGACTTCGGATACTCCACCACTCCGCATTCCCCCGCGGCGGCCGAAGGGCACAAACAGCTTCTGAAGCCAATCGCAACCGACTGAGGCCGAACGGGATCTCTGGCGCACACAATTTAGTGGCAGTTCCCTCATGAAGTGCCGGCGGCGTCGCCAGTAGAAATGCTGGCCATTGTTGGGCATGATCGCCAGTGCCGCGATGAGCAAAGCAAACAGCCCATGTCAGTTTTCGAGTTCGCAGGTCACACGCTGGATCTCAAGCAAGGCAGGTTGCGGAATGGAGCCGGCGACGTCACGTTGCGCCCGAAATCGCTGGCCTTGCTTACCTATCTGGTCAGGAATCCTGGCCGGGTGATCGACAAGCATGAACTGATCGAGGTTGTGTGGCCGGATGTCGTGGTTTCGGACGGCTCGCTTAGCCAGTGCCTGAAAGACATTCGGGTTGCCCTCGGCCCCCGGGCGGAAGGTTTCATCCGGACAGTACCGCGGCGCGGCTACATCCTCGACGAGCAACGTTTGCGATCTTATGACGAGGGTTCCGACCGGCCTCCGCCGCGGAAACTGCAATCCACGGCCGACAGGCCATCGATTGCCGTTCTCCCATTTGAAACCGCAGAAGCTGACCAGGAATGGTTTTCCGACGGCATTGCCGAAGACATCACAACAGCGCTGACGAAGAGCCGGAGGCTGCTGGTCGTCTCGAAAAACTACAGTTTCGCGTTCAAGGGACGCGCTGTCCGTGGAAACGACATCGCCCGCGAACTCCGTGTTCAGTATCTCCTGGAGGGCAGCGTGCGCCTGTCGGGACAACGCGTCCGTGTTTCCACTCGATTGCTGGAAGGCGCAACAGGAGAGTTGTTTTGGGCCGAGCGGTTCGACCGGGACCTTGCGGACATTTTCGCAATCCAGGACGAGATCACCGAAGCTGTCGTCAAGCACCTGGAACTCGAACTGCTACCCGAGGAGAAGCATGCCATCCGGCAGGCTCGAACCGGCAACATCGAAGCCTATCACTATGAACTGCAAGGCCGGCAGCTGGCGCTGGAATTGACGAAGTCATATCTCGTCCTGGCCCGGCGCCTGTTTGGCAAGGCGGTTGAGCTCGATCCCGGCTATGCACGTGCCTATGCCGGCATGGTGATCTGCGACTGCTACCTGCGCGACTGGCATGGGAAGGACAGCGCGCCGGATGAGATCCTGGCTATCGCAGACAAGGCACTACATCTCGATCCCACCCTGCCGGAAGCTCATGTCGCACGCGGCTTTGCCCTGTTCTGCAATGAAAGATACGAGGAGGCCGGCCTTTCATACCAGAAGGCTCTCGCCATCGATCCCAATTCGTATGAGGCAAATTTCTTCTTTGCATCGACGATGGCGCGCTTCCTGAACGACCGGGCGAAGATGATCTCGATGTTCAAGCAAGCCTCGCGCTTGCGACCAGACGACTATCTCTCGCCGATGATGATCGCCGCCTTTCTTGCCAGAAGCGATCCGGAAAGGCTGGATTGGGCGAGAATTTGTGTCGAACGCTCGGAGCGCGCGTCCGGCATTCACCCCGAGAACGCTGCACCGCTGCATCGTGGTGCCGTCGCGCTTGGCTATCTCGGCGACATGGAGAAGGCGCGTTCCTGGTTGGCCCGTGCGCTGGCGATCGATCCGGACGACTTCATTGCAAATGTCAATGCGGCGGCCCTCTGCGCCCATCTGGGGGACGTGGAAGGAGCGCTGCAACACCTCAAAAAGGCCGCCCGGGACGTCCCTCAGAACACGATAGACATGCTCCGGAACGATGCCGACTTCGATGTCATTCGCGATGATCCGCGCTTCTCGGTGATCCTGCACCCGCGTTATCCTGGAATGGCCTGAGGGTTGTTCCCGAGCACAGTTCGAAACCCAGTGTGGCTTGAACTTGCCACTGGACGTCCTTCTTCAAGCCAGCAACACTGGCTTGTCCGTTGCCGGTGAAGGCTGCGGGTGCCTGCGTGCAGAGGAGGAATGCGATGGACGAACCCGACCGGTGGCGAAACATGGCGAGCGCGCCAAAGGACGGCAGCCGGGTCCTGGTGACGGTACGTTCGTCGGAACAGGGGCCGGCGGAGGTCGATGTCGCCTATTGGGCAAGGCCCGACGCATTCGGCATCGAAGGCTGGCGCGCTGCCGACTCCTATCCCGGCTGCGTGATCGGCTATGCCGACCCGGAACTGAAGTGCTGGATGCCGTTGCCGAAGGCCAATCTGAGCAAGAATTCGCCGGAGATGCCAACGCCCTGGGAGGGCGAGGACGAGGAGCAACTGGACGGCTCGGGGATCTGAGGTTCCAGGCCCGGCTTGGCCTACTGCCATCGAGTGGGGCGCAGGCTTCCGAGGATCTCAGCTGTTCGGCGGGCGTCCGCCAAACGTCGACGGACGCAAGCCGAAGCGGGTGTCGAAATCGTCGTCGGGCTGCTGCTTGGCCGGAGGCTTTTGGTAGTCGGTGTCGCCAGCCTGGCGCTGGCTGTCGACAACTTCGGTGAAACCCAATGCTGCAGCCTGCGGCTTGGGCACGTTGCGCAGGCGTTCGACCACAGCGACGAGATCGACGTCGTCGCCGCTGCCGGATGGGGCCTCCGCGGCCCGCTTGCCGGTGCCTGGGATGAGTTCGGGCGAAAGTTTTTCGAATTTCAGCCGCATGGTGGTGGCGACGCCTTCGCCGAAGGCGATGGCCTCGCGCTGGCCCATCGAGGACAGGAAGGAGAGGCTGGAGGCCGACGAATCGGCAATGGCCGAGCGGATGATCGCCTGGTCCTGCTCGTTGGCGAGCCGCATTGCGAATACGGTTGAGCACTGCGACAGGATGGTCGGGTCGAGTTCGCCCGGGCGCTGTGTCACGACGCCAAGATAGCAGCCATATTTGCGGCCTTCCTTGGCGATGCGCGACAGCGCGTGCCGGGTCGGGGCGAAGCCGAGGCGGTGGTCGGCGGGCATGTAGCGGTGGGCTTCCTCACACAGCAGCAGCAGCTTGAGCCGCCCTTCGCTCCACAAAGCGAGGTCGAAGGCGAGGCGGGCCAGCACCGAGCAAACCGAATTGACCACCTCCGAAGGCATGCCTGCCATTTCGAAGCAGGTGACCGGGCGGCCATGGGTGGGGACGCGGAAGATGTTGCCGATCGTTTCGTGGATGGTGTCTTCGATCAGCCTGGAATGGAACATGAAGCGGTAGCGCGGGTCGGCGAGCGCGGATTCGATGCGCGTCCTGAGCGATTTCAGGATCGGACGTTCGTTCTTGGATTCGAGCAGGCCCATGCGCTCGTCGATCTGCTTGATGAGATCGGCCATGCGGTAGGGGACCGGCGTGTCCGCGGTCAGCGCATCGACGCCGCGACGCAGGAACGCGCCGCCCTGCGGGCTGCGATAGAGGTTCTTGGCCACAGGAATGAGGTCGCGCAGCACGTCGATCTCATCGGCGTCGGTCTCGCGCCCGCGAAACAGCACCTCGGCGAATTCCTCGAGCCGGAACAGCCAGAACGGCAGGTCGAGCGTGTTGCTGTCGACCTTGACGCAATATTCGGGCAGCGAGCCTGCGAACTCGTTGTGCGGGTCCATGATCAAGACGCGCAGGTCGGGCCGCGCGGCAATGGCCTTGCGCAGCAAGAGCGAGACGGCGGTCGACTTGCCGACGCCGGTGGTGCCGACGACGGCGAAATGTCGGGCCAGCGTTTCATCGATGGCGATGCAGGCGTCGATGCTGTCGTCCTGCGACAGCTGCCCGATGGTCACGGTGTGGCGGCCGGCGAGGTCGTAGACGGCCTGAAGGTCGCGACTGCGGATGCGGTGGGCGATGGCACCGATATAGGGATAGGCGGTGATGCCGCGGTCGAAGACAGGCTTCTTGTCCGCGCCCACGTCACGGACTTCTCCGATCAGCTCGACATTGACCTCGATGGGGTTGTCGCCTTCGCTGCTCCAGGAACGGTCCGACTTGGCGATGGAATAGACCAGTCCGATCGTCCGGGTCTCGCCGAGATTGATGCAGATCATGCGCCCGACCGTCCAGAGGCCGACCATGCTTGCGCTGCCGGTCTCGGCATAGGCGCTGATGACCGCGCGAGCACCGTCGCACTGCACGACGTTGCCGAGGATGCGGGCGTCGTCCTGCTTCGGGTCGCGCCGCTCCTGCGAGGTGGTTTCGCCACCCGCGGCCTGACGTTCGGTGTACATTGATGCCACGTCCCTTATTCCCCAAGCCGCAAGGCTAGCGCAGCGCGGTTAAGGCCGGGTGATGGCGGATGGTGTAGCCCGGGTTAACCGGAACGCTCCAATTCGAACGTTGTGCGGGCAAACTGACGTTGCGGAAAATTTGCGCGGGTCAGGTTGACAGTTCGCCTTCCTGCGCATTAACGTCCGCGCCATGAATACGACACTCATTCTCGTAGTAGGATTGCGCATGGGCAAGGCGGTGTAACCGCCGGGCGAAATCCCCCATGCGCAAATGTGAAGGCTCCCTCGGGGGCCTTTTTTATTGCCCGAAACAGGACTAAACGAGCAGCAACCGCCGAGAACGGCGAAAAGGAAGACGGGACGGACCGATGAGCGGACATAGTGACAGCGGACGACGCGAAATGACCGGCGCCGAGATGGTGGTGCAGGCGCTGAAGGACAACGGCGTCCAGCACCTCTTCGGCTATCCCGGCGGCGCTGTCCTTCCGATCTATGACGAGCTGTTCCAGCAGGACGACGTCCAGCACATCCTGGTGCGCCACGAGCAGGGCGCCGGACACGCCGCCGAGGGCTATGCGCGCTCGACCGGCAAGGCCGGCGTGATGCTGGTGACCTCGGGCCCCGGTGCCACCAATGCGGTGACGCCGCTGCAGGACGCCTTGATGGATTCGATCCCGCTGGTGTGCATTACCGGCCAGGTTCCGACCTCGCTGATCGGCTCCGACGCCTTCCAGGAGTGCGACACCGTGGGCATCACCAGGCCATGCACCAAGCACAACTGGCTGGTGAAGGACGTCAACGATCTGGCCGGCATCCTGCACGAGGCCTTCCATGTCGCCACCACCGGCCGTCCAGGCCCGGTCGTGGTCGACATTCCGAAGGACGTGCAGTTCGCCAAGGGCATCTACACGCCGCCGCAGACCGCACCGCGCACCTCCTATCAGCCCAAGGTCCAGGGCGACCTGGAAAAGATCAAGGAAGCCGTCGTGCTGATGGCGGATGCCAAGCGGCCGATCATCTATTCCGGCGGCGGCGTGGTGAACTCCGGTCCCGAGGCGAGCCATCTGCTGCGCGAACTGGTCGACCTCACCGGCTTCCCTATCACCTCGACGCTGATGGGCCTCGGTGCGTACCCCGCATCGGGCAAGAACTGGCTCGGCATGCTGGGCATGCACGGCAGCTACGAAGCCAATATGGCGATGCACGACTGCGACGTGATGATCTGTGTCGGCGCCCGCTTCGACGACCGTATCACCGGCCGCCTCAACGCGTTCTCGCCGAACTCGAAGAAGATCCACATCGACATCGACCCGTCGTCGATCAACAAGACCGTGCGCGCCGACGTGCCGATCCTGGGCGATGTCGGCCGCGTGCTGGAAGACATGGTCCGGCTGTGGCGAGCGACCGCCAAGGCGGACAAGAAGACGCTGTATCCGTGGTGGGAGCAGATCGCCAAGTGGCGTGCGCGCGACAGCTACGCATACAAGCCCAACAGCGACGTGATCATGCCACAATACGCCATCCAGCGGCTGTATGAGCTGACCAAGCACCTCGACACCTACATCACGACCGAGGTCGGCCAGCACCAGATGTGGGCGGCCCAGCATTACGGTTTCGAGAAGCCGAACCGCTGGATGACCTCCGGCGGCCTGGGCACGATGGGCTACGGCCTGCCGGCGGCACTGGGCGTGCAGATCGCGCATCCGGAATCGCTTGTCATCGACATCGCCGGCGACGCCTCGGTCCAGATGTGCATCCAGGAGATGAGCGCCGCACTCCAGTACAATGCGCCGATCAAGGTCTTCATCCTCAACAACTCCTACATGGGCATGGTGCGCCAGTGGCAGCAGCTGCTGCACGGCAACCGGCTGTCGCATTCCTACACCGAGGCGATGCCCGACTTCGTCAAGCTGGCGGAAGCCTATGGCGGACACGGCATCCGCTGCGACAAGCCGGACGAACTGGACGATGCGATCAAGGAGATGATTTCGGTGAAGAAGCCGGTGATCTTCGACTGCCGCGTGGCAACGCTCGCCAATTGCTTCCCGATGATCCCATCGGGCAAGGCGCATAACGAGATGCTGCTGCCCGACGAGGCGACCGACGAGGCAGTGGCCAACGCCATCGATGCCAAGGGCCGCGAACTGGTGTGACGGATCGCGTGCGGCCTTCCAGGGAAGGCCGCACAATCAACGAGTTGGCGCAACCGCCTGAGATCGAGAATCATCTTATGAACGCACAGCTACAACCCACCGGTTCGGCCTATTTCATCGCCAAGGAAACCGAGAAGCCGGAAAACCACACGCTATCGGTGCTGGTCGACAACGAACCGGGCGTGCTTGCCCGTGTCATCGGCCTGTTCTCTGGCCGCGGCTACAACATCGAGAGCCTGACGGTCTCGGAGACGGAACACGAGAAGCATTTGTCGCGCATCACCATCGTGACGCGCGGCACCCCGCATGTGCTCGAGCAGATCAAGCACCAGCTCGAACGCATCGTGCCGGTGCATCGCGTCGTCGACCTGACCGTCATGGCGCAGGAACTGGGCACCGGAGGCGCGCTTGAGCGCGAACTGGCGCTGGTCAAAGTTTCCGGCACCGGCGACGCCCGTGTCGAGGCGCTGCGCCTGGCCGACGCCTTCCGTGCCAAGGTGATCGACGCCAATACCGAACATTTCATCTTCGAGCTGACCGGCAAGGTGTCGAAGATCGAGCAGTTCATCGCCATCATGAAGCCGCTGGGCTTGGTCGAGGTCTGCCGCACCGGCGTGGCCGCGATGAACCGTGGCCGGCAGGGAATGTAACTGTCGCAGGCGCGAAGCCAAAAACAAAGGCCGCCGGTGCGCTACACCGGCGGCCTTTGACTTTTCCCGAGGTCCGCCAGGACGCAACGCACGAGCGCTGGCCCAGTCATCAAGCCGATCTGGATTTTTTTGAAACGACAAATAAGGTCAATAATACTGACTTAAAAAGAGGGAAAACGAATGTCGTACGACGCATTCCTGGCACTGCTCGTCTATGCCTTCGTGACCTCGATCACGCCGGGGCCGAACAATTTCATGCTGCTGGCCTCGGGCGTGAATTTCGGCTTCGTGCGCACCATTCCGCACATGCTGGGCATAGGCATCGGTTTCCTGACGCTACTTCTCGGCGTCGGCTTCGGCCTCGGGGCCGTGCTGTCGGCCTTTCCGATGCTGCATGGCGGCCTGAAGATCGCCGGCGGCGCTTATCTGCTCTATCTCGCATGGCGCATCGGCATGTCGCGCTCGCTCGGCAAGGACGGCGAGGCCAAAGCGCGGCCGATGACGTTTCTCGAGGCGGCGGCATTCCAGTGGGTGAATCCCAAGGCGTGGGTGATGGCGGTGACTGCCATGGCCGTCTATACCAGCCCGGAATCGCCATTCCTGTCGGTGCTGTTGATCTCCGGGGCATTCGCCCTTGTCAACCTGCCGAGCGTTTCGAGCTGGGCCGGATTTGGCATGGTGTTGCGCGGCTTCCTTGCCGATCCGGTGCGGCTGAAATGGTTCAACATCGCCATGGGACTGCTGCTGGCGGCGACGTTGTGGCCGATGCTGAAGTGATCAGAAAAATTCGATCGCCGGCCTCGTCAGCATCAGCCAGAAGATGGCGATGACGCTGAAAAAGGCGGGGAACCCGCAGGCGAACCAGACGCGATAGAGGCGGAGATAGCTCGCCGGCAATGCCCCGCCCGTGGTGGCGGACGAACGAGCGAGATTGCGCAGCTCGATCTGAATGAACACGACCGGCAGCCAGAACAGGCCGGTCAGCACATAGAGCGCGAGCGACAGCACAATCCAGCTTTCACTCAACGACCAGCCGGCTTCATGCGCCAGCAAGGCGCCCGTGATCGGCTGGAGGACGACAGCGGTCGCCGTGAAGACGGTGTCGGCGATGACGACGATTCCGGCGACATGGGCAATTGTCGCAGCGTCGCGGGTGCGATGGGCCATCACCATGAAGAAGGCGATTCCGGCCCCTGTGCCGAACAACACTGCGGCTCCAAGGACGTGGACGAGGCGCAGCAATTCTTCCATGGCTCAACGCTCGTCCAGGATCGCAAGCGCGACCAGCGCAAGCACGATCGACGGCAGCACCTTGACCAACGGGCCGAGCGGATCCGTCCAGAGATGTGGGGAAAGAACGGTTGCTGTCGCGAGATAGGCCAGGGACAGGGCAATCATGCCTTTCAACGCCAATCCGGCGTATCGACGATAGGCAACGCCGAGCCCGAGGGCGATGTCGGCCAGGCTGGTTACAAGCGTGATGGCTGGAGCGATCGCGGCTGGCGCACCGGCTGACACCAAATGCGCCGACGACGCGTCGAAGCGCAGCAGCGCCACAATGCCCGATAGCAGCCAAAACAGGCAAAGCGCAGCGAACGTCAGCGGCTTGAGCAGGTAGAGCCGGGCGAACCAGAGATCTTGAACGCCGGCGGGATTTGCGGACAGCGTCTCGTCGAGCGAGCCGAAGCGCCGGCCGAGATCAACGGCATGGCCGATCACACCGCCGGCTGCGACTTCAAGTGCCGTCGAGCGCAGCGGCGATCGCCAGCCGAGCCGGCCGAGCATATCGGCGGCGTGGGCGGTGAGGCGGGCAAAGACGCCTGGCAAGTCGAGCGTGCGCGCTGGCGCCAGGCCAAGCCACCTGCGGTGGATGGCAACGGCATCGGCGAGCGACAGGGTTTGCGGTGCGGCGAGATCGAGGTCGCTGCCGATCGGGATATTGCCGGACAGAGCGTCGAACGCCGTCTCGGCGACGTCGTCGAGCGAGACGAACTGCATCGGGCTTTGGCCAAGGACCAGCGGTGTTACGAGTGGAAACGCGGCCAGGGCGCGCAGCAGTGCGGAACCGCCATAGGCCGCGCGGCCGACGATCACCGCCGGGCGGAGGAAGACGAAGGGCAGGCCGGATGCCTCAAGCGCCGCATCGGCCTGACGCTTGCTTGCGAGGAATGGGTTTTCGGATGCAACACCATCGGTGCGCGCCGATATCTGGACGAACATGCGTAGCGAGGGGGCGGCGGCCTGATAAAGCGCTTTCATCGCGACATATTGCAGGGCGGCGACATTGTCACGCGGACCATCCTGGAGTGCACCGGCGCAATTGACCACGGCGTCGATGCCGGACAGGAGAAAGCGCCAGTCCTCGGGCCGCGACAGGCTGGCGATATCGGCCTGGACCCAGCCGAAATCGGGATATCGGCGGGAAGCGACCTTTGTGTCGCGCGCCAGGGCAACGATGGAAAATCCGCGGGCGGCAAGCGACCTTGCCACCGCCGCACCGACAAAGCCGTTACCGCCCAGAATCAAAACCCGCATTGAGCAACGATAGCGGGCGCGTGGGCTGTGGCGCAAATCCGTCCTGGCCCAAGGCTGGCGGCTTGCACGGCGAAGCGGGCGGGCTTAGGTTTTCGCCATGTCGCACGATCACCACCATGACGATCACCATCACGACAACGAGCTCGACCCGATGACGGCACGGGTCCGGGCGCTGGAGACGATCCTGACCCGCAAGGGGCTGATCGATCCGGCGGCGATCGACGTCATCGTCGATACCTACGAGACCAAGGTGGGACCACGCAACGGTGCCGCCGTGGTGGCGAAGGCCTGGAGCGAACCGGACTTCACCGAATGGTTGAAGCGCGACGCGACCGCGGCGATCGCCTCGCTCGGCTTCACCGGCCGCCAGGGCGAGCACATGCAGGCGGTGTTCAACACCGACGAGACCCACAATCTCGTCGTCTGCACGCTGTGCTCCTGCTACCCTTGGTCGGTGCTCGGCCTGCCGCCGGTCTGGTACAAGGCGCCGCCATATCGCAGCAGAGCGGTCATCGATCCGCGCGGCGTGCTGGAAGAATTCGGACTTTCGCTGCCCAAGGACAAGAAGATCCGCGTCTGGGATTCGACCGCCGAGCTGCGCTATCTCGTCGTGCCGCAGCGGCCGGCGGGCACCGAAGGCTGGAGCGAAGAGCGGCTGGCCGACCTGGTGACGCGGGATTCGATGATCGGCACCGGCGTCGCGCGGGAGGCGGCATGAACGGCCCCCACGATCTCGGCGGGCAGATGGGTTTTGGCCCGGTGGCGCCCGAAAAGGACGAACCCTATTTCCATTCCGAATGGGAAAAGCGGGCGCTGGGCGTGACGCTGACGGCAGGCGCCATGGGTGCCTGGAACATCGACGAAAGCCGGCATGCGCGGGAATGCCTGCATCCAGCCGATTATTATGCGTCGAGCTATTACGAAATCTGGATCAAGGCGCTGGAACAACTGGTCAAACGGCACAACTTCGTGACAGCCAACGACCTCGCGGCGAGTGATGCCGTCGATCCGGCAGCGACACCCAAGCGGGTGCTGAAAGCGGAGAATGTACCGGCCGTTTTGGCGAAAGGCGGGCCTTGCGATCGACCGGTCGCCGTACCGGTGCGGTTTGCGGTCGGGCAACGCGTGCGGACCAGGAACTTTCACCCCACCGGCCATACCCGCCTGCCGCGTTATGCCCGCGGCAAGGAGGGGGTGATCGACGCGGTGCGCGAAGGTTTTGTCTTTCCCGATACCAACGCGCATGGCCGCGGCGAGAACCCGCAATGGCTCTATACGGTGGCTTTCACCGCAGGCGAATTGTGGGGCGAGGGGGCTGATCCGACGCTTGAGGTCAGCATAGACGCCTGGGAGAGCTATCTTGAACCAGCATGAGGTGCGGCTAGCGGTTGGGACCGAGGGGCTCGATGCACCGGTCTTTGCCGAGCCGTGGCAGGCCGAGGCTTTCGCAATGGTGGTGGCGTTGCATGAGCGCGGCCTATTTACCTGGGCGGAATGGGCCGAACGGCTTTCGGCGGAGGTTAAAAAGCCAGGTGCCGCCGCTGATGGCAGCGACTACTACGCGCGTTGGCTGGCCGCCCTGGAGTGCCTGACGGCCGAGAAGGGGCTCGCCCGGCGCGACGAGGTCGATGCGGTTGCCGCGGCCTGGGAACGTGCCGCGCACGCCACGCCGCATGGCCAGCCGATCCTGCTGGAGAACGATCCGGCAAAACGCTGAGCTTCCTGCCGGATACCTGAATTTGATAGGCTCGCCGCAATCCCTCCTTGTATTCGGCGACTTTTCGGTAAGATGCTGTCATAGTTTTGGAATATTCAGCGGTCTGCATTGCGTTCATCTGGGGCAGGTATTGGGTAGATTTTTTGGAGCTGTTGCCACCGTTTGGTTTTTTTGGGCCGCAGCCTCGCTCTGGAACTTCCAGTTTCTTGGTGGTTTTGCGTTCCCGCCGTTACTTTTTTTGCTGCCGGGATATTACTTCAAATACTGGGGCTTCGTTTGGCTGCCATTTCTGGCTGGCCTCTCTTGCGCGGTTGTTGCAGGAATTCTTGTGCATCGGGCGGAGCCTTTGGAATCGCTGTCGTGGAAATTGCTGGTGGCGAATTTCGCTTTTCTTTTTTTCTTCGTCCTATCGGCGGAGGTGAGAACAAGCCAGTTGATGAGCGCCGCCGTCGACGCCGCGAATGCCGACTGCTTCGACAGTCGATTTTTCTCTTCTTCGGTTGCAATCGCTGGAGAGGAATTTCAGTTCGATGTTCATGCAGTCTATCGCAAGGATGGCGATGTATTCATCTGGAGCTATCGGGACACAGCTTTCTTTAGGGTTCCAGAGACCATTTATCGCAATCTTGATCTGATGGGGTGTGCGGCAGGCCGGGCGTTGCAGGCCAGTTGATTTTCCCCGAACGGACTCGACTGAACCGGCAAATCCCTTGCCCTTCGCCGCCGAATCCTGTCAGTCAAACCCATGGAATTCTCTCCTCAGCAAGACGATGCGCTGCAGGCCGTGGCGCGCTGGCTCAAATCGGGAAAGCCGCAGGTTTTCCGGCTGTTCGGCTATGCCGGCACCGGCAAGACGACGCTGGCGCGCTATTTCGCCGAGCATGTCGACGGCCAGGTGCAGTTCGCTGCCTTCACCGGCAAGGCCGCCCAGGTACTGCGCTCGAAGGGCGCCACCAATGCGCGCACCATCCATTCGCTGATCTACCGGCCGAAGGGCGAGGAGGCGGTTGCCGACGAGGCGACCGGCAAGACCTCGATGTCGCCGACGTTCTCGCTCAATCGCCAAAGTCCGATCGCCAAGGCCAAGCTCGTGGTGATCGACGAATGCTCGATGGTCGACGAGCAGCTCGGCCGCGATCTTTTGACGTTCGGCACCCCGGTGCTGGTGCTGGGCGACCCTGCGCAGCTGCCGCCGATCTCGGGCGGCGGCTTCTTCACCGAGCACGAGCCGGACTTCCTGTTGACCGAAATCCACCGCCAGGCGCGCGACAACCCGATCATCCGACTGGCGCTCGACGTGCGCGAGGGCCGCGAGTTCATGCGCGGCGACTACGGCACTGCCCAGGTGATCGGCAAGGAAGACGTGAACCAGGATCTGGTGCTGGGCGCCGACCAGGTGCTTGTCGGCACCAACCGGACGCGGAAGCGCTACAATCAGCGGCTGCGCGAGCTCAAGGGTTTTACAGCCGGTTACCCGCAAGCTGGCGACAAGCTGGTTTGCCTGCGCAACGACCCGGCCAAGGGCCTGCTCAACGGTTCGTTGTGGAAGGTGATGACCTCGTCGCGCGAAACGGTGAAGCCGGGCATCAATCTTCTAGTGTCGCCGGAGGAAGACGATCCCGATCGCGGCTTGGCCAAGATCAAGCTTTTGAAGCAGGTGTTCGAGAGCCCGGACGAAGAAATCCCCTGGGGTACCAAGAAACGCTACGACGACTTCGATTATGGCTACGCGCTGACGGTGCACAAGGCGCAGGGCTCGCAGTGGAACAATGTCGTGCTGTTCGACGAGAGCTGGGCCTTCAAGGACACGCGCCAGCGCTGGCTCTACACGGCGATCACCCGTGCGGCCGAACAGCTAACGATCGTTCGGTAGTGCTCGCCGTCAGGCAACGATCTCGAAAAGAACTGCAGTCGCATCGTCGCTAACCTTGAAACGGGGGAACTGCTTGCCGTCGGGGTCTTCGGTCAATTCGATGTGGCGCAATTCTGCAAGCAGCGGAGCAAGGCCTGCAGTGTTTGCTGCGCCGACAAATTCTGCAATGTCGTAGCGGCCATATTGGTCGACGAGAGCAGCGAAGCCGTCGCTGCAGAGCAGACCCCTGGCCGGCAGCGAGGGCTCGAGCCTTTCGGTGACAAGGTGCTCGGCGGCAGACGGCTCGATACCGAGCGTCCAGACGGAGCCGCCTTGGCGGTTGTAGGCGGCGCGGTGGCGCCGCAGCTCCTCACGCACGCCCGGCGCATCGGCCAACGCCTGATGAGTGGCAAATCCGCCCGCATGAGCGATGGCTGTGCGTGCGCCGTCGCGCTCCTGGGCGGAGGCACCCTTGATGGCGCTGGTGCTGAAGGTGCTGCCGTCGGCGCCGAGCAGGAACAGCCGGCAGTCGCCCAGGCCGTGGGTGACGATGTCGTCGCCTTCGATCCGGACCATCTGGAAGCTTGCCACCGGCAGGTTCCATGGCTCGATCGGCAGCGCAGGGGCCGCCTCGTGCACGACATTGGCAGCGCGTTGATTGAGCTCGCGCACGACATCGGTCATGGGGCGGCCGTTGCGGGCCAGCTCTTCGAACGTGCTTTGGGCAAACCGGGCCAGCCAGGCGGCGTCGGAGCCGTGCAGGCCGACGAGGCTGTCTCCGCCGAGGCCGGTGGCGCCGTCGATGACGAAGGCGCATGTAGCATTGCCGCCGGCGCTGTCCTCGTTCGCGCGGCTGATGGAGCCGGGTGCAGTGATCGAATCTATGATGCGGATGTTGGGCATGATGGAGGCTGTCTGGCGCGCGGCTGTGACTGGAGTATGACCGCAGGCTATTCGATCGGGCTTGCGCCAAGCCATTTCCACGCCTCGGCTTCGTCGGCGTCGGCGAAATGCCTGGTTTCGATCGAGGTGAGCGGCGCAAACAGGCCGACCACCGGTCCCATCCAGGCAGGGCCACCGACCAGCGCATAGCGCCTGATGTGATGCAGCGCCTTCATCTTGCCCTTGAAGGTAAGGGGATCGAAAAGCGCCGACCAGTCGAAGCCGTCATATCCTGTCGCGCGCAGCAGAACGTCGATCTTGTCGTGGCCTTCATAGGCCGCGTCGAGCAGGCCATAGGCGTTTTCGATGTCGGCCTGGGTGAAATGGCCGACGATCTCGAAGGCAAAGACCTCGTTGTTGTCGGTGTCGATGCGCCGGAAAGGCGGCGGGGCATCCATGGATTTCATTGGTGTCCTCCTCGATGGCCGTCTGGCGGTTTTTGGCCGCAACGTCATTGGAACACATAAAAGCGCTCTCTGTTCCCGGCCAAGGCGTGTTAGGTGCGTTCGTCTCAAGATTTGCCGTGAGTTGCCGATGCCCGCCAAGCTCTCCGTGAACGTCAATGCCATCGCCATGCTGCGCAACCGGCGCGACCTGCCATGGCCTAGTGTCACCGGCCTCGGCCGCCTGGCACTTGCCGCCGGTGCGCATGGGCTGACGGTGCATCCGCGTCCGGACCAGCGCCACATCCGCTTTTCCGACGTGCCCGAGATCCGGGCGCTGATCGACGACGAATTTCCAAAGGCAGAGTTCAACATCGAAGGCTATCCGAGCGAAGACTTCCTCCAACTGGTCGAGAAGCACCAGCCGGAACAGGTGACGCTGGTGCCGGACGATCCGTCGCAGGCGACCTCCGACCATGGCTGGGACTTTGTCACCCAAGCGGGTCTGCTCAAGCCGGTGGTGGCACGGCTCAAGAAGGGCGGCTTCCGCGTCTCCCTGTTTGCCGATGCCGACCCTTCCGGCGTCAACGCTGCCCGCGACACGGGCGCGGACCGGATAGAGCTGTTCACCGGGCCATACGGCGCGTGTCACGATGATCTGGCCGGGGCAGCGAAGCAACTGGAAATACTTGCTAAAACCGCAGATGCGGCAATCGCTGCCGGTCTCGCGGTCAATGCCGGTCACGACCTCGTCGTCGACAACCTGCCGCAGCTGACGCGCAGCATCCCCAAGCTGGCCGAAGTGTCCATCGGCCATGGCCTGACGGCAGACGCGCTGGAATACGGAATGACCGGCACGATCAAGCGATATCTGAAGGCCTGCGGGTGGTAGAAGGCATATGCCGACTGCTAGGGCGGAACATTAGCTGTCGCAAAACAGCTGTTGCTTTTGCGCTGCAGCAAGCGTAGAGCCCCGCGGCTTCACGGAGAGTTGTCCATGACCGATGCCGGCCCTGACAAGGCGAACGCGAGCGGGCAGCCGGTCCAGACGGACGGTCATTCCCACGACATCAGGATTCTCGTGCTCGGCGCACTCGGCGTCGTCTTCGGCGATATCGGCACGAGCCCGATCTACGCGTTCCGCGAGGCCCTGGTGGCGTCGGCGGGCGGCGAGGTCGCTTCCCGCGAAGACATTCTCGGCGTGCTGTCGCTCATCATCTGGGCGCTGACCATCATCGTCACCGTCAAATACGTGATGTTCGTTCTTCGGGCGCACAACCGGGGCGAGGGCGGCACGCTGTCGCTGATGGCGCTGGCGCGGCGCAGCCTGCCCAAGCGCTCGGGCATCATCCTGGCGCTCGGCATGGTCGGCGCCGCACTGTTCTACGGCGATGCGGTGATCACGCCGGCGATTTCGGTGCTGTCGGCGGTCGAGGGCATGAATGTCGTCACGCCGGCGTTCCAGCCTTACGTCGTGCCGCTGACGCTGGTGATCCTGGCGGCGCTGTTTTCAGTCCAGCGCTTCGGCAGTGGCGGCGTGGCGATCGTGTTCGGGCCGATCACCCTGGTCTGGTTCCTGGCCATCGGCTATTCCGGCATTGTCCACATAGCCGACGATCCGGAAATCCTGCTGGCGGTCAACCCGATCTACATCGTGCAGTTCCTGGTCAACCAGCCCGAGGTGTCGTTCGTCACCATCGGCGCGATCTTCCTTGCGGTGACCGGCGCCGAAGCGCTTTATGCCGATCTCGGCCATTTCGGCCGCAGGCCGATCGTGCTGGCCTGGCTGTGCATCGTCTTTCCCTGCCTGCTGCTCAACTATGTCGGCCAGGGCGCCTTCGTGCTCTCGCATGACGGCACGGTGGGCCATCCGTTCTTTGAAATGAACGAGGGCTGGATGCTGGTGCCGATGGTGGTGCTGGCAACGGCCGCGACCGTCATCGCCAGCCAAGCGGTGATCACCGGCGCCTATTCGCTGACACGCCAGGCCGTGCAGCTCAACATGCTGCCCCGCCTGGTCATCCAGCACACGTCGGAGACGACGCAGGGCCAGATCTACATGCCGCGCGTCAACCTTCTTTTGGCTTTGGTGGTGATGCTGCTGGTCGTCGGCTTCGGCGAATCGAGCGCGCTCGCCTCGGCCTACGGCATTTCGGTTACCGGCAACATGCTGGTGACGACGCTGTTGCTTTCGGTGGTGATGCTGCGCATCTGGCGCTGGCGGGTCGCCGCCGTCGTCGTGGCGATCTCGATATTCGGCCTGATCGACATCGGCTTCTTCGCTTCCAACATCGTCAAGGTCTTCGAGGGCGGCTGGGCATCGCTGGCGGTCGCCTTCACGATCATCCTGATCATGTGGACCTGGGTGCGCGGCAGCCGCTATCTGTTCGACAAGACGCGCAAGAACGAAATCCCGCTCGACTTCCTGGCTGGCAGCCTGATCAAGAAGAAGCCGCATCTGGTGCCCGGCACAGCGGTGTTCCTGACCAGCGATCCCGACAGCGCGCCGACCGCGCTGATGCACAGCCTCAAGCACTACAAGGTGCTGCACGAGCAGAACGTCATCCTGTCGGTGGTGACGGCGCAGCAGCCCATCGTCCCCGACAGCGAACGGGTGAAGATGGAACAGGTCAACGAGCTGTTCATGCGCGTGAAGCTGAAATTCGGCTACATGGAACAGCCGAACATCCCCAAGGCGCTGGCCATCTGCCGCAAGCAGGGCTGGAAGTTCGACATCATGACGACGTCGTTCTTCCTGTCGCGGCGGTCGCTCAAGGCGTCGCCCAATTCCGGCATGCCGGTGTGGCAGGACAGGCTGTTCATCGGGCTGGCTCGTACGGCAGCCGACGCGACCGAGTACTTCCAGATTCCGACCGGGCGTGTGGTCGAGGTCGGTACCCAGGTGTCGATCTGAGGCCTGGACTGAGCACCGCTACGGCGAAGTGAAGCATTGCCAAGCACGGCCCATCCGTGAACCTTTGCTGCGGATGGGGTGACGCATGAACGGTCGAAATCTTCACATTGCAATTGCCGGTGCCGGGCCGGCCGGGCTCGCTGCGGCACTCTATCTGCAGCGTGATGGTCATCGCGTCACCGTTTTCGAACGCTTCGCCGAGCCGAGGCCGGTTGGGTCGGGCCTTATCTTGCAGCCGACAGGACTGACCGTGCTCGACGATCTGGGCCTGCTCGGCGAAATCTCGACACTTGGCAGCCGCATCGACCGGCTGCATGGCACCGATGCCAAGAGCGGGCGCACTGTGCTCGACGTGCGCTACGACGCCCGGCCAGGTGGGCGTTTCGGCATCGCCGTCCATCGCGCGGCGCTGTTCGGCACACTCTATCGCGCGGCTCGACGCGCTGGCATCGAGATCGTTACCGACGTCGACCTCGATGCGGTGGAGCCTGGCGAACAGCCGCGGCTGCTTGATGCGGCTGGGCGTGGCCTCGGATCGTTCGACCTCGTCGTGGACGCGACCGGCTCGCGCTCCAAGTTGCGCCGCAGCGCGGGCCTCGAAGGCGAGCCGAAACCGCTCGCCTATGGCGCGTTCTGGGCGTCGCTCGACTGGTGTGGCGAAGGATTCGACGAAAATGCACTGACGCAGCGCTATCGTCGCGCCAGCGTTATGATCGGTGTTTTGCCCATCGGCCGCGCGGAAGCGGACGGGCGCAAGATGGCGGCGTTCTTCTGGAGCCTGAAGCCGGCCGAGGCCGAACGCGTGCAAGCCCAAGGACTGGCTGCCTGGAAGGCCGAGGTGGCAAGGTTGTGGCCGGAGTGCCAGGCCTATCTCGACCAGATCGAGGATTTCGATCAGCTGACGCTGGCCCGCTATGGCCACCACACGTTGGCACAACCTGCGGCACGCGGCTTTGCCGTCATTGGCGATGCCGCGCATTCGACCAGCCCGCAACTGGGGCAGGGCGCGAACATGGCTCTGCTCGATGCGGCGGCACTCGCCCATGCATTGAGGCAGGCAGGCGACATGGATGCGGCGCTTGCGTTCTATGTTCGGGCGCGACGCTGGCACGTCAGGCTGTTCCAGGCGCTGTCCTTGGCCTTCACGCCTTTCTACCAGTCGGACTTGCTGCTGTTGCCACTCCTGCGCGATCGGCTGGTGGCGACAGTTGCCAGGATCCCGCCGGCGCCGCAGCTTCTGGCTTCGATCGTTGCCGGCACGCTGATCGACCCGTTTGGCCCCGCCGGCCTCAAGGAGACGGATTGGATGAATAGCGGCGAAGAAAGAGCTGTCCGGATCCCGGCTTGAGCCGCGCTGCGGTTGTGGTTACGTTGCGTCACATTCAACCGAGGGGGCTGTGATGTCGGGACTCATGCTGCTTGGAATTCGAAAGGCGGTGGCGGCCATGGCTCTGCTCGCCCTGGGCTGCATGCCGGTGCTGGCGGATGCGACGGTTCCCACCGCCGACATCGAGGGAGCCGCCGACAATGCGCTTGCCAAACGCTATGAAGGCTCGTTCATCGTCTACCACCAGAAGCTCGACTATACGGATTTCAGCGTGCCGCTGGCGCCGCTGAAGGCGGACCCAGATCCGGAAAAGCGCGACAAGAACAACAACCGGGTGTTCAAGCCGGAGAAGGCGGAAGAGGTCGAGGGATCGCTCACCCGCCTGTTCTATGTGCTGCCGGACGGCCGTTCGCCGCTCGAGGTGCTGCGCAACTACCAAGACGTGGTGCAGGCCGCCGGCGGCGAGGTGGTGTTCGAATGCAAGAAGGAGGAATGCGGTGGCGACGCCTCGCGCTCGGCTTCCAGCGGCGGCGGCGACATGAGCCTGATGATGAACTTCTTCTACGACAGCGACCTCGGCGTCGACGCGTTCTCGAACGCCGCCTGTGTGGCGTCGTCAGGGGTCGCCGACCAGCGCTATTTCACCGCCAAGGTTCCGCGCGACGGCGGCGACGCTTATGTCACGGTGCAGACCTTCCAGCTGCTCGATGACCTCTACTGCAAGGAGCTGAATGCGCGAACGGTTGCCATTGTCCACGTGCTGGAGCCCAAGGCGCGCGACAAGAAGATGGTGCTGGTGGAAGCCGCCAAGATGGCGGACTCATTGTCGACCAGCGGCGGAATTGCGCTCTACGGCATCTTTTTCGACACCGACAAGGCCGACATCAAGCCCGAGTCGGAGCCGACGCTGAAGGAGATCGCCAAGCTGCTGGGCGACGATCCGGCACTTGCGGTGGCCGTGGTCGGCCACACCGACAACCAGGGCAAGTTCGACTACAACATCGACCTGTCCAATCGCCGCGCCGCTGCGGTGAAAGCGGCTCTTGTTTCGCAATTCGGCATCGACGGCGGACGTCTGACGGCGGCAGGCGCCGGCATGATGGCGCCGGTCGCCAGCAACGACAATGACGAAGGACGGGCCAAGAACCGCCGCGTGGCGCTGGTTAAGCTGAACTAGTTTTCGGCACTGCTGAGCAACGTCGGATAGAGGCTGGCGCATAAACGCAGCGTTGTGCGATTGCGCTGTCACCCGTCTTGCTGGTGGCGGACGGGTGTATCCAAATTTCGTGGCCGACGACAAAATTCGGACATGGGCGAACTTGCCCATTGCGAGGCCATGAAATTTACGGCATAAGCCGAACCGTAACGTACGGTACGGCTCTTGTGAGGATAGCCGGACCGAGATCCACGGCAGGCGAAGATGCTGCAGGCAGTCACCGAGATGATGGAAGGCGAGGGGCCGACGGCGCGTCAGCAGGACGTGCTCGATGCGGTGCTGCGCCTGCTCGTCGAAGAGGGTGACCGGCTGACCATGACCGCCGTTGCCCGGCGTGCCAGCTGCTCCAAGGAAACGCTCTACAAATGGTTCGGCGACCGTGACGGACTGCTGACGGCCACCGTGCAATGGCAGGCCTCGAAGGTGCGCGTGCCGCCGGTGGACCGCAAGGGCCTTGACCTCGTCTCACTGACCGCCAGCCTCGAGCGCTTTGCCTCCGATTGGCTTAGGGTGATTTCAAGCGACACGTCGGTCGCGCTCAATCGCGTTGCGGTCGTGCATGCGGGCTCGGACAAGCGCGACCTTGGCGCCATCGTGCTCGAGCGCGGCCGTTTTGCGCTTGGCCGCAGGCTCAAGCCGGTGTTGGAAGCCGGCCGCGAGGCGGGGCTTCTCGAATTCGACGACGCCGAAGAGGCGTTCCGGACCTTTTTCGGGCTGGTTGCGCGGGACGTGCAGATACGTCTGTTGCTCGGCGACCGGCTGGAATTGACTGATGCGGGGATCGACGGCGATGCCGCGCGCGCAACGCAGCAGTTTCTTGCTCTCCACGGAGCGAAAACCGGGCCCAAGGCCCTCTAATCTAAACCGGGAAGGAACCCACCCAATGCGTGTCTATTACGATCGTGATGCCGATCTCAATCTGATCAAGGGCAAGAAGGTCGCCATCATCGGCTATGGCAGCCAGGGCCGCGCGCACGCGCTGAACCTCAAGGATTCGGGCGCCAAGGAACTCGTCGTCGGCCTCAAGGCCGGCTCGGCGACCGCCAAGAAGGTCGAGGCCGACGGCCTCAAGGTGATGACGGTCGCGGAAGCCGCCAAGTGGGCCGACCTGATGATGATGGCGACGCCTGACGAACTGCAGGCCGACATCTATCGCGACGAGATCGCTCCGAACATCCGTGACGGCGCTGCGATCGCTTTCGCCCACGGCCTCAACGTGCATTTCGGCCTGATCGAGCCGAAGAAGACCGTCGACGTGCTGATGGTCGCGCCGAAGGGCCCGGGTCACACCGTGCGCGGCGAATACCAGAAGGGCGGCGGCGTGCCGTGCCTGGTTGCCGTTCACCAGGACGCTTCGGGCAATGCGCTCGACCTCGGCCTCAGCTACGCCTGCGGCGTCGGCGGCGGCCGCTCGGGCATCATCGAGACCAACTTCAAGGAAGAGTGCGAGACCGATCTGTTCGGTGAGCAGGTCGTGCTCTGCGGCGGCCTGGTCGAGCTGATCCGCGCCGGCTTCGAGACGCTGGTCGAGGGCGGCTATGCCCCCGAGATGGCCTATTTCGAGTGCCTGCACGAAGTGAAGCTGATCGTCGACCTGATCTATGAAGGCGGCATCGCCAACATGAACTACTCGATCTCGAACACCGCCGAGTGGGGCGAGTACGTGACCGGTCCGCGCATCATCACCGACGAGACCAAGGCCGAGATGAAGCGCGTCCTCAAGGACATCCAGACCGGCAAGTTCACCTCGGAGTGGATGCAGGAATACCGTTCGGGTGCTGCCCGCTTCAAGGGCATCCGCCGCAACAACGACAGCCACCAGATCGAGGAAGTCGGCGCCAAGCTGCGCGCGATGATGCCCTGGATCGCCAAGAACCAGCTGGTCGACAAGGCCAAGAACTAAGAAGCCCTGCAGCGACAGCTGCAAGGAAAAGGCCGGCGGAGCGATCCGCCGGCGTTTTTTTATTGCTGGTGCCCATGAATTGGTTGTTCAGCCGTAGTGCCAGGCCGGTTTCGGCTCGGTGCCCTCGAACTGCACGCCGACGCGGTCGTTCTTGCGCCAGCGCACGACGGCGCGGTAGCCGATGCCGTCCACCGGAACATAGAGCAGGAAGCGCTCGGGGACGCGTGCGTCGGCACTGACGCGCAACTCGGCGCCGTTCTGGTGCATGTTGCGCACCGTGACGCTGATTTCGGAATTGGCGACACCGGTAATGATGGTGGCGCCCTTGAGCACGCGATTGCGATGCTCGCGCCGGTTGTTGTTTTCTGCGTCGTCGCTCATTCGTCAGGTCCATGCGTGTGCGGTCAACGACCGCGCGCTGCGGACGCCGTAGCACGGACGTGTAAATATGAGGTTTGCCGCGGCGCCGATCTGGCTGGCGCCGCAGCCGAGTGCGTCAGCTATAGGGCGACCAGCACTGCTGGCGTGGCCCGTTATAGGGCTGGAACGTGTTGTCCCAGGCGCGGTACGAGCGGTAGCGGTCGTAGCACCACCGGACATGCACCGAAGACAGTCCGCCGCGATAGACACGGCGCGGCTGGACATAACGTGGCTGGTAGTAGCGCGGCTCGTAGTAACGGTAGGCCGGGATGCCGAAATTCAGATAGATCCCGGTGCCGCCGCGCCAATGGCGCCTGTGCGGACGATTCCGCCAGCGCCAGTCATCACGCCAACGATCACCGCGCCAGTTGCCGTGGCGTCCCCTGTCTCCGCGCCAGCCGTCGCGGCGCGCGTAGCAGCCAGTGCCGGGCGGGCAGAAATGGCTCTGGGCGGGGATGACATTCGGCACGGCCTGCGGGGCGGTCGAATGCACCTGGCCGAGGTTAATGGGGCCGGCCGAAGCCGCCAAGGGCAGGCCGGTGACGAGCCCGAGTGCCACAAGCCCTGAACGTGCGAAGGATGAGAGTTTCATGGTGGTCTCCTGATATCCGAATCCCAAAGGCTCCATGCCCCCAAATTTCGATGGAGATAGGGCATTTTCTGCCTTTCAGCCTGAACGGGAAATGAACAATGCAGCTTCCCTGTGGGCTTGTGATTGGGCTCTTGTGTTTGCCCCGACATGAAGGCAATGCTCGCGGTCATGTCGCTGCGCCTTGCCACCTTCAATGTCGAGAACCTGATGAACAGGTTCGATTATTCCGGCTACCGCAACCAGCTCAACGAGGATCGGACGCTCGCGCTGTTCGAAATCCGCAGCGAGGCCGAGTACCGGCTGCTGGAGCAGGCGAGGGCCATCGCACATGCCGACGACATGCGCCAGCTGACTGCACTGGCGATTGCCGAGACCCGCGCCGACATCATCTGCCTGCAGGAGGTCGACAACATCGAAGCGCTGAAGGCGTTCGAATACGGCTATCTCTTCAAGATGGTGGGGCAGGGCTACCAGCACAAATACACGACCTCGGGCAATGATTCGCGCGGCATCGACGTGGCGGTGATGATGCGGGCGGAGACCGCGCACGGCCAGCCGATCGAATTCGTGCGCATGACCAGCCATGCCCATGTCACCTTCGAGGAATTCGGGCTGCATACGCCGGAACTGGCAAGCCTCGGCCAGGAGCCATTCGAACGCATCTTCCGGCGCGACTGCCTGGAGATCGACGTCAAGATCGGTGGCAAGCCGCTGACCATCTACTCGGTGCATTTCAAGTCGATGGGCTCGCCGCGGAACGAGCTGAACGGCCGCGATGCGACGATGCCGATCCGCGTTGCCGAGGCCAAGGCGGTGCGGCGGATCATCGAGGACCGTTTCGGCAAGGACCATGTCGGCGAGCGACGCTGGGTGATCTGCGGCGACATGAACGACTATCGTGAGCGGCTGGTCATCGGCGGCGATGCCTATCAGGGCTACAGTTTCACGCCGGTCCACGAGACGGCCTCATGCCTCGACGTGTTCCTGGCCGACGGTTTTGCCGAAAACGTCGTCGAAAGGCGGCCCGAAATGGAGCGCTGGACGCTCTACCATACGCGCGGACCGCTGGAGCGGCACCTGTGCCAGCTCGACTACATCCTGTTGTCGCCGGCGCTGGCGAAGACAAACGCCCAAGTCGTGCCCGACATCGTCCGCCGCGGCCAGCCCTGGCGCACCATCTTCCCGCCCGGGCAGGAGGTGGAACGCTACCCGCGCGCCGGCTGGGACAGGCCGAAGGCCTCGGACCATTGCCCGGTGGCCGTGACCCTCGACATCACCTGAGAGGCCAAGCCTTGGCGTTCGACATTCCGCGCAACCAGATACTGCCGGTCGACGTCGTCGACGTGCGCCTCGATCCGGAGCCTCATCCGTTCGAGCGCGACAATGCCGCAGCCATCGTCGCAAACTGGGCAGAGGAGAAGGCAGCGCGGCCAGCCCTTTTCGACGGCACGGTGGTGCTTTTGTCGGAACTCGCCTATGGCGACAACCGGCTGACCGGCCGCTGCCATGCCATCCGCTACTCGACCTTCATGCTGTGGCGCAAGCTGAAGCCGGTGACGAGCGCGGAGCACGCCTTCGCGCATGCCATGCTGATCTCGAGCGACAACGCGCTGGTGGCGATCCGCATGGGCGCGCACACGGCCAATGCCGGCAAGGTCTATTTCGCCGCTGGTTCCTTCGAGCCGGAGGACTTTCGAGATGGTCTGGTCGACCTCGACTACAACATGGCGCGCGAGGTGCGCGAGGAGACCGGCCTCGACCTTGGCACGGCCACCCGTGAGGAACGCTGCCATGCGCTTTCGGTAGAAAGCGGTACGGCGATCGTGCGCTGCTACCGTGCCGCCGAGACGGCCGACGAACTGGCTGCGCAGATAACGAGGTTCGTCGCGGACGATCCCGATCCTGAGATCGAAGGACCGGTGGTTATTCGCGGCATGGACGACTTGCCCGAAGGCCTGATGCCGCATATGCGCCCACTGGCGGAATGGCATTTCTCCCGTAGCAAGGCCGGTCTCGCCTAGAACCCCTTGATGCCGGCTTGCCCCAAGCGCACTGTCGGCGCAATTTCAGGGGGAGATTTCATGATCAGATCTATTGTCCGCAATGGCCTGTTGGCGGCCGTTTGTACGGTCGTGCTGTTTTCAAGCAGCAGTTCGGAGGCGCTCGACAGCAGTCCTGCCGCCGCAAAGGTCGTGGTGACGCCCTTGGCGTCGGTTACCACCACGGCGAGCGGCCAACCGATCGTGCTGCCGCAGAAGAACGTGCAGGTGCTGGTCTCTTCCTTCGAGATACCGCCGGGCGCCACGCTGCCGGTGCACAAGCACCCGTCCGCGCGCTACGCCTATGTACTCGAAGGGCAATTGCAGGTGACCAATGTCGATACCGGCAAAGGCACCAGCTACAAGGCCGGCGACTTCATCGTCGAAATGATCGGTGAGTGGCACCAAGGGGCAAATGTCGGCGCGGAGCCGGTCAAGCTTCTGGTGATCGACCAGGTGGAGGAAGGAACGCCTAACACCGTGCTGAAGGAATAGCCCTATTCGTGGCGCAGTGCCTCGATCGGATCGAGGCGGGCGCCACGCAGCGCCGGGAAGAAGCCGAACACCATGCCGATCAGTGCCGAGAAGCCGACGGCTAGCAGCACCACGGCCAGGCTGGGCACGAACGGAATGGACAGCGCCAGGGATGCAGCACCCGCCAGAGCCAGGCCGATGGCGATGCCGATCAGCCCGCCGAGCAGCGACAGCACCGTGGCTTCGACCAGGAACTGGATCAGGATGTGCTTTTCATGCGCGCCGATGGCGAGGCGGATGCCGATCTCGCGGGTACGCTCGGTGACCGACACCAGCATGATGTTCATGATACCGATGCCGCCGACAAGCAGGCTGACACCGGCGACGGCTCCGAGCATGCCGGTCATGGTGGCGGTGGCGCTGGCCATGGCATCGGCGATCTGGGTCATGTCGCGGACCGAGAAATCGTCCTCCCGGTCGGCGGTGACGCGCCTGACGTCGCGCATGATGTCTTCGATGCGGGTCTGCACCACCTGGGTCGGCGTGGCGTCGTCGGCGGCGACATAGATCGTTTCGATGTCGCGATTGCCGGCGATGCGGCGCTGGAAGGCGGAAAGCGGCATCAATACGACATTGTCCTGGTCCTGGCCGAACCCGGAATAGCCCTTGGGTTCGAGCAGGCCGACGACCTTGCAACTCATGCGGCCGATGCGGATGCTGGCGCCATCGGGATCGCCGGCACCGAAGAATTGGCGGCGCACGGTTTCACCGATCAGGCAGGCATTGATGCCGCCACGCACCTCTGATTCGCTGAACGATCGGCCCGAGGTGACCTTCCAGTCGCGTGCGTCGAGATAGGCATTGTCGGTGCCGGTGATCGAGGAGGTCAGGCTCTCCGTGCCGAACACGACGCGCACCTGCTTCTGCGACGCCGGCGAGACCGCGCGGACGCCTTCGAGATGGGCTGCCAGGGCCGCGACTTCCTTTTCGCCGAGCGGCCGGATTGTCTGCTGCGGTCCCGAGCCGGGGGCGGCGGGGCGGCCGGAGCGGACGATGAGCAGGTTGCTGCCGAGTTGCGAGATGTCCGCCTTGACCTTTTGCGTCGTGCCGCTGCCGATGGTCAGCATGGCGATGACGGCGGCGACGCCGATGACGATGCCGAGCAGGGTCAGGAACGAACGCAGCGCATTGCGGCGGACCGAACGAAGGGCGAGGCGGACGGTTTCCCAGATCATCGCCTATGCCGCCTCGAGCTTCTTGGTGTCGGAGGCGACATGGCCGTCGCGAAAGGAGATGGTGCGGCCGGCATAGGCGGCGATGTCGGCCTCGTGGGTGACCATGACGATGGTCAGCCCGTATTCCTCGTTGAGGTGGGTGAGCAATTGCATGATCTCGTGGCTGCGGGCGGTGTCAAGATTGCCGGTGGGTTCGTCGGCGACAAGCAGCGTCGGCCGCGTGACGATGGCGCGGGCGATCGCGACGCGCTGCTGCTGGCCGCCTGACAGTGAGGCCGGGGTGTGGTGTTCGCGGTCTTCGAGGCCGACTTCGGCAAGCGCCTTCATGGCCAGCGCGCGCCGGTCCTGGGCCGGCACACCACGATAGATCAGCGGCAGCTCGACATTTTCCACCGCCGTTGTGCGCGGCAACAGATTGTAGCCCTGGAAAACGAAGCCGATGTAGAGATTGCGCAGTTCCGCGCGGCGGTTGCGGTCGAGCCGGCCGGCGTCGACACCCATGAAGCCGTAGCGGCCGGAGGTCGGCGTATCGAGGCAGCCGACGATGTTCATCGCGGTCGACTTGCCTGAGCCGGACGGGCCCATGATGGCGACGAACTCGCCCTGGCCGATGGCAAGATCGATGCCGGCGAGCGCGCGCACCTCGGCCTCGCCCTGGCCGTAGGTCTTCCAGACCTTGTCGAAGACGATGAGCGGAGCCGGGCTCATATCAGTTCTCAGTTCGCCCGGGATGAGGTCGAGGCGGTGATGACCTTGTCGCCGGCGCTGAGCCCGGAGATGACCTCCGTGCGGTCGCCGTCAGTGGCTCCGGTCTTGACCCTGACTGCAACCGGGGCGCCGTCCTTGAGCACATAAAGCGTGCGCGAGCCGTCGGCAGGCGTCGAAGCAGGGCGGCTGCGATCGGTCGGCCCGCGCGAAGGCCGGCCCAGGAACACGTTCTGCAGGCTGAAGCCGGCGTTGCGCGCAGTCGGGGTCGGCCGGTAGCGGAATGCGGTCGCCGGAACGGTGAGTACACCCTTGGCCTCGCGCGTGACGATCGACACGGTGGCGGTCATGCCTGGACGCAGCAACAACTCGTCGTTGCCGACATCGAGCCACGCATTGTAGGTGACCACGCCGTCGGTGGTGACCGAGGCATAGGCGATGTCGCGGATCGAGGCATCGAAACTGCGGTTGGGGAAGGCATCGACGGTGAAGCGCGCGTGCTGGCCCTTGGCCACCGTGCCGATATCGGCCTCATCTACGGCCGCCTTGAGCTCCATCTTGGACAGGTCGGCGGCGAGCACGAACAGCACCGGCGCCTGCATGGAGGACGCGACCGTCTGGCCCGGGTTGACCGAGCGTGTCAGCACGACGCCGTCGATGGGGGCATAGATGCTGCTCTTGGCGAGGTCAGCCTGCTGCAGCTTGAGGTCGGCCTCGGCGATGGCAAGGTTGGCCTCTGCCATATCGAGCGCGCTCTGGGCGCGGTCGCGCTCGGCGGTGGCGGCTTCGAGCGCCTGGGTGGTGGCCATGCCGCGCCGTGTCAATTCCTGCGCCCGGGTCAACGCCTGCGTGTTCTGCGACAGTGTCGTGCGGGTGTCTTCGACCTTGGCGGCAGCGGCTTTTGCCGAAGCCTGGGCACGCTCGATCTGGGCGGAAAGCCGGGTAGTGTCGAGTGCGGCCAGCACGTCGCCTTTCTTGACCTGCTGGTTCTCGACGACGGCGACCGAACGGACGACGCCTGAAAGCTCGCTCGAGATGTCGACCTGGGTCAGGGGCTGCAGATTGCCTGTCGCCGAGACCTCGACGGTGATGTCGCCGACCTCGGCCGGCTGGCTGGTGTAGATGACGCGCTCGGAAGGTGCGCCGAGCCAGGAGTAGCCGGCATAGGCGCAGCCGGCGGCAATCAAAGCCAGAATCAGCCAAAGCCAGCCCTTGCGCCGGCGCGTGGTTCGGCCCTTGCCGTCGAGGCCGAGTGCCGTCTCGATGGATGGCGCGGTTGCCTGATCCTGACGATTTACCAACTGGTCCAAGCCAGACCCCTTTGATGGCTCGAGAAAACCCACTTAGAGCCTGTTGCTCGAGCACGATCTCTCCGAAACCGGTTCCCACCGTTCGGGGTCATGCTCTAGGATCACAGATCGGCCGTGTTGTCCCGGAATTCAAATTAAATTTCGCTCATGTTGCCGGCGCAGAAGGAGCAAACATGACGATCGGACGCAAGTATTTTATTTACGACGTCTTCACGCAGGACAGACTGGCAGGCAATCCGCTGGCGGTCGTTGTCGATTCGAAGGGGCTCGATTCCGCCGCGATGCAGGCGATAGCCCGGCAATTCAACCTGTCAGAGACGGCGTTCGTGCTGCCACCCGACAATCCCAAGCACAAGGCGCGGGTGCGCATCTTCACGCCCGACTACGAGATGCCCTTTGCCGGGCATCCGACGGTCGGTACGGCCATCGCCTTGTCGGAGATGGGGCAGAGCAGCGATCTGGCCGGCATTTTCGTGCTTGAAGAGAACATCGGCCTGGTGCGTTGCGCCGTCGACAAGGTCGGCAGCGGGCTGTTCGCCGAATTCGACCTGCCCAAGCTGCCACAACAACTGCCACTGTCGGCCGATGCCGAGGCGATCGGTGCAGCACTCGGGCTCGGGCCGCATGAAATCGGCTTCGAGAATCACCGCGTCTCGCTGTGGTCGGCTGGCGTGCCCTACATCACCGTGCCGGTCGCCGACATCAAGGCAGCATCAAGGGTACGGTTCAACAACGAGGCCTGGTTCGAGTTTTCGCCGAAGAAAAGCGAATCCGCGGTGGCCAGCGCCTATGTCTACTGCCGCGAGACGATCGACCATACCAGCGCCTTCCATGCCCGAATGATCGTGCCGGGCAGCCCGTCCTACGAGGATCCGGCTACGGGTTCGGCTGCGGCGGCCTTTGCCGGAGCGATCATGCTGTTCGACAAGCCGACCGACGGCGGGCAGCGATTCTGGATCGAACAGGGAATCGAAATGGGCCGACCGTCGAGAATCAGGCTCGAACTGGACGTATCGGGTGGAAATCTTGTCGCCGCGCGCATCGGCGGGCATGCCGTAAGGACCGCGGAAGGCGTTCTTCTGGTCTGAAGCGAAGGAATTTTTGCCGACTTGAAGAAAAAGCGACCGGTGGGGTGGACAGCGCAAAAGGGCTTGGCTATATGCCGGCCACGGTCGGTTCACCGGTCGTGTGGGTGCGTAGCTCAGTTGGTAGAGCAGCTGACTCTTAATCAGCGGGTCACAGGTTCGATCCCTGTCGCACCCACCAAGTCTTCTCAAAGACTTCCGCTGAATTCTTCATGCAAGACGAGGCGAAATCCTTATGCCGGTTCCCGGCAAGAGGCTGTTTCTTTCCCGAATGCCGTAAACGCAATTCCAGCCTTGTCCGCTGGCGCCGGCAAGCTTGTCTTGCTTTCGCGGAGCGCCGATTGTCGAACACGAGCGCGATTCGGGCCGGGAAGATTTCGGGATAAAAGATGCCTAGTTTGAGAGAGGTCCTCGACGAGATCGTCGCGGAGATGGCCGGACATCCGGACCGCGGCGAGGTCGCATCCTACATTCCGCAACTCGGCAAGGTCGATCCGAACAAGTTCGGCATAGCCGTCACCTTGACCGACGGCGAAGTGTTGGTGGCGGGTGACGCCGACGAGCCTTTCTCTGTCCAGAGCATTTCCAAGGTATTCACGCTGGCGCTGGCCCTGGGGCGTGTCGGCGACACCTTGTGGAAGCGCGTCGGAAGGGAGCCCTCCGGCACGCCCTTCAACTCCATCGTCCAGTTGGAGCGGGAGGAGGGCATTCCGCGCAACCCGTTCATAAATGCCGGGGCAATCGTCGTATCCGACGTGCTCCTGGCCGGGCATCAGCCGCGCGAGGCGATCGGCGAGATCGTGAGTTTCGTACGCTCGCTTGCCGACGACGATTCGATCGTGGTCGATGGCGATGTCGCCAGTTCCGAGCGTGCCACCGGCTACCGCAACTTTGCCCTGGCAAACTACCTCAAGGGTTTTGGCAACCTCAATCACGCGCCGGAATTGACCCTGGGCGTCTATTTCCACCACTGCGCCATCGCGATGAGCTGCCAGCAACTGGCGAATGCGGGCCGTTTCCTGGCAAATGCCGGCCGTATTCCCTCGTCGGGGCACACGGTCATTTCGAGCGAGCGCGCCAAGCGCATCAATGCCCTGATGCTGACCTGCGGCCATTATGACGGTTCTGGCGAATTCGCCTTCCGCGTCGGCATTCCGGGCAAGAGCGGCGTCGGCGGCGGCATATTGGCGATCGTACCCGGCGTGGCGTCGATTGCCGTCTGGTCGCCGGGATTGAATGCACGCGGCAATTCGATGCTTGGCTCGATCGCCCTGGAGCAGCTGACCAAAAGGATGAACTGGTCGATCTTTTCGCCTAAACCGGCCTGACCCACGGTTTGGCTGTTGCGGCGAGGCCTCCGACTAAGGGGTATCTGCGCCTCTGATAAGGGCGAACCTCCAAGGGTAGGTTTGCTGCCCATTGCAAAAGCCGCCGCTCTTCCGCGACTATGGGGTGCGCGTCGTCGGTACGCGGCAACTCAGGGCCAAGGAGATCGCAGGTGGTCGAGGCAATTCCGAAGGGCCGAGGCCTGAGTTCCCGAAACCAGGTTTCGCTGCAGCCCAATTCCCGGACGGCCCTGCCGACCTTTGCCGCCACCGCAGCCGTGGTCGCAATCCTCTACTTTGCCCGCGACGTGTTCCTGCCGCTGGCGATCGCCGTGCTGCTGACATTCGCCTTGGCGCCGATCGTCGCCTGGCTGAGGCGGATCGGCGTTCCCAGGCTGGTCTCGGTGATCGCCTGCGTCCTGGCCGCGTTCGGGCTGGTCGCCGTGTTCAGCTTCGTGGTGGTTTCCCAGGTCGGCGAGGTTGCCCGGAACGTTCCGACCTATCAGGCCAACATCCTGGAAAAGGTGCGCTCGCTCAAGGAAAGCGGCAGCGGGGGCGGGATCATCGACAGGCTGAGCGGCGTCATCGAGCGCGTCGGCCAGGAACTCGACAAGCCGGAATCGGTGACAGTGCCAGCGGCGCAGCCGTCGCGGCCGGACCCGCTGCTGGTCGAGATCTTCACGCCGCAGAGGCCGATCGAGACGCTGAAGAACCTGATCGGACCGCTGATCGGGCCGCTCGCCACGGCTGGCCTGGTCATCGTGGTCGTCATCTTCATGCTTCTGGAGCGCGAGGACCTGCGCGACCGGTTCATCCGCCTTGTCGGCTATGGCGACCTGCACCGAACGACCGAAGCACTGCAGGATGCCGGCCGAAGGGTGGGGCAGTACCTGTTGATGCAACTGGTGGTGAATGTCGCCTATGGCGTCCCCATCGGCATGGGCCTGTGGCTGCTGGGCATACCGAACGCGATCCTGTGGGGTCTGTTGGCCATCGTGCTGCGCTTCGTGCCCTATATCGGCCCGGCAATCGCGATGATCCTGCCGTTGTTCCTGGCGCTCGCCGTGGCGCCCGGCTGGTCGCTGGTGCTGTGGGCGGCAGCGCTGTTCATCGCCATGGAACTCGTCATCAACAACGTCATCGAGCCTTGGCTGTACGGCTCGCGGACCGGACTCTCGCCGCTCGCCATCATCGTTGCCGCGATCTTCTGGACCTGGCTGTGGGGGCCGGTGGGCCTGGTACTGTCGACGCCGCTGACGGTGTGCCTTGTGGTGCTCGGCAAACATGTGCCGCAGTTCGAGTTCCTGGAGGTGCTGTTCGGCAACGAACCGGTGCTCGATCCCAAGGAGCGGCTGTACCAGCGCCTGCTGGCGGGGGACCCGGACGAGGCGACTGACCACGCCGAGGAGATGCTGGAGTCCGAATATCTGGTCGACTTCTACGGCAAAGTGGCAATCCCCGCTTTGCTGCTGGGCGAACTGGACCGGGCGCGAGGTGCCCTGACCGACGAACAGCGGACACGGGTTGCGGCAAGTGCCGTGACGCTGGTGGCCAATTTGAACGAGATCGCCGACGAAGAGGCCGATGAAGAGGACGACGCGACCGAAGACGCTGCGCAGGACGATGACGCGCAGGAGGAGGAACTGCCGGATGGAGCCGGCAAGACGGTTTTGTGCATTGGCGGTCGTGGCGACCTCGACAATGCGGCCGCGGCGATGCTGGCGCAGGTGCTGACGGTGCAGGGAGCAACTGCCTCGACGGCGAGCCACGCCGACGTGGAGCCGTCCAGCATCAGGAGCCTGCCACTGGAGGGCGTCCAGACAGCCGTGGTGGGGTTCCTGAATGCCGATTCCCTGAACCACGGCCGTTTCCTGGTGCGACGCCTGAAGCGCGCCAGGCCATCGCTCAGGGTGGGCGTCGTCTTGTGGACCGACACCGCCGGTGGGGATGCCGGGAAACTCGCAGGCGACCTGAATGCCGATTTCGCGGCCTTCGGCATGACCGGTGCCGCAATCGGCGCATTGACCGATGCGCCCGCAGTTCCCCTCAAGGCTGCCAAAAGAAAGGTTCGCCGTCCGTCGCAGGCCGGTCGGAAGAGCAAGGCTGCCTAGGTCGGCAGGTTCGATGAACCGGAACAGGCCGACGTCGAGGCCTTGGGTGGGTGGTTGGCTACGTCGCCCGATTGCTGCCGCAGTGCGTGTGCATCTCAGGAGTTGAAGGGATTCGAGCGATCCGCCGTCCAGAAGGCGATGGATCGATTCTGCTCGTTGCGCATTGTTAGATTCGGACGGGCGTTTAAACCTTTTTCGGAGTGATGTTGATGAAGAAACTGCTCTCGTGTCTGGCACTGCTGGTGACGCTGGCGGCATGCTCGCAGACGGAACAGGGTGCCGCGATCGGCGGTCTCGGCGGCGCGGCGATCGGCAGTGCCGTCGCCGCACCCGGAAATCGCGCGGAAGGCGCGCTTGTCGGCGGTGCCGTGGGTGCCGTCGCCGGTGCCCTGATCGGCCGGGCGAATGAGCCGAATCGTTGCCGCTATCGCGACCGTTATGGCCGCACCTATCTCGCAGCGTGCCCGCGCGGTTATTACTGAGCCGGCTATCTTGAATACGATGTCCTGAGGGTGCTGATGCGCCCTCGGGACATTCTTTTTTGCAGGAGTCGTGCGGCCCATTCGGGCGCGCAGGCAACGGCGCGGCGCTTCTATCCAATTGTAATTGTTTGTTTTTCCCCGAAGGATCGATGTCCTCGGGCTCCTTCTATTGCCGGTCCGGAGAACTCCGAGGGGGAAAATATGCTCTCTCCGGCGGAGATGTCGGCAAAGCCGTTCCACAATCTTGCCAAAATTAGCAATCGACAAAGTCTATTAGTTTTATAGACTAAGGGCATGATGGAGATTGCGATGGCACAGACCCAGTATCTCTCGAACGGCCGCACTGCGCAGGCTGCGGCTTCGACCGTACGACCTGCAGCATTCGCCAGGTTCGGTTCCTACCTCGTCTTTGCGGTTTCGTTCGGCTTCACCGCGGCCGTTGTGGTCGGCCTGGTCCACTAGGCTTTTCCCAAATGGGCGCCCGCAGGCGGTGCCATTTCCTTTCAACCCAGATGATGAAGGTTTTCCCGAGTAGCGCGTGAACCGGCGCGGGCGGCGCCAAAGACTGTTCCTGACAAGATGAAGGAGTTTGCAATGCAGATCGACTTCACCCATTGCCCGGGCGGCGTTGCCGACAAGGACGAACTTCACACTTCCTTCTTTTCCGACACGGCACTGGCCGTACAGCGGCTGCGGCAGCTTGAAAAGGCGAGCTTCAGCCGCGTGTTGATCGACGATGCCGGCGGGCTGCTCGCCAACATGGATCTGGCGTCGCTGACGTTGCGCAGCACGCAATCGATCGGCGTCCTGGTGTCCCACTGGCCGGGCATTGTCGCGCCTGTGGTGGCAGCACGGCAATTCGCGGCTCTCGATCAGCTTGGCGCTGGCCGACTGGCGCTACGCGTGCCGCCGAGCCGCGACCTGCGCGAGACGAACGACGATAGCGGCCTGGTCGCCACGCTGGGGCGGACGGACGAGTACCTGACGCTGCTCAAGCGGCTCTGGAGCAATGCACAACCCTTCGAGCATGAGGGTCTGTTCTATCGCATCCATGGCGGTTTCGTGCCGATGAAAGCCGCCGACGGCGCCGATATTTCGCTGCAACTCGGCGGATTGTCGGGCACTGCGCTCAAGATCGCCGGCCGGCACGCCAACCAGTTCGAGCTGCCGGTCGGTAGCTTCGACGATACGCGACGGTTGATCGAACGCGTCAAGGCGGCAGCGGAGCCATTCGGCCGGACGCAGCGCATCCGCTTTTCTCTGCCGGTGCTTGTTGGAGAAGGCGAACAGGCCTGGCAAATCGGCGGTGCATCGGAAAGGGCCGTCGCTGCGCTGGCCGGCTTCGTCGAACTCGGCGTCACCGACTTCATCGTTCACGGCTTGGACGATGCCGACGCGATCGCAGCGTTCGGACGCGAGGTGATCGCCGTGGTGCGCAAGGCATTCAGGCGGCATGAGCCGACGGCCGCGCAGCGCCGGAACCAGAAGGTGGTGCTCCGCCAGGTCGTGTGACGTCCTATGCATCCCGCCTCAGGCGTGATGCATAGCCTCAGCCAGGATGTCGTCATTGGCGGCATCCCGGACCTGCGCGAGGCTGCGGTTGTCGAGCACGCCGGCGATGGCCTGGCGTACCTCGAGCATCATGTGCCTGATCTGGCAGGTCGCCTCGTCGCAGTCGTCGCAAGGCTGGTACTGGGTGCGGCTGGCGCATGGGATAGGCGCCAGGGGCCCGTCGAGCACGCGCACGACATGGCCGATCTTGATCTCCGACGCCGGCTTGGCGAGCCGGTAGCCGCCGTCCTTGCCCTTGCGGCTCTGGACGAAGCCGGCATTGCGCAACTCGCCCAGGATGGCGTCGAGGAACTTTTTCGGGATTTTGTTGGCAGTGGCGATGTCGCCGACGAAGGCGAGTTGGCCTGCGGGGAGTTGGGACAGATGGACGAGGGCCTTGAGCCCGTATTTGCCTTTTTTAGTCAGCATGGCGAACGCGTGTCATCGGCTTCCGCTGCCTGTCGCAGCATGAGGTTGCATGCCGAGGATAACGATTCGTCCCCATCGCATTCCGGCTCTCCTCAGAGATAAATTCCAGCGACTTGATATACAAGCCGAAACGCGTTGATTTTCCGTAAGTTTCGCGTGTTTTGGGCCAGAATCAGGCTGCGGCGTAGACCCTGGCCCGTTCGATGGTGATCACGCCCTTCTGCTGGGCACTGACCACCGTCTCCGGGCTGACGTCGAGCTCCACCGCTTCGCCTGTTGCCGTCAGCGCCAGGATGCGCCGTCCGGCCGGCCTGTCGATGACACGGGCGACGGTTGCCGCGATGCCTTCGCCCGACTGACTCCAGCCGAGATCGCTGGGGCGCAGGAAGATCTCAACCGGCCCGTCGGCAAAACCCGGGGCAGGAATTTTAGCGTCGCCAAGGCGGGCGACGCCGCCGGAGACCGCGGCGGAGAAGCGATTGGTGTCGCCCAGGAAGTTCATGACGAAGGCCGATGCCGGGTTGCGGCAGACCTCTTCGGGCGTGCCTTGTTGCACGATACGGCCCTTGTCGAGGATGACGACGCGGTCGGCGAGGTCGAGCGCCTCTTCCTGGTCGTGGGTGACGAACAGCGTGGTGATGCCGAGCTCCTGGTGGATCTCGCGCAGCCAGCGGCGCAGGTCGCGGCGGACATTGGCATCGAGGGCGCCGAACGGCTCGTCGAGCAGCAGAACCTTGGGGTCGACGGCAAGCGCGCGGGCAAGCGCGACACGCTGGCGCTGGCCGCCGGAGATCTGGCCGGGGAAGCGCTGGCCCAGGCCGTCGAGCTGGACGAGGCGCAAAAGTTCGATGACGCGCGTGTCGATGGCGGCCTTGTCGCGGCGGACCTTCGATACCTTCATGCCGAAAGCTATGTTTTCGGCCACCGTCATGTGAGGGAACAGCGCGTAATGCTGGAAGACGAAACCGACGCCGCGGTCGCGCACCGGAATGTCTGTGGCATCTTCCGCGCCGAAATAGATGTGGCCGGCATCGGCATATTCGAGGCCGGCGACCATGCGCAGGATGGTGGTCTTGCCCGAGCCGGACGGCCCGAGCAGCGCTACCAGTTCACCGCTTTCGATCTCCAGAGACACGCCGTGGACGGCACGGAAGGTCTCGAAGGTCTTCACGACGTTGTCGAGGCGGATTTTCATGACGAAACCTCAGCGGAAGCGGTTTTGGGGGCGGCACGTGGTGCGGCGAGGGCCGGGCTGCGGCGCGCGCGCCCGGCACCCCGGCGTTCAAGCAGGACCTTCGCTAGCAGCGTGACGACGGCGAGCAGCGCGAGAATGGAGGCGGCGGCGAAGGCGCCGGCAGTCTGGTAGTCGTGGTAGAGCAGTTCGATGTGTAGCGGCAGCGTGTTGGTCTGGCCGCGGATGTTGCCCGAGACGACCGAGACAGCACCGAATTCGCCCATGACGCGTGCATTGCACAGCACCACGCCGTAGAGCAGCGCCCAGCGGATGTTGGGCAGAGTGACCGAGAAGAAGGTGCGCCAGCCCGAAGCGCCGAGCGAGGTGGCGGCCTCCTCGAGGTCGCGTCCCTGTGCCTGCATCAGCGGGATCAGTTCGCGGGCAACGAAGGGCGCGGTGACGAACATCGAGGCGAGCACGATGCCGGGCAGGGCGAACAGGATCTTGATGTCGGCCGATTCAAGCGCCGGGCCGAACAGGCCCTGCAGTCCGTAGACGAAGAGATAGGCGACGCCGGCGACGATGGGCGAGATCGAGAACGGAATCTCGATGACGACGAGCAGGAAGCGGCGGCCCCAGAAGTCGAATTTTGTGATCGCCCAGGCGGCAGCGACGCCGAAGGCTGTGTTGATCGGCACGGCGATGAGCGCGGTTGTCACCGTCAGCCCGATGGCGTGCAGCGTATCGGGATGGGCGATCGCCGCGGCGTAGACCTGCAGTCCCTGCGAAAAGGCCTGGTAGCCGATGATGGCCAATGGCGCGATGATGACGATGGCCACCAGCGACAAGACGATGCCGATCAGGGCACGGCGGAAGGCGGGGGCGTCGCCGACGCGGGGCGGGCGGCCTTTGACGGGTACGCTCATCTCAGCCCCTCGCCGTGTAGCGCAGGGTACGCGCCTGCAGGATGTTGGTGGCGGCGAGCATCAGGAAGGCGGCGATAAGCAGCACTGAGGCTATGGCTGCCGCAGCCTGGTAGTCGTATTCCTCGAGCCGGATGAAGGCGAGCAGTGCGGTGATCTCGGTGGACATCGGCTGGTTGCCGGCAATGAAGATGATGGCGCCGAACTCGCCGAGGCTGCGGGCGAAGGACAACGACAGGCCGGCGAGCAAGGCGGGCGCCAGAAGCGGCAGGATGACACGCAGGAAGATCGAGCGGTCGCTGCCGCCAAGCGTCTGAGCGGCTTCCTCCAGGGCTGGGTCCAGGTCCTCCAGCACCGGCTGCACCGTGCGCACGATGAAGGGCAGGCTGGTGAAGGCCATGGCGACCATGATGCCGAGCGGCGTATAGGCGACCTTGATGCCGGCCTGGGCGAGCACCGAGCCGAACCAGCCGTTTTCGGCAAACAGAGTGGTCAGCGCGATACCGGCGACGGCTGTCGGCAATGCAAAGGGCAGGTCGACGAGCGCGTCGATGAAGCGGCGGCCGGGAAAGCGGTAGCGCACCAGCACCCAGGCGAGCGCCATGCCGAAGACGAGGTTGAAGACGGTTGCTGCAAGTGCCGAAAGTGCCGTGACGCGGTAACTGGCGACGGCGCGCGGCGAGGAGACGATGCGCCAATAGTCCTCGAAACCGAGGCTGGCCGCCTTGAAGACCAGCGCGCCGAGCGGCAGCACGACGATGATCGAGACGTAGACGAGGGTTATCCCCAGCGCCAGGGGGAACCCTGGCAGAATGCGGCGCGCCACTGAAATGCCTTCCTGGATACGTCAATTGGAAAGCCGGCATCGACCGGCTTTCCAATTCTCAACAGCAATGGGGGCTTGCGGTCAACGCTCGCCGTAGATCTCTTCGAGCAGGCCGCCCGAACCGAAATGTTCCTTCTGGACCTTGTCCCAGCCGCCGAAGACGTCCTCGACGGTGACGAGGCGAACCTCGGGGAACTGTTCCTTGAATTCGGCAGCGACCGACGGCTCGTGGACGCGGTTGCCGTGCTCGGCGGCAATGCGCTGGCCTTCCGGTGTGTAGAGGAAATCGAGATAGGACTTGGCGAGATCGCGCGAGCTGCGCTTGTCGACCACCTTGTCGACGATGGCGACCGGGAATTCGGCGAGCAGGCTGACCGAGGGGATGACGCTCTCGACCTTGTCTGCGCCGTATTCCCTGGCGATCGAGCGGGTTTCAGCCTCGAAAGTGATCAGTACGTCGCCGATGTTGCGCTCGACGAAGGTGGTGGTGGCGGCGCGGCCGCCGGTGTCGAACACCGGCACGTTGTCAAACAGTTTTGTCACGAACTCCTTCACCTTGGCCTCGTCGCCATTGAAGGCTTCCTTGGCGTAGGCGGTTGCCGCGAGATAGGTGTAGCGCGCATTGCCAGAGGTCTTGGGGTTGGGGAAGATCACCTTGACGTCGTCGCGGACGAGATCGGACCAGTCCTTGATGCCCTTGGGGTTGCCGGCGCGGACGAGGAAGGACGGTAGCGAATAGAAGGGTGAGGCCTGGTTGGCGAAATCCTGCTTCCAGTCGTCGGAAACGAAGCCGTTCTTGACCAGGAATTCGATGTCGGTGACCTGGTTGAAGGTGACGATGTCGGCTTCAAGACCCTCGACGATGGCGCGCGCCTGCTTGGAGGTGCCGGCATGTGACTGGTCGACGGTGATACCGGCATTCTTGGCGATGAACGCAGCGTTCTCGGCGGCGAACAGTTCACGGGCGACGTCGTAGGAGGCGTTGAGCAGCTTGTCGGCGGCGGAAGCCTGCAGCGGGCCGGCGAGGATCGCGGCCAGCGCTGCACCGACGAGAAGGAAACGTTTCATGGGGCATTCTCCTGAGACAAGCGGCAAATTGCTGAAGTAGGCCGCAAGATAGTCGGGAGGCTGTACCAGGAGGAGGCAGAGGCTGGTTGCCTCTGCGTGCGTGGTGAGAATTTTCTTCTATCTTGCACTCAATCGAAGAAATCGTTTTCCGAAGCCAAGTTTTTGAACCGTTGCCAGGGGAATGGCCGACTATTTGTCGGTAACGCCGGCTTCGGCGAAGCTGGCCATGCGGGCGTGGCATTCGAGCGCCGAGCGGACGATGTTGACGGCCAGGCAAGCGCCGGAGCCTTCGCCGAGGCGCATGCCCATGTCGAGCAGCGGTGCGAGCTTCAGCGCTTCGAGCAACTGGCGATGACCGGCCTCTGCGGAAACATGGGCCGACAACGTGTGGGCGAGGCCTTCGGGGTGGAGTTTTGCCAGAGGTGCTGCAGCTGCCGTGACGACGAAGCCGTCGAGCAGGACGGGCACGTTGTGATGCCGCGCGGCGAGCGTGGCGCCGAGGATGGCGGCGAGTTCGCGGCCGCCGAGATTGGCGGCGACGGCCAGCGGATCTGCAAGGGTGGCTGCGTGACGGGCGAGGCCGGCATCGATGGCGGCAAATTTCCGCGACAGGCCCGAATCGTCGACGCCGGTGCCGCGGCCGGCCCAGTCGCGTCCGGTGCCGCCGAACAAGCCCGCGGCGATAGCTGCGGCTGGGGTGGTGTTGCCGATGCCCATTTCGCCGAAGCAGATCAGGTCGAGGTCATCGTCGACCGATGCATAGCCCGTGGACACGGCGGCGAGGAACTCTGCTTCGTTCATCGCCACGGTCCGAGTGAAGTCGCCGGTGGGGTGGTTGAGGTCGAGCGGGATCACCGAAAGCTCTGCGCCGGCAAGGCGGGCGAGCTGGTTGATGGCAGCCCCGCCACCGGCGAAATTTGCCACCATCTGCACCGTAACCTCCGAGGGGTAGGCCGACACGCCTTGCGCGGTAACGCCGTGATTGCCGGCGAAGACGATGACCTTGACACGATCGAGCCTGGGCATGTCGCGGCCTTGCCAGCGCGCCAGCCAGGCGGCGATGGATTCGAGCTTGCCGAGGCTGCCGCGCGGCTTGGTCAACGTGTCCTGGCGACGCGAGACGGCGTCGGCGGCGGCGTCGCTGCCGACCGGAAGATCGAGGCAGACTGCACGCAATTCATCAAGCGATTTGAAGGCCATGGCTGCGAATACTCCAGAACTGAATCATGCGAGGATGGCGGATGCGGCGAAGAGGAGTGTGATCTCGGCAAGTTGCTGCAGGGCGCCGATGGTGTCGCCGCTCTGGCCGCCGATCTGGGCGAGGCAGAGTTTCCGAAATGCGACAAACAGCAACACGAGGCAGAGCGCCGCAACGACGGCACCCTTGAGCCCGAGCAACAACAGAGCCAGTGCGCCTATGGCGAGCGCGGTGATCACGACTCTGTCGGACAAGGTGCCGACACCGGCCGACAGGCCGTCGAGGCGGGCTTGCGGCAACATCTGCATGAAAGACGGGATCAGCGCTCGCGAAGCGATGTGGGCGACGACCAGGCCGACAAGCACGTGGCCGGGCGAAGCCAGATCGGCAATCGCGCTCCAGCGCGCGAGTATCGACAGTGCCAGGGCGCAGGCGCCATAGGTGCCGATGCGGCTGTCGCGCATGATCTCGAGTTTTTTCTCACGCGTTCGCCCGCCGCCGAAACCGTCGGCGGTATCCGACAGGCCGTCCTCATGCAGGCAACCCGTGACCAGCATGCCACTCGCCAAGGCGAGGGCCGCAGCGAGGCTGGGCGCGAGGCCGAGCAAAGCGGCGACGGCGTAAGCCAGCCAAGCGATGACGGCGACGACCAGCCCGACCAGCGGCGCCGTCCAGATGGCGTCGGCGAGCGACCGGTCCTTGACCTCGAAATGCGGCAGCGGCAGGCGCGTGAAAAAGACGAGGCCGAGGCGTATGTCGTCGAAGATGCGGTTCGACGCATTCATCGCTCAGCCCTTCGCAATGGCGTGGAAGAAGGTGCCGGTGACATGGCCGCGTCGGCCGCCGAACGTGCCGAGCGGATTGCCCTGGCCATCTGATATCTCGCCTAGTGGCGTGTCGTCGCCGCGCTCGATGGTCTGGGCGTAGTGGAACTCGTGGCCACGGATGACGCTGCCTTCGGCTCCAAGCGGGCAGGGAGCCGCAAGCCGTGCCTGGCGGTAACCGAGGTTCATCTTGCGCTTGGCGAAGCTCGTGGCGTGGCCGAGCAGGCCGAGCATGGAGTGTGTTGCTCCGTCGGCATCTTCGATGGTCTTGCCCAGCACCATGAATCCCCCGCACTCGCCATGGATCGGCTTGGTTTCGCCGAAACGACGGGTGCCCGACAGGAAGTTTGCAGCAGCCGCGAGGCGGCCGGGATGCAGCTCGGGATAGCCGCCCGGCAGCCAGCAGACATCGCAGGTGGTGTCGGGCGCCTGGTCGGCGAGCGGCGAGAACGGCACAAGCTCTGCCCCCATGGCGCGCCAGTGGGCGGCGACATGCGGATACAGGAAGGTGAAGGCGGCGTCCTGGGCGAGGGCGATGCGCTGTCCCGGTGGCGGCAGGGCAAAGGATTGATCGCCCGCCGCGGGCGCCAGCGGTGTCGCCAGCGCGATGATGGCGTCGAGGTCGAGCGATCGCTCGACCATGTCGGCGAGCCGGTCGATATGGGCGAAGAGGTCGGCGTGTTCCTCGGCCTGGACCAAGCCAAGATGGCGCTCGGGGATGGACAGCGTCGGGTCGCGCAGGATGCCCCCGACAACGGGCAGGCCGAGCGCTTCGATGGCGTCGCCGGCAAGCTTGCGATGGCGGTCGCTGCCGAGACGGTTCAGCACCACGCCCGCGATGCGGACGTCCGGATCGTAGGTGGCAAAACCCTTGGCGATGGCAGCTGAGGTCTGTGACTGGCCAGACACATCGAGCACCAGCAGAACGGGCAGGCCGTAGAGCCGGGCGAGGTCGGCTGCCGCGCCGGAACGGCCTTTCTCCGAGGGAATGCCGTCGAAGAGGCCCATGGCACTTTCGATGATGACAAAATCGGTGTCGGCCGCCGCATCTGCCGCGAGCTGGTTGAGCAGCGACGGGGCCATCGCCCAGCTGTCGAGATTGACGCCGGGCAGGCCGGTTGCGGCCTTGTGGAAGCCGGGGTCGATATAGTCGGGGCCGGATTTGGCGCCGCGAACGCGCAGGCCGCGGCGGGCGAGCGCGCGCAGCAGGCCGATAGTGACGCTGGTCTTGCCGGAGCCGGAGCGCGGCGCGCCGATGATCAGCCCACGCGCCGTCATTTTTGCCCCAAAAGTTCAGCGCGCAGCGAAACGATGCCGCCGACAACGATGAGGGCGGGCGAAACTACCTTTTCGCGCTCGGCGGTGGCAACCAGCGTGCCGAGCGTCGCGGTGATCGTGCGTTCCTCGGGCGTCGAGGCGTTCTCGACGAATGCGGCCGGCGTGTCCGCCAACAGTCCGCCGCGCAGAAGCTCGGCGACTGTTTCGGGCATGTGGGTCAGACCCATATAGATGACGATGGGCTGGCCGGTGCGGGCAAGGGCTGCCCAGTCGGGCCGGTCGTCGCTGACAGCCGCAAAGCCCGTGGCAAGGATGATCGCGCCGTTGACGCCGCGCATGGTGGCGGGAATGCCGGCCGAGGAGAGGCCGCCGAAGGCCGAAGTAATGCCCGACAGCACGCGCCAGGGAATGTTTTCGCGCGTCAGAACCAGCGCTTCCTCGGCGCCGCGGCCGAAGACGAAGGGGTGCCCGCCCTTCAGCCGCACCACCTTGCGGCCTTCCCGGGCCAGCTTCACCAGCAACGCGTTGATATCACCCTGCGGGATCGACAGCCGGCCGCCGCGCTTGCCGACGAAGAATTTTTCGGCCTGCTCGGCAACGGCGACGATCTCGGGCGACACCAGCGCGTCATGGACCAGCGCATCGGCCTGGGCGAGCGCCGACAGCACGTCGAGCGTCAGCAGGCCGGGATCGCCGGGACCGGCGCCGGCGAGCCAGACATGGCCGGGCTCAAGCACGTGCTGTTTGTAGTTCAGACGCGCGATAGCGTTTTCGAGTGTCATGCGTGTCGCTTTCGCCGATGACGCACAGGCTCGGCAAGCCTATAGATCGCGTCATGAATGAAGAAGATCGTCCGCTCAAGCGCGGCTGGACCACCGGCGCCTGCGCCACCGCCGCCACCAAGGCGGCGGGCTTGGCGTTGAAGGCGGGGCGGTTTCCCGATCCGGTGGAAATCACCCTGCCGGGCGGCCAGAACGTGGCCTTTGCGCTCGCGAAAAGCGAGCGCGGCGACGGCTGGGCGATGGCCGGCATCGTCAAGGACGCCGGCGACGACCCTGACGTCACGCACGGCGCGCTTGTGATGAGCACGTTGCGGCCGGGCGCTCCGGGCAGCGGCATTGTCTTCAAGGCGGGCAAGGGCGTCGGCACGGTGACGCGGCCGGGCCTGCCGATCCCGCCGGGAGAAGCCTCGATCAACCCGGTGCCGCGCAAGATGATCGCCGGCGTCGTGACTGAAGTTCTCGGCGAGGGCGCCGATGTCGAGGTCGAGATTTCCGTCGCCGGCGGCGAGGAGATGGCGCTGAAGACGCTCAATCCGCGTCTCGGCATCCTCGGCGGCATCTCGATCCTGGGAACGACGGGGATCGTCATTCCCTATTCCTGCTCGGCCTGGATCCATTCCATCCATCGTGGCGTCGACGTGGCGCGCGCCATGGGCTTCGAGCATGTCGCGGGCTCCACCGGCAACGCCTCCGAGATTGCGGTCCAGAAATTCCATGGCCTGCACGAGGTGCAACTGATCGACATGGGTGACTTCGTCGGCGGCATGCTGAAATACGTCCGCGCCCATCCGGTGCCGAAGGTGACCATTGCCGGGGGCGTCGCCAAGATGACCAAGCTGGCGCAAGGTCTGCTCGACCTGCATTCGAGCCGTGGCTCGGCCGATCTCGACGGGTTGGCTGCGGTCGCTGTCGAGGCCGGGGCGGACGCCGCGCTCGAGGCTCGCATCAAAGGTGCCAACACCGTCGCGGAAGCCTTCATCGAGGCCAATAAGGCGGGCATCGCCATCGGTGACGCGGTGGCAAGCGCTGCCTGGCGCACGGCAGCGGCGGTATTCGACAATCCCGATATCGCCGTCGAGATCCTGGTCTTCAACCGTGAGGGTGAACTGATGGGGCATGCGCCCTTCGCCGCCTCTCATAGCCCGTCGCGGCCCCTGAAGCGGCGCTGATAATAGGCGTCGTAGAGCGAGCTTTCGCGAAAGTCCTCCGCCGCCAGCGACTGGCCGACGAAGATGATGGCGGTGCGCTCGATCGGGTCCTTGGCCAGTTCGGCCGCAATCGTCGACAGTGTGCCCCTGACGATGCGCTCGTCCGGCCAGGAGGCGCGGAAGACGACCGCGACCGGGCAATCCGGACCGTAATGCGGTGTCAGTTCCGTCACGACCTGGTCGATGGCGTGGATGGACAGATGGACGGCCAGCGTCGCGCCGGTGCGAGCAAAGCCCGAGAGGGTTTCGCCAGGCGGCATCTTCGAGGCGCGGCCGGACGTGCGGGTCAGCACCAGACTCTGGGCGATTTCCGGGATGGTCAGCTCGCGCTTCAGCGCCGCTGCTGCGGCGGCGAAGGAAGGGACACCGGGGGTCAGCGTGTAGGGGATGCCGTTCCTGTCAAGGCGGCGGATCTGCTCGGCGACTGCACTCCATACCGAGAGATCGCCCGAATGCAGGCGTGCCACGTCGTGGCCCGCCTTGTGGGCGGTGACATACTCGGCCTCGATCTCGTCGAGCGACATCGGCGCGGTGTCGACCAGCCGCGCTTCGGCGGGGCAATAGGTCAAAAGCTCCGGCGAGACGATGGAGCCGGCATAGAGGCAGACCGGGCAGGAGCCGAGCAGGCGGCTGCCGCGCACGGTGATGAGGTCTGCCGCGCCCGGGCCGGCGCCGATGAAATGGACGGTCAAGCGGGGGCTCCAGAGGTAGCGATGGCGCAGGTGGCGGGGCCGACGATCATGCGCGGGCCGAGCAGGCTCGAGCCTTCACCGGCGGCGGCGAGGGCTGACGCTTCCGAAACGGACGGCGTGCCTGCGGCCTGCTGCGAGGCCTGCGAATGGCTGAGCGTACGTGGCGCCGCGGAGCCGAGCGCCGCGTCGTCGATGACAAGCAGAGGAAGGTCGAGCCGCCGGGCGGCGGCCAAAATGCCCAGTTCGTCGCGCTTCAGTGTTGCGGTGGCGAGCGCAGTCAGTGCTGTAACCGCGAGGCCATGCGCTTCGAGCGCGGTTTCGATTGCCGAAAGGATGTCTTCGTGCGCCGCGCCTTTGCGGCAGCCGATGCCTGCGACCATCATGGCTTGACCCAGCTCCACTGCGTGACCGGCATCGCCGGCCGCCAGCCGGTCATCGTGCCAACAGGGGCGGCGCGGGAGACTTGAAGGCGCAGAAGCTCACCGCCGAGCGCGGCATGGCGGGCGAGCAGCAGCGTTTCCATTTCGAGCGTGACGGCGTTGGCGACGAGGCGGCCGCCGGAACGAAGGGCTGCGATGGCCGTATCGAAGACGCCTGCATCCGAACCGCCGCCGCCGATGAAGATGACGTCAGGCGTCGGCAGGCGGGTCAAGGCGTCCGGTGCAGCACCCCGGACAACCTTCAGGCCCGGCACGCCGCAGGCACTGGCGTTGCGCTCGATGCGGTCGGCGCGCTCGGCATTGTGCTCGATGGCGATGGCGCGCAGCGAGGGATGGCAAAGCATCCACTCGATGGAGATCGAGCCCGAGCCGGCGCCTATGTCCCACAACAGTTCGCCACGGCGCGGGGCGAGGGTCGACAGCGTCACGGCGCGGATCTCGCGCTTGGTGATCTGGCCGTCATGCTCGAACAGATCATCTGCAAGGCCCGAGGCCAACGGCAGGGTTCGTGCCTGCGGACTTGATTCAAGCTCCAGCGCCAGGACGTTGAGCGGGTTGATGTTTTCGAGATCGAAGCCACCGGCGGTAGTGACACGGATGCGCTCATTTTCACCGCCCAGCGCTTCGAGCACTGTCAGGCGCGATGCGCCGAAGCCGCTGTCGGCGATGAGTGCTGCGATCTGTGCGGGCGCTTCGCCGTCGGAGGTCAGCGCGATGACGCGCTCGCTCGGTTGCAGCAGCGGTCGGATCAGGTCGATGGCGTGGCCGTGCAGCGACACCGTCTCGATGTCCTGCAGCGCCCAGCCAAGCCGCGACGCCGCCAGCGAGAAGGCCGACGGGGCGGGCAAGACACGCATCTCTGTTGATGGCACGACACGCGAGAGCGTGACGCCGACGCCATGCAGGAAGGGATCGCCCGAGGCCAGCACGCAGACGGTTTCGCCGCGCAGGGCAACGACATCGCGCATTTCGCTGTCGAAGGGCATCGGCCAAGGCCTTGCTGCGCCACGCATCAGCTCGGCCGTCAGCGCCAGGTGGCGCTTGCCGCCGAAGACGTGGCTTGCTGCTGAAATCGCGCGCTTGGCCTCGTCACCGAGACCCGCTACACCGTCCTCGCCGATGCCGACGACCGTCAGCCATTTTTGCGTCGGTGCGTCGAACTCAGCAGGCATGATGACCCACCGCATTCTGATCCTGGGCGGAACCACCGAAGCGCGACAGCTGGCGGCGAAGCTTGCGACGCGTGGCGATCTCGACATCACCCTGTCGCTGGCCGGTCGGACCGAAAACCCGGTCGAGCAGCCGGTGCCCGTGCGCGTTGGCGGCTTTGGCGGCGCGCAGGGGCTGGCCGGCTGGCTGGCCGAGCACAAGACCGACCTTCTGATCGATGCCACGCATCCCTATGCGGCGCGCATCTCGGCCAATGCGGCGGAGGCGGCGCGGATTGCCAGTGTGCCGATTTTCGCCCTGCGCCGCGCGGGCTGGGAGCCCGTCGAAGGCGATCGCTGGACGCTGGTGGACGATGCCGAAGAGGCCGTAGGTGCGCTGGGCAACAAGCCGTACCGGGTTTTCCTGGCGCTCGGCCGGCAGGAAGTCGCGGCCTTCGAGACCGCCCCCCAGCATGCCTATGTCATTCGCAGCGTCGATCCGATCGAGCCGCCGCTCGGCGTGCCTGAAGCGACCTATATCCTGGCGCGCGGGCCGTTTCGCGAAGCGGATGAAAGGGCACTGCTCGAGGCGCAAAAGATCGACGTCATCGTCGCCAAGAACAGCGGCGGGCAGGCGACCTACGGCAAGATCGCGGCGGCGCGGGAACTCGGCATCAATGTGATCCTGTTCCGCCGACCGCATCTGCCCGACGTGCCGTCGGCTCCAAGCGTCTCCGCGATGGCCGAGATGGTCGATCATTTCGCAGCCCCGGCGGAAAAGCGCGGTGTGTAGACCAGCGGTGGCTTGCCGTCGCGCTCGATCAGGCGCGTCTCGGGCGAGCCGATGATGACGCAAGTCGCCATGTCGGCATTTTCCGCAGCGGCTTCGCCGAGCGTGAAAATCTGGATGCGCTCGTCGGGCCGGCCGGCGGCGCGGCCGAAGATGATGGGCGTCGCGGCTGGCAGGTGAGCGCGCAGCGTCTCCAACGCGCTACCGAGCTGCCAGGGACGAGCCTTGCTGATCGGGTTATAGAGCGAAATGACGAAGCCGGCCTGGGCGACCGCCACCAGGCGGCGCTCTATCAGTTCCCACGGCTTCAGATTGTCCGACAGGTTGATGGCGCAGAAGTCGTGGCCGAGCGGCGCGCCGACACGAGCCGCGACGGCCAGCATCGCAGTGACGCCGGGAACCACCGAAAGCTCGATGGCGCGCCATTCCCTGGGGCCGGCCTCGATGGCCTCGCAGACGGCTGCAGCCATGGCGAAGACGCCGGGGTCGCCGCCGGAGACGACAGCCACATTGTGACCGGCGGCGGCCATTTCGAGGGCGGCGTTGGAGCGGGAGATCTCCTCGCGGTTGTCGGAGGCGACGCGCGTCTGGTCGGGGCGCAGGTCGAGCCGGTCGAGATAGGGCTTGTAGCCGAAGAAGAAGCTAGCCTCTGTGACAGCCTGGCTGGCTTCCGGCGTGACCTGGGCCGGATTGCCGGGGCCGAGGCCGATGACGACGAGGCGGCCGCTCAATTGTCCGCTCCCGGCTTGCCGGCCCAGCCGGGCACCAGCACGATGGCGAAGTAGGGCGCCTTGTCATCGGTCTTGTCGACCAGCTTCATGTGCTGCGTGTTCGGCATGGTGCCGCGCTCGACATAAAGGGCGCGGCCGAGCTTGCCGGTCGCTTCCAGGGCCTTGCGGATCTTGGGCAGGTTGCGGCCGACCTTCATGATGACGGCGGCGTCGGTGTCGGCGAGGCGGCGGGTGAGCTCGAACTCGCTCATCGTGCCCGGCAGCACCGACAGAACGTCGTCGCCCTGGACGATGGGCACGCCGGTCTGCGACCAGCAGCCGGACATGGCGGTGACGCCCGGGATGACCTCGGTCGGATAGAGATGCGACAGGCGCGCATGCAGATGCATGTAGGAGCCGTAGAACAAGGGGTCGCCCTCCGACAGGATCGCCACGGTGCGGCCTTCGTCGAGATGGGCGGCCACGGTCTGGGCCGACTCTTCGTAGAAGCCGGTGATCGCTGAGCGGTAGTCGTCGTGATCCTTGTCGATCTCGGTGGTAACGGGATAGACGAGCGGCAGCTCGATCACGCCGTCGCGGAAATGCGCATCGGTGATGGTGCGGGCGTTGCCGTTGGCGCCGCGCTTGGCGAAGTGCGCGATCACGTCGGCCTCGGCCAGCGCGCGCACGGCCTTGACCGTCAAAAGCTCGGGATCGCCGGGTCCGGTGCCGACGCCGATCAGGCGGCCCTTTGCAGTGGCAGCGCTCATACGCCCGGCCTCGCCAGGGAGTTGAGGGCTGCAGCCGTCATGGCGCTGCCGCCGAGGCGGCCGCGCACGATGGCATAAGGCACGCCATAAGAATTCTCGGCCAGCGCGTCCTTGGATTCGGCAGCACCTACGAAGCCGACCGGCATGCCGATGATGGCGGCGGGTTTTGGTGCGCCGTCGCGCAGCTTTTCGAGCAGGTAGAACAGGGCGGTCGGCGCGTTGCCGATGGCGACCACAGAACCAGCCATCCGGTCACCCCACAGGTCAATTGCCGCAGCCGAACGGGTGTTGCCGACCTTTTGTGCGATCTCGGCCGTCTGCGGGTCGCGCAAGGTGCAGATCACTTCGTTGTCGGCGGGCAGGCGGGTGCGGGTGACGCCGCGCGCTACCATCTCGGCGTCGCAGAAGATCGGCGCGCCGGCCTGGAGAGCGCTGCGTGCTGCGGAGACGAAGTCCTCCGAGAAGACGAAGTGCTCGGCGGCCTCGACCAGGCCGCAGGCATGGATCATGCGCACGGCGACATCGGCCTCGGCCTCGGAGAAGCGCGATAGGTTGGCCTCCGAGCGGATGATGGCGAAGGAGCGTTCGTAGATGGCCGTGCCATCATGGATGTAGTCGTAGGCGGCCATGTTCATTCCTGTGCCAGAGCTTGCGCGAGGCGCTTTGCGCCCAACCTTGCGAGGCAAGCGGCGGCATTTTCGTCCGGCTTGCGCTCTTGGGCGAGCAATTTCGTGAGGCGGCCCATGCCGCGCGCGGCTTCATATCCTGCGGTGTAGGCGGCCGGAAGGCCCTTGGCCGTTCCGCCGACGACAAATGCAGCGCCCTTTTCGTCACCGACGATGGTCAGCGCCGCTGGGCCGGGATGGGCGCAGCCCTTGGCGCAACCGGAGACGTGGAGCGAGAGTGTGGTGTCGAGGTCTGAGCCGAGGTCTGCTGCAATCTCGGCGGCGACGTCGCGGGCGGCGATCAGGCCCGACGCGCAGGCCGGCGCGCCGGGGCAGGCGGCGATGCGGATGCGGGGATCGGTGGGCGAGGTGACGAGGCCGAGGGTTTTGGCAGTGGCGGTGAGCGTGGCGGCGGCGGCGCGGTCGAGGCCCATGATGAGAAGGGTTCGGCTCGGGGCAGGGCGGATGCCGGTGGCGCCGTGTTCGGTCGCGGCAATGCAGAAGTCGATCAGGGTGGCGGCGTCGATGCTGCCGAAGGGCAGGGCGATGCCGAGCGCGATTCGGCCATCGGTGAGCGGCAGGATTCCGATTGGGGATGAATCGGTTGCGCGGGAGTGTTCAGAATTTGAATCATTTGCGCTGACAGCATCTGACGAGAGGTTGCGTTTCTTCGCGCCCCCCTCTGTCCTGCCGGACATCTCCTCCACAAGGGGGGAGATTGGCAGCTTCGGCGCTTCCGTTCGTTCTGCAACCGTGTCGGTGGTCGAAAGTACGACGTTCCCAGACGAGGCTTCGTGCTTCGCTTCCCCCGCGAGCGCAGGCGCCGATGCAGGCCTGATCTCCCCCCTTGTGGGGGAGATGTCCGGCAGGACAGAGGGGGGTGGGAAGGAATGAGAGGCTTCCGGTCCTTTGGTGGCGACACGCACCGTCTCAAGGCTGAGGTCGCGCGCGCGGCCTTGCCGGCCGAGCGCCGCAATTGCGCGTAGGATGCCGAGCGTGGCAACGCAGGCTGCATCTGCATCGAATTCGCCGATCAAACGCGCTGAGGTTTCATCGCCGGCCGCCGACAGGCGCCAATGTTCGCCATCCACTGCGACAAGCCTGACGTCGCCCAAGATGGCGCCAAGCTCGATCTGACCACGGCCGTCAACGACGACAGATACCTTGGGGCCGAGGCGCCTGGCGAGGCCAGCCTCAGCTATGGCCAAACGGATGGCTGCGGCCAACGGTGCGGGATTGGCAATTTCCATCGGATCAATCCCGGCGAGCGGGCTCGTGTCGACCGGCACGCCGCTACGCACCGCGATGCCGAGCGAATCGACTTCCTCGGCCAGCAAGCAGGCGCTCGCCGCCGTCAGGCCCCTGATCTGAATGCTGCCGCGCGCGGTGACCTCGACGATGCCGTTGCCATGGCGCTGGGCGGATTCGCAGAGTCCGATCAAGGTGTTGGGCGCGAGTTCTCCAGCGAGCGGATTGATCCGGACCAAAAGGCCGTCGCCGGTCTGCATCGGCGCGGACAAAGCGGGGCAGGCGCCGCGACGGGAGAAACTCGTCATGCAGCGACCTCCCGGGCCTGCGCCTCGGCGATCAGGGCTGCGAGATCGTCGTCGATCGAGTTGCGCAACGGATGCCAAAGGCCGCGCCGGCGTGCGGTGGCAAAACGCTCGGCGATGAATTTTGCTGCCGCCGGATTCTCGCGCAGCATGAAGGCGCGAACCGCGTCGTCGCCGACATAGGCGTCGTGGACGGCCTCGATCAGTGCGCCCGGAATGGCGTTGGTGGTCTCGGCAAAGCCGATCAACCGGTCGACGGTCTCGGCGAATTCCGATGCGCCGCGCGGGCCGTGGCGCATCTGGCCGGCGATGAAGCGGGCGTTGGTGGCACGCGCGCGGACGACGCGGCCGACGGCTTCGGTGACCGAGCGCGTGCGCGGCTTGTGCGGGTCGGATGTGTCGAGCACGATGACGTCGGCGTTCCTGCCGAGCATTGCCAATGCTGCCGAAAAACCGCCGATGAAGGCGACATCGGCGGAGCCTTCGAGAATGTCGCGGCCGGGGTCGTCGCCGGTGTGGACGAGAAGATCGGCTTCGGCGATGCGGCCGGCAAAGGCGCCGGGCGCGGAGAAGCCTTCGCCGTCGCTGCCGCCATAGGCATGCGAGGCGGCGTCGAGATAGGCGCGGCCGAGTTCGTCGCGCGTGGCCCAGTCACCCGTCGACAGAAGGTCTTCGAGGCCGGCGCCATAAGTGCCCGGCGATGAACCGAAGATGCGCGGCTCAACCTTGCCCGCCGCGCGGGTGCTGGCAGCAAGCGGGTTTTCCGAATCGTCCTCGTCGCGGGTGGCAACCGCGCGGGCGGCGGCGTCGATCAGCGCGATCTGGGTCGGGAACATGTCGCGGAACAGGCCCGAAATGCGCCAAGTCACGTCGACGCGCGGGCGGCCAAGGGCGGCTGGCGGCAACACCTCGATGCCGGTGACGCGGCCGGTTGCGGCATCCCATTGCGGTCGGCAGCCCATCAGCGCCAGGCCCTGCGCGATTTCCTCGCCGCCGGTGCGCAATGAAGCGCTGCCCCACAGGTCGATGACCAGCGCGCGCGGCCAGTCGCCATGGCTCTGGAGATATCTGCGCATCACCTCGTCGGCCGCAGCCTTGCCGAGATCGAAGGCGGTTGGCGTCGGCATGGTGCGTGGGTCGGAGGTGAACAGGTTGCGGCCGGTGGGCAGAACATCGGTACGGCCACGCGCCGGCGCGCCCGAAGGGCCAGCCTTGACGTGGTAACTATCGAGGGCGGCGATCAGGTTTTTTCGCTCGGCCTCGGCGCTGGTGAGGCGGGCAGCGTCAGGCTCATCGTTTTCGGAACGGCCATAGATGTGCAGGCCGTCCTTGATGGCGAAATCCTTGAGGTCGCAGAGCCAGGCGTCGATGCGGCGCAGGGCTTCATCAGGCGCGTCGCTTCCTGCGACGCCGGCTTCGGCAGCAAGGCCGGTCTGTGCGGCCGTCTCGACAATGAGCTTGGCCAGTCGATCGCGGCGGCGGCGGTCGAGACCGTCGGCCTGGGCGTATTCGTCGACGAGGCGTTCGAGCTTGTGCTGGTTCTCGTCCAGTCCTGCGGCAGCGAGCGGCGGCGGCAGATGGCCAAGCGTGACGGCCGAAATGCGGCGCTTGGCCTGGGCCGCCTCGCCGGGGTTGGAGACGATGAAGGGATAGACCACTGGCAGTGAGCCGGTGACGATCTCGGGGAAACAGGCTTGGCTCAGCGCAACCGTCTTGCCCGGCAGCCATTCGAGCGTGCCGTGGGCTCCGACATGGATGATCGCATGGATGCCGAGCGACTTCTGCAGCCAGAGCCCGAAGGCGAGCAGCGCGTGGCGCGGTGGTAGCGTCGGGTCGTGATAGTCGGCGCGGCGGTCAGCCGAGCGCCCGCGATCGGGGGCAAGCGCGACGGTGATGTTGCCGAAGGTGGCTGCGCGGAAGGGGAAGGCTCGTTGGGTGTGATCGACGGAAGAGGCGGATGTCTTGCGCTCTACGTTGCCCCCCTCTGTCCTGCCGGACATCTCCCCCTCGAGGGGGGAGATTGGCAGCTTCGGCGAGGGCGCTCTTACTGCATCGTTGGCGATTGGCGATGACGCACATGACAGCCTGATCTCCCCCCATGAGGGGGAGATGTCCGGCAGGACAGAGGGGGGCAACGTGGAGCGCTGACATTGCCTTGCTTCTGTTGCTTCGACCTCAGGCAGACCCCAAGCCGCCTCAACCGCGTTGCGAGCATCTGCGGGTAAATAGGCGGAATGCGCGAGATAGTCTTCGAGCGACAGTTCGTGCCTGCCAGTATCGATCAGGTCGAGCAGCGCGCGCGGCGATTCGGGAATCGCTTCAACCGCATAGCCTGCTTCTTTCAGGTCATGCAGCATGGCGAGCACGCTGTTGGGTACGTCGAGGCCGACGGCATAGCCGGTGCGGCCGGGCGCACTGGGATAGTCGGGGATGAGGATCGCGAGCTTGCGTTTTTCGCGCGGCGTCTCGCGCAGCCTGAGGTGTGCTGAGATGCGGCGGGCGACCTGTTCGACGCGGTCGGGCTCGGGCCGGTTGGCGAAGGCGCGGAAGCCGAGTGCCGGGTCGACCTCGCTTTCTGCCTTGAAGGAGATGGCGCCGGCGAGGATGCGGCCGTCCAATTCTGGCATCACCACATGCATGGCGAGATCGGCAGGCGCCAGCCCGCGCAGGCTGCCTGCCCAGGCTTCGCGGCGTGTGGTGGCAACGATGACCTGGAACACCGGCACGCCGGCGCGGTCGAACAGCGTTTCCGTGCCCGGCTCGGCGCCGGCGGCGAAAGCGGTGGCGGTGACGATGGCTGCGGGGGTCAGCTGCGCCAAAGCCGTCTCGACGAAGGCAAGCGATTCCCTGTCCTTCAGGCTCGACACGAAGATCGGGGCGGGGCGGAGGCCTTGCGCGCGCAGCGTCTCGACCAGCGCGTCGATGGGTGCGACGTCTGCGGCAAGAAGCATCGAGCGGTAGAAGAGGATGGGGATGATGGGAGTGCTGGAAGTATCCTGCTCTTTCGCACCCCCCTCTGACCTGCCGGACATCTCCCCCCCAAGGGGGGAGATTGGCCAACCTTTAGCCTTGTCGCCGGTTGGCGGCGTTGCAGAATTCGTGCGGAGGTCAGTAAAAGCTGATCTCCCCCCTAGCGGGGGAGATGTCCGGCAGGACAGAGGGGGGCGCGAAGGATCGCCAACATTTCCGGCCAAAAAGGCTTCCAGATCACTGAGGATGCCACGCGCCGGATCGTAGAATCCCGCCTTCGGCACAGTCACCGGCGCAGTGACGGCGCCTTTGCCACCAGCCAGCCCAGCCAGCCGGGCGACCAGCGCCTTCATGTTCTCAGGGCCGCCCTCGCGGAAGTAGCCGAGCAGCGCGTCGAGTTCTGTTCGGGGCAGCGTCGACGCCTCGATCAGCCGCAAATCCTCGTCGTGGCTTTCGCCCGGCAGCAGCGCCAGCGCGATACCCCTTTCACGGGCCACCGCCGCAAGCCGGTCGCAGCCGTAGCGCCACCAGTCGTGGCCGCCAAGGATGCGGACGAGGATGACCTTGGCGTGGCTGGCGACACTGTCGATCCAGAGGTCGACCGACATCGGGTGCCTCAGGTCGCGCAGGCTGGCGAGCCGCATCGACGGCAGGTTTGCCGCATCCGCCTTCCAGGCGTTGGCGAGGCCCGCCAGGTCGCTGTCGGTGAAGGACAGCGCCACCACATCCGCAGGCTTCTGCCTGAGGTCGACCGGCTCGATCAAATCGTCGAGCGAGGCGGATGTGGTGGTGAGGATGTGCATCCAGGCGTCCGGTTCAGCCGACCAGGATACGCTCGATGGCCGGGCGGTCGAGGCCCTTGAGGCCGATCACGACCAGGCGCGAACGGCGGTCGTCGTCGGCGGTCCAGGCGCGGTCATAGTAGTGGTTGACGCGCGGGCCGACGGCCTGGACCAGCAGGCGCATCGGCTTGCCGCCGACGTCGACGAAGCCCTTTACGCGCAGCACGTTCTCTTCCTCGGCGGCGGTAGCCACGCGCTTCGCCAGCTCATCCGGATTGGCGATCGACGGAATCTCGATGACGAAGGTGTCGAAGTCGTCGTGCTCGTGGTCAAAGGCGCCATCGTGGTGGGTCTTGCGGTTTTCGATGTCGTCCTCGACGGCGAGGCCGAGGCCGAGCAGCACCGAGGGGTCGACCTTGCCGTGCGCCGACGGCACGATCTTGACGGCACGTGCCAGGTGCTCGCCGACGATGGCGGTGGCGCGGGCGTGGCCGGCTTCGTCGAGCAGGTCGCTCTTGGACAGGATGATGAGGTCGGCGCAGGCGACCTGATCTTCGAATACCTCCTCGACCGGGTCGTCGTGGTCGAGCGAATCATCGGCGCGGCGCTGGGCGGCGAGCGCCTCCATATCGGAGGCCACCTTGCCGGCGGCGAGAGCGGGGCCGTCGACCACCGCAATGACGCCGTCGACGGTGACGCGGCTTTTCACGCTCGGCCACTGGAAGGCTTGGACCAGCGGCTTGGGCAGCGCCAGGCCCGAGGTTTCGATCAGGATGTGGTCGACCTTCGGCGAAAGCGACAGGATCTGGTCGAGGGCGGGCACGAAGTCGTCGGCGACGGTGCAGCAGATGCAGCCATTGGCCAGTTCGACGATGTTTTCTTCGGGACAAGCTTCGACGCCGCAGCCCTTGAGGATCTCGCCGTCGATGCCGACATCGCCGAACTCGTTGACGATGATGGCGAGGCGCTTGCCCTTGGAGTTCTCGAGGATGTTGCGGAGCAGGGTGGTCTTGCCGGCGCCGAGAAAGCCGGTGACGACGGTGCAGGGAACGCGTTCGACGGAGGCGGTCATTTGTCTTCCTTGATAAGGGCGAGGGGAGGAATGCGCGCGACGAGGCCGCGCTTGAGGCTGTCGGGCCGGCCGCGCCAGGGGATGAGGCCGTCGGTCGAGGTGGCGAAAAGCTTTGCGCCGGTGACGAGGTCTTCGCCCGACGTCGCGTTGAGGTCGCCGAAGACGTAACTCCATGCGCCGTCGCGGATCAGTGCTGCGCTCAGGCGTCGCTTGCAGTTGCCGAGGCATTCGACAGTGAGGACGTTGATGCCTTCGCTGGCCGCAGCTCGGCGGGCGGATTCGGCAAGTCTTTCTCCTGCGCGCGGATGCGCGTCCGACCCGGTTTCGTCGCGGCAGGAGGAGCAGACGAGGATGGTCACTTCCGCGGAGCGCGCGTCGTCGGCAGCATCGCAGGATGCGTCCAGAATTTCGACCGGGAGATTGTCGTCGAGTTCCAAAATACCAGGCTCCTTGCCTGGGACACCCGCCAGGCGATCGGATCAATGTTTGAGACGGCAGGTCTCCTGGCTCGCGAGTCGTCGCCTTCGCACCGCCTTCCCGGGAGGATATCCCAGTGGTTACCGGACTTGGCTCGTCGCTTACAGTTGCGGGGACAGCCGCGGATTTGACGCCAAAGCGCCGCACCGCATTCCCTCTTAGCCTCCGCCGTTGCGGGCGAAGGACCATCTGTCGGCGATTTAGGCTTTCGCGTGGGGTGGAGTCAACGCAATGGAACGACCAACAATGTCGCTCAGATCAGGTCCGAGGTCGCCGGCAGGTGTCACCTCGATGCGTTCGAGGCCGAGCCAGTCGCGCATCTGCTTCAGTTCTTCGTGGAGTTCGCTTGCCGTGTCCGCCGGCGCGCAAGGCTCGGCATAGGCGGCATGGACACGCAGCACGCCCGCCGGACGGTCGGCTTTGAGGTCGACGCGGGCGACGATGCGCTCGCCAAGCAGGAAGGGCAGAACGTAGTAGCCGTACTGGCGCTTCTCCGCCGGCGTGTAGATCTCGATGCGATAGCGGAAGTCGAAAAGCTGCTCGGCGCGCGTGCGCTCGAACACAAGCGGGTCGAAGGGGGCGAGGAGGGCGCGTGCGTGGACCTTGCGCGGGATGCGGGCCTCGGCATGGAGATAGGCCTGTCGATCCCAGCCCTCGACACGCACGGGAATCAGTTCGCCCATCTCGACAAGTTCTTCGAGGCGGCCCTTCATGTCGGCAGGCGACAGGCGGAAATAGTCGCGCAGGCAGATCGCGGTCGCCACGCCATGGGCGCGCGCCGAGATGCGCAGCAGTTCGCGATGCGCAACGGCCGGAGTCGGGACGGGTAGTGCGTGGATTTCCGAAGGCAGGACGCGTTCGGGAAGATCGTAAAGGCGCTCGAAGCCACGGCGCGAATGGGTGGTGATGCGGCCGGCCCAGAACAGCCATTCGAATGCATGCTTCTCCTGGCTCCAGCCCCACCAGCCGCCGGAACCCTTGGCGCCTTCGATGTCGGACGCGGCGATCGGACCGCGGTCGACAACCTGGCGAAAGATCTCTTCTATGTAGGGCCTGTTCGCACGGCCGAACTTGGAAAGCCCGCCATACATCCCGTCCTCGGCCCGCGCCATGCGCCAGCGCAAAAGCGGAAAGGTCTCCAACGGCAGCAGGGAAGCTTCATGCGCCCAGTACTCGAAGAGCATGCGCTTCTTTGGCTGCATGGCATCGTCGAGCAGCGCCATGGGGTAGGGGCCGAGGCGCGAATAGAGCGGCATGTAGTGGGCGCGCACGACGGCGCTGACCGAGTCGATCTGCAGCAGGCCGATGCGCCCGAGCACGCGTTGCAGGTGGCGGCGGGTGATCGCGCCGGTGGGGCGCGGATCGGCAAATCCCTGGGCCGCGAGTGCAATGCGGCGGGCGGTGGGAAGCGAGAGTTTTTCCTTCATTGCGGCAAGCTATCGCAGTCTCCGGATGAGTGACGCAAGGGCATCAGAATCGGTCTTTGCTACAAATGCTAGCAGAACCGCGGTTCCGGTCTTGTCAGGAGTGTAAACTTGAGTAAAAGACGAAGGAAATCAAACAGGAGCCACACGCGCAGGATTTTGGTCCAGTGGTGGGCTTTGCCCCGTTTTGGACAAGGTTGGGCTTGCTTCGCCCGACCGGCTGCGCTAACCGTCGCCGCATTGCAGCACGACCGTTTCGTCAGGGCAGGCGAGAATTCGTCGCGCTTCCGGAAACGGACACCGTGCTGTAAATCTGGTGGATAGGCCACCAACGGAATTCGCAGCATGAACGCTCTCTTGAGTTCGTATCTGCCCATCGTCATCTTCATCGGTGTGGCGCTACTCGTCGGCATCGCCCTTATCGTGGCGCCCTTCCTTGTCGCCTACCGAAATCCGGACCCGGAGAAGCTTTCTGCCTACGAGTGCGGCTTCAACTCGTTCGACGATGCGCGCATGAAGTTCGACATTCGCTTCTACCTGGTCTCCATCCTGTTCATCATCTTCGATCTCGAAGTGGCGTTCCTGTTCCCGTGGGCGGTGTCCTTCGGCGAGATCGGCATGCTCGGCTTCTGGTCGATGATGATCTTCCTGGCCGTGCTGACCATCGGCTTTGTCTATGAGTGGAAAAAGGGAGCGCTGGAATGGGATTGAACGAAGCCTCCGGCACCCTGATCGCGCCGAAGCCGAAAGGCATCATCGATCCCAACACCGGCAAGCTCATCGGTTCCGACGACGCCTTCTTCGGCGACCTGAACAATGAGCTTTCGGACAAGGGTTTCATCGTCACTTCGTCCGAAGCGCTGATCACCTGGGCGCGCACCGGCTCGCTGATGTGGATGACCTTCGGTCTGGCGTGCTGCGCCGTCGAGATGATGCACATCTCGATGCCGCGCTATGACGCTGAGCGCTTCGGCATCGCACCGCGCGCCTCGCCGCGCCAGTCCGATGTGATGATCGTCGCCGGCACGCTGACCAACAAGATGGCGCCCGCCTTGCGCAAGGTCTACGACCAGATGCCGGAGCCGCGCTACGTCATCTCGATGGGCTCGTGCGCCAATGGCGGCGGCTACTATCACTATTCCTATTCGGTGGTGCGCGGCTGCGATCGCGTCGTGCCCGTCGACATCTACGTGCCCGGTTGTCCTCCGACCGCCGAAGCACTTCTCTACGGCATCCTTCTTCTCCAGAAGAAGATTCGCCGCACCGGCACGATCGAGCGGTGATCCCAGATGAGTGAAGCCCTGAACGACCTTGCCGCTTACATCGCGGAAAAGCTCGATGCGGACATCGAAGAAAGCGTTGTCGCCTATGGCGAGCTGACGCTGACGGTGAAGGCCGCCGACATCGTCGACGTGATGACCTTCCTGCGCAGCGACGTGCAGTGCCAGTTCGTCTCCTTCATCGATGCCGCAGGTGTCGACTATCCGCAGCGCCGCAAGCGTTTCGACGTCGTCTACCACCTGCTGTCGCCGCGCCAGAACCTGCGCATCCGCGTCAAGATCAGCACGGACGAGGACACGCCGGTGCCGTCGATCACGTCGGTGTTTCCCGGCGCGGACTGGTTCGAGCGCGAAGCCTACGACATGTACGGCATCCTGTTTTCGGGCCACCCCGACCTGCGCCGTCTCCTGACCGACTACGGTTTCGAGGGACATCCGCTGCGCAAGGACTTCCCGCTCACCGGCTTTGTCGAGGTTCGCTACGACGACGAGCAGAAGCGCGTCGTCTATGAGCCGGTCGAGCTCAAGCAGGAATTCCGCAATTTCGACTTTTTGTCTCCCTGGGAAGGCACCGAATACGTGCTGCCGGGCGACGAAAAAGCCAAGACGAATTGAGGCGCCGAAATGGCTGAAACCTCCGTCCGCAATTTCAACATCAACTTCGGTCCGCAGCATCCGGCGGCGCACGGCGTGCTGCGCTTGGTGCTCGAGCTCGACGGCGAAGTCGTCGACCGCGTCGATCCGCATATCGGCCTGCTGCATCGCGGCACCGAAAAGCTGATCGAGCAGAAGACCTATCTGCAGGCGATCCCATATTTCGACCGGCTCGACTATGTCGCGCCGATGAACCAGGAACATGCGTTCTCGCTGGCCGTCGAGCGCCTGCTCGGCATCGATGTGCCGAAGCGTGGCCAGATCATCCGCGTGCTCTATTCCGAGATCGGCCGTATCCTGTCGCACCTGCTCAACGTCACGACGCAGGCGATGGACGTCGGTGCGCTGACCCCGCCGCTGTGGGGCTTCGAAGAGCGCGAAAAGCTGATGGTGTTTTATGAACGCGCCTGCGGCGCGCGCATGCACGCGGCCTACTTCCGGCCGGGCGGCGTCCACCAGGACCTGCCGCAAAAACTGGTCGAAGACATCGGCAAGTGGATCGATCCGTTCCTGCAGACGGTGAAGAACCTCGACGATCTGCTCACGCCGAACCGCATCTTCAAGCAGCGCAACGTCGACATCGGCGTGGTGTCGCTCGATGACGCCTGGGCCTGGGGTTTTTCGGGCGTGATGGTGCGCGGTTCGGGCGCTGCCTGGGACCTGCGCAAGAGCCAGCCCTACGAGTGCTATTCGGAGATGGAATTCGACATTCCGATCGGCAAGAACGGCGACTGCTATGACCGTTATCTCATCCGCATGGAAGAGATGCGCCAGTCGGCAAGCATCATGCGCCAGTGTGTCGATCTGCTGCTTGGCAAGGAAAGCGTCGGTCCTGTTTCGAACATGGACGGCAAGGTAGTTCCGCCAAAGCGCCAGGCGATGAAGCGCTCGATGGAATCCTTGATCCATCACTTCAAGCTCTACACCGAAGGCTACCGCGTGCCGGCCGGCGAGGTCTATGCGGCCGTCGAAGCGCCGAAGGGCGAGTTCGGTGTGTTCCTCGTCGCCGACGGCACCAACAAACCATACCGCTGCAAGCTGCGCGCGCCGGGCTTCGCCCATCTCCAGGCGATGGATTTCCTGTGCCGCGGCCACATGCTTGCGGATATCTCGGCCGTTCTCGGCTCCCTCGACATCGTGTTTGGTGAGGTCGACCGCTAAATGTCAGTCCGCCGTCTCGCAGAAGCCAGCGTCCAGCCAGCGTCATTCGCCTTTAGCAAGGCGTTTACGGCGCAGGCCAAGACCTGGATCAAGAAGTACCCAAAGGGCCGCGAACAGTCGGCCGTCATCCCGCTGCTCATGCTGGCGCAGGAGCAGGACGGCTGGGTGACGAAGGCTGCCATCGAGCATGTCGCTGACATGCTTGATATGCCCTACATCCGCGCGCTGGAAGTCGCGACCTTCTATACGCAGTTCCAGCTCAAGCCGGTCGGCACGCGCGCCCATATCCAGGTCTGCGGCACCACGCCGTGCATGCTGCGCGGCTCCGAAGAGCTGATGGATGTGTGCCGTTCGAAGATCCATCACGACCAGTTCCACACCAACGAGGCGGGCACGCTGTCGTGGGAAGAGGTCGAGTGCCTTGGCGCCTGCGTCAATGCACCGATGGTCATGGTGTTCAAGGATACCTACGAGGACCTGACGCCGGAGCGTCTGGCCGAGATCATCGACCTGTTCGAAGCCGGCAAGGGCGACCAGGTCAAGACCGGCCCGCAGACCGGCCGCGTTTTCTCCGCGCCGTTGACCGGGTTCACCTCGCTCAGGGATGAGAAGGGCGTGCTCAAGACGACCCGCGACAAGGAAGCCAAGGCCGCTTCCAAGGCCAACAAGGCAGCTGCCGTCGAGGCCGTCGTTCCGCCGTCCAATGCGGCCAAGCCCAAGACCGACGCGATCGAAACCAGCCCGGCGGTGAAATCGCCGTCGAAGGTCAAGGCAGCACCCGCCGCCGAGAAGGCTGCAAGCGTCGCTGCGCCGACGGCTGCTGTCGTGGCCAAGCCGTTGCTGGAAGACAAGAACCGCCCGGCTGGAATCGCTAAGCCTGCTGCTGTCGACGACCTCAAGCTGATCTCGGGCGTCGGCCCGAAGATCGAGGGCACCCTGCACGAGCTCGGCATCTTCACCTTTGCCCAGGTGGCATCGTGGAAAAAGGCCGAGCGTGAGTGGGTCGACGGCTATCTGAATTTCAAGGGGCGCATCGAGCGTGACGACTGGGTCAAGCAGGCCAAGGCGCTCGCCAAGGGTGGCGTGGCCGAATACATCCGCGTCTTCGGCAAGAAGCCGGTCTGAGGAGCAAGAACATGCTTGAAGACAAGGATCGCATCTTTACCAACATCTACGGCCGCTTCGACCAGTCGCTGGCCGGGGCGATGTCGCGCGGCCATTGGGATGGCACCGCCGGCATCATCGAAAAGGGCCGCGAGTGGATCATCAACGAGATGAAGGCGTCGGGACTGCGCGGTCGCGGCGGCGCCGGATTCCCGACGGGTCTCAAGTGGTCGTTCATGCCCAAGAGCAACCCTGACGGCCGTCCGTCCTATCTCGTCATCAATGCCGACGAATCCGAGCCGGGCACCTGCAAGGACCGCGACATCCTGCGCCATGACCCGCATACGCTGGTCGAAGGTTGCCTGCTCGCCGGTTTCGCCATGGGTGCTGTTGCCGCCTACATCTATGTGCGTGGCGAATTCATCCGCGAGCGCGAAGCGTTGCAGCGCGCCATCGACGAGGCCTATGACGCCAAGCTGATCGGCAAGAACAACAAGAACGGCTACGATTTCGACATCTACGTCCATCACGGCGCAGGTGCGTATATCTGCGGCGAAGAAACCGCGCTGCTCGAAAGCCTCGAGGGCAAGAAGGGCCAGCCGCGTCTCAAGCCGCCGTTCCCGGCGAATGTCGGCCTGTATGGATGCCCGACGACGGTCAACAACGTCGAGTCGATCGCTGTCGCGCCGACAATCCTGCGCCGTGGCGCTGCCTGGTTCTCCGGCATCGGTCGTCCGAACAACGTAGGCACCAAGCTGTTCATGCTCGTCGGCCACGTCAACACGCCCTGCACGGTCGAAGAGGCCATGGGCATCAGCTTCCGCGAACTGGTCGAAAAGCACGGTGGCGGTATTCGCGGCGGCTGGGACAATCTGCTGGCCGTCATCCCCGGCGGTGCGTCGTGCCCGTTGGTCAAGGCCGAGGATATCATCGACTGCCCGATGGATTTCGACGGACTGCGCGAGCGCAAGTCGTCGTTCGGCACGGCTGCCGTGATCGTGATGGACAAGTCGACCGACATCGTGAAGGCGATCGCGCGGCTCAGCTACTTCTTCAAGCACGAGAGCTGCGGCCAGTGCACGCCGTGCCGTGAAGGCACCGGCTGGATGTGGCGCGTCATGGAACGGCTGGTGCGCGGCGAAGCGCACAAGCGCGAGATCGACATGCTGCTCGACGTCACCAAGCAGGTGGAAGGCCACACGATCTGCGCGCTGGGCGACGCGGCCGCATGGCCGATCCAGGGCCTGATCCGCAACTTCCGCCCGGAGATCGAGCGGCGCATCGACGAGTTCTCGCGCAATTCGCATCGCGCCGAGCCGGTGCTGGTGGCGGCTGAGTAGAGGTTAAGTCAGAAAGTGCGGACCAAAGGTCCGAAATAGGAAACGACGAGGCAGAGGCGAACGGCGAAGGCGACAAGGAGCTACCAATGTCGACATTTCCCATTCCCGAAAGTGCAGTGCCTGAGATGGAACGTTTGGAGCAGATGAACAGGGACTTCGTGGCGATGCTGCCCAAGGAGTTTGCCGGTAAGGCAAACCTCATGGTGCACCCCGCCGCTGGCATCGCTGCTGCTTCGGCGCTGAGTGTAGGCCTCGCCAGTCACGCCATGGGCGTCTGGATCGGGGCCGTGACTGGTGCGTCAGAAGCTGCGCAGCGGCTGTTTTCGCCCGACTTCGGCGATTTCACCGGTGCGACGCGGGCCAAACCGGCTGGTGTGGCGGCCAAGCGGGCGGAAGCTGAGACTGCTTCGTTGATCGCCGAGGTGAAAACCCTGGCGCGCAAGCTGGAGAAAGCCGAGGCCAAGCCGGTGGCTGCTGCTGCGACCGATCCGGTGGTTGTCGAGGCTGCTGTCGTCGAAGAAGCGTCGGCGGGGCTTCAGCCTGAGGATTTCAGGCAGCCTGCATCGATCGAAAGGCCGGAAGCGCCTGACGATCTGAAGGCCATTTCGGGCATCGGTCCGAAGCTGGAGCAGGTGCTGAACGGTCTCGGCATCTGGACCTACGGCCAGATCGCCGGCTGGACGGCGGAAGAGGTGGCCTGGGCGGACGACTATCTCGGCTTCAAGGGCCGGATCGGCCGTGATGAGTGGATAGGGCAGGCAGCGACGCTTGCCGGCGGCAAGACCGCCGCGTGAATTGAGGATTTCGGGGCGCAGCGCAGGCCGCGCCCCTTGCAGGACGGAATGCGGATCATCCGCGGGATTTGAGGCGCTATGGCAAAGCTTAAGGTCGACGGGAAAGAGATTTCGGTACCCGACCACTATACGCTGCTGCAGGCTGCGGAAGAGGCGGGCGCGGAAGTGCCGCGCTTCTGCTTCCATGAGCGGCTGTCGATTGCCGGCAACTGCCGCATGTGTCTTGTCGAGGTAAAGGGCGGACCGCCCAAGCCGGCGGCTTCCTGCGCCATGGGCGTGCGCGACCTGCGCCCAGGCCCGAACGGCGAAACGCCCGAGATCTTCACCAACACGCCGATGGTCAAGAAGGCCCGCGAAGGCGTGATGGAGTTTTTGCTCATCAATCACCCGCTCGACTGCCCGATCTGTGACCAGGGCGGCGAGTGCGACCTGCAGGACCAGGCGATGGCCTTCGGCCTCGACGGTTCGCGCTACAACGAAAATAAGCGCGCGGTCGAAGACAAGTACATCGGCCCGCTGGTCAAGACGATCATGACGCGCTGCATCCACTGCACGCGCTGCGTCCGCTTCACCACCGAGGTGGCCGGCATCTCAGAGCTTGGCCTGATCGGCCGTGGCGAGGACGCAGAGATCACCACCTATCTCGAGCAGGCGATGACCTCCGAGCTGCAGGGCAACGTCATCGACCTGTGCCCGGTCGGTGCGCTGACCTCGAAGCCTTATGCCTTCCAGGCGCGTCCGTGGGAACTGACCAAGACCGAATCCATCGACGTGATGGATGCCGTCGGATCGGCCATCCGCGTCGATACGCGTGGCCGCGAAGTGATGCGCATCATGCCGCGCATCAACGAGCAGGTGAACGAGGAGTGGATCTCCGACAAGACGCGCTTCATCTGGGACGGCCTGCGCACGCAGCGTCTCGACCGTCCTTACGTCCGCAAGAATGGCAAGCTCGCTCCGGCGACCTGGCCCGAGGCGTTCTCGGCGATCAAGGACGCTGTCTCCAAGACTTCGGCTGACCGTATCGGCGCGATTGCCGGCGATCTTGCGACCGTCGAAGAAATGTATGCGCTCAAGCAGTTGGTCTCCTCGCTCGGCTCGAAGAACATCGATTGTCGCCAGGACGGTGCCGCGCTCGATCCGTCGCTTGGCCGCGCCAGCTACATCTTCAATCCGACCATCGAAGGCATCGAGCAGGCCGACGCCATCCTGATCATCGGCGCCAACCCGCGCTTTGAGGCTTCGGTGCTCAATGCCCGCATCCGCAAGCATTGGCGCGCAGCCAATGTGCCGGTTGCCGTCATCGGCGAGGTCGGCGACACGCGCTATGACTACGAGCAGCTCGGCTCGGGCCCGGATACGCTCAAGGACCTGGCCGAAGGCAATGGCAAGTTCTTCTCGGTGCTCAAGAAGGCTTCGCATCCGCTGATCATCGTCGGCCAGGGCGCAGTCGCCCGGTCCGATGGTGCCGCCGTGCTCGGCCAGGCCGCCAAGCTCGCGACCGCGGTCAAGGCGAGCCGCCCGGACTGGAACGGCTTTGCCGTGCTGCACACCGCAGCGGCCCGCGTCGGTGGTCTCGATGTTGGCTTCGTGCCGGGCGAGGGTGGCAAGAACGTTGCCGGCATGCTCGGCGACAGCGACGTGCTGTTCCTGCTCGGCGCCGACGAGCTCGACCTGAGCAAGGCCGGCGACGCGTTCGTGGTCTATGTCGGCACCCATGGCGACGCCGGCGCGCACCGCGCCAATGTCATCCTGCCTGGCGCTGCCTACACCGAGAAGTCGGGCACCTATGTGAACACCGAAGGCCGCGTCCAGGTGACCGGCCGCGCCGGATTCGCACCGGGCGAGGCCAAGGAAGACTGGGCGATCCTCAGGGCGCTGTCCGATGTGCTCGGCCATAAGCTGCCTTTCGATTCGTTGCAGCAGCTGCGCGCCAAGCTCTATGCGGAGCTTCCGCATCTGGCGCGCATCGACCAGATCGATGCCGGCGACAATGACGACATCGCCAAGGTCGCCAAGCTCGGCGGCCGCCTGAACAAGGCAGCCTTCACCTCCGTCGTGAAGGACTTCTACCTCACCAACCCGATCGCACGCGCGTCGGCGGTGATGGCCGAGTGTTCGGCACTGGCCAAAAACGGCTTCAAGCAGGCGGCGGAGTAAAGGCTGTCATGGATACCTTTTTCTCCTTCTACGTCCTGCCGGCGTTGATCATCCTCCTGAAGTCGGTCGTGCTGATCGTCGTCCTGCTGATCTTCGTCGCCTACATCCTTTATGCCGACCGCAAGATCTGGGCGGCGGTGCAGCTGCGCCGCGGTCCGAACGTCGTCGGTCCCTGGGGCCTGCTGCAGGCCTTCGCCGATCTCCTGAAGTTTGTCTTCAAGGAGCCGGTGATCCCGTCAGGCGCTAACAAGGGCGTGTTCCTGCTTGCACCAGTCGTCTCGGCGGTGCTGGCGATCTCGGCATGGGCGGTGATCCCGGTCAGCGAAGGCTGGGCGATCGCCAACGTCAACGTCGGCATCCTCTATGTCTTCGCCATCTCCTCGCTCGAGGTCTATGGCGTGATCATGGGCGGCTGGGCCTCGAACTCCAAGTATCCCTTCCTCGGCGCGCTGCGTTCGGCGGCCCAGATGGTGTCCTATGAAGTCTCGATCGGCTTCGTCATCGTCTGCGTGCTGCTCACCGTCGGTTCGCTGAACCTCACCGACATCGTGCTGTCGCAGGGCGATGGCATCGGCACGCGCCTGGGTCTGCCGAACACCTTCCTCGACTGGAACTGGCTCGTGCTGTTCCCGATGTTCGTGATCTTCTTCATCTCGGCACTCGCAGAGACCAACCGTCCGCCCTTCGACCTTGTCGAAGCCGAGTCGGAACTCGTTGCCGGCCACATGATCGAATATTCGTCGACGCCGTTTCTGCTGTTCTTCCTCGGCGAGTACGTCGCCATCGTGCTGATGTGCGCGCTGACGACGATCCTGTTCCTTGGCGGATGGCTGCCGCCGTTCGACTTCGCACCCTTCACCTGGGTGCCCGGCGTGATCTGGTTCGTGCTCAAGGTCTGCATGGTGTTCTTCATGTTCGCCATGGTGAAGTCCTTCGTGCCGCGCTACCGCTACGACCAGCTGATGCGCCTGGGCTGGAAGGTCTTCCTGCCGATCTCGCTGGCAATGGTCGTCATCACCGCTGCTGTCCTCAAGCTTTCGGGAGCCGCATGATGTCCGCGCTAACCCAAGCCGCCAAATCGCTGCTGCTGCAGGACTTCGTCGGCGCGTTCTTCCTGTCGATGCGCCAGTTCTTCGCGCCCAAGGCGACGCTGAACTATCCGCATGAAAAGGGACCGGTCAGCCCGCGGTTCCGCGGCGAGCATGCGCTGCGCCGCTATCCCAACGGCGAAGAGCGCTGCATCGCCTGCAAGCTGTGCGAGGCGATCTGCCCCGCGCAGGCCATCACTATCGAGGCCGGCCCGCGCCGCAACGACGGTACGCGTCGTACGGTGCGCTACGACATCGACATGGTGAAGTGCATCTATTGCGGCTTCTGCCAGGAAGCCTGCCCGGTCGACGCCATCGTCGAGGGGCCGAATTTCGAATTCGCGACGGAAACGCGCGAGGAGCTTTACTACGACAAGGACAAGCTGCTTGCGAATGGTGACCGGTGGGAGCGCGAGATCGCGCGCAACATCGCGATGGATTCGCCGTATCGCTGAGGCTTGAACAATGGACTGGCCAAGTCGGCTCGTCTAAGGAACGCGCGACCTGCACCGGAGGCGGAGCAAGGACGTGAACAGGGCAGGGCGCAAGCGCGTTCGGCCCGAAAGGAAAACCGGGGGAACCCATGCTCAACGGACTTGAAGCGGTATTTTTCTACCTCTTCGCCTTCATCGCGGTGGCGTCGGCCTTCATGGTCATTTCGGCGCGCAACCCGGTTCACTCGGTGCTCTACCTGATCCTGACGTTCTTCAACGCGGCGGGTCTGTTCCTTCTGACCGGCGCCGAGTTCCTGGCGATGATCCTGCTCGTCGTCTATGTCGGCGCGGTGGCGGTGCTGTTCCTGTTCGTCGTCATGATGCTCGACGTCGATTTCGCCGAGCTCAAGTCAGGCGCGCTGCAATATGCGCCGATCGGCGCGCTGGTCGGCCTGATCCTGGCTGCCGAGCTGATCGTGGTGACCGGTGGCTACGCGTTCTCGCCGAAGCTCGCGACGGCGGTTGCCCAGCCAACGCCTGACATCGCGGTGCGCCACAACACGGCAGCGCTCGGCGACATCCTCTACACGGATTACATCTACTTCTTCCAGATCGCCGGCCTTGTGCTTTTGGTCGCCATGATCGGCGCCATCGTGCTCACGCTGCGCCACAAGCCGAACGTCAAGCGCCAGAGCATCCCCGCTCAGGTCGCCCGCACGCCGGCCACCGCGATCGAGGTCAAGAAGGTCGAGACGGGCAAGGGAATCTGACCATGGTTGTCGGTATCGGACACTATCTCACCCTTTCGGCGGTGATGTTCACACTCGGCGTGTTCGGCATTTTCCTGAACCGCAAGAACGTCATCGTCATCCTGATGTCGGTCGAGCTGATCCTGCTCGCCGTCAACATCAATTTCGTGGCTTTCTCTGCCCATCTCGGCGATCTCGTAGGTCAGGTTTTTGCGATTTTCGTTCTGACGGTCGCCGCCGCTGAAGCGGCAATCGGGCTTGCCATTCTGGTCGTATTCTTCCGCAACCGCGGCTCCATCGCGGTCGAAGACGTGAACATGATGAAGGGCTGACGGGACAAAAATGTATCAGCTAATCGTCTTCCTTCCGCTTCTCGGCTTCCTGATCGCCGGCCTGTTCGGCCGTTCGATCGGCGCCAAGGCGTCCGAATACATCACCTCCGGCCTGCTGGTCGTGTCGGCTGTCCTGTCCTGGGTCGCCTTCATCACCGTGGGGCTCGGCGACGTCGAAGTGTTCACCGTGCCGGTGCTGCGCTTCATCGACTCCGGCGGGCTGCAGGCCAACTGGGCGCTGCGCATCGACACGCTGACGGTGGTCATGCTGGTCGTGGTCAACACGGTGTCGGCGCTCGTCCACATCTACTCGATCGGCTATATGCACCACGATCCGCATCGGCCGCGCTTCTTCGCCTACCTGTCGCTGTTCACCTTCGCCATGCTGATGCTGGTGACGTCGGACAACCTCGTTCAGATGTTCTTCGGCTGGGAAGGGGTGGGACTCGCCTCCTACCTGCTGATCGGCTTCTGGTACAAGAAGCCGTCGGCGAATGCCGCCGCCATCAAGGCGTTCGTGGTCAATCGTGTCGGCGACTTTGGCTTCCTGCTCGGCATCTTCGGCCTGTTCGTTCTGTTCGGCTCGGTCGAATTCAGCACGATCTTTGCCGGCGCCGCTTCCTATCTGCCGTCCGAAGGCGCTGCCGCAAGCAGCGAAACCGTCCTGACCTTCCTCGGCTATGCGCTCGACAAGCAGGGCGCGCTGACCATCGTCTGCCTGCTGCTGTTCATGGGTGCCATGGGCAAGTCGGCGCAGGTGCCCCTGCACACCTGGCTGCCGGACGCCATGGAAGGCCCGACGCCGGTGTCGGCGCTGATCCACGCGGCCACCATGGTGACCGCCGGCGTGTTCATGCTGGCGCGCATGTCGCCGGTGTTCGAACTGTCCGCCTCCGCACTTACCGTCGTGACCTTCATCGGCGCCTTCACGGCCTTCTTCGCAGCGACCGTCGGCCTGGTGCAGAACGACATCAAGCGCGTCATCGCCTATTCGACCTGCTCGCAGCTCGGCTACATGTTCGTGGCGCTGGGCATGGGCTTCTACTCAGCCGCCATCTTCCACCTGTTCACGCACGCCTTCTTCAAGGCGCTGCTGTTCCTGGGCTCGGGCTCGGTGATCCATGCGGTTTCCGACGAGCAGGACATGCGCAAGATGGGTGGTCTCAGGAGGCTGATCCCGACTACCTACTGGATGATGGTCATCGGCACGCTGGCGCTGACCGGCGTCGGTATCCCGGCGACGATCATCGGCACGGCCGGCTTCTTCTCCAAGGACGCCATCATCGAAGGCGCGTTCGTCGGCCACAACGCGGTCGCCGGCCTTGCCTTTGCGATGCTCGTGGTCGCTGCCTGCTTCACCAGCTTCTATTCCTGGCGCCTGATTTTCATGACCTTCCACGGCAAGCCGCGCGCCACCGCCGACGTCATGCACCATGTGCATGAATCGCCGCCGGTGATGCTGGTGCCGCTGTTCGTGCTGGCTGTCGGCGCGCTGTTTGCGGGCGTGGTGTTCCACGACCAGTTCATCGGCGAGGCCTACAACGAGTTCTGGAAGGGCGCGATCTTCACGCTCGAGACCAATCACATCCTGCACGACTTCCACGGCGTGCCGATGTGGGTAAAGCTCGCGCCGTTCGCGGCGATGATCAGCGGCTTCCTGGTGGCATACCTGTTCTACATCCGCTCGCCGGAGATGCCGAAGGTGCTGGCTGAACGCCATCGCGGGCTCTACGCCTTCCTGCTCAACAAGTGGTACTTCGACGAACTGTACGACTTCCTGTTCGTGCGCCCGGCCAAGTGGCTCGGCCGGTTCCTGTGGAAGAAGGGTGACGGCTGGCTGATCGACGGGTTCGGCGCCGACGGCATCTCGGCCCGCGTCGTCGACGTGACCAACCGTGTTGTCAAGCTGCAGACCGGTTACCTCTATCACTACGCCTTCGCCATGCTGATCGGCGTGGCGGCCCTCGTTACCTGGATGATGCTCGGGAGCTCCTTCTGATGTCCGGCGTTCCCATTCTGTCGCTAGTCACCTTCCTGCCGCTGGTCGGCGCGTTCCTGATCCTTCTGATCAGGGACGACGGTGATGCTGCGCGCCGCAATATCCGCAATGTCGCGCTCCTGACCACGGTCTTCACCTTCGCGGTGTCGCTGCTGATCTGGATCTATTTCGACAACGCCGAGACCGGCTTCCAGTTCGTCGAAAAGGCCGCGTGGCTCGATTCCGGCATTTCCTACCACATGGGCGTGGATGGCATCTCGATGCTGTTCGTCATCCTGACGACCTTCCTGATGCCGCTCTGCATCCTGGCTAGCTGGGAGTCGGTGGAAAAGCGCGTCAAGGAATACATGATCTCGTTCCTGGTCCTGGAAACGCTGATGATCGGCGTGTTCTGCGCGCTCGACATCGTGCTGTTCTACGTCTTCTTCGAAGCCGTGCTGATCCCGATGTTCATCATCATCGGCGTCTGGGGCGGCAAGCGTCGCGTCTATGCCAGCTTCAAGTTCTTCCTGTTCACGCTGCTCGGCTCGGTGCTGATGCTGCTGGCGGTTATGGCGATGTTCTGGCAGGCCGGCACGACCGACATTCCGACGCTGCTTTCGCATGGCTTCCCAGCCAACATGCAGACGTGGCTGTGGCTCGCCTTCTTTGCCTCGTTTGCGGTGAAGATGCCGATGTGGCCGGTCCACACCTGGTTGCCGGATGCGCATGTTGAGGCGCCGACGGCAGGTTCGGTCATTCTGGCCGGCATCCTGCTGAAGATGGGCGGTTACGGCTTCCTGCGTTTCTCGCTGCCGATGTTCCCGCTGGCTTCCGAGTTCTTCGCCCCGCTGGTTTTCGCACTGTCGGTCGTCGCCATCATCTACACCTCGCTGGTGGCGCTGATGCAGGAGGACATGAAGAAGCTGATCGCCTATTCATCGGTCGCCCACATGGGCTACGTCACCATGGGCATCTTCTCGATGAACCAGGAAGGCGTGCAGGGCGCGATCTTCCAGATGCTGAGCCATGGCCTCGTCTCCGGTGCGCTGTTCCTCTGCGTCGGCGTCGTCTACGACCGCATGCATACGCGTGACATCGCGGCCTATGGCGGCTTGGTCAACAACATGCCGAAATATGCAGTGGCGTTCCTGATCTTCACCATGGCCAATGTCGGATTGCCCGGCACCAGCGGCTTCGTCGGCGAGTTCCTGACGCTGTTCGGCATCTTCAAGGTCAACACCTGGGTGGCGCTGCTCGCCGCAACCGGCGTGATCCTGTCGGCGGCCTATGCGCTGTGGCTGTATCGCCGCGTCGTCTTCGGCGCGCTGACCAAGGAAAGCCTCAAGGGTCTGTTCGACCTGTCGGGCCGCGAGAAGGTGGTGCTCTACCCGCTCGTCATCCTGGTCATCTTCTACGGTGTCTACCCGGCACCGGTGTTCGACGCCACGGCGGCTTCCGTGAAGGCGTTGGTCAATAACGTAACCGTATCGATCGACGCCGCGCAGACCGCGGCGGCGAACTGACAGGGGTTTTGCGAACCATGACGCCCGAACTCCTTTCGAGCCTCTCGCTCTCCATGCCGGAGCTGATCATTGCTGTCGGCGCGCTGGTGCTGCTGATGGTAGGTGTGTTCTCCGGCGAGCGCGCCAACTCGACCGTGACCGGCCTGGCCGTCGCGCTGCTGATTGCGGCCGGTGCGTGGATGCTGGTATTCGGCCATGACGGGCAGGGCTACGGCACGGCCTTCATCTCCGATCCGTTCGCCCGCTTCATGAAGCTTTTGACGCTGGTTGGCGCGGTCGTGACGCTGATCATGTCGGTCGGCTTTGCCAAGGCCGAGAAGTTCGACAAGTTCGAGTTTCCGGTGCTGGCCATGCTGGCCACCCTCGGCATGCTGCTGATGATCTCGGCCAACGACATGCTGGCACTCTATCTCGGGCTCGAGCTGCAGTCGCTGGCGCTCTATGTCATTGCCGCGATCAACCGCGACAACGTGCGTTCGACCGAAGCGGGCCTCAAGTATTTCGTACTCGGCGCCTTGTCGTCGGGCATGTTGCTCTACGGCATCAGCCTCGTCTACGGCTACACCGGCCACACCTCGTTCGAAGCGATCGCCGCGGCGCTGACCGGTGGCGAGCGCCAACTCGGACTGGTCTTCGGTCTGGTGTTCGTGCTTGCCGGCCTGTGCTTCAAGATCTCGGCAGTGCCGTTCCACATGTGGACGCCTGACGTCTATGAAGGCGCGCCGACCCCGGTGACGGCGTTCTTCGCCGCGGCCCCCAAGATGGCTGCGATGGCGCTGATCGTGCGCGTCACCATGGGTGCGTTCGAGCCGATCGGCCTCGACTGGCAGCAGATCATCGTCTTCGTCTCGATCGCCTCGATGGTTCTGGGCGCCTTCGCGGCGATCGGACAGAAGAACATCAAGCGCCTGATGGCCTATTCGTCGATCGGACACATGGGCTACGCGCTTGTCGGCCTCGCGGCCAACAGCGAAGCCGGCGTGCGCGGCGTGGTCATCTACATGCTGATCTACCTGGTGATGACGCTGGGCACCTTCGCCTTCATCCTCGCCATGCGCCGCAAGGACGGCAATGTCGAACAGATCAGCGATCTGGCAGGCCTGTCCTCGACCAATCCGATGATGGCGACGATCCTGACCATCCTTATGTTCTCGCTGGCCGGCATTCCGCCGCTCGCGGGTTTCTGGGGGAAGTGGTACGTCTTCCTCGCCGCAATCGATGCCAATCTCTACGCCCTTGCGGTGATCGGCATGCTGGCTTCGGTGGTCGGCGCCTATTATTACCTGCGCATCATCAAGATCATGTGGTTCGACGAGCCGGTCGGCGGTTTCCAGCCGATGGCGGGCGAGCTTCGCCTCGTGCTCGGCCTGTCCGGCGCGTTCGTGCTGTTCTACGTGCTGATCGGCGGCCCTGTCGGGCAGATGGCGGAAGCTGCTGCCAAGACCTTCTTCTGACGGTATGGGGTTCCAACTCGCACCGACTGCAAGTGCCGACGGTTTCCGCCTGGAAGCCCACGATGCGGTAGGGTCGACCAACGCACTGGCGTTGGAGCACGCGATGGCAGGCGATCCGGGCAAGCTCTGGATCGTCTCCAAGAAACAGGACAGCGGTCGCGGCCGGCGCGGCCGCGTCTGGGCGACGCCGGAGGGCAACCTGGCGGCGACCCTGCTCAAGGTCCTCGATCACGATCTGCAATATGCCGCGACGCTCGGCTTCGTCGCTGGGCTCGCCCTTGCCGATGCGCTGGATGCGGTGGCGCCCAATGCCCGGTTTTCGGTCGGCGTCGATGGCGGCAGCGGGCAAGGCGTCAAGCGTTTCGAGCTGAAATGGCCGAACGACGTGCTGGCGTCGGGGGCCAAGCTTGCCGGCATCCTGCTTGAATCGACCCTGCTTGGGCATGGGCGGCTCGGCATCGCCATCGGCATCGGTGTCAATGTCGTGGCCCATCCGACCGACGTGCCTTATCCCGCGACGTCGCTTGCCAGTCTCGGAGCGGGCGTCGACGCCGAAACGCTGTTCCTGGCTCTTTCCGATGCCTGGAGCGAGAACGAACGCATCTGGGCCGAAGGCAGGGGCCTGGCCGAGATCCGCAAGCGCTGGCTGGCGCGCGCTGCTGGCCTGGGCAGCGAAGTGGCCGTGCGGGTCGAGGGAAATGTGGTGCGCGGCATCTTCGAGACCATCGACGAGGATTGCCGCTTCGTCATCCGTGACGCTAAAGGTGAAACGGTAAAGATCGCCGCTGGCGACGTGCATTTTGGCGCGGTCGCTTCGGCCGGCGCGGCCTGACAGGCCTGAAAGGATTTCTGGTATGGCGAAAGCGGAAAACGCCGAGCTCGTATTCGTGCCGCTTGGTGGCGTCGGCGAGATCGGCATGAACTTCGCGCTCTACGGCTTCGGCCCGGCGAATGCGCGCGAGTGGATCATCATCGATGTCGGCGTGACTTTCCCCGATGCGACGCTGCCGGGTGTCGATCTGGTGCTGCCCGATACGCGCTTCATCGAAGAAGAGCTCAAGAACCTCCGAGGCATCATCATCACGCATGCGCACGAGGATCACTACGGCGCGCTGCACGATACCTGGCCGAAGCTCAAGGCGCCGGTCTGGATGACGCCTTTTGCTGCCGGGCTGCTGGAAGCCAAGCGCCAGTCGGAGCAGGGCGCGCCGAAAATCCCGGTAACTGTCTATCGCGCCGGCGAAAAGTTCACGGTGGGCCCGTTCGAGATCGAAGCAATCGCTGTCAGCCACTCGATTCCCGAGCCGGTTTCGCTGGCGATCACTAGTCCTGCCGGCACGGTGATCCACACTGGTGACTGGAAGATCGACCCGGCGCCGGAAATCGGCCCCATGACCGACGAGGCTCGGTTCCGCGCCTATGGCGACAAGGGCGTGCTGGCGCTGGTCTGCGATTCGACCAATGCGCTGCGCGAGGGCGATTCGCCGTCCGAGCAGCAGGTCGGGCAGGGACTGCGCAAGGTGATCGAAGAGGCCAAGGGCCGTGTCGCGGTGACGACCTTCTCGTCGAATGTCGGCCGTATCCGCTCGATCGCCGAGGCGGCGCGCGACGCCGGTCGGCAAGTTCTGGTCATGGGACGCTCGCTGAAGCGGGTCATCGATGTGTCGAGCGAACTCGGCTACATGGACGGGCTGCCGGAATTCGTTTCCGAAGAGGATTACGGTTACATTCCGCGCGAAAACCTCGTCGTCATCTGTACTGGCAGCCAGGGTGAGCCGCGGGCGGCGCTCGCCAAGCTGGCACGCGACGAAATGAAGTCGGTCGCCCTGTCGCCAGGCGACACGGTGGTGTTTTCCTCGCGGACCATTCCCGGCAACGAAAAGGCGATCCTTGAGATCAAGAACCAACTCATCGACCAGGGCATGAGGATCATCGAGGACGGTGACGCGCTGGTCCACGTCTCCGGCCACCCGCGCCGCAGCGAACTCAAGCGCATGTATGAATGGGTGCGTCCGCGCATCGGCGTGCCGGTGCATGGCGAGGCGGCTCATCTCGTCGGGCAGGGCTCGCTGATGGCGATGTCCGGAATTCCCGAAGTGGCGCAGATCCGCGACGGCGACATGCTCCGGCTGTGGCCGGGCGCTGCAGAAATCATCGACCAGGTGCCGTTCGGCCGCGTCTATAAGGACGGCAAGCTGATCGGTTCGGACGAGGCGATGGGCATCCGTGACCGGCGCAAGCTGTCCTTTGCCGGCCATGTCGCGGTCAACGTCGTGCTCGACGACAAGTATGAGCTGTCAGGCGATCCGGATCTGGTGGCCATCGGCGTCGCCGAAGTCGATGCCGGCGGCGAGGCTCTCGAGGAATTGATGCTCGATGCGGCAATAGGCGCTGTGGACTCCATACCCCGCGCGCGCCGAAAAGACCTCGACCTGGTGCAGGAAGCGGTGCGTCGCGCGGTGCGCGGTGCGGCCAACGAAGCCTGGGGCAAGAAACCGCTGGTGACGGTGTTCGTCACCCGCTGAAGGCAGGACTTGATATGCTCGGACGCCTCAACCACGTCGCCATCGCCGTGCCGGACCTGGCAGCGGCGAGCGCTGTCTACCGCGACACGCTCGGCGCCAGGGTGACCGAGCCGCAGGCCCTGCCTGAGCATGGCGTGACGGTCGTCTTCATAGATGTCGGCAATACCAAGATCGAACTCCTCGAGCCGCTGGGCGAGGGGTCGCCGATCGCGGCATTCCTGGCCAAGAGCCCTTCAGGCGGCATGCACCATGTCTGCTACGAGGTTGACGACATCCTGGCTGCGCGCGACCACCTCAAGGCGAGCGGCGCCCGCGTGCTCGGCGACGGCAGTCCGAGGATCGGCGCGCATGGCAAGCCGGTGCTGTTCCTGCACCCCAAGGATTTCCAGGGTACGCTCGTGGAGCTCGAACAGGCATGACCTGGATTTCCATCATTGCGATGTATTTCGTCTTCTGGTGGCTGACCCTGTTTGCCATCCTGCCATTCGGCGTGAAGACCCAGGATGACGACAACAATGTCACGCACGGCACGGAGGCGAGCGCGCCGCGCGGCCCCCACATGCTGCGCGCCATGCTGTGGACAACGGTGGTCACGGCGGTGCTGATGGGCGCGTTCTATGGCGTGACCCTCGGCCTCGGCTACAGCTTCGACGATTTCCCCCAGTTCATCCCCGAGATCAACTGAGCGACAACGCCCGGCCGACTACCGCCGACGCGGGCGGGATGATCTGGTGTCATGCCCGGTCATGTCGTTTGTCAACGACGCATCGTAAGCTGATGATTGCCCAAAAAAAATGCAAGGCGCGAAGCCTTGCAATTTAAACGCGTCCGATCTGCTTTCCGTTACCGGCGGCAGCGAGTTATCGCGCCTAGATCGCATCCTCCCAAGACTTTGACCGCGTAGGAGAGCGGATTTTTCTCCGCCCTCTCGGTTATCGGGGCACATTAGACCAAGCCGAAATGAAATGTCACGCAGAATTTTGCTTCGGCAGGGGCAATCCTGTGCTGCGATGCACAATTGTTTGGCAGAATTTGCCTGGCAACCAGACAGGGCATTCTGACGCTGCGTCGAAACGGCGTGCGCGGGTTTCCAATCGGCCATGAAATGGCTATGAAGCGCGTTCAAGCAAGCCTTTCCCGTGCCGATTCCGGCATCATCGTTTTCATGGAATCTTCGATGCGTCTGTCGCGCTATTTCCTGCCTATCTTGAAAGAAAATCCCCGCGAGGCGGACATCATTTCCCACCGGCTGATGCTGCGCGCGGGCATGATCAGGCAACAGGCGGCCGGCAGCTTCTCGTGGCTGCCACTGGGCAAGCGCGTGCTGGACAAGATCTGCCGCATCGTGCGCGAAGAACAGGACCGGGCAGGGGCATTGGAAATCCTGATGCCGACGATCCAGTCGGCCGACCTGTGGCGCGAAAGCGGCCGTTACGACGACTACGGCAAAGAGATGCTGCGCATCAAGGATCGGCACGAGCGCGACATGCTGTTCGGACCGACCAACGAAGAGATGGTGACGGAAATCTTCCGGTCCTACGTCAAGTCGTACAAGGATCTGCCGCTCAACCTCTACCATATCCAGTGGAAGTTCCGCGACGAAGTGCGCCCGCGCTTCGGCGTCATGCGCAGCCGTGAATTCCTGATGAAGGATGCCTATTCCTTCGACCTCGACTTCGAGGGCGCCAAGGCGGCCTACAACAGGATGTTCGTCTCTTATCTCCGTACCTTCACGCGGATGGGCCTGCAGGCGATCCCGATGCGCGCCGACACCGGCCCGATCGGCGGCGACCTGAGCCACGAGTTCATCATTTTGGCCGAAACCGGCGAAAGCCAGGTGTTCTGCCATCGCGACTATCTCGGCCTGCCCGTGCCGGGCGCCGAAACCGACTTCGGCAATGACGGCGAGATCGACGGCATCGTCAAGCAGTGGACGACGCCGTATGCGGCGACCGAAGAAATGCATGACGAGGCGGCCTGGGATGCGGTGCCCGAGGCCGACAAGGTTTCGGCGCGCGGCATTGAGGTCGGCCACATCTTCCATTTCGGCGAGAAGTACTCGAAGCCGATGGGAGCCAAGGTGACCGGGCCCGATGGCAAGGAGCATTTCGTGTCGATGGGTTCCTACGGCATCGGCCCGTCGCGCCTGATCGCCGCGATCATCGAGGCGAGCCATGACGAGAACGGCATCATATGGCCGGAGGCGGTGGCACCGTTCGACATCGGCCTGATCAACATGAAGGTCGGCGACGCCGAGTGCGATCGCATCTGCGACGAGTTCTACAAGGCCTTCGAAGCAGCCGGCAAGGACGTGCTCTACGACGACACCGACCAGCGCGCCGGCGGCAAGTTCGCAACTGCCGACCTGATCGGCCTGCCGTGGCAGGTGATCGTCGGTCCGCGCGGTGCTGCTGCCGGTGAGGTCGAAATCAAGAACCGCAAGACTGGCGAGCGCGAAACGCTGCCGGTGGCAGCCGCACTCGCCAAGCTGGGCGCCAAGGCATGAACCAAGTGGCGGCGGCGAAGCCGGCCGGGGCCGGGCCGTTCTCGGTGTTCGAGCGCATGGTGGCCTGGCGCTACCTTCGTTCGAAGCGCAAGGAGACGGTGATTTCGGTCATCGCTTCGATCTCGTTTCTCGGCATCATGCTGGGCGTTGCCACGCTGATCGTGGTGATGGCGGTGATGAACGGGTTTCGCGCCGAACTCCTGACCCGCATTCTCGGCGTCAACGGCCATCTGGTCGTCACCGCAGTGGACACCCCGCTTGAGGACTATTCGGCGGTCGCCGACCGCATCAACGGGGTTTCAGGCGTCAAATATGCCATTCCGCTGGTCGAGGGACAGGTGCTGGCGCAGGGCAATGTCGGCGCTGGCGCCGGCGCTCTGGTGCGCGGCATCAGAGGCAGCGATCTCGGCAAGGTGACGCTGGTCGCCAACAACATCAAGCAGGGCTCCATCGTCGGCTTCGACGAAGGCGAGGGCGTAGTCATCGGCAAGCGCATGGCCGAGAACATGGGCCTAGTGCTGGGCGATTCCATCCGGCTGATTTCGCCCGACGGAGACGTCACGCCCATGGGCACGACGCCGCGGGCGAAAGCCTATCCGATCTCCGGCATCTTCGAAGTCGGCATGTCGGAATATGACAGCTCGATCGTCTTCATGCCGCTCAACGAGGCGCAGCTCTACTTCAATTCCGAAGGCAAGGTCGGCTCGATCGAGATTTATGTCGACAACCCCGATGACGTCGATGCGCTGAAGACCAAGGTCGAGGAGGCGGCCCAGCGGCCGATCTTCCTGACCGACTGGCGCCAGCGCAACCAGACGTTCTTCTCGGCGCTGCAGGTCGAGCGCAACGTCATGTTCATGATCCTGACGCTGATCGTGCTTGTGGCAGCATTGAACATTATCTCCGGCCTGATCATGCTGGTGAAGGACAAGGGCCACGACATCGCCATCCTGCGCACGATGGGTGCGACGCGTGGCGCCGTCATGCGCATCTTCCTGATGACGGGCGCCGCCATCGGCATGACCGGCACCATTGCCGGCGTGCTGCTCGGCGTCGTCATCTGCCTCAATGTCGAGCGCATCCGGCAGTTCTTCTCGTGGCTTTCCGGCACGGTGCTGTTCAATCCCGAGCTCTACTTCCTCAGCCAGCTGCCGGCCAAGATGGACGTCGGCGAGACTGTCTCGGTGGTGCTGATGGCCCTGGTGCTGTCGTTCCTGGCGACACTGTTTCCGGCATGGCGGGCGGCAACGCTCGATCCGGTCGAAGCGCTGAGGTACGAGTGATGGCGATCGAAGCCGTTATCGAACTCAAGAGCGTCGAACGCCATTACGAGCAGGGCTCGCGCAAGCTGACGATCCTGAACGATGCCAATTTCTCGCTCAAGCCGGGCGAGATGGTGGCGCTGGTGGCGCCGTCAGGCGCCGGCAAGTCGACGCTGCTGCATACCGCAGGCCTGCTCGAACGCCCCGACGCCGGCGACGTCTTCCTGAACGGGCGCGCCTGCGGGCGGCTTTCGGACGACGAGCGTACCGCGATCCGCCGCAACGACGTTGGTTTTGTCTATCAGTTCCATCACCTGCTGCCCGAATTCTCGGCGCTGGAGAATGTGATGATGCCGCAGTTGGTGAAGGGTCTCAGCCCGGCCAAGGCGAGCGAGCGTGCCGAGCAACTGCTCGACTACATGAAGATAGGCAAGCGCGCCGAACACAGGCCGTCAGAGCTTTCCGGCGGCGAGCAGCAGCGCGTGGCGATCGCACGCGCGGTTGCCAATGCGCCGCTGGTGCTTCTGGCCGACGAGCCGACCGGCAATCTCGATCCGGTGACGGCAGGTTATGTCTTCGACGCGCTTTCGGCGCTCGTCAGGCAATCTGGCCTGGCCGCACTTATTGCCACGCACAACCACGAGCTTGCCGCGCGTATGGACCGCCGCGTGACGCTCGCCGAGGGCAAGATCGTTCCGCTGCGCTAGCAGCGGGCGATTGCTCCAGACGCCTGTTCGCACTGTCGGCGGGCCGCGCTCCAGTTGACTGTTATCTTGATGCCGGGACGGCTGACGCGCGATTGTTAACGCGCGGCGGTGACCGGTCGCGCGCATGAACCCTTCATTTACTGTCGAATCGCTTGCAACGAGCGCCTGCGCCCGAAAGCAATGGTGTGCGTTGACATTTGAACAAAAATAGAACAAATTGAGAACATATTAAAAACAGGAGCAACAGATGACCGAGCTGCTACAGGATGTCCTTTCGATGGTCTGCATGAGCACCTTCCTCGTCACCATGGCGATGTGGATCGGCGCACTGTGATTGAATGCCGGTTCGGCCTCTTCTCGATGGGGTTCTGAACCGATGAAGGCTGCGGCACCGGGACAGATCCCGATGCCTGAATGACGCGGGAATTGCGGGCGCCGACGTCGAAGGACCCGCCACGTTCGGGGCTGCAAACAGGCAGACCAGCGAAAGTTCCTAGGCGGTTTTTCGTACGGTCTCGGAGACTGTGCTGGCTGGCCCGAATATCTCTTCGAACGCGGCTTTGAGCGCAACGTCGAGGTCGTTCATCGTCACCGGCAGGCCAAGGTCGACAAGGCTGGTGACGCCATGGTCGGTGACGCCGCAAGGCACGATGCCCGAGAAATGGCCGAGCTCAGGTTCGACATTGATGGCGATGCCGTGGAAACTCACCCAACGACGCAGGCGTATGCCGATGGCGGCAATCTTGTCTTCCGCCGGTGAACCGTCCGGCAGGGACGGGCGGTCGGGTCTGACCACCCAGACGCCCACCCTGTCCTCGCGGCGTTCGCCCTTCACGTTGAAGGCGGCGAGCGCCGATATGATCCAGGCCTCGAGCGATGCCACGAAGGCACGCACGTCTTCGCGCCGACGCTTGAGGTCGAGCATGACGTAGGCCACGCGCTGGCCGGGGCCATGATAGGTGTATTCGCCGCCGCGGCCGGTCTTGAAGACGGGGAAACGGTCGGGCTCGACCAGGTCCTGCTCCTGGGCGCTGGTGCCTGCGGTGTAGATTGGCGGGTGCTCGACCAGCCAGACCATCTCGCCGGCGCTACCCTGGCGAATCGCGTCGGCGCGCTCTTCCATGAAGGCGAGCGCCTGGTCGTAAGGGGTGAGGCCGGATTCGATTCGCCATTCGACCGGGGCTGAGCCCGGAAGGGCGAGAAACGACGTGGCGATCAGGCTGCGTTCGGTCATTTGGACGGTCCGTTCTTCGGCCTGATATGGCCGCTGGCGGCCAAAACGTCCAGTCCCCGCGCCTTGAAAGCCGGCTATTGTCGAAAGTGATGGCCGCTTCCCCTGGGGCAAGCAAGAATGATCGACGAATATCGCACAGGGCGCTTGTTTCCCCGGAAACGATTTGCTACATGCCGCGAGCCGGTTCGGACCGGCCCTTCGTGACAGTGCGGTCGTGGCGGAATTGGTAGACGCGCAGCGTTGAGGTCGCTGTGGGGCAACCCGTGGAAGTTCGAGTCTTCTCGACCGCACCATCACTTTTCAGGTGAGTACCAAATCATCTGAGCAAGCCGTTCCATCAGGGATGAAACGGCTTGAGCCTCTCCGGGGCTAACCGGTGTCTTTCAAGAATTACAGAGAGTTGCGCAGTCTTGCTGCCGTTGATCACCTAGTTGCGGGTGAGCTCGATTGTCGCCGTCACGACCTTCTTTCCGGTCTGGGGATGCGGCTCGATCGTGACGATCCGCATATGCCCTGTACCGACGCTTGCCAGCCGCATGCTTGCGACGCGCGAACCGGAGCCCTTGTCTGGCCATAGGATCTGGAGGTTGAGCGTATCGCCGGTGCGTGTACCGACAAGTCGCGCGGCGCCACGTCTCGAACCGACATAGGAACCGGTATAGCGTCCGCCATTGGCCTGCAGATCAACTCCTATGCGGCGGGAGAACACGACTTTTGCGCGGCAGGCGCCGTCAAGGTTGAGGGCTGCGCCATCTGCCCGGGAGTCGAGGCTGCAGGAGACGGCAAGCGGCATTGCGCCGGGTTTCAGTCGGACGTGTCCCCCGCCATGCCAGCTGCCGGAAAGAGTTTCCAAAAAGGCCTTCTCGTCCGCAATCGCTGCGGAGACCGTGAACATTGCCAGAATCAGTGCCATGATTGCCGAGGTCATCTTGTTGCCGATCTTTTCGAAGGGCCTGCTCCATCTGGGAGCGGACGACTACTGGTTCTGGCGAACTTATGGGGTGCGGGCAAAGTTGTCAAAAGGCCCGGGAGTAGCCGTCCAAGTTGCCACTTGCGGCTGATCGTGGGGACGGGCGCAGGAAGGATGCCGGACTTCCGAGCCGGCACTGCAGTGCGGGCATGGCGCGTGAGTTGCCCCAAGTGGACGGTGACGGGCCAGGCCCGTCACCGTCGCTCAGTGCTACAAGTCGACGCCTGCAAGCTTGGTCATCAGCGCTTGCCGGTCGTCAGCGGACCTGAGGCGGATGGTCAAGCTCTCGCTCTTGACGGGAACCTGGGGCGGAAGGCTGACTTCGATGCCGGCCGCGTGTTCTGCGGCCCAGTTCTTGAAACGAGGCAGCTTGTTGGCGCCGCTGATCGGGAAGGTGAAACTGTATTTGAAGGTCATTTGAACATTCCAAACGGAGTGCCGCCGGCAGCAAGCGGCGCGCGCAACAGCGCAGCAGATCGCTCGGCCAGTACAGGCAGATTTCTGATGTCGTGAGTGTCAGTGTCCTGGTGCCGCTCTTGCTCTCGCAGGTAGTGGCACCAGGCTATCAGCCTATTTGAAGGCCGCCTTTGCAGGTGACGAGGATGGCAAAGGAAACTTTTTGCATGGCCGGTATCTCGGCCAAATGATCACGATTGTCAAACGGGCCGCCCAGGTCTGCCCGGGCGGCCCATCGAACGACCAGTTCTAGGATTGCGTCAGCGGCCGCGCCAGGCGAGCAGCCGCATGGCGTTGGCGGTGACCAGCACCGTGGCGCCGGTGTCGGCGAGGATGGCGGGCCACAGACCAGTAATGCCGGCAATCGTCGTCACCAGGAACACCGCCTTGAGGCCAAGGGCGATGGTGATGTTCTGGGTGATGTTGCCCATCACCGTCTTCGACAGGGCGATCATGTCAGGAATGTCGGTGACGCGGCCATGCAGGATGGCAGCGTCGGCGGTTTCCAGCGCGACATCGGTGCCGCCGCCCATGGCGATGCCGAAATCGGCAGCGGCAAGGGCAGGGGCGTCGTTGATGCCGTCGCCGACCTTGGCGACGACCTGTCCCTGCTGTTGGAGTTCACGGACGATGCGCTGCTTGTCGTCGGGCATCAGGCCGGCGCGAACATTGATACCAAGCCCCTTGCCGATGGCTTTTGCAGTCGCCTCGTTGTCGCCGGTCAGCATGAGGGTGGCGATGCCGTTGGCCTTGAGCGTGGCCAGTGCCGCTATGGCGTCTGCACGCGGTTCGTCGCGCATGGCAAGCAGGCCCGCGACCTTGTTGTCGACCACCAGCACGGAAACTGTCTTGCCGTCGCCATTGAAGGCGGAGATCTGCGCTTTCAATTCGGCTGGCAATCCGGCCATCTCTTCGGAGGCGCTGGGCGACGCCAGGAACACATCCTGGCCGCCGACCTTGGCCGAAACACCCTTGCCTGCCACCGCCTTGGCGAGACTTGCTGGGGGCACAGGTACGCCATCTGTCTTGGCGCGGCCGAGAATGGCGAGCGCCAGCGGATGGCTCGAGCCTGTCTCCAGGGCGGCAGCCAGCGACAGGACCTTGGCTTCGGGGTGCCCGACGCCGACGATGTCGGTGACCTTCGGCTTGCCTTCGGTCAGGGTTCCGGTCTTGTCGAGCGCGACCGTGGTGACGCGGCGCATGCCTTCCAGCACCGCTCCGCCCTTGAGCAGCAGCCCGCGGCGGGCGCCGGCGGACAGACCGGCAGCAATTGCAGCGGGCGTCGAGATGACAAGCGCGCAGGGGCAGCCGATCAGCAGGATGGCGAGGCCCTTGTAGACCCACTCCGACCACGAACCGCCGGCGACCAGCGGCGGCAGGATGGCGACGAGCGCTCCGACGACAAGGACGGCCGGCGTGTAGTAGCGCGAGAAGCGGTCGATGAAGCGCTCGGTCGGCGCCTTGCTCTCCTGCGCCTCCTCGACCAGCTTGATGACGCGGGCAATGGTGTTGTCGGCGGCCGCCGCGGTGACGCGGACCTTGAGCACCGCATCGGTGTTGATGGTGCCGGCGAACACGTCGTCGCCAGCGATCTTCAACTTGGGAACGCTTTCGCCGGTGACAGGAGCTTCATCGAGCGTGCTCGAACCCTCGACGATGACACCGTCGGCGGCAACACGGTCGCCGGGCCGGACCAGCATGAGCGCACCGACCTGCAGCGCCTCGGCCGGCATCTCGCGGGTCGAGCCGCCTTCCTCGACCAAAGCGGTCTTGGGCACCAGGTCGGCAAGTCCGCGAATGCTGGCGCGGGCGCGGCGAGCGGCAACGCCTTCCAGCAATTCGCCGATGAGGAAGAGGAAGACGACCATCGTCGCTTCCTCGGTGGCGCCGATGAAGACCGCGCCGACAGCCGCGATGGTCATCAGCGTCTCGATCGAGAACGGCGTGCCTGTCATCGCGGCGGCGAAGGCGCGCCGCGCCACGGGCACAAGCCCGACCGCCAATGCAGCCAGGAAGGCCCAGTGCCCCACCTGCGGCATGAACTGGCCGATGGCATAGGCTGCGACAAGGGCAGCACCGCAGGCGATGGTCAGCTTGGCCTTGCGGGATGTCCACCACGGGCCGTCGTCGAGATCGAAATGGGCGTGGCCGGCATCGGCAGAGGCCGCAGCCGGGGAGCCGTGGTTGTGCCCGGCATGGTCACCGTGATCGTGGCCGGCATGTTCACCATGGCTATGGTCGTGTCCGCTGTGGTCGTGGTCATGGCTGCACGATGGGCCGTGCTTGTGCTGCTGGACCTCGGTCGCGCGCGCCACGCCAAGCTCGGCGACGGAGTAGCCGAGCGCCTTCACCTGCTTCGAAATCGCAGCCGATGGCGCTGGCCCCTGATGCGAAACCGTCATTGTGCCGGCCGAAACGGAAATGCCGACCTCGGTGATGCCGGGCAGGCGGCTGACGGCGTTCTCGATCTTGGTCGCGCAGGAGGCGCAATCCATACCGCCGACGCGGAAGCGCGTCTTGCCGTGGCTGGCGTCATTCATGATGGGTCCTTTCAATCCTATATGAAGCAATGCTAGAATCTCTAGCCACTAGAGGATCAAGAGGGTTTTTAGATGAATCTGCCGATTGGCGAACTGGCGCGGCGAACGGGCGTGAAAGTGCCGACGATCCGTTTTTATGAGCAGATCGGGCTGATTGCGGCGCCACCGCGCACGGAAGGCAACCAGCGCCGCTACGGCAAGGCGGAGATCGACCGGCTCAACTTCATCCGCCACGCCCGCGAACTCGGCTTCGAGGTCGACCATATCAGGGAGTTGCTGGTCATGTCGCAGGAACCGCAGGCCTCGTGTCACCAGGCCGACAGCATCGCCAAGTCGCATCTTCGCGAAGTCGACAGGCGAATCGAGCGGCTCCAGGCGCTGCGCGGCGAGCTGTCGCGGATGATCGACGAGTGCGGCCACGGCCGCATCTGCGACTGCCGCATCATCGAGGTGCTGGCCGATCACCGCCAATGCTCAAGCGAGCATGTGGCCTGATTGAAACAGGGCGGAAATGGCTGATCCGCAGGACCGCCTGAGGCGGTATTTCATTTGATATTCCGACCCTTGGCGGGCTAGGGATAACCCACCTCGAATCCCGAAAATCCGCAAGCGGGAAGCGCCGATGGAAGCCCGACACGACCATACGCACGGCGCCGACGCCGCTGACGCTGTCCACGCCGAAATCTACGGCGAGGACGGGGCGATCCTTGCCTCGTTCCTCGCCCATATCGGCGCGGCGATCGCCGATCGCGACACGCTGTCGCTGAAGCGCGACGTATCGGGGCTGCACCAATCCGAACTCGGCGACCTGCTGGAGGCATTGCTGCCCGAACAGCGGCTTGCGCTGGTCGAGCTGATGGGGTCGGACTTCGACTTTTCGGCGCTGACCGAGGTCGACGAGGCGATCCGCCTGGACATCGTCGACAACCTGCCCAATGAGCAGATTGCCCAGGCCGTCCAGGAACTCGATTCCGACGATGCCGTCTACATCCTCGAGGATCTCGACGCCGAAGACCAGAACGAGATCCTGGCCCAGCTGCCGTTCACCGAGCGCATCAGGCTGCGCCGTTCGCTCGACTATCCGGAAGAATCGGCCGGCCGGCGCATGCAGACGGAGTTCGTTGCGGTGCCACCGTTCTGGACCATTGGCCAGACCATCGACTATCTGCGCGACGACAAGGACCTGCCCGACCGCTTCAGCCAGGTTTTCGTCATCGACCCGACCTTCAAGCTGCTCGGCGCGGTCGACCTCGACCAGATCCTGCGCACCAAGCGTGCGGTCAAGATCGAAGAGGTGATGCACGAGACGCGTCACGCCATTCCCGCGACGATGGACCAGGAAGAGGCGGCGCGCGAGTTCGAGCAATACGATCTTTTGTCGGCCGCCGTCGTCGACGAGAACGAGCGTCTGGTCGGCGTGCTGACCATTGACGACGTGGTCGACGTCATCCAGCAGGAGGCAGAGGAAGATCTTCTGCGCATGGGCGGCGTCGGCGACGAAGAGCTGTCGGACACGGTGGCCGCCACCTCGCGCTCGCGCGTGCCATGGCTCCTGGTCAATCTCGGAACCGCCTTCATCTCGGCATCTGTCATTAGCCAGTTCGGCGCGACCATCGAGGAGATGGTGGCGCTGGCAGCCCTGATGCCGATCGTGGCCTCGCTTGGCGGCAATGCCGGCACCCAGACGATGACGGTGACGGTGCGGGCGCTCGCCACGCGCGACCTCGATATCTACAATGCCGGCCGCGTCATCCGCCGCGAGGTGATGGTCGGGCTGCTGAACGGTGCGATCATTGCGGCCATCCTCGGCCTGGTCGCCGGTCTGTGGTTCCACAATCCCGACCTGGGTTTCGTCATTGCCGCGGCGATGGTGCTCAACATGCTGGCGGCAGCGCTCGGCGGAATCCTGATTCCACTCCTGCTCGACAAGGTCGGCGCCGACCCGGCGATCTCGTCGTCGATCTTCACGACGATGATCACCGACGTGATCGGCTTCCTTGCCTTCCTCAGCCTCGCGACATGGTGGTTGCATCTCGGCGGCGGATGACGCCGAAGCTCGGTTTCGAGTTCCGCAAAGGCCCCCCCCCGGGATCAACGCCACCGTATTTCTGCGCGCCAGATTGGGCGCGGAACAGTTGGTTGCATAGACGGCGAGTTCAATTGACTTTTACGTAAATCGCGTGCGAGACTCCAGGCGGATCACTATGGTCCTTGCCGCGCGATGCTTGCCGTCGCCCGGCCTATTCGCCTCGGCTAGTGCCCGGCATGATTTTGAGGCGGGGCGGTTTCGCTCGCGGGGTGGAGGAACGATGCGGGAATATTATTCGATAACCGAACTGACCCGCGAATTCGACATTTCGACGCGGACACTGCGCTTCTATGAAGACGAAGGCCTGGTGCAGCCGGTGCGTCGCGGCCGGACACGATTGTTCCGGCCATCGGACCGGCATCTCATTCGCCAGATCATGCGTGGCAAGCGCCTCGGCTTTTCGATCAACGAGATCCGCGAGATCATCCAGATGTATCGCGCGCCGCCCGGCGAGGTCGGCCAGCTCAAGCTGATGATCAAGCGCATCGAAGAGAAGCGCGAGGATCTGCGCCAGAAGCGCCGCGATCTGGAGGAGACGCTCGCCGAACTGGACCAGGCCGAGGAATCCTGCGTCGAACGGCTGGTCGAGCTCGGCGTCAACACCTGACAGCAGAAAGCCGGCCGGGTCATCCGGCGCGGCGACGGCTCGGACTCACCCACAGCATTGTGCTAAGTTTGGCTACCCCTCGGGAGTAGCTCCCATGTCGATGCTCATCAGGACGGTTCGCGACTGGCCGGTCACGAGCTTCGTGGTGCTGGCATTCGTCATCACCTGGATTGGCTTCATTCCGTTCTACCGGGCAGGTGGCGAAGACATCGCCTGGTTTACCTTTGGTCCATTCGTCTCGGCCGTCGTCATCTCCGCACTCCTGGGTGGCTGGCCGAAAGTCCGTGCGCTGCTGGCTTCAGTGGTGAAATGGCGCGTGCCTCCAGGTTGGTACCTGGTGGCGATCGGGCTGCCGGTGGCAGCGCAACTGCTGGCAATCTGGCTCAACCCATTGTTGGGTTCCGCTGCGCCCAACTGGGGGAACGTGCCGGCCATTCCGGAAATCGCGGTCATGGTCCCGCTGTTTCTGGTCTTCAGCGGTCCGCTTGGCGAGGAGCCCGGCTGGCGGGGATTCGCGCTGCCGGCGCTTCTGCGCGAGCACGGAGCGCTGAATGCAAGCCTGCTGCTCGGGGTGATCTGGGCCGCCTGGCACCTGCCGCTGGTGCTTCTGAACGACTACAGCATATCCAGCGCCATCAACGTCCTGGTTGCGGCGGTGGTGTTCACGTGGCTGTACCAGAATTCGGCGGGCAGCGTGCTGCCGGCGATTCTCATGCACGCATCGCACCAGAACAGCGTGCGCTACCTCGGCCGCGTGTTCGAAGGTGGCGATGCGACCCAGCACCAGTGGATCGGCCTGATGCTATGGCTGGCGATTGCCTTGGCGATCGTGGCCATCTACGGAACCCACAGCTTCCGAAACGGTGGCGCGACCGCCGCCGTCAGCTAGATCCAGCGCCTGACCTTCTTCGCATAGTCGATGTATTTCTTGCCGAAACGCGCCTGCAAGTGCTTTTCCTCACGTTCGATGGCGAGCTTGTTCGTGGCGAAGACTGCGACCAGCGCCAGGATGATGAACCAGAGGCTGCCGCTGACCAAGCCGATGCCGATCATCAGCAGCGTATTGCCGAAGTAGATCGGGTTGCGGGTGAAGGAAAAGGGGCCGTTCGTCACCAGATGATCCGCGGCCTTGTCAGGCCTGATGGTGGTGTTGCCGCGCTTCAGGGCGCGCATTGCCGAAATTTCGATGGCGGCAAAACCTGCTATCGCCAGCCAGCCGGCGGCAAACAATAGATCGGATATCGGTTCGGTGATCCAGGGCAATGGATAGAGCAGGCCGAGCACGATGGCGATGGCAATGGCCGCGAGGTAGATGATCGGCGGCCACGGCACCCGGTTGGGGGCTGCCTTGATGTCGGTCATTGCGCTCCTCCAGTTGGTATTTCGCTGTCCGTCCTGGCCGTGCACATCGCGGCGGTGTCGCCGATCCGTGCCTTGAGTTCAGGGCTCTTGTCGCTGGCATAGAGGCGGTCGAGCGAATCGTCTTTCTGCAACTCGTCGAGCATGCAGACACAGTAGCGCGCGCAGAAATCGGTGTCGCGGCTTTGCTCGCAGGAGATCTGGCAGGACTTCAGGAAGCCGACTTCGCGGGTTTCGACCGGCGCGGGGAAGAATTGCGCCCAGGCCCAGACCAGCGAGATCAGCACCGGCTGGTGGATGAGGTAGAAGGCCAGGCTGTGGCGGCCGAAGAAGTCGAGCGGTTTCGACCAGGCGCCGGGTTTGAAGCGCGCCAGGGCGTCGAACAGGCCGGATTTCAGCGCCAGCCCGGCAAGTCCCATGCCTGCCAGCACCGCCCCGAAGAAGGGGAAGACTGGCACGAAATCGTTGGAGCGCGGGGCAACGGTGTTGAGGCCGACCCAAAGCAGCGCCGGATGGTTGAAGGCTTCGTTGCGCAGGTAACTGGGAGCCACGATTACCAGGGCAGCCACGACGAGCGTCAGCAGCGGCGGCAGGCGCAGGAAGGCAAGGCCGACGACGCTGGCAAAGGCGATCTGGTGGAGGATGCCGAAGAAGATGAAGGTGTCGGGCATGGCGAACCATGTCGCCACGGAGATTGCCGCGGCGGCGGCAACGACCATTGCCAGCCGTTTCCGAAAGCCGCGCCAGCGAATGCCCTTGGCGTGGGCAAGGACGAGGCTTACGCCGACAAGAAACAGGAAGCTCGACGCGATCGAGCGGGCGAACAGTTTCCAGCCGCCGAAGGCGGTCATGCCCGGGTCGGCATAGCCGAAGAACTCGAGATCCCAGGCGAAATGATAGATGGCCATGGCGACGAGTGCTGTGCCGCGGGCGATGTCGATGACCTGGACGCGTGGGGTTCGGGCTTGAACTTGGTCGGTGGTCGGTTGCATCGTCATGGCCATTCGCTTCGGCTTTCGGGTGTTTCGCCGCTCCTGCAGCACTATCATGGTTGAACCGGGGCAAGAGAGGGACTAGCCAACGTCATGCACAGGGTTCGGGGATGTCAGCAATGAACGGTCGCGTGATGTCGTTGACCGAAGATCTGGTGGCGCGCTGCCATCGCGAAGTGGCCGACGCCGGCCCCGACCCGGACGCGCAGCATCTCGACGATGCCGACTACGAGCGCATGATCGACGAGACGCTGGCGGACAATGCCGATGAGGGGCCGCTGTGGCTGTTTGCCTATGGCTCGCTGATCTGGAAGCCGGAGGTCGACCATACGGAGGAGAAGGTGGCGGTGGCACGCGGCTGGCATCGCTCGTTCTGCATCAACATGACCCGCTGGCGCGCCACCAAGGCCGAGCCGGGGCTGATGATGGGCATGGATCGCGGCGGCCAGTGCAAGGGTGTGGCACTGCGGCTGATGGATGGCGACCGGCGTGAACAGCTCGACAAGCTGTTTCGCCGGGAGATGACGCTGAAGCCTTCGACCTACAAGCCGCGCTGGCTGAGCCTTGCCACTTCGGACGGTCCGTTGACCGCTCTTGCCTTCGTCATCAACCGCGAAGGCCATGCCTATGCCGGGGCACTCGGCGAGGACGAGGTCGTGAAGCGGCTGGCCACGACCTGCGGCCATTGGGGCTCGGCCGCCGATTATCTCTACAATGTGGTCAAGAATCTCGAGGATCGAGCCATCCACGACCGGCATCTGTGGCGGCTGCAACATCTGGTGGCCGAGCGAATCGCTGCACGCGGCTGACGCATTCGAGCGCTGCGGCGTCGGAATTTGGTTTGCCGCCCAAGCCATTTGTTTCTATAGTTGCGGGGTCGTCGGTTCCGTTACGGAATCAAGAGGGAATGCGGTAAGGGCCCTTTGAGGGTCCGAAGCCGTGGCTGCCCCCGCAACTGTATGCGGTTAGCTCTCCCCAAATGCCACTGAAGCTTGCTTCGGGAAGGCGGGGAAGGGTGTCGATCCGCAAGCCAGGAGACCTGCCGGCGACAGGCACTTATCTCGGTGCCCTCGGGTGGAGGGCGAAAGGACTTCAAGATGAATACTGTTTCTGCAATCGGCGCTGACGTTTCCTCGCAGTCGCGCACCATGCAGCTCGCGCTTGCGGCGCTGCTCGGCCTTTTCGTTGTTGGCTTCCTCGGGTTCTCGCATATGGAAGTGGTGCACAACGCTGCCCACGACTATCGCCACTCGATGGCTTTCCCCTGCCACTAACGAAAGCACTCTAGCCATGTCTGTTTTTCGCAACGTCGTGTTCATCGCGGCGATCAGCGGCCTATTGGCCGGCGTGATCCTTGCCGCGCTCCAGACCTATGCAACCGTTCCGCTGATTCTCAAGGCGGAGACCTATGAAAATGCGGGCGGTCACGAGCATGCCGCGGCACCAGCCGCAGGCACTGAAGCCACCGCACCGACGGCCGGCACCGAAGCGACCGCTCCTGCGGCGCAGGTTGCGGCTCCTACCGAAGAAGAGGTCGAAGCCTGGGCGCCCGCCGACGGGTTCGAACGCTTCGCCTATTCGGCACTCGCCAACATCGTCAGCGGCGTTGCTTTCGCGCTGATCCTGGTCGCAGCTTCCGAATTCGCCGGCGGTATCGCCAACTGGCGCCAGGGCGTGTTCTGGGGTTTTGCCGGCTTCGCCGTCTTCACACTGGCGCCCGGTCTTGGCCTGCCACCCGAGTTGCCGGCCATGCCCGCCGCCGATCTCGGCGCGCGCCAGGTCTGGTGGACCTTCACGGTCGTTGCCACCGCCGCCGGCCTCGCGCTCATCGCTTTCCGCCAGTCGCTGCCGTTGGCGATCCTCGGCGTGGCGCTGATCGTCGCGCCGCACATCATCGGCGCGCCGCAGCCCGCAAGCCACGACTCGCCGATCCCGGCCGACTTGCATCACAACTTCGTCGTCGCCGTCACCATCACCAACCTGGTGTTCTGGGTCGTGCTGGGTGCGGTTGCCGGCTTCGTGCGCAACAGCTTCATGGGCGAACAGGCGCCGGCGCTGCACGGCCGCCTTGCCTGAGAAGCTGACCTTCCTGCTCGGCGGTGCGCGCTCCGGCAAGAGCGCGCATGCCGAGCGGCTCATCACGCAGTTTCCTGCGCCATGGACCTACATCGCCACTGCGCATGCCTATGACGACGAGATGCGCGAGCGCATCTCGATCCACCGCGGCCGCCGTGGCGATGGCTGGCTGACCGTCGACGCACCGCTCGATCTTGTGGGTGCGCTCGGCAGCGTGCCCGATGGCACGCCGGTGCTGGTCGATTGCCTGACGCTCTGGCTCACCAATCACATGCTGGCGGATCATGACGTCGAGGCGAAAAGTGCCCGGCTTGCCGACGTGCTGTCGCGGCCGCGCGGATCTTGGTTCGTGGTTTCCAACGAGGTCGGGCTCGGCATCGTGCCCGACAATGCGCTCGCCCGCCGCTTCCGCGACGATGCCGGCAGGCTCAATCAGAACGTGGCGGCGGCAGCCGACGAAGTGCTGTTCATGGTTTCCGGCCTGCCGATGAAGGTGAAATGATGAAGACGATCGACGAACAGGAAGCCGAACGGCACCGTAGCAAGATGGCCAAGCGCAAGGCGGTGCAGGATGCCGAAGTGGCGGGAAAGACCATCGTCGAGAAGGGCCTGCTGATCGTCAACACCGGCCCCGGCAAGGGCAAGTCGACGGCGGCCTTCGGGCTGGCGCTGCGCATGCTTGGGTACGGCCAGCGCGTTGGCGTCGTGCAGTTCATCAAGGGCGCCTGGCATTCGGGCGAGCAGGACGCGTTTGCTGCCTTCGGCGACCGCGTCGTCTGGCACACGATGGGCGAAGGCTTCACCTGGGAGACGCAGGACATCAAGCGCGACATCGCGGCGGCCGAGGCCGCTTGGGCCAAGGCGCAGGAATTGCTGGCCGATCCGAGCATTGCTCTCGTCGTGCTCGACGAACTCAACATCGCGCTGCGCTATGACTATCTCGACCTCGACGCGGTGGTCGCCGCGCTCAAAGGCAGGCGCGAGGGGCTGCATGTCGTGGTCACGGGCCGCAACGCCAAGCCGGCTTTGGTCGAGGCTGCCGACCTTGTGACCGAGATGGGCGCCACCAAGCACCATTTCTCGGCTGGCGTGAAGGCGCAGAAGGGCATCGAGTTCTGAGCGCCCGAGGCGGTCAGAGCCAGAAGATCGCGGCGATCAGCCCCAGGGCGCCGACCATCAACGCATCGGCCGTCCAGTAGAGCCGGAGTGCGGCGCGTATATCCTGGGCATTGGCCTCGCGCCGGCCGCCATCGCCCATCAAGGCATCGTCGACCATGACACCGCCATAAGCGCGCGGACCGGCGAGCGCGAGGCCGAGAGCGCCAGCCATGGCGGATTCGGGCCAACCGGCGTTGGGCGAGCGATGTTTTCTGGCGTCGCGCCAGACCGCCTGCCAGGCGCCCCCTGGGTCGGTGCCGGGCACCAGGAACGCGGCAAGCACGATGGCAAGCGCGGTCAGCCGCGATGCCGGCAGGTTGATCAGGTCGTCGAAACGGGCGGCGGCCCAGCCGAAGGCTTCGTGGCGGCTGGTGCGGTGGCCGATCATCGAATCGGCGGTGTTGGCGGCCTTGTACGCGGCTCCGCCGGCAAAGCCGAAAACAGCGAGCCAGAATGCCGGAGCGGTGATGCCGTCGGAAAAATTCTCGGCCAGGCTTTCGATGGCCGCGCGGCTGACGCCGGCCTCGTCGAGGCGTTCGGGGTCACGGCCGACGATTTGCGACACTGCCTTGCGGCCGGCGACGATGCCGCCGCTGTCCAGGGCATCTGCCACGGCTCTGACATGGCTGCCGAGGCTGCGCTGGGCGACGAGGCTTGAGGCCGCGATTGCCGTGAGAAAGATGCCGAAGGGGACAAGCCCGAACAGACGCTCGACGGCAAATGCGCATGCGGCCGGTACGGCGACGATGATGGCAAGGGCAACCACGCCCAAAAAGCGGCGCCTGGCGTCGGTATCGGTGGCGCGGTTGAGGCTGGTGTCGAGAAAGGATATCAGCTTGCCGATCCAGATCACCGGGTGGCCGATGGCGTGCACCAGCCGGTCCGGGTAACCCAGACCGAGTTCGAACAGAAGCGACAGGAAGGCAAGCGGAACAAACATGACGCTTCTTGCAGGACGTAGGACCGGGACTGTGGACCACGGCGGCAGCCTGGAGCGGGCGAGGGCGCTGTTTCCGGGAGCGCCCGAGCCGTTCGTCGACCTTTCGACCGGGATCAATCCGAACTCCTATCCGCTTTTCGAGCTGCCTGCCACAGCCTTGTCGCGCCTGCCGGAGCCGGGCAGGGCCCGTGATCTCGCCGCTGTCGCCGCCACCGCCTATGGCGCGCCTTCTGCCGCCAATGTGGTGCCGGCTCCAGGCACGCAGATACTCCTGCCGCGCATCGCCTCGCTGGTGCGCCCGGGCCGCGCCTTCGTGCTCGGGCCGACTTATCAGGAGCACGCGCGTGCCGCGGCGATTGCCGGACACCATGTTGCCGAGACAAGCGATTTCGGAAAACTTTTCGACGCCGACCTCGCCGTCGTGGTCAATCCGAACAATCCCGATGGCCGCGTCGTCCAGCGCAAAGACTTGCTCGAACTCGCAGCCAGCCTGTGCGCCCGCGGTGGGCTTTTGGTCGTCGACGAGGCGTTCATGGACGTCGGCCCGCAGGCGCAGAGCCTAGTCGGCGATGTCGAGCAGGGCGGAATCGTCGTCCTGCGCTCGTTCGGCAAGTTTTATGGCCTTGCCGGTATCCGGCTCGGATTTGCGCTGGCGCACCCCGATATCGCCGCGCGGCTGGAGGAGGAACTGGGCCCTTGGTCGGTGGCGGTGCCTTCGCTCGAATATGGCATCAAGGCGTTATCGGACACCGATTGGCAGCGCGAGATGCGGACCACGCTGGCGCACGCCGCGCACAGGCTTGACCAGACATTTGCCCGTGCCGGCGTGATTGTTACCGTTGGCACGTCGCTGTTCCGCCACGTCGATATCCCCGACGCGGCCGGGCTGTTCAAGGCGCTGGGGCGCGAGGGAATATTGGTGCGCAGTTTTGCCGACCGGCCGACGCAGCTGCGCTGCGGCTTGCCCGGGCACGAGGTTGAATGGCGGCGGCTTGACGTTGCCTTGGGCGACTGGGCGCAGGACCGGCAGCCCGTCGGCGAGGGAGCTGTTTTGTGATCTATGTCAGCCCGCTTTCCAGGATCGAAGAGACGGTTGTGCGCGTCGGCGCCGAGCGGCTGATCTCGCTGCTCTCCGCCGGCACGGAGATGTCGCGGCCGGCAGTCATTCGTGCCGAAAACCACCTTCTGATGAATATGCACGATATCGCCGCCGAACAGGAAGGCATGACGATGCCCGGCGAGGTACATGTGCGCCGTCTGCTGGATTTTGCTCGCGCCTGGGACCGGTTGCGTCCATTGGCGATCAATTGCTGGGCGGGTGTCAGCCGCTCGACCGCTTCCGCCTACATCATTGCGGCAGCTCTCGATCCCTCCCGAGACGAGGCGGAATTGGCGGCTCTATTGCGAAGGCTTTCGCCGACGGCGACGCCCAATCCGCGCCTGATCGCGGTGGCGGACCAGATCCTGGACCGGAATGGGCGGATGGTGACGGCGATCGCCGCGATCGGACGCGGTGCCGATTGCTTCGAGGGAGTGCCGTTCGGGCTGGAGGTCTAGCTCGTCGATGACGGGCACCCCAAAACCTCATGGTGAGCCTGTCGAACCATAGGTTTTGGGACGTGCAGAACTTGACGCGCCTAGCGCCCTCGTGGCTCGACAGGCTCACCATGAGGGCTACTGAAGTGGCCTAGCGATGTGAAAGCCTTCAGACGATCCAGTCGGCCAGCCTAGCCTTGCGGATGTCCTGCAGCAGGCGCACGAAGCCATTGGCTTGAAGCGTGGCCGTCAGGCGGCCCTTCTCAGCGGTCGCCACAGCGGCATTGCCGACGACACCATGCGGGTTGAGATCGCTGGCAATCCATGAAAAGCCGTGCGGCCCGTGCGAGCGCAGCAGGTCGAACGCACTTTCGGCGCGCTCGAAGCTGGACGTGAAATCCTGTGCCTTGGCCATGTCGACCAGCTCGGGCCGGAAATGCAGCATCAGCGAGGTCTCGACATCGCCGCCATGGATGCCCAGCTGGATTTCGCGGGAAGGGTAGAGGTCGTCGGGCGTGCCGAAACGGCCCCAGCTCGAACGCACAGACATCGCGCCGAAGCGCACGCGCAACTCGCGCGAGACGATTCCCATCACCTCCTCGTTGCCGCCATGCGAGGTGACGAAGACGAACTTGCGGATGCCCGCGCGCGCAATCGAAGCGCCAAGCTCAGTCCAGGCGTCGACCAGCATGTTGGCAGGCAGGCTGAGCGTGCCCGGTGCATGGATGTGCTCGTCGGATTTGCCGACGGCCTGGATGGGCAGGAAGCGGGCGTCGAGATTTTCGGGCAGTTGGGCGAAGACCTCGGTCAGCATGCCTTCCATGATGGTCAGATCGGTCGACACAGGCAGATGCGGGCCGTGCTGCTCAATGGCGGCAACGGGGATGACGGCGATCGTCGCCACGGGGTCGATCAACGCGAAATCGGCCGCCTTGAAGTCACCCCACCACACGCGTCGCTGCTTGTTCGTCACCACCGGCCTCACTGCGCTCAATTCTCATCCGACTGAATATGTCAGCGCGGGCGATTTTGTAAGGGGCGGCTACATGCGCACGCGTTCGGCCTTCGGGTCGTACATCGGCTTGAGCGAGGCTTCGGCAGCGAAACGCTCGCCGGCGATCTCGATCTCGTAGCGCGAGCCGAGCACATCGGCCTCTGTTTCGTTGGCGCAGGGCACATAGCCGAGGCCAACGGCGCCGCCGAGGTGGTGGCCGTAGTTTCCGCTCGTGATTGTTCCGACAATCTTGCCGTTGCGGACGATGGCCTCGTTGTGGAAGAGTAGCGGTTCCGGGTTCGCCAGCCGGAACTGGACCAGCCGGCGGGTGAGGCCGGCGTCACGCTTGCGCAGCACCGCGTCGCGGCCGATGAACTCGCCCTTGCCGGATTTCACGGCAAAACCGAGGCCGGCTTCCAGCACATGGTCCTCGTCGGTAATGTCGTGGCCGAAATGGCGGAACGCCTTTTCGATGCGGCAGGAATCGAGCGTGTGCAGGCCGCAGAGTTTCAGCCCGAGATCGGCCCCGGCTTCCTCGACTGCCTCGAACACATGCGCCGCCTGGTCGGTCGACACATAAAGCTCCCAGCCGAGCTCGCCGACATAGGTGACGCGATGGGCGCGGGCGAGACCCATGCCGATCTCGATTTCCTGCCAGCTGCCGAAGGGGTTCTTTTCATTGGAGAAATCGTTGGGGCTGACTTTCTCGATCAGTTTCCGCGCGCTCGGCCCCATCAGGCAGAGCACCGATTCAGCCGCGGTTACGTCGGTGATGATGACGAACTCGTCGGCCAAATGCTTGCGGAACCAGGCGAGATCGCGCTGCAGTGTTGCGCCCGGCACAACTGTCAGGAAGGCTGTTGGCGAAAGGCGCGTCACCGTCAGGTCGCTCTCGATGCCACCGCGCTGGTTGAGCATCTGGGTGTAGACGATCCGGCCCGACTCGACGTCCATGTCGTTGGCACAGAGTTTTTGCAGGAAGCCGAGAGCGTCGCGGCCTTCGATGCGGATCTTGCCAAAGGAGGTCATGTCAAACAGGCCGACGCCGTTGCGGACCGCCAGATGCTCCTCGCGTTGATTGTCGAACCAGTTCTGACGCTTCCAGGAGTAGCGGTATTCTCGCTCCTCGCCGTCGCGGGCGAACCAGTTGGCGCGCTCCCAGCCGGCGACTTCGCCAAACACGGCACCGCGTGCCTTCAGGTGTTCGTGCAGCGGGGAGCGGCGCACGTTCCTCGAGGTCGCCATTTGGCGATAGGGGAAATGATCGGCATAGAGCAGGCCGAGCGTCTCCGAGACGCGCTCCTTGAGATAGCGCCGGTTCTTCTGGAACGGCTGGGCGCGGCGGATGTCGACTTCCCAAAGATCGAACGGCGCCTCGCCGTCGTGGATCCACTGCGCCAGCGCCATGCCGGCACCGCCCGAAGAGACAATTCCAATCGAGTTGTAGCCGGCGGCGACCCAGTAGCCGCCAAGTTCCGGCGCTTCGCCGAGATAGTAGCGGTCGTCGGGGGTGAAACTCTCGGGACCGTTGAAGAAGGTGTGGATGCCGGCGGTTTCCAGCATCGGCATGCGGTTCACGCCCATTTCGAGGATCGGCGCGAAATGATCCATGTCCTCGGGCAGCTGGTCGAAACAGAAATCCTCGCGGATGCCGTCCATGCCCCAGGGTTTTGCGACCGGCTCGAAGGCGCCGAGCATCATCTTGCCGGCGTCTTCCTTGTAGTAGGCACATTCGTCCGGCATGCGCAGCACCGGCAGTCGGCCGAGGCCGGGAATAGCTTCGGTGACGAGATAGAAGTGCTCGCAGGCGTGCAGCGGGATGGTGACGCCGTTCTGCGCGCCCATCTCGCGCGCCCACATGCCGGCGCAGTTGACAACGATGTCCGTCTCGATCGTGCCCTGTTCGCCGCCTTGTGCCCACGATACGCCCGAGACGCGGCCGTTCTTCGCGTGGACCTTGGTGACCTTGACGTTCTCGACGATCCTGGCACCACGCTGCCTGGCGCCCTTGGCCAAGGCCATGGCGATGTTGGCGGGGTCGCACTGGCCGTCGAGCGGAAGATGCACGGCGCCGACAACGTCAGAAACATTGAGATGCGGGTACATCTCCTTGACTTCGTTAGGCGAAATCTCGCGCACGTCGACGTTGAAGGCGCGGGCGAGCGAGGCCTGGCGATAGATCTCGTGCTTGCGCTCCTCGGTCAGTGCGACCGTGATGGAGCCGACCTGGCGCATGCCTGTTGCGACACCCGTCTCTTCTTCGAGCCTGACGTAGAGGTCCGCCGAGTATTTCGCCAGCCGCGTCATGTTCTGCGAGGCGCGCAGCTGCCCGATCAACCCCGCCGCATGCCATGTCGTGCCTGATGTGAGCTGCTTGCGCTCCAGAAGCACGATGTCGGTCCAGCCGAGCTTCGCCAGATGGTAGGCGACGGAGCAGCCGGACACGCCGCCACCGATGATGACGGCGCGGGCACGGGCGGGGATTTCTGTCATGCGGCTGTTCTCGCGTAACTGGTGGCGAAGCGCCTCAGGCGGCCGGCGGCCTCCTGGAGAACGTCGTCGGGCTGGCACAGACTGATACGGATGTGACCGGCCGCGGCATCGCCGAAGCTGACGCCCGGCATGACCGCGACCTTCTCGGCTTCGAGCAGGTCCCAGGCGAATTTCTCGCAATCGCGCTCGATGGCGCTGACGTCGAGCATGACATACATGCCGCCCTCGGAGCCGCGTACGGTGACGTTGTTCAGCCCGCGCATCTGGTCGATGAACAGCTTGCGGCGCCCGGCATAGGTGGCGGCGATCTGCTCGACGCCGAAATCGTTCTCCAGCGCCTCGATCGCCGCGCGGCTGACGAAATCGGTCAGGCCGTAGGTGGTGACAAGGTTGAGGTTGATGACCAGCGAGACGAGGTCGGCGGGGGCGGTGAGCCAGCCGATGCGCCAGCCGGTCATGCCGTGACTCTTGGACATCGAATTGATGACCAGAGTGCGTTCAGCCATGCCGGGCAGGGTCCGTGGTGACACGTGCACGCCGCCACCGAGGGTCCAGTAGACCTCGTCCGACAGCAGCCAGAGATCGCGCCGGACGCAGAGTTCGGCGATGTCTTCCAGGCACTTCCGGGAATAGACCGCACCGGTCGGGTTGTTCGGCGTGTTGATGAGGATCGAGCGCGTGTTCGGCTTCAGAGCCTTCTCGATCTCCGCCGCACGCGGCTGGAAGCCGTCTGCAGCGTGGGCCTCGACCACGGTGTAGCTGGCGCCTGCGGCGCGGAACGTGCCGGGGTAGGTGGCATAATAGGGCGCCACGACCACTGCGTGGTCGCCTGGGTCATGCGTTGCCTGCACCGCGGCATAGAGCGAGGCCTGGCCGCCGGGTGTGGCAATGATCTCGGAAAGGGCAGTGTCGAGGCCGGTGCAACGAGTCGAAATCTTGGCCATGGCTGCGCGCAGGCGCGGCAGGCCGGGCAGCTGTGTGTAGTGATGGAAGCCGGCGCGGACGGCAGCCACGCAGGCCTCGACAGTCTTCGACGGGGTGTCGAAGTCGTGGTCGCCGACCGACAGCATGATGATGTCTTCGCCCGCCTGCTTGCGCGTCATGGCGGCGAAATGCACTTCCCAGCCGTCCTTGCCGGTGGGAACGATGCCCGAGATGCGGGAGGAGGGTTTCGGCATGTCAGGCTCCCGCAGCCAGCAAGGTGGCGAGCGTCAGCCTGCTCGCGCTGTCGAGCCGGGGCGTCAGCGCGCTGTATCCGGCTATCGACGGATGAGGCGTGTTGCCCGCATGATTGTGCGTGGCGGTGATGACCAGCACATGCGCGCCTGCCGCCTCGGCTGCGCGGATGCCGGCCGGCGCGTCCTCGAACACCAGGCAATCCTGCGGCTTGTGGCCGAGCCGCTCGGCGCCGAGCAGGAAGCAGTCGGGGGCGGGCTTGCCGTTGGCGACGTCTTCGCCGGTGACCATTACTTGCGGAATTGGCAGGCCGGCTGCTTCAAGCCTGCGGATGGCCAGCCTGCGCGGCGCCGACGTCACGATCGCCCAGCGTTCGGGAGGCAAGGCGTTGAGGAAGGTAACTGCGCCATGGATGGATTCGATACCTTCGATGTCGTCGAATTCGGCTTGGGTCAGCTCCTCGATCTCGGTCATCAGATCGATGCCCGGGAGGTTCAGCCTCTGAATGGTCTCGTACGCGCGAACGCCGTGGATGGTGGGCAGGAAGGTTTCCACGTCGAGCCCGTGCTTGATCGCCCAGGCGGTCCAGACTCTTTCGGTGGAGGCGATCGAGCTCAGGATGGTGCCATCCATGTCGAACATGAAGGCGCCGAAGGCGCGATCGGGGAAGGGAAGGGACATTAGGAGCGTAACCTTTCGTTTTCGGGATCCCACAAGGGTTTGTCCTGCTGGACCGTGGCGCTGAAGCGCTCCCCGAAAATCTCGACTTCGATGGTAACGCCCGGCACGGCCAGATCGGCTCGCAGCATGCCCAGCGCAATCGATTTGTCCACCCTGTGGCCCCAGCCTCCTGACGTGGTCTCACCGACAATTGCGCCATTGTGCCAGAGTGTCGACATATAGGGCGCGTCGCAGTCGCCGGGCTTGTCGATGACAAGCGTGACGAAGCGCTTCTTCACGCCCTGCTGCTTTTCGCTGAGCAAGGCAGCCTTGCCGCGGAAGTCGGGCTTGTCCCATTTGACGAAGCGTTCGAGCCCGCCTTGCAGGATGGTGTAGTCGGTCGAAAGATCGCCCTTCCAGGCCCGGTAACTTTTTTCCAGCCGGAGCGCGTCTAGCGCGAACATGCCGAAGGGCTTCAGCCCGTGCTTCTGGCCCGCAGTCCAGACGGCGTCGAAGACGGTTATCGTGTCGGCAACCTTGGTATGGATCTCCCAGCCAAGCTCGCCGGCGAAGGAGACACGCACGAGCTTGGCCCAGCGCCCGGCGATGGTGGTTTCCTGATGCGTCAGCCAAGGTGCCGAGAGGTCAGCCCCGCAGATTTCGGCCAGGATTTTCCGCGAATTGGGTCCGGCGAGGATTTGCGTCGAGTATTCCTCGGTGCGGTCGATGAGCTTGAAATCCGCATCTTCAGGCATGTGCGACTTCAGCCATTCGAAATCGTGCCACTGGGCGACGGCGGCGGTGATCAGCGTCATCAGGTTTTCGGAATGGCGCACCACCGACATCTCGGTGACGATGCGGCCGTGATCGTCGGCGAAATAGCAGAGCCCGATACGGCCGACCTTGGGAACGGCGCCGGTGACCTGGGTCTCAAGCCATGCGGCAGCGCCCGGGCCGTCGAGATTGAAGCGGCTGAAGCCGGGCAAGTCGAGGATGCCGGCCGCATCGCGCACGGCGAGGCACTCCTCACGGATTCGGTTCTCCCAGGGGCCGGAGCGGGCGAAGGTCTGCGTCGACTCCTCCGAGACGTCGTCGCCCGGCTGGGCATACCAGGTGGCGCGTTCCCAGCCATTGTAGGCGTTGAACTGCGCGCCAAGGGCCGCGATCCGGTCGTGGATCGGCGAAAGCTTGCGGTTGCGCGCCGCCGGCCAGGCATGCCTGGGGAAATGAATGGCATATTCGTGGCCGTAGACCTCCATGCCCTTGGCAACCGCATAGTCGGGAGCGGACGCAAAGGAGGTGAAGCGGCGCGGGTCGCAGGACCACATGTCCCATTCGGTCTCGCCCCGGGTTACCCATTCGGCCAGCACCTTGCCCGCGCCGCCCGCCTGGGCGATGCCGAAGGTGAAGACGCAGGCCTCGAAGGCGTCGGGCACGCCGGGCATCGGGCCGATCAGCGGGTTGCCGTCGGGCGCATAGGGGATGGGGCCGTTGATGATCTTGGACAGGCCGGCGGTGCCGAGGATCGGCACGCGGCGGACGGCGTCGTCGAGATACCATTCCAGCCGCTCGAGGTCGTCGGGATAGAGCTGGAAGGAGAAATCCGCAGGCATCTGGTCGTCGGGCGTTGCCCAATGGGCGCGGCAGTTGCGCTCATAGGGGCCGAGATTCATGCCGTTCTTCTCCTGGCGGAGGTAGTAGGAGGTGTCGACGTCGCGCAGCAGCGGCAGCTTGTGGCCGGCCTCACGCGACCACGCGGCGAGCTCGGGAATCTCGTCGAACAGGATGTACTGGTGGCTGATGACCATCATCGGCACGTCGCGGCCGAACATTTTTCCGACCTCGGCCGCGCGATAGCCTGATGCGTTCACCACCTTCTCGCAGCGGATTTCGCCCTTTTCGGTCGAGACCACCCATTCGCCCTTGTCGCGGCGGACCGAAATCACCGGGCAGAAGCGGACGATCTTCGCGCCCATGTCGCGCGCGCCCTTGGCCAGTGCCTGGGTCAGCTGGGCCGGGTCGATGTCGCCGTCGTTGGGATCGTAGAGCGCGCCCTTGAGGTCGTGTGTCTCGACGAAGGGATAGCGGCGCCTGATCTCGTCGAGGCCGATGACGTCGATATCCATGCCCTGGTAGCGGCCCATGCCCTTGGCGCGCTGGAACTCCTGCATGCGCTCCCTGGTGTGGGCAAGGCGGATCGAGCCGGTGACGTGATAGTTCATCGGGTAGTCGACCTCGGCCGCCAGACCGCGATAGAGCTCGGTCGAATAGCGCTGCATGTTCATCAGCGACCAGGACGACGAGAAGGTCGGCACGTTGCCGGCGGCATGCCAGGTCGAGCCCGAGGTCAGCTCGTTCTTTTCGAGCAGCACGCAGTCGGTCCAGCCCGCCTTGGCGAGATGATAGAGCGAGGAGACGCCGACCGCGCCCCCGCCGATGATCACCACGCGCGCCGTGCTCGGCAATTCGGCCATGATTTCCTCCCTCAGCGTGCGATCAATAGACCGGTGGCGATACGACCCAGATGACCACCGCCGGCACCGTTTCCGTGTTCCTCCACCGGAACGGCTTGTGGTCGAAGCGGAAACTGTCGCCTTCGCCCAGGCTGTGCCAGGTGCCGTCGATCTCGATGTCGAAACCGCCCGAGACGACGTAGCCGGCCTCCTCGGTGGGGCGCGTCACCGGTTTGGCCATGCCGGCACCTGGTGCGAAGATCGAGCGCAGCATTTCGAAGCTGCCGCCGAGGTCGGGCGACAGCAACTCTTCCACCAGGCCGGATTCGCTGCTGCCGAGCGTTCGCCGCCGGCCGGAGCGGACAACGACCCCGCGCTCGGCCTCCACCGGGGCCTCGTGAGCGAAGAACAGGCTGATGGGGACGCCGAACAACTCGGCAAATTCCCGGAGGTCACCGATGGAAGGCGTCGACAATCCGCGCTCGACCTGGCTGACCCAGCCCACCGAGCGTCCGAGTTTCAGCGCGATCTCACTCAGCGTCAGTCCGCGCGACTTGCGCAGCGCGCGCAGATCGTTGGCGAGCAGGTCGCCTGCGACGTCGCTTTCCTTGCGAAGCGAGGCTGTTGCGGTGGGACTCAAATCGGGCCTCGTGAAAATTTACTGCAGAATTTCATGAGATGGCATCTCTGTGAAAAATTCAAGCTCATTTTCATGGTCCAGCAAGTTTCTCTTGCGAGACTCCGGGAGAGAGTGCAAAGGCTCGATTTCGGACGGGCGGTGAGGGGCGATCCGACACTATCGATGCCATAGGGACAGCCGATGCTGGCACCGGACCAAAAACCGCTGGAACTGGATGACACCGAAATCGTCGACGAAGCGATCGTTTCGCGGCGCTCGGTACGCTCCTTTCTACCGACGCCCGTCGACGAGGCGGTGATCCGCGACATCCTCGATGTGTCGGCGCGAGCGCCTTCGGGCACCAACATGCAGCCTTGGAAGGTTTACGTCACCGCTGGCGAGATCAAGCAGCGGCTGAGCGACGCCATCCTCAATTCGGGCGTGCGCGCCGAAAAGGCAGTCTGGGACGAGTACAAATATTATCCCGACCAGTTCTTCGAGCCCTATCTCGGCCGCCGCCGCGCCAACGGGTTCGGGCTCTACGGCGTTCTTGGCATCGGCCGGCGCGACGTCGACCGCATGCGGGCCCAGCACGACCGCAACTTCGTCTTTTTCGACGCCCCGGTCGGCATGATCTTCACCATCGACCGCCGGCTCAACCAGGGCTCGTGGATCGACTACGGCATGTTCTTGCAGAACATCATGATCGCGGCACGGGCGAGGGGCCTGCACACCTGCCCGCAGGCGGCGTTCGCACCCTATCACCGCCAGATCCGGCCGGTGCTCGGCATTCCGGAAGAAGAGGTGGTGGTCTGCGGCATGGCGCTCGGTCACGAGGACACGTCGAAGCCGGAAAGCACCTTCCGCACTGACCGCGCGCCGCTCGACGAGTGGGTGCAGTTCCTGAAATAGGTCAGGCCGCGGGCCGGTTGCGTATGTAGGCGCAGCACTCCAGTTCGACCAGCGCCCCGAGCGCCAGGCCGTTGGCGCCGAATGCGGATCGCGCCGGCAGGCGGTCGGGGTCGAAATAGCCGACATAAACCTTGTTGAACTCGGCCCATCTCGACATGTCGGCCAGCATGACGGTGCACTTGAAGATGTCGGCCATGCCGAGGCCATTCTCTTCGAGCACCGCCTTGATGTTCTCCATCGTCTGACGCGCTTCGGCCTCCATGCCGCCGGGAACGAGTTCCAGCGTTCCGGGGCGATTGCCCAGGGCGCCGGAGAGATAAAGCACGTCGCCCACGTGCACCGCCTGGCTGAACGGCAGTCTGAGCGCCTTGGCTTCGGCAGAATTGATGAATTCCATGGTCGTCCCCTTCAAAGGAGGCATATTGCCCGCAACGCGATTGGCTTGCTAGCCGGCAGCCTTGCGTTGCTCGGCAAGGAGGCGGCACAGGCCGGCTTCACCGCGCGGCGTGGTCCAGCGATGGTTCCAGGCGAAGACCGGGCGGAGCAGGGGCGAAAGCAGGCGCAGGATGGGCCGCTCGACCAGCACCTGCCAGGTCAAGGCTACATGTGTGCCTCTGCCTGAAGGCGTCAGAACCGCCCGCCAGTGGCCATCGAAATCGCCTGAGGTTTTAACAGCCACGACCTTGCCGGGATCGAGTTCGACAGCTTCGAGAATGAAATTCAGTTCGTAAGGCAGGAAACCGCGAGCGCGGGCGCGAGCCCTGGCGCCAACCGTCGGCCGGTCACAAGAGGTCAGCTTTTCCACCTCCTTGTAGACGTCGCCCCACCAGAGCGGCAGCAGGCTGGGGTCTGCCAGTACCTCCCACACCTCCTGCGGGGCGGCTTCGGGAATTTCCCAGACCTCATCGAAGCGGAACGAATTGCTCGCCATGGCCCGGTACCTTCAAACACCGAGATTGGCCTCGCCGATGAGCAGCGGGCGACAGCAATTTTAATACTTTGATGGGCGGTCGACCATCGCTACCTCACTTCGTAGCCGACCTCGTCGGAGGCGTGGCACAGCATCTTCCAGAACGATCGGGCGAACGAGCGGAAGACGTAGAGGTCGAAGCGGTCGGGGCTGCTGCGCTGGATCTGCGCGAAGATGTCGTGATGGGCGGTCGAGATGCCGGAGCCTTGGGGGAAGGCGACGAGCGAGAAATCGACAGCGAACAGCTTTGCCAGCACCCATTCGGACTTCTGGCCTGCAACGCGAATGGCGGTGCGGCCATGGGACAGGTCGGTGACGGTGCCCGTGGCTGGGGTGACGGCGCTGGCCAACGCGGAAGCAAGTCCTTCCGCCGTGTCGGTGACGAGGAATTTGCCGGGCGCGAAGCCGAAAACGGTGTGGCGTTCGGACACAGCACCAGCACCGGCGCCGTCGGCAAGTTTGAGCCCGGTGACGGAGGAGATGGCAGCGATCAGCTTCTTCTCCTCGCCGGGCCACGCGGCCACCTGGACGATGGAGCTAGGTGCCATCTCGGAAAGGGTCACGCCGACGCCGTCGGAGAAGTTGCCGTGCGATCCGGGCCGGAATACTGCTGCAAGCGGTGAAAGCTGCTCAACCATGCATGCGCTTCCCTTCGGGATCGAAGAAGTGGTGGGTTACGATCTCGACCGGGCCGAACCGGTCGCGCAGCGGGTCGGAGACATGGGCACGCGTGCCGTGCCGGGACTTGCCGTCCGCGACGAGCGCCAAGGCGATGTACTTTTCGAGCGCTGGCGAGAAGCAGGCGGCGGTGATGTGGCCGAGCGAGCCATGCGGGTTGTCTGTGTCGACTTCCTCGACGATGTGTGCGCCGCCGCTGAGCGGACGGTTGTCGAGCGAAACCAGGCCGACAAGTTCGAGCCGGCCCGAGGCGACCAAGCCTTCGCGGTCCATCATGGCCGAGCCGATGAAGGGCTTTTTCTTGGACAGCATCCAGCCGAGATGCAGGTCGCGGGCCGAGGTGCGGCCGTCTATTTCGGCGCCGGTGACATGGCCCTTTTCGATGCGCATCGTGCCCAGCGCCTCGAGCCCGTACGGCACCATGCCGAAAGGCTTTCCGGCCTCGATCAGCGCTTCCCAGACATGCGTGCCGTGGCCGGCGCCGCTATAGACCTCGAAGGCCATTTCGCCGGAGAAGGACAGCCGGCAGATCATGACAGGCGCGCCTGATATCTCGCCGTGGACGATGCCCATGAAAGGCAGCGCCTCGTTGTCGACCCTGGTGCCTGTGACGCAGGCCGCCAGGATTTCCCTGGACTTCGGTCCGCCGATCGCCGCGCCCGCCCACTGGTCGGTGACCGATGTCAGGTGCACCTTGAGGTGCGGCCAAACGACATCGAGGAAGTATTCGAGGTGCTGCATGACCTTGCCGGCATTGGCCGTGGTCGTCGTCATCAGGAAGTCGTTGTCGCCAAGCCTCCAGGTGGTGCCGTCGTCGAAGACGAGCCCATCCTCGCGCAACATCAGGCCGTAGCGTGCCTTGCCGACCGGCAGGGTCGAAAAGACGTTGGAATAGACGCGGTCGAGAAGTTCCGCTGCGTCCGAACCCTGCACGGCGATCTTGCCCAAAGTCGAGACGTCGACGATGCCGGCTGTTTCACGGGTCGCCTGCGCTTCCCTGACATAGGCCTGCTCGATCGTTTCGCCTGGCCCGCCATAGATCATCGGGCGAAACCAAAGGCCGGCCGAATACATGGTGGCGTCGTTGTCGAGGTGCCAGTCGTGCATAGGCGTCAGCCGTTCGGGCTTGAGGTCGCCGAAGCGCTCGGCGGCAAGTGCTCCGACCGAAACCGGCGCATAGGGCGGGCGAAATCTTGTGGTGCCAACCTCAGGGATCGGCTTGCCCAGGGCTTCGGCCATGATGGCCAGTCCGGGAACGTTCGAGCCCTTGCCCTGGTCGGTCGCCATGCCGAGCGTGGTGTAGCGCTTGAGGTGCTCGACCGAGACGAAGCCCTCGATATGCGCAAGGCGCAGGTCGTCCGATGTCACGTCGTGCTGGAAGTCGACGAAGGACTTGCCCTTGGCCCTGATTTCGAAAACCGGCGCGGGACGCGGATCGAGCGCTGCCGGCTCGATGTCGGGCAGCGTGCCGATCTCTGCGGCGGGCAGGCCCGCTGCAATACGGCCGGCTGCAAAGCCCTCGGCGATGGCTTCCGCTGTCGAGAAGGTGCCGTTGAATGCGCCGGCACCGACCCAGCCCTTGCCGGCTTCGGGCGGCAGGAATGCCTGCAAGTCGTCACCCCAGACCGGCCGCGCGCCGGCTTGGCTGGCGAGATGAATTGTCGGCGACCAGCCGCCCGACATCAGCAGGCAGTCGGCCTCGATGCTGCGGGCGCCTGACGGCAGGGCTCCGGTGGCCACGGTAAATGGCGCGAGCTTGATGCCGGTCAGTTTCTTGCCGCCTTCGGTGCCGACGACGGCATGGCCGACCAACAATTCGGCGCCGCATCGGCGGGCGAGCGCCCGGCAATCCTCTGATATTTTGGGGCGCACGTCGACGATGGCTGCGACGGTCGCGCCGGTGTCATTGAGGGCGACGGCGGACCGATACGCGCTATCGTTGTTGGTGAAAACCGCGATCCTGTCGCCCGGCAGCACGCCAAACTCGTTGGCGTAGCGCTGTGCCGCACTCGCCATCGTGACGCCGGGGCGGTCGTTGCCGGGAAACACCAGCGGCCGTTCGAATGCGCCGGTGGAGAGCACCACCCTGCCAGCCCGGATAGTCCAATGGCGGTGACGTGGCGCACCCTTGGCAGGGGAAGCCTTATGATCGCTGACGCGCTCGACGGCGGCAAGCGTATTGCCGTCGTAATAGCCCCAGACCGTCGTGCGCTTGAGCAGGCGCACGTTTTTCTGGTCCCTGAGTTCGCCGACGATGTCGGACGCCCATGCGGCTGCCGGTTCGCCGTCGATGGTTTCACCGGACCAGTTGGCCGAGCCGCCGAATTGCGGATCGAGCTCGGCCAGGATGACGCGTGCGCCGGACGTTGCGGCCTCGCGCGCAGCCGAGAGGCCGGCCGGGCCCGAGCCGACGACGAGCACGTCGCAGAAGGAATTCATGCGCTCGTAGCGGGATGGATCGGGCGCGTGGCCGGCGCGGCCCAGGCCGGCGGCGCGGCGGATGACCTTTTCGCAGAGCATCCAGAAGCGGGTGCCCTTCAGCGGGCCTATCACCGGACCCATGAAGGTCTTGTAGTAGAAGCCGGCCGAGAGGAACTTGCCGCCGAGCTGGTTGACGGCGCTGACGTCGTAGGCGAGCGACGGAAAGCGGTTCTGGCTGACGGCAACGAGGCCGTCGTGGATCTCGACCATCGTCGCTGGCATGTTGGGCTCGCGGACATCGCCGCGCAAAATCGTCACCAGTGCGTTGGGTTCGTCGACGCCTGCAGTCAGCACGCCGCGCGGACGATGATACTTGAACGAACGCCCAAACAGCGAAACGCCATTGGCGAGCAGCGCGGACGCCAGCGTGTCGCCTTGATGGCCGGTAAAGGCCGTGCCGTCGAAGGTGAAGCGGATGGTGCGAAGCCGGTCGATCCGGCCACCCGAGGGTGTGCGGCGCGGGCTCATGCCTTGGCTCCCGACTTGCGGCGGCCATGGGCGGGCGCGCCTTTTTCGCGGGCAAAGCGCACGCTTGATATCTCGTGGGTCAGCGTATCGCGCACCACTGCCAGATGAGCGCGGCAGCCGCCGGCATGCTGCCAGATCTCGTTATGCGCGCCGGCTGGGTTGAGCCGGTCATAGACATAGGCGTTCCAGGCGACGAGGTCGGTCGAGGCCGGGTCCGGTCGGTTGCGGTTGCCGTCGCCCTGATAGGCGAATTCGGAGACGTCCCGGGGGCCGCAATAGGGGCAGGTGATCAGCATGCGTTCGAAACCTTAGAGCCCGTTCCATTCCGATTGCATCGGAATGGGGTTCTAACTACTTGTTGGAGCATGATCTTTTCCGAAAACCGGTTTCCACTTTTCGGGATCATGCTCTAATGCATCCGCGGTGTTGGGCCCTGGCCCTTGTCGTCGATGACGGTGCCACGGCTGAAACGGTCGAGCGTGAAGGGCGCGTTGAGATCGTGCGGCGCGTCCCTGGCGATGGTGTGGGCAAAGCAGAAGCCGGAGGCCGGCGTCGCCTTGAAGCCGCCGTAGCACCAGCCGCAATTGAGATACATGCCGGGCAGGGGCCCGGTCGTGATGATCGGCGAGCCGTCCATCGACATGTCGCAGACCCCGCCCCATGAACGCAGTACGCGGACGGTCGCGAGTGACGGAAACAGCGCCAGCATTTCGCTCATCACTTCCTCGACGATCGGCAGGCTGCCGCGCTGGGCGTATGAATTGTACCCGTCGAGGTCGCCGCCATAGATCAGGCCGCCCTTGTCGGACTGGCCGACGTAGAAATGGCCCATGCCGAAGGTCACCACTGTATCCAGGAATGGCTTCAGCGATTCCGACACGAAGGCCTGGAGTACGTGGCTCTCTATTGGCATGCGCTCGATGCCGGCAAGCTGCATGACGCGTCCGGTGCTGCCGGCAACCGCGACGGCCACCTTCCTGGCACGGATCTCGCCGCGGCTGGTGGTGACGCCGGTGACCCGGTCACCGTCGCGCAGGAAGCCGGTGACTTCGCAGTTCTCGATAATGTCGACGCCGCGTCGGTCGGCACCGCGGGCATAGCCCCAGGCAACCGCGTCGTGCCGTGCAGTGCCGGCGCTCTCCTGGATCAGTCCGCCATAGACGGGGAAACGCGCCGACTGCGACATGTCTAGTCCGGGCACGCGGCGGCCGATCTGGGCGGGCGTCATCAACTCCGCATCGACGCCGAGATGGCGCATGGCGTTACCCTTGCGTGCCAGGTCGTCGAGCTGTCCCGGCGTATGCGCGAGGTTGAGGACGCCGCGCTGCGAGAACATGACGTTGTAGTTCAGTTCGTGGGAGAGGTTCTCCCACATCTTCATCGAATGTTCGTAGAAGCGGGTGTTCTGCGGCAGCAGGTAGTTGGAGCGGACAGCTGTTGTGTTGCGGCCGACATTGCCGGAACCAAGATAGCCTTTCTCCAGCACCGCCACATTGGTGATGCCGTGTTCCTTGGCGAGATAGTAGGCTGTCGACAGCCCGTGCCCGCCGCCGCCGATGATCACCACATCATAGCATGCCTTGGGGCTTGGCTTGCGCCATGCCGGCTTCCAGTCGCGGTTTCCGCTGAGCGCGTTCCTGAGAAGCGAAAAGGCCGAATATTCCGCCATCCTGCAAATCATCCTATGGGCTGTGTGCGGACACTACAGGCAGCTTCCAGAATTCAAAGCCAATATTCCGCCATTGCTTTTCGCTAGGCCGACTTTCCCACCAGCCCATCCGGCCGGCTTGCCCGGCAGGTTGGCCATCTTTATCAATGGCACGCCGTGAAATTGGCAAACAGACCGTGAGTCGCTGACAAACCATGCTTTTCTCCGCAGTCCGGCGCATCGGCGCCACCCTGTTCATTCTCGCAGCGGTGCTGCTGTCGCAGGCCGTCGCGCAGGATCTCGGCAAAGCGCCGGCCGGTGTCATTGCCGACCAGCAGGAAGTCATCACCAGCCTGTCGGCCAAGGTCGATGCGCTGCAGAAGAAAATGGATGCCAGCGCCGAGGACGATGCCGGCCTTGTCGATATCCGACTTCAACTCGAGCAGCTGTCGCGCGAATTGCTGCAAAGCGGCGTCGCATTCCGTCCGCGCCTGACCGAAATCAACACGCGGCTGGAGCAGCTTGGCAAGCCACCGGCGGAAGGCCAGCCGCCTGAACCTGCGGTGGTGACAAGCGAGCGGGAAAGCCTGACCGCGGAGAAGACCGAGATCAACGCTGTGCTCGGCGTCGCCGAAAATCTCTCGATCCGTATCGACAAGCTGATCAGCCAGATCACCGAGGTACGGCGCGACCTGTTCCAGAACCTTTTGACCAAGCGCTACCAGATCAATTTCGCGCTGGCCTTCGAGGTCATCGACGCATTCAAGACCGAGATGAGCGACCTCTACCGCACGGTCTCGTCCTGGGTTCGTTTTGTCGCCAGCTTCAAGCTCAAATCGATGCTGGCTGCGACCTTCTTTGCACTGGCCGCCGCGGCTGTCATCATCGTCGGTGGCCGTCGCATGTTCGGCCGGATGTTCGAGCCCGACGGCAGGGTCGAGGAGCCGTCCTATCTCAGCAGGCTGTCGGTCGCCTTCTGGTCGACCTTGATGCAGTCGGCGGCCCTCGTCGCGTTCCTTGGCGTCACCTACTACCTGTTCGACTATTTCGAAGTGCTGCGCGGCGACATCGGCGCAATGCTGTGGTCGCTGTTCTATGTCATCGCCATCGTCTTCTTCGTCTCGCGCCTGGGCATGGCCGTGCTTTCGCCCCGGCTGCCCAAATGGCGGCTGATTCCGGTCGAAAGCGGCGCGGCGCGCTGGCTGATGTTGCTGATCACCGCCACCGCCTTCTTCACCGGCCTCGATTATTTCCTGAGCTCGGTCTACCAGGTGCTCGGTTCACCGGTGGCTTTGACGGTGGGCGAGGCGCTGACGTCGACCGTGGTGATCGGCGTACTGGTCATCCTCATCGGGCTGGTCAGACCGTTCGTCGATGAGGACGGCCGTCCGAAGCCATGGCCGCGCCTCTTCCGCTATATCGTGCTTGCCCTGGGTGGCGTCACCATCGCCGCGGCCTTGCTGGGCTACATCGGCCTGGCGCGCTTCGTTTCGCAGCAGATCGTCGTGACCGGCACCATCCTTGCGACGATGTATATCGGCTTCCTGTCGTCCCAGGCGATCAACGAGGAAGACGCGTTCATCAAGACGACGGTCGGACGCCGCATCAAGCGGATGTTCACCCTCGACGATGCGACGCTCGATCAGCTCGGCCTCGTCACCAGCATGGTCATCAATCTGCTGGTGCTGATCGTCGGCGTGCCGCTGATCCTGTTTACATGGGGATTCCAGCCAGGCGACATGGTCACCTGGCTCTATCGCATCGGCTCCGGTTTCCAGATCGGCAGCTTCACGTTCTCGCCCGCCGGCCTTCTTTCGGGCGTCTTGGTCTTTGCCATCGGCTATTTCGTCACGCGCTGGTTCCAGGGCTGGCTGGATGGCTCGGTGATGGCGCGCGGCAAGGTCGATGCCGGCGTGCGCAACTCGATCCGGCTGGCCGTCGGCTATGCCGGCGTGGCGATTGCCGGGCTGATCGCCGTGTCGGCGGCAGGTATCGACCTTTCCAATCTCGCGCTCGTTGCCGGTGCGCTTTCCCTCGGCATCGGCTTTGGCCTGCAGAACGTGGTGTCCAACTTCGTCTCGGGCCTGATCCTGCTTGCCGAGCGGCCGTTCAAGGTCGGCGACTGGATCGTTGCCGGCCAGGTCTCGGGCACGGTCAAGAAGATCAGCGTGCGTGCCACCGAGATCGAGACGTTCCAGCGCCAGTCGGTAATCCTGCCGAATTCCGACCTGATCAACAGCGCCGTCGGTAACTGGACCCATCGCAACAAGCTCGGCCGCGTCGATATCAAGGTTGGCGTCGCCTACGACTCGGACGTCAAGCGCGCCCATGATGTCCTGCTCGACATCGTGCGGGCGCATCCGATGATCCTGAAGAATCCGGAACCCTTCGTGCTGTTTGCCAATTTCGGCACGGCGGCGCTGGAGTTCGAGATACGCTTCTTCCTCGCGGACGTGACGGGAAGCAATTCGGTCCAGAACGACATTCGCTTCGCCATCCTGGAGGCATTCGAACGCGAGCATATCGATATCCCGTCGACACCGCGCGCGCACGACATCAAGCCCGCCGAGAAATGGCCCGCCGATGACGAACAGGCCGAAGCGCTGGTCGCGGAGGTGGAAGAAGCGCGCAACAAACGGGCTGACGAAGCTGCCGCCAGGCGCAAGCCGGGAAGGAAAAAAACCGATCCGGAATGAAACGGTGGGGCTGCGATAGCCAATTGTGGCATGAACAAGGCATTCAGTTGCCGTTCAGCTTCGAACTCATATAAGCTCCCTTGCAAACGGCGAGAATGCCTTGCGAAAATGAACAGAGGCGGTGGAAACACCGATGATGAGAATGAATAGGTTTCTTGTCGCCGCAGGCGCGCTCTTCCTGGCCATGTCGGGCGCGGCGCATGCCGCGAGCGCGGTAAACCTCGATGCCGAGCCGCGCACGCTCATCGTGACGGAGGGCGGTTCCAAGACGGAACTCGCTCTAGCCGCAGGCGAGACGGTCGAATTCTGCTCGAATGGCTGCTTCGTGACGATGCCCAATGGCGACCGCGAAGCGCTGACCGGTGCGGAAACGGTGGAGATCTCGGGCGGCGTCGCCCGCATCAAGTAAGATCGCGTGCCATCGCTGGTGAACTGATCGAAGGCCGGGCGGATGCTCGGCCTTTTCCGTATTTCGCTAATGTCTGTTTAAGCATGACCGAGGAAATGACTGGCGCGCCTCCAGCATTCGGCTGCCACCTTAACCATCCCGAATCCGGCTGCCCGCTATAGCGTACTGGTGGGGGTCCGGAGGGTTGATGCCGTCCGGCAAGGGCAGGGCAGGCATATCGATGGACGCGCGATCAGAAAACAGCGCAATACCGCTCGCGGTCGATCTCGACGGTACGCTGATTGCGACCGATTTGCTTTGGGAAGGCTTGTTTGCCCTTCTCAAGAAGAACCCCCTCAGCATCTTTCTGGTGCCGTTCTGGCTGCTTTCGGGGCCAGCCCGGCTGAAGCAGGCGATTGCATTGGCCATCAACATCGATCCGGCAACGCTGCCTTACAGACCCGAAGTCCTGAAACGGCTCCGCGACGAGCAGGCCAACGGCCGCAAGATCGTGCTCGCCACCGGCACTCCGCGCAAATTTGCCGACGCGATTGCCCGGCATCTCGGTTTGTTCGATGCGGTGCTTGCCAGCGACGGCGACGAGAACCTGACCTCCGAGCGCAAGCGCAACGCTCTGGTGGCGGCTTATGGCGACGGCGGTTTCGACTATGCCGGCAACAGCCGCCACGATCTCAAGGTATTCGAAGCCGCGCGCGAGGCGATCGTCGTCGCACCCGACCGCGCCGCCGCGCGCTGGCAGGCAAGCCACGGTTCCGAACTTGTCGTCGTGCCGAAGCCGGACGTGCGCACGATCCTCAAGATGCTGCGTGTCCACCAGTGGCTCAAGAATTCACTGATTGCGGTGCCGCTGGTGCTGGCGCACAAATATTTCAACGTCGACATGCTGGTGCCGGCCTTGCTGGCGTTCATGTCGTTCTGTGCGGCTGCATCGGCCATCTACATCATCAACGACTTTTTCGACCTGACACTCGACCGGTCGCACCCGACCAAGCGCGATCGGCCATTCGCCAGCGGAAAGCTGTCGATACCATTCGGGCTCGCCTCGGCGACTATCCTGCTCGTCGTCAGCCTGGTGACGGCTGCCTTCACGTCGATCGAATTCGTCGCCGTGTTGCTCATCTACCTGATCGCCACGACCGCCTATTCCCTGTCGGTCAAGCGCATGCTGCTGCTCGACGTGTTGACGCTGGCGGGGCTCTATACCCTGCGCATCCTGGCGGGTGCGGCAGCGACCGGCGTCGACGTGTCGTTCTGGCTGCTTGCCTTTTCGATCTTCTTCTTCCTGTCGCTGGCGCTGGTGAAGCGCTACGTCGAACTGCGCTCGTCGACGCTGAACGTCGGCGAACGCATTGCCGGGCGCGGCTACCGCATCGAGGATCAGGAGATCGTTGCGCAGGCGGGGATGGCGTCGGCGTTTTCGTCGGTGCTGGTTCTGGCGCTCTACATCGACAGCAGTGCCGTGCGCGAGCTTTACCGCCAGCCCTGGCTGATGTGGCCGCTGGCGCCCATCGTGCTTTACCTCACCATGCGCGTCTGGATCCTCGCCCGCCGCGACGAACTGCACGACGATCCTGTCGTCTTCATCATTCGCGACTGGCGCAGCCAGATCGTGGTTCTTATCGGCGCTGCCTTGCTTCTGGTCGCGGGGTGGTGAGCATGGCGGCTTGCGACTACCAAAGTTTCGGCCGCGCCAACCCAGGCGCACGCAGTGCAATCGACGTGGCCGAGGCGATGCAGATGCTGACCAGCGGATCGGTGCGCGCCGCGTCACTGCTCGCCTATGGCAACGGCCGAAGCTATGGCGACAGCTGCCAGAACAGCGGCGGCGCCGTCGTCGACATGCGGCCGCACCATCGGATCCTTTCCTTCAACGCCGAGACCGGCGTGCTCGAGGCCGAGGCAGGGGCGCTGCTCGCCGACATTATCGCGGCCGGGGCACCGCACGGCTTTTTCCCCGCCGTGGTGCCCGGCACCCAGTTCGTCACCCTCGGCGGCGCCATCGCCAACGACGTCCACGGCAAGAACCATCACCGCCGCGGCAGCTTCGGCTGCCATGTCGAGCGTCTGACGCTGCTGCGCTCCGATGGCCGCACCTATGCCTGTTCACCTACGGAGAATGCAGGGCTGTTTTGGGCGACGATCGGCGGGATGGGGCTGACCGGCATCATTCTTTCCGCCGCCATCCGTCTGATGCGCGTGCCGTCGCTCGACATCGCCGAGACGGTCAAGCCGTTCGGCAGCCTGGATGAATATTTCGATCTGGCGGAAGCTGCCGACCGCGACAACGAATATGCTGTCGCCTGGATCGACCAGCTGGCGGGCGGCAAAAGCGCCGGGCGTGGCCTTTTGCTAGCCGGCAACCACGCGCCCCATGGCGCGCGCGCGGCCGAGCTGGGAGCGGCAAGATTGTCGGTGCCATTCCAGCCGCCGCTGACCCTGCTCAACCGGCCGTTCCTGAAGCTGTTCAACGCCGCCTATGGCTGGCGGCGCGGTCGGGTCTCTGCAAGCCAGGCAGGTTACAAGAAATTCTTCTTTCCACTCGACAGCGTGGCCGGCTGGAACCGGCTCTACGGTCCCAATGGGCTTTTCCAGCATCAGAGCGTGGTGCCTGTCGAGGTCGCGCGCGAGACCATATCGGCATTGCTGGCGGCGACCCGCCATGCGGGACAGGGTTCGTTCCTGACCGTGCTCAAGCGTTTCGGGGCACAGCGCTCGCCGGCGCTGATGTCGTTTGCCCGGCCCGGCTATACGCTGACGCTGGATTTTCCCAACCATGGCCAGCGCACGCTCAAGCTTCTGGCCGAACTCGACCGGATAACGGTCCGCGCCGGCGGTGCGGTCAATCCGTACAAGGACGCGCGCATGTCGGCCGCGACGTTCGCCGCCTCCTTTCCGGATTGGCAGCGGCTGGAGACGATGCGCGATCCCGCCTTCATGTCGGATTTCTGGGCCCGCACCGCGGGTCGACTGGGCGCGCGCAACGGTGAGGCGGCGCAAGCGGCCGAGTAGGTCGCAGGCGATCGTCAAGGGAAACGCGCAGGTGTCTCAAATTGTACAGAAAGTTTCACGGAATATTCGCGGCTTGCCGCTAGCTTGCGAAGAGAACGGATAAAGCAATGAAATACCTGCCCTTCATTCTTTTTACGGTGATGACCAACGCAGCTGCGCAGCTGATGCTGAAGCAGGGCATGATGTCGCTTGGGGCGGTATCGTTCGAGGGTGCAAATCCCCTGGTAAAGCTGCTTCAGATCGTTTTCAGCCCATGGGTCTTTGCCGGACTTCTGACCTTCGTCATCTCGATGGCATCGCACCTCTATGTCCTGTCGAAGGTCGAGCTCAGCTTTGCCTATCCGTTCCTCAGCCTGGCCTATGTCGCCGTCGCGGTGTTCGCATACTTCGTCTTCCGCGAAGACCTGAATGCCTGGCGGATCGCCGGCATCGCCTTCATCTGCGTCGGCACCGTGCTCATCGCCCAGAGCGGCCGTGACCACGACGAAACGGTCGTCACCGCTTCTACAGAACCCACCAAGACAAGCGAGCTCGTGCGATGAGACACGTCATTTTCGGAGGCGACGGCTTCGTCGGTCGCCATCTTGCGCCCAGGCTGATCGCCGACGGCGAGGAAGTCATCGTCGCCGACATCGTCAAGAGCGAGCTCGCGCACTATCACAATGCACGTTTCGTCAACTGTGATGTCACCGAACCGGCATCGATTGCAGCGCTCGGCCTCAAGGTCGACGACATGGTCTACAACCTGTCGGCCAAGATGCTGTCGCCGATCCAGGTGAGGGCAAAGCGGCACGAGTTCTTCTTCCCGGTCAACTATTTCGGCACCGAGAACATCATCAAGGCGATGGACCATGCGGGTGCGTCGAAGCTAGTGCACTACACGACCGACATGATCTACGGCCACACGGTTACCTACCCGATGACTGAGGAGCATCCGGTGGCGCCGCTTGGCGAATACGGCTGGTCGAAGCAGAAGACCGAGGAACTGGCCGTGGTCTGGCGTGATCGCGGCATGAACATTTCGCTGTTCAGGCCGCGCCTGATCATCGGCCCCGGCCGCCTCGGCATCCTGGAAAAGCTGTTCAAGCTGATCGACTGGAACCTTCCCGTGCCGATGATCGGCTCAGGCCGGAACCCGTATCAGTTCATCTCGGTGTTCGATTGCGCGGAGGCGGCACGCCTCGCCTGGAAGTCAGGCGTTCCCAACGAGGCCTACAACCTCGGCTCGCTCAACCCGCCGCCGGTGCGCAAGCTTCTCGGCGATCTGGTCAAGCACGCCGGCTCGAAGTCGATCCTGCTGCCGACACCGGCCTGGGCGGTCAAGCGCACGCTCGACCTGCTCGACCTCATGAACATGCCGATCATGGACCCCGAGCAGTACCTGATCGCCGACGAGGAATGCGTACTCGACGTCACCAAGGGCGGGCGCCAGCTCGGCTGGGTGCCGAAATACCGCGACGAGGACATGCTGATCGCAGCCTACAAGGAATATCGCGCCAAGAAGGCCGGCGTCGCGGCCGGCGCGCACCACGCCCCGGCCGAATGAAGGATATGACCATGACGCTCGTTACCAAGCCGGATGCAGCCAACTCCCGCGCTATTGCCGGTGCTCCCGCGATGGCGGCCACGGCGGTCGCCAAGCCGAAGCTGATGACCGTCGAGCAGGCCAAGGCGCTCGACGTCGCCAGGATGACCGACCTGTTCAAGGCGCATCTCAACCCGGGCCAGCTGCACTTCATGAAGCTGCTGGGCTTCCACAAGATCAAGATCGAGCGTGCCGAAGGCATGCACTACATCGACCAGAACGGCCGCAAGATCCTCGATTTCTTCGGCGGCTTCGGCTCGCTGGCGCTTGGCCACAACCACCCACGCGTCGTCGAGGCACGCAAGAGATTCCAGGACGAGAAGCGCCACGAGATCGGAATCGCCTTCATGTCGCAATACGCCTCGGCACTGGCCTACAACCTGGCGCAGATATCGCCAGGCGATCTCGATATGGTGTTCTTCGGCTCGTCCGGCTCGGAAGCGATGGAAGCGGCGGTCAAGCTCGCCGAGCGCGCGGCGGGCCCGGCGCGTCCCAAGATCGTCTATGCCGAGAACTCGTTCCACGGCAAGACAAAGGGCGTGCTCTCGATCACCGACGGTGCGCTCTATCGCGGCGAATTCAAACTGACCGACAACACCGCACGCGTGCCCTTCGGTGACATCGATGCGGTCGAGAATGCCTTCCGCTCCGATCCGGCAATCGGCGCCATCGTGCTCGAAACCATCCAGGGCGGCGGCGGCATCAACCAGGCGCCGGCGGAATACTGGCAGAAGCTGCGCGCGCTCTGCGACAAGTATGGCGTGATCTGGGTTGCCGACGAAGTGCAGTGCGGCGTCGGCCGCTCGGGCCGGTTTTACGCATTCGAGCACTACGATGTCGTGCCCGACATCACCGCCGTCGCCAAATCGCTCGGCGGCGGCAAGGCGGCGATGGCTGCGATGATCGCGCGCCGCGACGTCTACATGAAGGCCTATGGCACGCCCAAGACGGCGATGATCCACGCGATGGCGACCTTCGGCGGCATCGGCGAAGGCTGCATCACCGCGATCGAGACGCTCAACGTGCTCTACGACGAGGACCTGATCGAGAATTCGGCTGCGACCGGCGCCTACCTGCTGGAGCGGCTGGAAGAGCTCAAGGCTAAATATCCGAAGATCATCAAGGACGTGCGCGGCAAGGGCCTGATGGTCGGCCTTGAGTTCCACGACTTTTCGCAGACGCTTCCGATGGTGTTGCGCCCGGTCGTCAGCGTGCTCGACGACAAGCTGAAGGGGTCTCTTTCGGGCTTCGTGGGAGCGCTGTTGCTGCGCGACTACGACGTGCTGGTCGCCTTCACCGAGTACAACCGCAACGTCGTCCGCCTTCTGCCGCCGCTGACCTGCAGCCGAGGCGACGTCGATGTGCTCATCCAGTCCCTCGACAGTCTTCTCGGTCGCGGCATCGTCGCCATCGTCAAGGATTTCGTGAAAAGCCAGGTCAGTTGACGCACAGGCCGGCGGGAAATTCGAAATGATGGCTAGCGACGGCACGGTGATGGGTTGGGCACTGCGGACGGGCATCGTCCGGTCGTTCACCCAGGCGGCGGGTAGCAAGCGGCTGCTCGACCGTTTGGCCGTGGCATTCTTCGCCGTCGTCTGCCTCGCCATCTCGGCCTACGCGCTGGTCCGGCCCGATTACAATTGGGACATGGTTGCCTATGTCGCGACGGCTCTCGAGGATCGCCACAGTGATCCGGTCGAGCTGCATGCCGAAACCTGGAGGTTGATTTCCGAGCGCGCAAGCGAATCCCAGCTCTATGCACTGCAACAGGGCAACCCGTACAACCTCAACCAATGGCAGAACCCTGCCGACTTCCAGTCGCAGCTTTCGATGTACCGGGTGAAGGTGGGTTACATCGCGATGTTGCGTACGCTCGAGCCCGTCGTCGGGCTTGTCAATGCCGCCATGTTGCTGAGCATCCTGCCGTCGCTGGCGCTCGGCGCGTTCTGCCTCTTCTGGCTGGCGAGGGAAGATGCCCTGCAAGGGGCATTCGTGCTCGCACCGCTGCTGGTGCTCGCCGACTATGCCCACATGACCACGGCGGTCGTCCCTGACATGCTGGTGTCGCTGGTCTCGTTCGTTGCGGTCTATCTGCTGCTCAGGAGACGCGATCTCACAGCCTGCTTGCTGCTGTTCGCGTCGGTGTTCCTGCGGCCTGACAACATCATCCTGGTCTTTGCGCTGCTGCTGACGGCCATTGCATTTGGTTGGCGCGTTTTTCCACTTCTCGTCACCTTCGTGGCCGCGCTGGCCGGTGGCATGATCGCCGCCAAGTTCGGCGGCCATCCTGGCTGGTGGGCGCATTTCTATTTCTCATGCGTCCAGATCCAGAATTCGATGGCGAACTTCCATCCGGACTTTTCGCTGATCGATTTTGCCCGGGGTTATATCAGGGGTGCGATCTTTGCCGTGATGGACAATGAATGGCCGGCGATCTTTGCCCTGCTGTTGGCCGGATGGGCGCTGCTCGGTCGCGCTGGACGGACGGGCGGCGACCGTGAAAACGCACTCGTCTTTGCGTTGGCAATCGGCACGCTGGGCAAGTTCGCCAGCTTTCCGCTGCCCGACGACCGTTTCTATTTCGTCTTCATCGGTGCGATGAGCATGGTGCTGGTGACGATGTGGAAGCCGCGTTTCGACGTTGCTGGCGCCCGCCGCGGCTAGGCCCGGCACGTCCTGAGCGCAGATTTCCCGAAAGGATCAGATGGCGTCCGCAAGCGTTGCGGCGAGTGCCGCCGATGCCGCCGACATCGTCAGGGCGATGGGCAGCCAGTTCTTCGACCGCGTGGCATCGATGGTGAAAAAGTTGAGCGGGAAGAGGTGCCGGTGGGCGCCTGCTCCGCCAGCCTCACGCGGTGCTTCCATGAAGCATTCCTCGTCGAACCAGGCCCAATCGTCGGCCCAGGTCCAGCAATCGTGCTTGCGGTAGACGTTGGCGACCTCGTCGGCGAACGCCTTGTCGGTGGGCAGCCTGATGTAGCTGCCAGGCGCTGTCGAGAAATGGCGCATGGCCAGCGGCAAGGCGCGTTCGGTGCAGTAGTTGGACATCCACAGCCGGAAGCCGATCTTGTCGCGCAACAAGTTCAGCGCGCGGAAGACCTGGATATGCTCCTCGTGGCCGTATTCGCCCCACGGATTGTGGGTAAACACATTCATGTCGGGCCGCAGGCGCTGTTCCAAACTGTCGCAGATGATCTGGAAATTCGCCTCGTAGGTCGCGGCGACACTTGCCGCGGCGACGCGCTGGAGCTTCACCGTCGGCAAGGCGGCCATAGACTTGCGCGCCAGCCGCGTCATCGCCCGCCGGTTCGCCTCGATACTGAAGCCAATGCCGAAATCGGTCAGCGCCGGATCGGCCCAGTTGGCGCAGCCATAGGCGCCGGATTCGCTGACATCCAGGCAGGAGACCTTGTCACGCGGATATTCGGCGAGCGCCGCTGTCCGGGCCTGTCCAAGCCCCGGCTGCGCCCAGAATTCGCGATAGACGATGATGACCTCGTCGGCGTCGCGCAGGATCGAGTTGAACCACAACAGTTCATCATCCGGGTGCGCCCCGACGATGACCGAGTTCTCGAGAAATTCCGGTCTAGTCCGCATCATTCGCCCCCAATTTGCCGGACGAGTTCCCAGGCTCGTCGGCCTTGTTGCGCAGCCTGCGCAATTGTTCGCGCGCCGCGAAGGCGGCTGCACCAAGCCTGCCGCGCCAGGTCGCGTTCTCGCATACCATCCAGATGGGCGTCTCGACCGTGCCGAACTGCTTCTTGAACGGTTCGTCTCCGATGGTGAAGTCGTATATCTTCCCGTCGTTTGCGATCCAGTCTTCGATCATCCGGTCATACAGGATCAGTCCCGGGGAGTGGCGACCGTGGACGCCGTAGTCGCAGCCGATCAGCAGGTAATTGAAGCGGCCGGCGGCCGCGATGCCGAAGGCGTAGCCGATCTTTTCGTCACCGATGGCGATTTCGTAGGTGCGGGCAAATCCCGTCGCGGCACCGTTGACGGCGACCTCGGTGTAGAAACGCTCGACTTCGGTGGCCTGGATCAGGTCGCCGTCGAAGCGGCCCGCCCTTAGTCTGGCAAGGTGAGCGATGCCGGTGCGGATTTCGGCCGACTCGGACAGCAGTCTGACGCCCGCGCCTTGCTGCTTGAGGAAGCGCTTTTTCTTGCGGTCGAGGATGCGGCGGAAGCTGCCGTCGAGCGCGGTTTCGCGCCAGGCCGCAAAGTCTCCCTGCAACACTGCGGCATGTGCCGAAAAATCCAGCTTGCGCGCTTCTCCGCCCAGGAGCGCTTGCCAGACCGCGACGTGTTCGGCCCGTACGGGGCGGATGCGCAGGATGTCGTAGGCGGGCAGCGCGGCGTGGATGGCCGGTGCAAGCTTCGGGCCATTCAGCAAGGCTGGCGCGGCCACCGGGGCGGCATAGTCGCTGACGCCGAGATCGCAGCTTTCGAGCAACGTGACACCGGTATGCCGCCGCCGGATCATCGGCAGGACGAATACGAGCCGGTGGGTTGCGGCGTCGCGGCCAGTGATGACAATCTTCTCGGCGCCACGATGCTCGGCCAGGCGACGGTAGAAACTGTCGAGCCAGAGCGGGTGCTGGAAGGCCGTGGCGTCGGAGGCGGCGTAAAGCCGGGCATAGTCGTCAGACAAAAAGTCGAAATGCGGTTCCAGCGAAATGGCCGGCGCCGGTAGCGACTTCTGAGAATGCGCGACATTGAAGCCCTGCACGATGGCAAGCCTCTCCCCCTGACTTCAGGCGGTTGTTAGCAAACAAACGACAAAGCGCAGTTAACGTAGCCGCGCGACTTGCCATCGAGTGGCGAAGTCCTAGTCAATTTTCGCGAAGTCGCGCGGCTCTTTGGCAATGTCGCAAACAGGCTGCAATCGGCCGGAACCGCCCTATAGTCTGCCGGCAAAAATATCATCTCGGAGTCGAGGGCAATGGCAGAGTTTCCGAAACATGCGAAGGTCGTCATCATCGGGCTTGGCGGTATCGTGGGCGCATCCATTGCCCATCACCTGATCGAGCGTGGCTGGGACGACATCGTCGGCATCGACAAGTCCGGCGTGCCGACCGACATCGGCTCGACGGCGCATGCTTCCGACTTCTGCTACACCACCAGCCACGATTTTCTCTCGGTCTGGACGACGCAATACTCGATCGATTTCTACGAGAAGATGGGCCACTACGCCCGCATCGGCGGGCTCGAAGTCGCCCGCACCGGCGAAAACACCTGGATGGAAGAGATCAAGCGCAAGCTTTCCTCCGCCAAGGCGTTCGGCACGCGCGCGCACTATGTCTCGCCCTCCGAGATCAAGGCGATGTTCCCGCTGATCGAGGAAGATCAGGTGATGGGCGGCATGTTCGATCCCGACGCCGGCCTCGTCATCCCGCGCTCGCAGACGGTTGCCGGCAAGCTTGTCGATGCTGCCGAAAAATCCGGCAAGCTCCAGGTCTTCGGCAACACGCCAGCCACCTCGCTGATCGTCGAGAAGGGCCGCATCAAGGGCGTCGTCACCCATCGTGGCACGATCATGGCCGACCATGTCGTCGTCTGCGCCGGCATCTGGGGCCGACTGATCGCCGAAATGGTCGGCGAAGACCTGCCGGTCATGCCGGTCGACCATCCGCTCACCTTCTTCGGCCCGTACAACGAGTTCGAGGGCACGGGCAAGGAAATCGGTTTCCCGCTGCTGCGCGACCAGGGCAACTCCGCCTACATGCGCGACACCGGCGACCCCAAGACCACCGAAGGCGGCCAGATCGAGTGGGGCTATTACGAGACCACCAATCCGCGCCTCTGCCATCCGCGCGAAATCCTCGAAAAGCACGTGGCGCGCCTTTCGCCCTCGCAGCGCGACCTCGACATGGAGCAGATCATGGCGCCGCTGGAGCGCGCCATGGAGCTGACGCCGATCCTCGGCGAGATCGGCTACAATGAAAGCCATTCCTTCAACGGCCTGCTTCAGGTGTCGGCAGCCGGCGGCGCCTCCTGCGGCGAGAGTCAGAAGGTGCGCGGCCTCTGGTACTGCGTCGCCATCTGGGTCAAGGACGGTCCCGGCTACGGCAAGCTGATCGCCGACTGGATGACCGACGGCCGCACCGAGATCGACCACAATTCGATCGACTATGCGCGCTTCTACCCGCACCAGCTGGAAGAGAAGTTCATCGAAGGACGCACCTTCGAAGCCGCCCAGAAGATCTACTTCCCGGCCGTGCACACCCGCGAGCCCTACGGCACCGGCCGCAACGTCAAGCGTTCGCCTTTCTACGAGCGCGAGGTTGAGCTCGGCGGCCACTTCATGGAGCTGGGCGGTTGGGAGCGTGCGCATGGCTACAAGGCCAACGAGCACCTTCTGGAGAAATACGGCAACCGCGTGCCGGTGCGCGAGAACGAATGGGACAGCCGCCACTTCTGGCGTGTCTCCAACGCAGAGCACCTGGCGATGAGCGAGGATTGCGGCATCGTCAACCTCTCGCATTTCCACATGGTGGATATCGAGGGTCCTGATCATGTCGAGCTGCTGGAATGGCTCTGCGCGGCCAAGATCGGTGGTGACGGCAATATCGGCAAGGGCGTCTACACCCACTTCCTCGACGACGAGGGCATGGTGCGCGCCGACTTCACCGTCTTCCGCATGGCCGACCGCTGCCGGCTCGTGAACGGCGCCGATGCCGGTCCGCGCGACTTCCACTACATGAAGCGCGTCGCCGAGGACCGAGGCCTCGACGTCACGATTGCCGACGTTTCGGAGAAGTTCATCACGATCGGCATCTGGGGGCCGAATGCCCGCGAGACGCTGAAGAAGGTGGTCGCCGATCCCGCTGGGCTCGACCAGGAAAACTTTGCCTTTGCGGCGATCAAGCAGATCGAGATCGCCGGCAGGCCGGTCACCGCCTTCCGTATCTCTTATGTCGGCGAGCAGGGCTGGGAACTGCACATGAAGTACGAGGACGGTCTTGCCGTCTGGGATGCGCTGCGTGCGACCGGCGTGATGGCCTTCGGCGTCGAGACCTATGCCAATTCGCGCCGCATGGAAAAGAGCCTGCGCCTGCAGAATGCGGATCTGCTGACCCAGTACAACCTCATCGAGGCCGATCTTGCCCGTCCGAAGGTCAAGGACGCTGACTTCCGCGGCAAGGCCAAGCATCTGGAATACAAGGCGCGCGACCACCAGCCCGCCATGCTCTGCACGCTCGTGATGACCGAAAACACCGACAGGAACGGCGTGAAGCGCTATCCGGTCGGCACGCTGCCGGTCATGGACCCGGTAACCGGCGAGGTGCTGGTCGATGAACTCGGCCGCCGTTCCTACACGACCTCTATCGCTTTCGGTCCGACCATCGGCAGGAACATCGCGCTGGCCTACCTGCCGCACGCTTATGCCCAGGAAGGCCGCAGGCTGAATGTCGAATATTTCGGCGAGACCTATCCCGTCGAGGTCGCGGGCGTCGGCTACAAGCCGCTCTATGACCCGGAAAACCTCAAGCCGCGGAGCTGAACACTGGCTTGTTGGGCCGGTGGAAGGCCTCGTTTGAACAGCACTTCGCAACAATGTGAATGAAAAGCCCGGCATTCTTGCCGGGCTTTTCTTTTGAAGTTGAGGATTCTCGCTTACCCTCAAAGAATGTCTGCTGTGGCCAAAGCTCTTCTCGCAGGCGGTGCCGCAGTGGCGCTGACGCTTGGCCTTGCGTCCCAATCCCTTGCAGTCGAACAGGTCGATGTCGAACTGGTGCTTGCCGTCGACGTTTCGCTGTCGATGTCGCCCGACGAACTCGAGATCCAGCGCCACGGCTATGCCGCCGCCCTGACGCATGAACGCGTCCTTCAGGCCATCGCCGAGGGTGCCCATGGCAAGATCGCCGTCACCTATGTCGAATGGGCAGGATCGACCTCGCAGATCGTCATCGTGCCTTGGACGGTCATTGCCAATCGCGCCGATGCCGAGCGCGTCATACGCCAGCTCACGGCCAAGCCACCCAACAGCGCACGCAGGACCTCGATATCCAGCGCGCTCGAATTCGGCAGCGATCTTTTCGCCGAAAGCGCCTTTCGCGGCATGAAGCGGGTGATCGATATCTCAGGCGACGGGCCGAACAACCAGGGGCCGCCGGTCGACCTCATTCGTGACGGGGTGGTGGCCCAGGGGATCACCATCAACGGGCTGCCGCTGATGACCAATGGCGGCTTCGGCAATGCCTATGATGTCGAGGACCTCGATCGCTATTACGCCGATTGCGTCATTGGCGGGCCGGGCGCTTTCATGATCCCGGTCAATGAGTGGTCGCAGTTCCCCGAAGCGATACGGCGCAAGCTGGTGATGGAACTGGCCGGGCCGGCTTCGCCGCAATGGGCCGCCGAAGAGGCTGCATACCCGCCCGTCGTGCTTGCCCAGGCGCGACCGAGATACGATTGCCTGGTCGGCGAGAAGCTCTGGCGCGACCGCTCCTGGCTGTGGGACAGCCGCTAGAATCTCGAGTGTCGCCACACAAGCGTCAAGGTTGAGGGGCGGAACGTCCCCTGAACCACGGACGTTTGGGAGGATACTCGAATGGTGAAACGCCAAGCAGCAATTGCAGCCATCGCCTCGGTGTTGATGGTGGGCACCGCCAGCGCTCAAGACTATGAGGACGAAACGGCCTGCGAGATGTACGAGCACGTCTCGTTTCGCGGGCGCGTCCTGCCAATGGCGTCAGGGCAGTCCGTCAGTTTCCGCAACGGCCAATTCTGGAACGACAGGGTGTCCTCGGTGCGTGTTGCCCCAGGCTGTTCGCTCGTCGTCTACCAGCACACCCGGATGCGCGGCGCATCGCAGGAGTTTTTCCGCAATGTGCGTTCGGTCCGCGGCTGGAACGACCAGATATCGTCGGCCGAGTGCATCTGCGACGACCAAGGCTACGACGACTACCAGGACGGCGGTTACGACGACCAGTAGGCTCCGCTCACGCCGCGATCAGTTGCTTGCGGTCGAGGCGCTCCTGCTGCGGCGAGCGGGCATAGAGCTCGCGGTAGCATTTGGAGAAATGCGAGGCCGAGACGAAGCCGCAGGCGACTGCGACCTCGACCACCGGCATCGATGACTGGATCAACAGGTGCCGGGCACGGTCGAGCCTGATCTCGAGATAGTAGCGGGCAGGGGACCGGCCCATCTCTGTCCGGAAAAGGCGTTCGATCTGCCGGCGCGACAGGCCGACATGGTCGGCGATCTCGATCAGCGACAGCGGCTCCGACAGGTTCGCCTCCATCAGTTCGATGATGGTCAGCACCTTGGAGTTCTGCACGCCGAGGCGGGCACGCAGCGGCAGGCGCTGGCGGTCGGTGGGGCTGCGCACGCGGTCGGTCAGCACCTGTTCGCAGATGCGGTTGACGAGATTGTCGTCGAAGTCGTCGCCGATCAGCTTCAGCATCATGTCGAGCGCGGCGGTGCCGCCGGCGCAGGTGTAGATGTTCTGGTCGACCTCGAAGAGGTCGGCATAGACATTGGCCTTGGGGAATGCCTCGGAGAAACCGGGCAGGTTTTCCCAATGGATGGCGCAGCGCTTGTTGGAGAGCAGGCCGGCATTGGCCAGGACATAGGCCCCGGTGCACAGGCCGCCGACGGCGACGCCGCGATTGTATTCCTCACGCAGCCAGGCGAAGACCGACTTGTTGGTGTAGGTCTCGACATTGATGCCGGTGCAGACGATGACCATCGAGGGGCGCTCGGGCCCGGCCATCTTCTTGCGTTCCTCTTCGAGCGAGGTGTCGACGGCGCATTCGACGCTGTTGGAAGCGCGCACCGCCTTGCCGTCGATGCTGGCAAGCCGCCATTTGTAGGCTTCGTAGCCGAGCATGCGATTGGCGATGCGTAGCGGGTCGAGGGCGGTTGCAAAGGCAACCATGGTGAAATCGGGTACGAGGAAGAACACAAGCGATCGTTTGATCGGATGTCTGATGGCGTTCAAAGGAACCCTCACGCTGACCGGAAACGGCGCGAACCTGATGTCGCGAATAGCATAGCGACAACAGCAAATTCCCTTGCTGTCAATGGGGTTGGGGCTGTCGCTAAAATTAAATCTGCGACATGCATACCCCGCGTCGACTGATTTTCGGCAGTGTGGCGCTTGTGAGGCGACAAGCTACGAAAAAACCGCCGCTCCGGACTTGGGCCGGAGGGCGGTCAGGTCTCGATCCGCGGGAGGGAGCGGATCGGTTCGAATTCAGCCGACGAGCATGCCAAGGCGATTGGCGGCCAAGGCTCCGGTCTGGCCGGGCATGGTCTTGGCAAGGCGCTGGCGCTCGATCGCGGTCGAAAGCGTTGCGTTGCGGCTGATGCCGAACAGGCGGGCGAAAATCTTCATGACACGTCTCCATGCATCGAGGTTACACGGGGTGCCTTCGCGCTCTGGAGTGGGGCAGCTCGTTTGATGATGCGCATATAGGGCTTGGACTGGGCCCGGTATGCTGCAAAAGCGAAGCGGCGAGCGACAAAAGCGACATCGTTTCCGAAGGGTTCGATCTCAGGTGTCAGCCGTCGGAAAATATTCAATGTTTACAGCGGTTTGGGTGGTTGGTTGGTGGCCATGCATACAGGTCGCATTTGGTGTGCAGCGATTGCATGGCTGGTCGGAAAGCGGCTGCGCTATCGGACCTGCCGATCCTGGTGCGGCAGGCCCCTTTCAGTCGCGCTCAGTGCACCTGGCCGCTGTTGCCCCGACGATAGCCGGTTTCGGAATCGAATGCCTCGGGCCAGCCGATGTCCTTCTGCAATTCGAGCGGAAGAGAGCGGACCGACCGTGCGGTGTGGTAGCGGGCGCGGGCTGCGTTGAATTCGCTGGCGATACGACCGATCGATGAAAGAATGGACATTGCGGTAACCTTTCCTCTTGGGCCGGTTCAAGGCCGGCTTTAGGTGCTCGCCCGGTGGGCACCGCTGCTTGCAACCGTCTCGCGCACTCTTGCGCTTCTTCTTCCGGGCAATCTCGATGCTGGGCTCATGTCCCGTGCCTCGATGGAGTTGACTATCGCTCGAACATGAGGTTCAATCAAACGAAATGAAATGATGTGTTCGATCAGAAATATTGAAGGACGTCGGTCATGAACGCACCACTCAATCATCCTCTGCCACTGCTCGACCTCGATGTGCTGCGCACCTTCGTGGCGATCGCCGAAACCGGCAGCTTCACGACGGCTGCCAATGCGGTGTTCCGCACGCCGTCGGCCGTTTCGATGCAGATCAAGAAGCTCGAGGACATCCTCGGTCGCTCGGTGTTCCTCCGCGACGCCCGTTCGGTGGCGCTGACGACCGATGGCGAGATGCTGCTCGGCTATGCCCGCCGCATGCTGGCGATCAATCGCGAGGCGGTGTCGAAGTTCATCATCCCCGACATCGTCGGCGTGGTGCGGCTGGGATCGCCCGACGATTTCGGCGAGCGCGTGCTGCCATTCGTGCTCAAGCGCTTCGCGCAGACGCATCCTGCGATCGCCGTCGACGTCATCATCGACCAGAGCAGCAATCTGCGCCGGCGCATGGACGACCGCGCACTCGACATCACGCTGCTCACCAACGCCTGCAAGGCCAATGCTTCCGGCGCCGAAGTGCTGCTGACCGAGCCGATCGTATGGGCCGGCACCAAGGGCGGCTGCGCGCATATGCGCGAGCCGTTGCCGGTGTCGCTGTGGGAAGAGGGCTGTGCCTGGCGGGCAGGGGCGCTGGAGGCGCTGGGCCGCGAGGGGCGCAACTACCGCGTCGCCTACATGAGCGCGCATACTGCAGGCCAGCGCGCGGCGATCCTTTCAGACCTTGCGGTTGCGCCGTTGCCGAAATCCTTCCTTGGGGAAGAGCTCGTCGAACTCGGCCCCAAGGACGGCATGCCGGAGATCGGCAACTACAGCCTGGCGATGATCGTGGCGCCGGAAGCCAGCGCGCCGGTGAAGGCTGCCGCCGACCACATCCGCGCGGCATTCGAAACCTTCAATCTTACCGGCAAGTTTTGAAGTTCAGCGCCTGACCGATACCACAGCCCAGCGATAAACCTTCGCCATCGTTGATGGCGGCGGGTTCCAGTCGAGGTCGCGCTGGATCTCGGGCGGCAGCGCATTCATGATGCGTGCGGTCCTGCGCTCGCTGCGTGCCTGCTTGTAGCGGGTACCGAGGCGGCCGAGGTCGTCGAAAAGAGGCATGTGCCTGTCCGTCGATTTGCCTGGTGTTCTGAGGATCAGCCAGCGCGACGCGTCGCCATGAGCGCCCATTGCAAGCGCCGGTCGGCCGCGGCAGGCCGGCCGGCGCTGCGACTGCGGAAGGCCAGCAGGTGGACCTTTTCGGCGAAGGTCACGCGCAACGTGCTTTCCGCCTGTCGAAGGCGATCACGTTCGACATCGAAGCCAGCGGACCGACCGGCCAGCCAAGCTCGATCTGGATGTCGAGCGGTAGCTTGTTCATCAGCAGTGCTACGCGACCATATTTGTGGAGCTGGCCTGCGGTGCCCGTGCCATGACGAGACGGCCCCTCGATCCAGCCGAGTTCGACCTGCAATTCGCGCGGCAGGCCGTTCATCATCTTTTCGACGCGCCCGTCGCGACGGGCATGCCTGAGCACGGCGCCAAATTGATGGAACTCACCGATGATGGACATGGAGCGTCTCCTGGAACTACGGGTCGGCGGCGCTACGCGAGACTTGATACGCCTCCGACCGGGCAGAAGTTTATGTTCGCTTCTGTTTCACTTTGATATCGCGTAGACGCATTTCTGTTTCAGGATGGGAGGATTCTGAAACAGAGCTGCATGCCGGACAGGCTCAACGTCGCGCCAAGAAGGCCGAATGGAGCGCCCTGATCTGCTCATCGCTCCCTGCCGGCCAGCCGATGTCCTTCTGGATCTCAGGCGGCAGGCTGTTCAGCCGGCGCAGCGACCTTGCTTCCCGCCGCGCCCTTCGGATGTCGGCTCCGTAGCGACTTATCGAACCAATTATCGACATAGGTGTCTCCTTTTCATCGTGAGTGCCGATGCAGGGACGTCCGCAGGCGGCAATTGACGAGCGGAAACTAGTTCGTATTTGTTTCGAGTCGATTTCGTTTCAACGCAAGATTGTGCCGGAATGGTTGCGCAATGGAAACATGCCCGATACAGGCATGCTAACATAAAAGCGCTTCGGCGAGGCATCAAATCCCCGCCGAAGCCGCTGGCAACTGCAATGACAGTTCGCTTAGTCGCGGGCCCGGCGAGCCGCGCGTTCCTCGCGAGAACGGCGCCGCGGAGAGGCGTCCGCGGCCTCGCCTTCCGCACCGGCAGCTTTGCGCGGCGGCAGCTTGACCTGCTCGGCGAGCCGCGGGAACGGATCGACCTTGTTGGGCAGGGCCATGGCGTTGATGAACAACTGCTGGAAATGCGGTTCGAGGGCGGTCTCGATCTTCTCGATCTGGCCGACTTCCTTTTCGATCTCGCGGCGATGGTCGCGGTTGAGCAGCGCCATCAAGGCGCCGGTGCCAGCGGCGTTGCCGACTGCCTTGACCTCGTCGAGGACGCAGTCGGGGATCAGTCCAAGCACCATGGCATATTTCGGATCGATGAAGGAGCCGAAGGCGCCGGCGAAACGGATCGTGTCTACGGTCTCGATGCCCTGCTTTTCCATCAGCAGCTTCACGCCGGCATAAAGTGCTGCCTTGGCCAATTGAATGGCGCGGATATCGTTCTGCGTCACGGTGATGCGCGGTTCGCCCTGGCGGCCTTCGCGCAGCAGGTAGGAGAAGGTTCGGCCGTTCGGGATGATGCGCGGGCTTTTGGCTGCGAGCGTACCGTCGACGACGCCGTCCTCGGAGATGATACCGGACAGGTACATCTCGGCCACGACCTCGATGATGGCCGAGCCGCAGATGCCGGTGACGCCGGTGGTCCACGACTCTTCCTCGAAGCCCTCTTCGTCGGACCACTTGTCGGTGCCGATGACGCGGTATTTCGGTTCCAGCGTCTCGGGATCGATGCGCACGCGCTCGATGGCGCCGGGTGCCGCGCGCTGGCCGGAGGAGATTTCGGCGCCTTCGAATGCCGGGCCAGTAGGCGAGGATGCGGCAACGACCCGGTTCCTGTTGCCAAGGATGATCTCGGCATTGGTGCCGACATCGACCAGCAGCATCATCTTGTCCTGGCGGTAGGGTCCTTCGGCGAGTGTCGCGCCGGCGGCGTCGGCGCCGACATGGCCGGCGATGCAGGGCAAGGTGTAAAGGCGTGCGCCGCGATTGACCTCGATGTCGATCTCATGCGCCCAGAACTGCAGCGCGCCCGAGACGGCGAGCGCGAACGGCGCCTGGCCGAGTTCGGTCGGGTCGATGCCGAGGAACAGGTGGTGCATGATCGGGTTGGCGACGAAGACGCAGTCGAAGATGTCCTCGCGGTTGGCCTGGCCTTCTTCGCAGACCTTGCCGATCAGCGAATTGACCGCCTCGCGCACGGCCTTGGTCATGGCCTCGCGGCCATCCGGGTTCATCATCACGTAGGAGACGCGGCTCATCAGATCTTCGCCGAAGCGGATCTGCGGGTTCGACGTGCCCGACGAAGCGGCAATGCGGCCTGACAGCAGCGAAACCAGGTGCATGGCGATGGTGGTCGAGCCGATATCGCAGGCGATGCCGTAGGCCTCGTTCTTGAGGCCGGGGAAAAGGCCGATGATGAAAGGCCGCGACGAATCCATGTCGCGGTGGACCACGGCAGTCACGCCCCATTTGCCCGGGCTGACTTCCGGCTGGTCGGGCAGCTTGGTACGCAGGATCTTCTGGACCTGGGGGATGAGGTGGGGCGCGACCAGCAGGTCTTTCCAGCCCCAGTCCTTTTCGAGCGCTAGCTTGAGGCGGTCGAGGTCGCCGAGCGGCTTGTGCATGTCGGGCTCTTCCAACTCGACATAGCAGAGCTGGACGGCGGCATTGCGCTCGATGACGCGGTCGGTGGCCGCCTTGCGCACCACCTGGGCGTTGATGACGGTATCCTGCGGCACGTCGATGACGAGGTCGCCGACGATCATGGCCGAGCAGGACAGCCGGCGCCCCTCGGGCAGGCCGCGCACGCGCTCGTAGCGCTCTTCCTTCGGACCCTTTGGCGAGATGTGGTCGTTGGACGAGACGATCTTGTGCTTGGCGAAGTTGCCTTCCTGGACCTCGATCTGGCAGCGTCCGCAGGTGGCGCGTCCGCCGCACACGCTCTCGACATAGACGCCGAGCTGGCGTGCGGCATCCAGGATGGGCGTTCCCACCGGAAACCGTCCGCGCTTGCCCGATGGCATGAAGAGCACCAGCGGATCGGTGATGTTGGCGGGCGAGTTCATGGCAATACTCCAGTCTGCACCGGCCAGGCGATCGAGCTGTCCGCGATCCGCAAGCCGGCATCTTCTCCCCGCAACCGGGGAGAAGATAAATTCCGAGACGCCGCGGCCTGTGGCTCCCCTGCAGTGGGAGCGCGACCAGGATCAAGTGCGGCGTTCCTGTTCACGATCGGCTGGTTACCCCCTGGCCATCCGGGCCTCACGGCCACCGCGACGGCGGCCACCGGCGGCGTCGCCTGGCGCATTGACCGCAACCGGTGCGGCCACCGCGTGTCCGCCTTCGGCCGGCTTGTAGTCCTTGTAGGTCTTGATCCAGTTGGTGCAGTGCTCGTCGGTGCCGTTGAGCACATTGGCGCCGCGGACCGCTTCCATCTCCTGTGGGCGCACCGGGTTCATGATCGCCGAGGTCATGCCGGCGCCGATGACCATCGGAATGAACGCGGCGTTGATGCCATGGCGGTGCGGCAGGCCGAACGAGATGTTGGACAGGCCGCAGGTGGTGTTGACCTTGAGCTCCTCACGCAGGCGGCGGAGCAGCGCAAAGACCTGGCGGCCGGCATCGCCGAGCGCGCCGATCGGCATGACCAGCGGGTCGACGACGACATCATGGGCGGGGATGCCAAAGTCGGCGCAACGCTCGACGATCTTCTTGGCGACCGCGAAGCGGACATCCGGATCCATCGAAATGCCGGTCTCGTCGTTGGAGATGGCAACGACGGGCACGTTGTATTTCTTGACCAGCGGCAGGATCGCCTCGAGCTTTTCTTCCTCGCCGGTGACGGAGTTGACCAGCGGGCGGCCCTTGGCGACCTTGAGCGCCGCTTCGATGGCTGCCGAAACCGAGCTGTCGATCGCCAGCGGCAGGTCGACGAGGTTCTGAACGATCTCCAACGTCTGCACCAGCAGGCCCGGTTCGGTCTCGTTTGGGTTGACCGAAGTGACACCGGCGTTGATGTCGAGCATGGTCGCGCCGCAGGCTGCCTGCTCCAACGCGTCCCTGATGACGGTCTCGAAATTGCCGGCGATCATCTCGGCGGCCAGCTTCTTGCGGCCGGTCGGGTTGATGCGTTCGCCGATCACGCAGAAGGGCTGGTCGAAACCGATGACGATTTCGCGGGTCGCCGAGGCGACGATGGTGCGGGTCATGAATCCTCTCCGTGGGATATAAAGATTTCTTTATATCGTTGTCTGGTTTCGTTCAAGCGCGTCGGTCGCGCCCTTGTCTCAGTGCGCGGTCTTCACCATGTCGACCTGCGATTCGGTAACGTCGTCATGCAGGAGGTGCTCAAGACGGTCGGCGACCAACTGGTCATCGGCGCGAGCTTCGCGTTTCCACGGCCGGCGGCCCTTTAGCACACCCGATTCATCCACGATCTCGGCAACGTACTCTTCCTGCCTGTAGGCCATCACATGGATGCCCGACACGCCGGCGATCTCCTTCACCTCGTTGATGATGTCGATGCAGATCTGCTTGCCTTCCTTCTTCTGGTCCTGGGCACCTTCCAGGCGAGCGATGATCGAGTCCGGGATATGGATGCCCGGCACGTTTGATCGAATCCACTTGGCGGTCTTGGCCGAAGCAAGCGGGCCCACGCCGACCAGGATGAAACACTTTTCGTCGTAGCCGCGATCGCGCACCTGCTGCATGAAGGTGCGGAACATCGGCACGTCGAAGCAATATTGGCTCTGCACGAATTGCGCGCCCGCGGCGATCTTCTTGCCGAGGTGAACGGGCCTGAAGTCATAGGGCGGGGCGAAGGGGTTCACTGCCGCGCCGAGGAACAGCTGCGGCGGGGTCGTCAGCTTGCGGCCCGACAGGAACTTGCCGTTGTCACGCATGATGCGGACGGTTTCGAGCAGCGACATCGAATCGAGGTCGAATACCGGCTTTGCGCCGGGCTGGTCGCCGGCCTGCACGCCGTCGCCGGTGAGGCAGAGGATGTTGGCGACGCCCATGGCGGCCGCGCCCAGCACGTCGCCCTGGATGGCAATGCGGTTCTTGTCGCGGCAGGCGATCTGCATGATCGGTGCGTAGCCCATGCGGGTCAGCAGGGCGCAGATGCCGACGGACGACATGTGGCAGTTGGCACCCGACGCGTCGACCGCATTGATGCCGTCGACCCAGCCGTCAAAAATCCTGGCACGGTTGTAGACGTCTTCGGGGTCGGCGCTGTCGGGCGGGTTTAACTCGGTGGTGACGGCGAACTCGCCCCGGCGCAGTACGCGCTCCAGGCGGCCGCGCGACGAATGGCCGGGCAGGCGATCAAGCGGCAGGTCGATGCCGTCGGGGTGCTCGTCGGGCTGGCGCGGGCGCGGCGGGTTCATGCGACTTCCTTGCTGGCGGTTTCACGCGTGGCTGCTGCTTGCGCCGTAACCCTCAGCCAGGCCGAGGTTTCGCGCAGCGACTGGTCGACCGGTTTCTGGACGTTGAGGATGGCGTCGCCCTTGACCATGTTGCGCGAACCTTCCCAGGCCTTGACCCAGACGCAGGGCATGTCGGGCTCGACCTCGCAATTGCCGTTGGCGCGCACACCGCCACAAGGGCCGTTGCGCAGTTGCTTGGGGCAGTTCATCGGGCACGACATGCCGGTCGACGACAGCACGCACTGGCCGCACATGCGGCAGTCGAACATCAGGCCTTTGACCCGCTTCTCGACAAACTTGATCGGAGCCTCGACGCGGCCATAGCCGATCTTCTTCCACAACGGGTGGAGCAACAGGAACATGTCGGCGAAGCGGCTGTAGAACCATTCGAGCAGGCGCGAATGGCGGATCGACCAAAGCCTTATCGTGTAGCTGCGCTGGACGCGGCGCTGCGGCGACACATCGGCCGGCTTGTAATCGCTCTTGGGCGCGGCCTTCTTGACCAAAGTCGCCTGGGTTACTGTCGGCTGGGTATCAACCATCGTCCTTGCCGCCTGCCTTGACGAGAGCGACCAGCCGCTCGCGTGTGAAATTCGCATCGATCTCGGCCATCGCCTTGTCGGCTTCCGCTTCGAGGTCGTCGCTGACCGGAACCGGATCGGCCTTGCGCCACTCTGCCAGATAAGCGTCGGTGTCGCCGGCACCCGTGCGCATGGCGCACATGTCGATCGCTTCGGTGAACCGCAGCGGCAATTCGCGCTTGGCGTTCTGCCGGCCCTTCTTGACGATGACCTGGGCAGGGATGTCGCGCCAGTAGACGATGATCAGGTCGGCCATTTCGATCTCGCTTTCAGTGACGTTGAGCTTTGCCGCAACCACGGGGGTGCTGCTTGTTATGGGACGACGCGCGCGCATTCAAAAGCGACGCGGCGTCGTGCCGTAATAGATAGAGGTGGGATAGTTGCTTTGGCGCTACCAGACGCCGCGGCGGATGCCTGTCCAAAGGTAGCCCCAGACGGTCGGGTGGTACCATTGCCTGGAGGGCAGGTCGGTGTCGATCGGCGCAAGAGTTCCGCTCAAGGCATCTTCGATGGCCTTGGCGCAAATGTCGCGAGAGAAGGCGGCCTGACGCATGGCGTAGCTGGCGATGGTGTCGCTTTTTCCACGTGTCCCCCGGGACTGGTAGAGCACTGCACCGGTGTCGACGCCGGCATCGACCAGATGCACGGTCGAGCCGAAATTCTTGCGATCGCCCGTGGCAAGCGCCCAGTATCCGCCATTCATGCCGCGATATTTCGGGTTGATGCCGGAATGGTAATTGACCACCGGGCAGGGGATGCCTGCGAGGGTGCTTGCCGAAAGCAGCCTGCAGCCGGCGAGGAACACCACCGCCGGCTCGAGCCGGCGTACCGTCTTGGCCAGTTCGGGGCCGTCGGCAGATGAAACCGATACGATTTCCTGACCGGCACGCGGCCTGGTTTCGAGCTTCTCCTCGGCAATGATGCGTTCGATGCTGCCGTTGAGGAGCCTTTTTCCGATGCGGATCAGGACCATCGTGCCCAATTGGCCGATGACGGAGAACCAGCCGAGCTTCCTGGCCCGGCGGATCAGCAGTTCACGCTTCGCGTAGGGCGTTTCGAGAACGACGGTGAATGGCCCGAAGCGGTCCGTCAAACTGTTGATGATAGCCCAGATATGTTCGCCGCCTTCGGTGACGAAGACGATAGGCCCGCGACCCATTCAAAGCTACCCCAGCCAGGCAATGAAGGCATGCGTGGCAAAGCCCGCGCCGCCCACCACGACACCGACAACGGCCAGAGAGGCTACGCCAACGGCGCTGCCTACGGCAAAAAGAATGCCGTCGCGCTCCGACAGCGCCAGTCCGAGGAGGGCCGTGGCAAATGCCGGCAGCCAGTTGCCGAGCGGAATCGGTAGCGTGATCGACACCGACAGAATGAGTGCAATGATGCCGATCACCCGGTCGCCCTGCTTGCGCCAGAACGGCCAGTAGCGCGGTCGCACGACCTCTTCGAGGCGTATCAGCCTGGGAATGACCCAGTCGGTGACGGTGCGGAACTGGTCGGCCGAAAGCGAGCGCCGCGTGATGAAGTTAGGTAGCCAGGCGCGGTTGCTGCCAAAGGCCATCTGTGCCGCCACGATGAGCAACGGCAGGCCGAGCACAGCCGAGGCGCCTGGCGGCAGGGGCAGCAGATTGAACGCGGCAAACAAGACCAGGAGCGGCGCGAAGCTGCGCTTGCCCAATGTGTCCCTGATGTCGCCGATCGAGATGTTGCCGTTGGCGTCGCGGGCGAGCTGGGCAAAGATCGCGGAGAGGCGGCGTCCGCGACGCCGCTGCGGCGCAGCAGCGATTTCGCCCGCGTCAGATTCGTCGTTTTGCCTATTCATGCAGTCTTCAGCCCACTTGCGGCAGCATCTTCATGCGCCGATCCCCATCGCAGTGTGCGACGGCCAGGTTAATCCTTGATGACACCGGAAGGCTGCATGTGATGCCGCGCCGCCCCGAATGCAATGTCAGCGCCGGAATTCGATGATGTCCAGCTTGGATTCGTATCTCGGCGCCGGAAACTCGATGCGCCATTCCGTCGGGCCCGAGCGGAAAGCATAGCCGATCTGGTCCGTTTCCGGGCCGCTGGCATAGGCTTTCGGACTATCGCCGGCGATAAAGCCCGAGCCGAGATAGATCGAACGCTTCTCGCCGTCATCGTAGAAGCGGCCCTTGGTGCGCTGCGAGCCGCTCAGCTTTTCCAACTGCCAGCCCGAGCCGTCGTCACTGACCCTGCACTTGAACCAGGCGTAGATCACGAGTGGCACGTCGCCACCGGCCTTGATGGTGCGGCACTGCCAGTTGCCGGCCATGTCGAAATCGGGAACGGACAGCAGCGGTTTGGCGAGCATCTGGTCGAGCACGGCCACATCTGCCGGTGCGCCGGTCTTGGCGCCCTGCAAAGCCTCTTTGCGCGTGTCGTCGTATTTTTCGAGCCGCGCCTTGTCGGCGGGCGTCATCAGCTTCTGCACCACGCCGTCAGCATGGGCAAAGCCGGCGGACGCCGTCAGGACGGCAGCGAGCATCAGTTTGCGATAAGCCATGAAAACCCTTCCCCTTGTGGCTGAACCTCAAGGGAGGAATCAGGCGCTTTAATGATCTGCCGCGGCTGACGCAGCGTTGGCAAGAGCCTGGGGCAGGTCGCCATAACCGGTGGAGCGCCGCTCGTAGACCAGTCCCAGCATCTTGGCCGCGTCCTCGGCCACCTTGTCGAGCGCCGGGTCATCGGTCTGGGCGAGGTAGATCAGCTTCTCGTAGTTGCCGAAGTAGTCGGTCACCAGTTCCGGGTGCCGGTCGAGCCCGAGCGGCTTGATGAAGAAGGCGTCGAACTGCCGGCACAGGAAGTCGGTCATGTAGAACGACATCATGTCGGCCTCGCCAACCTCAGCATAGTTGGCCGCCCCCTGGTAGAAGGCAAAGCAGTGCGGGCCAGCGATGCGCTCGACGCCATGCTTTTCGCAGACTCGGTCGAGCAGCCCGCCCGTGCCGCAATCGGCGTAGCCGACATAGATGTGCCGGTAGCCTTCCGCCTTGGCGTCCGTGATCGCCTTGTCCATGGCGGGTGCGATGCGGTCGGGGCGAAAATGGAAGTCGGCCGGCAGGCAGGTCAGTTCGAGATGATCGAGCCCCAGCCGCTCCTTGACCGCCAGAACCTCGCGCGCAATCATGCCGCAGCCGATGACGAGCAGCCTGTCCGCGATATCGGATTTCGTTTTTTGCTTTGTGGCCATGGAACCAGTTGAAACGGCCTTCGTTGCTTTAGGTCGAACCTTCAGAGAGGGAAACCCATTCCATGAAACTGTCACGTCTTGCACCGATCGCCGTCATCGCCTGCGCGCTCGCACTTGCCTCATGCGCCAACACCGTTCGCGGCGTCGGCAAGGACGTCAAGGGGACGGCAAACGCCATCGAGGACACAGTCCAATAGGGGACTGAATCCCGTCAATCTTATTCACATCGGCACGAAGAGGCCGCACCGCAAGGTGCGGCCTCGCTGCATCAAGCGGAAGCGAGCAAATTGTGCTTGCGCTTCATGTAGTCCTTGGCTGTCTCGACGGCCACCGCCGCGTCGCGGCAGTAGGCATCGGCACCGACGGCCTTGCCGAATTCCTCGTTGAGCGGGGCGCCGCCGACGAGCACGACGAAGTCGTCGCGGATGCCCTTTTCCTTCATCGTATCGATGACGACCTTCATGTAGGGCATGGTCGTGGTCAAAAGCGCCGACATGCCGATGATGTCGGGCTGATGTTCCTCGATGGCGTTGAGATAGTTCTCGACCGGGTTGTTGATGCCGAGGTCGATGACGTCGAAGCCGGCGCCTTCCATCATCATGCCGACAAGGTTCTTGCCGATGTCGTGGATGTCGCCCTTGACCGTGCCGATGACCATCTTGCCCTGCTTGGGGGCGCCAGTGGCGGCTAGCAGCGGGCGCAGGATGAACATGCCGGCCTTCATGGCGTTTGCCGAAAGCAGCACCTCGGGAACGAACAGGATGCCGTCGCGGAAATCCTCGCCGACGATGCGCATGCCTTCAACGAGCGCCTCGGTGAGCACCTTGTAGGGCACCCAGCCGCGTTCGAGCAGGATGTTGGTGCCTTCCTCGATCTCTTCCTTGAGCCCGTCATAGAGATCGTCGTGCATCTGCTGCACGAGCTCGTCGTCGGAAAGCTCGGACAGGATGATTTCTTCGTCGGACATGTCAGGAGGCTCCCTCGGGGCGGCGCCAAATTGCGGCGGGCGGCTACTGCGCTAATACGTAGCTTGCCAGTGCCGCAAATCCATAGCTGATTTGCGACCTCCTGCAAAACGAAAGCGACTGATAACTTGCCGACTTGCTTGTCGATTTTGCGACAGGCGTTGGCGCTGGCAAGCCGTTTCGCCTAGGGTGCATGGCTACGATCCGGCGAGGTGCTGCGACAGGCGGCCAAACGTGTTTCAAGGATGACGGCGATGACAGAAAACCTCGTGACCGATCAGGAAGCGTCGAACGCGCGGCGCGGGCGCGGCGCAAGCGGTGGGGCAGCGGCCCGGCGTGCGGCCCGCTCCGGCGGCGGCCCCGGCACCCAGCTCACCTATATCAAGCGCAAGATCAACGTTTATGAGGTTCTCAACGAGGAGGGGCTGGCGCTTATCGAGAAGAACGCCGACACGGTGCTCGAGGAGATCGGCATCGAGTTCCGCGACGACGCCGAAGCGCTCCAGCTGTGGAAAGAGGCCGGCTGCGACGTCAAGGGCGAGCGCGTCCACTTTCCCAAGGGCCTGTGCCGCTCGCTGCTGAAGACCGCTCCGTCCGTCTACACCCAGCACGCGCGCAATTCGGAGCGTTCGGTGCAGATCGGCGGCAACGCCACCGTCTTCGCACCCGTCTACGGCCCACCCTTCGTCCGCGATCTCGACGGCAACCGCCGCTATGCGACGATCGAGGATTTCCGCAATTTCGTGAAGCTCGCCTATATGGCGCCGTCGATCCACCACTCGGGCGGCACGGTGTGCGAGCCGGTCGACGTGCCGGTGAACAAGCGCCACCTCGACATGATCTACAGCCACATCAAATATTCCGACAAGCCGTTCATGGGCTCGGTCACGGCGCCGGAACGTGCGGAAGACACAATCGCCATGGCCAAGATCGTGTTTGGCGACGACTTCGTCGAAAACAACACGGTGCTGACCAGCCTGATCAACGCCAACTCGCCGATGGTCTTCGACGAAACCATGCTGGGTGCGCTGAAGGTCTACGCGCGCCACAACCAGGCCTGCATCGTCACGCCGTTCATCCTGGCCGGCGCGATGAGCCCGGTGACAGTTGCCGGTACGCTGACCCAGGTCCTGGCCGAGGTGCTGGCCGGCGCATCCTTCACCCAACTGATCCGTCCGGGCGCACCGGTGCTGTTCGGCACCTTCGCCTCGTCGATCTCGATGCAGTCGGGCGCGCCGACCTTCGGCACGCCTGAGCCGTCGCTGGTGTCTTACGGGGCCGCACAGCTCGCCCGCCGTCTCGGTCTGCCGTTCCGTACCGGCGGCTCGCTTTGCGCCTCCAAGGTGCCGGATGCACAGGCGGCGTATGAAAGCGCGAACACGCTGAATTCGACCATCCTGGCCGGCACCAATTTCGTGCTGCATTCGGCCGGCTGGCTCGAAGGCGGTCTCGCCTCCTGCTACGAGAAGTTCATGATGGACATCGACCAGCTCGGCATGACGCAGAGATTGTCCGAAGGCGTCGACCTCTCGGAAAACGGCCAGGCGATGGATGCCATCCGCCAAGTCGGCCCCGGCAGCCACTATCTGGGCTGCGACCACACCCAGGCAAACTTCCAGACGGCGTTCTACCGCTCCAGCATCGCCGACAACAATTCCTACGAGCAGTGGCTCGCAGAAGGGCAGAAGACCGCGCCACAGCGCGCCAACGACCTCGCCCGCCGCTGGCTGGAAAGCTACGAGGCGCCGTATCTCGACCCAAGCATCGATGACGGCCTGAAGGACTTCATCGGTGCCAAGAAGGCGTCGATGCCCGACGCCTTCACGTGAAAGGAGCCCGTTTCAGGCGGGGCTAAAGTCGCCAGCATCATTCACAAGGAAGTCTGGCGGAGCGCATTCTCCGATCCGGGCAAGAAAGGATGACGCTTGTCTCCCTGTCTGGTTGACGACATTGCCGCCGCGCTGGCTGAGCATGGTCTCATGCCGCGCGGCGGTTTTGTTCTCGGAGAGGGCGATGCCACACCGGCCGGACCGGCGGGCAGGCCCGCGCGGTCGGTGTTGCTGGTGGGACAAGCGGGCGCTGCGCCGTGGCCGCATTTCCAGAGGTGGCTCAAACGGCAGCCAACAGATCTTGAGGGACCGCTCGATACCTGGTCGCGCGAGATCATCGGCGGGGTAGCAGCAGAGTTCGGGGCGCGGGCGGCGTCGCCGTCGGACAAGCCTTATCTGCCTTTCCAGCAATGGGCGATGCGTGCCGAGGGGCTGAAGCCATCGCCGCTCGGGATACTGATGCATCCCGCATATGGGCTTTGGCATGCCTATCGCGGCGCCTTGCTGTTCGATGTCGAGATCGAGATGCAGGGACCTCCCGAACAGATTCATCTTTGCGATCTATGCATCGGAAAACCCTGCCTTAAATCCTGTCCGGTCGGTGCCTATTCCGAGGCCGGTTTCGCGCATCAAGCTTGCCTCGCGCATGTGCGCGGCCCGATGGGCGCACCGTGCCGAACCGGCGGCTGCCTCGACCGCAATGCCTGCCCGCAGGGCTTGGCCTTTAAATATCCCAGTCAGGTCCAGGCCTTTCATATGAAGAGCTTCGGCGGCTTCTGAGGCAGCTCGGCCTGGTACAAGCGCTGCCGAGCGTTGTCTAATTGACCCAAAAGGGCTTCCGGCCTATTCATCAAGTCATCCGATGACTTGATGAATAGGCGCCTACCATGCAGCCAGCCAGCCGGACCAATCTGACCGACAGTGCGGGCGAAAGCCTGCGCAGCGAAATCGTAGGCGGACGCTGGAACGTCGGTGACCGTATCCCCAATGAGGCTGCACTTGCCGAACTGCTGACGGTCAGCCGTGGCACGGTGCGCGAGGCGGTGAGGGCGCTGGTCTCGCAAGGTCTCCTGGAGACGCGACAGGGCTCCGGTACTTATGTTCGCTCGACCGTCGACCCGTCAGCCGCACTCCGTCGCATGAAGCGCGCTGGGCTGCGAGATCAATGGGAGGCACGGGCGGCTCTGGACGTCGAGGCCGCCCGGCTTGCCGCGATACGCCATACGCCGGCGGACGTCGTGAAAATGCGGTGCCTGCTGCAAGCGAGGGGCACGGCGGCCGATGGCGGGCACGAGGCCTTCATCCGCCGCGACATCGCCTTCCACAAATCCGTGGTCGAAGCCTCCGGCAACACGGCGATGATCGAACTCTACGACTTCTTCACCGGTGCCATCGCCGAGACCATCCAGGCGACGCTTGGTGGCGATTTGCCGGAGCCCGACGGTCCCGCGCACGAGGCCATCGTCGACGCGGTTGCCTCAGGCGACCCGGAACGGGCAGCCGCCGCCATCCGTGCCTTCGTCGCACCGGTGCTTCTCGAACTCGACAGACTGCTTGTGCAATGAACCAGAATTTCCGCCCCGGCGATCCGCATGACAAGCGGATCGAAACGATCAACGGCCTCGACGACCAGCTTGTCGACGCCGAGATCGACAGCCTGCCCAAGCCGCAACCGCCTGTCCTGCGCAGCCGCACAGGCCAGATCGTGCTTGGTGCCAGCCTCGTGCTGATTGCCTTCAACCTCAGGCCGCTGTTTTCGAGCCTGTCGGTCCTGCTGCCCGAAGTGATGCAGGAAACCGGGCTTTCGACGATCGGTGCAAGCCTGCTGACGACTCTGCCCGTGTTGTGCCTCGGACTGTTTGCGCCCTTTGCGCCCAAATTGGCCCAGCGTTACGGGGCCGAACGCACGCTGCTTGGTGCGCTCGCGGTGTTGGCATTCGGCACCGGCTTGCGATGGTTCGGCTCCGTTCCGCTGCTTTTCCTTGCCACCTTCCTCGCCGGTGGTGCCATTGCCATCGGCAATGTGTTGCTGCCGGGGCTGGTGAAACGCGACTTCGCCAACAAGGCCGCAATGATGACCGGGCTCTATACCATGGCCTTGTGTGCCGGTTCGGCCGCAGCTGCCGGCCTCACGCTGCCGATCGAGCGCCTGATCACCGGTTCATGGTCGGGTGCACTTGCCGCCTGGGCCGTGCCGGCGTTGGTCGTGCTGGCGATCTGGGCACCGCAGGCGCTCAGCGCCGGCAAGCAGTCCAGCCACAGCGGGTATCGCGTCGTCGGATTGTGGCGCGATCGCCTGGCCTGGCAGGTCACGCTGTTCATGGGGCTGCAGTCGGCTCTCGCCTACTGCGTCTTCGGCTGGCTGGCGCCGATCCTGCGCGAGCGCGGCTTCGACGCCACGACCGCCGGAGCGATCGTCTCGGTCTCGGTGATGGCGCAGGTCGTCACCTGCCTTGCCGTTCCGTCCTTTGCCGTGCGGCGCAAGGACCAGCGCGGCGTCAATGTGGTGCTCGTTATTGCTGCCGTGGTCGCGCTGCTGGGGATATTGTTCGCACCGACTTCTACCGTGCTTTTCTGGGCGATCCTGCAGGGCATCGGCCAAGGCGGCCTGATCGCGGCGGCAATGACGCTGATCGTGCTGCGCTCACCGGATTCGCATGTCGCGGCGCATCTTTCCGGCATGGCGCAGGGCGTCGGCTATGTGCTGGCGGCAATCGGGCCGTTGCTGGTCGGCCTCATCCGCGGGTGGACCGGCAGCTTTTCAGCGTCGGCGTTTCTGTTCGTGGCGCTGGGCGTCGGCGCTGCCGCGATGGGGCTCGGTGCCGGCCGTACACTGCATGTTCGCGCAAGGACGGTCCGCATCGAGGGGCAGGGCTGATCCAGCCCGGAACGTTGCTGCGTGCAGCCAACCCCTTCGCGGCTGGCTGCAAAAGGCAACGCCCGCGTGAACTTCCAACTTTGCCATCCCGACGGGTTCGGTTATCAGGCACGGGATACAGCTTTCGCGGTCAGTTTGGTCGCGCGCCGATCGATCTGGAAAGTCCGAAATGCAATTCTTTGATGTCGTGGTGATCGGCGCCGGCGCCGCGGGCATGATGTGCGCGCTTGAGGCGGGCAAGCGTGGCCGCTCTGTGTTGATCCTCGACCATGCTCGAGCACCAGGCGAAAAGATCCGCATTTCGGGTGGCGGGCGCTGCAACTTCACCAATATCCACGCCAGCCCGAAGAATTTCCTGTCGCAGAACCCGTATTTCTGCATCTCTGCGCTCAGCCGCTACACCCAGCGCAATTTCATCTCGCTCGTCGAGCGCCATGGCATTGCCTACCACGAAAAGACGCTGGGACAGCTGTTCTGCGACGGCTCGGCGCGCCAGATCATCGATATGCTGGTCGAGGAAATGCGGGAAAACGGCGTCGAACTGCGCCTGTCGACCGTTGTCGAGGACGTCCGCAAGACCGCTGGCGGCTTCGAACTGGCTCTTTCCGGCGGCCGCGTCGGTTGCAGTTCGCTTGTCGTGGCCTGCGGCGGCAAGTCGATCCCCAAGATGGGTGCGACCGGCTTCGGCTATGAGCTTGCGGCGCAATTCGGCCTGCCTGTGGTCGAGACGCGGCCGGCATTGGTGCCGCTGACCTTCGACGCCAACACGCTGGAAAAGCTGGCGCCACTGTCCGGCATTGCCGTCGATGCGGATGTCGGTTGCGGCAAGACCAGCTTTTCCGAAGCCATGCTCTTCACCCATCGCGGCATTAGCGGGCCGTCGATCCTGCAGATTTCGTCCTATTGGCGCGAGGGCGACGAGATTGCGATCTCGATGCTGCCGGGAACCGATGTCGCCGGCCTGCTGCGCGAGGCCAAACGCAGCAACGGCCGGCAGGCGGTCCAGACCGTGCTTGCGGCCCATCTGCCCAAGAAACTGGCGCAGGCGATTGCCGAACGCACCGGTCTTGACAGCAATCTCGCCGATTTCAACGATGCGCAGCTCAAGACGGTCGACGCTGCCGTCAACGCCTGGCGCATCAAGCCGGCCGGCTCGGAAGGCTATCGCACGGCGGAAGTGACGCTGGGCGGCGTTGACACCAACGCCCTCGACCAGAAAACGATGCAGGTGAAATCCGTGCCGGGGCTGTTCTTCATCGGCGAGGTCGTCGACGTCACCGGTTGGCTCGGCGGCTACAATTTCCAGTGGGCCTGGTCGTCCGGCTGGGCCGCCGGGCAGGCCGCCTAGAATTATTTTCGCGCCACCCCAAGGATTGCCCCAAAGCTTTCGTCCAACAGGCAAATGATGGCGATGATGCTGGACGAAAGCGAAGCCTCCGATAGCGACCTGATCGGACGAGCGCGCAGCGGCGACAGGTTGGCTTTCGGCGAACTCGTCGAGAGGCATTACGGCTTTGTCCATCGCGTTGCATGGCGCTGGTGCGGCAGCAGGACCGACGCCGAGGACATCGCACAGGAAGTGTGCGCACGGCTTGGTCGTGCCATTCGCGACTATCGCGGCGGCAGTGCTTTCACGACGTGGCTTTACGCCATGACGCTGAATGCCGCCCGCGACATGCAACGCAAGTCCGCGCGGGAGACGGCGAAGACCGCCGCCTACGGAGCCCATGCGCTGATGGCGGAGAACATCGAGCCGGCCGCCGAGGACCCTGCCGACAGGTTGTGGGCTGCCGTGCGCCAATTGCCCGACAAGCAACGAGATGCCGTCCTGTTGGTCTATGGCGAAGGCCTGTCACATGGTGCTGCCGCCGAAGCGATGGCAATCGCCGAAACCACGGTGTCCTGGCACATCCATGAAGCGAAGAAACGGCTGAAGCTGCTCATGCGCTCGGCCGGGGAAGAGTGACCATGGTCGACGACAACGAACTCGACATGCTCCGCAACATTCCGACGCCGGTTCCGAGCGGGGAAGCCAAGGCGCGCGCGCTTGCCGCGGCCATAGCTGCCTACGACCTGGAAAAAAATCCAACTGCCACCCAAGGATCGGCCAAGACCCATCGTCTCACCGAACGAGCACGAAAGCTCTGGAGAGACGTCATGCAAAAGAAGCTGATTGCAGCGCCGGCCCTGGCCGGTCTCGTTGCCCTGCCGATCGCCGGCTACGCCACGTTCTATCTGATGGAGGGATCGCCGTTCAATTTCGGTGCCGACCAGGAGATCGCGCAGGCGCCCGTCGTGCGCTCGAAAGAGGCACCCGCATCAACGCTCAAGAAGGCTGATGCTGAACGGCGTGAGGCCACGACCGAACTCCTTGCAGCGGCGCCGGCGAAGCCTGAGGCGAAAGCGGCGAGCGAAGAGGCCGTCATGAACGAGGCGGCACCAGTCGGCGGCAGCGCGCCCGCACCGATGGCCGACGCTGTTGCGTCCATGCCTACATTGATGGCACAGCCCCAGATCGCGCCGTCCGATATGCCGATGCCGCCGCAGGCGGAAAACCGCGACCGCGTGCAGGAGTTCAAGACCAATCCGGTTCGCTCCGCCCTCGAAGATCCGGTTTCGACCTTCTCGATCGATGTCGACACCGCTTCCTATTCGTTCGTTCGCCGCTCGCTGAAGGAAGGCCTTCTGCCGCAGGCCGATACGGTGCGTGTCGAGGAGATGATCAATTATTTCCCCTACGACTGGAAGGGCCCGGAGCAGGCGTCAGTGCCGTTCAACACCACCGTCAGCGTCATGCCGACGCCGTGGAACGAGCACACCAAGCTGATGCACGTCGCGATCAAGGGCTATGACGTCAAGCCCGCCGAGCAGCCCAAGGCAAACCTGGTGTTCCTGATCGACGTGTCCGGTTCAATGGACGAGCCGGACAAGCTGCCGCTGCTGCGTTCGGCGTTCCGGCTGTTGGTGGGCAAGCTCAACCCCGACGACACCGTTTCGATCGTCACCTATGCGGGCAATGCAGGTACTGTTCTCGAACCGACCAAGGCGTCGGAACGTGCCAAAATCCTGCAGGCGATTGACACTTTGACGCCAGGTGGCTCGACGGCCGGCGAGGCGGGTATCCGAGAGGCCTATCGGCTCGCTCAGAGCTCCTTCGTCAAGGATGGGGTGAACCGCGTGATGCTGGCCACCGATGGCGACTTCAATGTCGGCCAGAGCGATGACGATGACCTCAAGCGCCTGATCGAGGAGAAGCGCCAGTCGGGCGTGTTCCTGTCGGTGTTCGGCTTCGGCCGCGGCAATCTCAACGACCAAATGATGCAGACCATCGCCCAGAACGGCAACGGCACGGCGGCCTATATCGACACGCTGGCCGAGGCCGAGAAGGTGCTGGTGCAGGATGCATCGTCGACGTTGTTCCCGATCGCCAAGGACGTGAAGATCCAGGTCGAGTTCAACCCGTCCGCGGTCGCGGAATACCGGCTGATCGGCTACGAGACCCGGGCTCTGAACCGCGAAGACTTCAACAACGACCGCGTCGATGCCGGCGAAATCGGCTCCGGCCATTCGGTCACGGCGATCTACGAGATCACGCCCAAGGACAGCCCGGCGTTGGCGATGGACCCGCTGCGCTACGGCCAGGCCTCGACCAGCAATGGCGGGGTCGTCGATGCCGACGAATATGCCTTCGTCAAGATACGCTACAAGGCGCCCGACGGCGACGTGAGCAAGCTGATCACCACGCCGGTGACCAGGGCGAACGAGGTTTCGAGCTTCGATGCTGCAGGTGCAGACCAGCGCTTCTCGGTGGCAGTTGCGGCCTTCGGGCAGAAGCTGCGCGACGAAGACGCAACGGACAAGTTCGGCTTCGACAGGATCGCCGAGATCGCCTCGGCGGCGCGCGGTGCCGACCCCTATGGCTATCGCGCCGAGTTCCTGTCGCTGGTGCGGCTGGCATCGTCGCTCCAGGGCAGCAAGCCGTAAGGCATCAGGCAAGGGTAGGTGGGCCGGCCGGCGGAAAGGGGGCTTTCCGCCGGCCGTTCTTTTGTGATCTCTTGGCGTCCACCCGAAACGCTCAGGTGGTGCATCGGGAGACGACGGATGGCCGACCGGGAACTGGACGAATGGGATATCGCGCATGGCGGCCTGCGGTCGCTGTCGTCGCGCGAGATCAAGGTTTTCTGGGATGGCTATCTCGCCCACCGCAACGATCCCAGGATACGCCATGGCAGCCTCTATTCGCGCTGGCGGCACGTCTCCGACGACCTTGTTGTCTCGCTCTACCTGACCAACCGAAGCGTCGGTCTGTTCGTCAGGGGGCAACGCGGCGAGGGCTATGCCACCACGGCGAGCCGGCTATCCGCTTTTGAGCCTGCGTTGGGCAAGGTGCTCGGCGTCAGCCTGCGCGGCGACTACCCGCTCTGCTACCTGTCCAATCACCCGGTGGCGATGACGGATCCGGCGAACTGGCCGCAGGCTTACGAGTGGTTGGAGCGGCAGGAAAAGCACTTCAGTAATGTGCTGAGCGAAATGGTTGTCGGCGCTTAGGCGCCAAGCGGCGAAAAATTTCGTTCGGCAGCGGGCGTCGTTGACGGAACAACAGGCGCTGGCCGTAAGCAACTGAAATAATGCAAAAATCGACTGCGTGATGGATCGACGAAGGCAATTCTTCGCCGGCCTTTTTCGCGAGCTGTCGGCGCTGGGTCCGAAAAAAAGTATTACGTTCTATCTTGCAAAAGATATATCTTTGAATAGATATGGCGACATGAAGCAAACATCCTGGAGAGGTACTCACATGTTCAATCACCCGAATTTCAATCATCGTTGCCGCGGAGAATGGTCCATGTCGAGCCAGAATGAAGGCGGCAGGGGCGGCGGTCGCCATGGCCGCGGCGGTCCCTTCGGTCGTCATCGCGGCGGTCCGTTCGGCGGCCGCGGCCCGCGCATGTTCGATCCCGGCGCGCTGCGCCTGGTCGTGCTGGGCCTGATCGCCGAGGAGCCGCGCCACGGCTACGACATCATCAAGGCGCTGGAGGCCAAGTTCCAGGGCGCCTACAGCCCGAGCCCCGGTGCGATCTATCCGATGCTGCAGATGCTGGAGGAGGCCGACCTCGTCGTCTCCGTCGCCAACGGCAACAAGAAGCTCTATTCGATCACCGAGCAGGGCAAGGCATATTTAGAGGAGAACGCCGCTGAGTTGGCCAAGATCAACGCCCAGATCGACGAAACGTCGACGCAGGTCAGCGGCGTTGCGCTGGGCGACGAGGTCAAGGCGCTGAACTTCGCGGTATTCAGCCGGCTGCGCAGCGGCTCGTTGACGGCGGCACAGGCCGAGAAGGCGCGCGAGATCCTCAAGAAGGCGCGCCGCGACCTGGAAGACCTCTGATTCCCGCGCGCCCGGGAAATGTGTGGGCTCCCGCCGCAGGCGGGGGGCTTTGATGTGCAAAACCCGCCGAAAGGCCAAATTTTCAGCTCTTTCGAACAATTCTATTCAAATGCCAATTTGCCCCGGAACCCGATCGCAATGATCCTCGGTTAATACAGGTGCGGGTGAGCAAGGGGTGGTTTGAGAATGCTTGTTGGTCGTGCGATGTCGGGTGCGGTTTCGAATGTTCGCACCGCCGATCCATTGGCGACACCGGCCCGCCCCGAAGCTGCCAACCGCAATAGCGACGTCGCGTCGGACGTCATGGCACAGGCCGCATTGCCTGCCACCAACAGCCACATCTATGTGCCCGCCAAGCCTGTTCAGCAGGCGACGCCAGCCGCTATGCAAGAGCCGTCGCGTGCCCGCATGAGCGAAGTCGACGACGCCCACCGCACGGCATGGTCGGCGCTCAACAATGAGCGCTTCCGGCTTGCCATGGAAAAGCTGGGTGACGTGCGTACGTCGGATGCGGTGATGTTGATGCGTCCGGTCGAAGGCGCGGGCACCGACGTCAAGTCGGCACTCGCGCGCTACGAAGAAAACAGCTGACGATCGGGTAAGGCTCAGCCGCGGCGGCGACGCTCGCGGCGGCCTTCGCTCGTCTCGGCTGTGTTCGGCGCGGCCAGCTTGTTGCGCATCGGGCCGATGCGCTCGACGATGGCCTCTACGGTCGGACGGACGTCCTTCTTGTGGGCGTCGAGCGCCTTGCGCATCGCTGCCAGATGCTCGAACGAGGTGCCGCAGCAGCCGCCGATGATCCTGGCGCCGCCATCGACCGCGAGGCGGACATAGTCGGACATCAGTTCCGGCGTGCCCGAATAATGAATCTCGGTACCGCGGAATTCCGGGATGCCGCAATTGCCCTTGACGATGATGGTGGTATCCGGCTTGGCCTCGCTCATGTCGAGCAGCGAGGCAAGGATGTCGGATGCGCCAACGCCGCAATTGGCGCCAACGCCAAGCGGCGCCTCTGCCAGACCGTCGACGACGCCATGGATGTCCTTGGGCAGCAGGCCCATCATGGTGCGGCCGGCGGTATCGAACGAGCCGGTATAGGTGTAGGGCAGGCCGACGCGGATGGCCGCCTCGGCGGCAGCACGGATCTCGTCCGGGGCCGACATCGTCTCGATCCAGGCGACTTCGGCGCCGCCGGCCTTGAGGCCTTCGATCTGTTCGGCGAAGGCGTCGACGGCCTGGTCATAGGTGAGGGCGCCAAGCGGTACCAGCAACTCGCCGGTCGGGCCGACCGAGCCGGCGACAATGACCTTGCGGCCCGCCGTGTCGGCGACGGCACGTGCGATCTCGGCGGCGCGCTTGTTGAGTTCGAAGACGCGGTCCTGGGCGTGGTGCAGCTTCAGGCGATGGCGGGTGCCACCGAAGGAGTTGGTGAGGATGATGTCGGCGCCGGCATCGACGAACTTCTGATGCAGCGTCTCGATCTTCTCGGGCGCGCTCTCGTTCCACAGCTCGGGTGCTTCGCCGGCCTCGAGGCCCATGGCGAACAGGTTGGTGCCGGTCGCGCCGTCGGCAAGCAGCACGCCCTTTTCGGCCAGCAGGGCATCGATCGGATTGGTCGTCATCGCAGCGACTTTCATATTGGGAGAGTGGATAACGATATAAAGAAGTCTTTATGTCCAGTCAACGTTTGCGTTCGACAAACCGCACTACCGCGCGGTCGTGACTTCGACTTCGATCTCCGTGCAAATGCCGCCGTTGGTGGGATAATGATCGACCGAACAGGCAGTGACCACGAGCAGCAGGTCGCGCTCGGCGCGCAAGGTGACGTTGCCGCCGGGCGGATTGATCGAGGCGAAGACATCGATCCGGCCGTCGGGCTGCGGCAGCGAATTCTGGAACAGGTCGACCGGGTCCGGCGTGAAGGGCAGGGTGATACCTTCAGAGGCCAGTGCTGCGTGCAAATTGTCCTGGCAATTGGGGTGATCGGCAAACCCGGCACGCACGTAAAGCGCGTGGTTGCAGGCGGGATAGAGCATGTCGTGCGGGCCGGGCGATGCGTCCGCGACCAGCGTCAGCAACGGCTCACCTGTCGTGCCGTAGAAGTGTTCGCCAACCTTGGGAAACAGCCGCTCGCCGATGTCGCGGGTGTTCGATGTGCTCAGCCAGTCCTTCATGTCTGATGTGAACGCCCAGAGGTCGGCCACCTGCTGGCCATTGGGGTCGATGATGCGGACAAGGTCGCCGCGCGACACGCGGATGGAACGTCCCGACTGGGCGGGCACGACGATACGATTCTGATCTGACATGGGCTCCTCGAAATGAGGGAGCACGCTGCCGCAACGAAGCGCGAATTTCAACCAGGGCGCCGGTCAGGCCCAACCGGCGGGAAAAGACGCGACTGCCAGCCGCCTGGCGAATGCCGCCGTTTCGTGCGCGTTGATGTCGGCCGCGCGGATCAGGTTGTCAAAATGGCGGGTGAGCGTGCGGATCGGGTCGGTCGCATACAGCACCAGGTACATGTCGCCGACATAGATCGCCGCCCGGGAATGGCCGAAGATCGTATAGGGCACGGAATAGCGCATGCGTCCGTCATAGAGAAACAGGCGGAACGTGGGGTAGAGGTCGTCGAGCAGGTCGGCCATGTGGCGAAGCTGCTGCTTGCGGTCGGTCTCGGGGAAGCCGGACCATACGCCCAGCCCGCGGGCAAAGATCTCGAGCGTGTGGCGCGGCATGCAGACCTCCATGTCGGTCTCTGGCCGGCGGTTGTAGTCGATCCGGTACTGGGTTTCCCCGGCCTGGACCTCACGGTTCTTGTTGGAGATGTCGGCCTCGTAGTCGACCAACGCTTCCGTTCTCAGCAGGTCGGGGATGCCGGCGGGCACATATCGGATCTTGGTGCCGGCCGCTTCGGCGTGCCACTTGGCGATCAAGGTGCGTTCAAAGCCGCCGGAGGCTTCCTCGATCTCCAGGCTTTCACGGATCTCGCCGGTGACGCCTTCGTCCTGGCTGAGGCCGAGCAGCCAGTCCAGCGACACCCTGTGCGCCGAGGCGATCGTCAGCAGCGTCTCGGCGCGGGGCAAGCGGATGGTCGCTCCTGAAAGCAGTTGCGACAGTGCGGAACGATCTATGCCCACCGACGCGGCAAAGGCCGACTGGTTGAGGCCGGAGCGCTGGACCAGCGACTTGAGGCGGTCGCGGAAGATGCCGGATAGATCGCGTTTGTCCATGGCTGGCAATCTCCGGATTCAATTTGCCCCAGCGGCAATGCCGGCCGCCGAAATTAGATTCATCTTTCAGTTTGTTTACTAAGTATAACATTTGCGGCTTAAGCAGCGCAATGTAAACATTTTGTGCGCATTGTCGCGTTGAAGCGATGCATGATTACTGACAACATTATGTCAGGAATCAATGAGTTCCAGGCTTCACAAGGCAGCAGGCATCAGCATGGCAAAGCGGAAACACAAGCGCGGCACGACCACCACGGTCGAATGGCCGACGGTGTTTCTGATCGCTGCCTGCTACGGTGCCTGGCTGGTCGCCGGCTTCGCGATCTGGCCGAGCTATCCGGTTGCGGCCCTTGCGGTGATGGCGCTGGCGGTGGCACTGCAGTCGTCGCTGGTGCACGAAGTCCTGCACGGCCACCCGACACGCAATGCGCGCCTCAACGAGGTGCTGGTTTCCTTGCCGATCGGCGTTGTCTGGCCGTACCGCCGGTTCAAGACCATCCATCTGCGTCACCACGCCGACGAGCGCCTGACCGATCCGTTCGACGATCCCGAAAGCTACTACCGCGCGCTGTGGCAACATGACGACCTGCCGGAGGCGATGAAGCTTCTGCTCAGGATCAACAACACGATGGCCGGACGTTTTGTGCTTGGGCCGCTGCTCGCCTGCATCGGTTTCTTCATCGACGACGCCAAGCAGATCGTTGCCGGCGACAAGGCGATCCGCAAGGCATGGCTGCTGCATGCGGCGGGCCTGGCGATCGTCCTGCCGGTGGTGCAATTCGGCTTCGGCGTGCCGTTGTGGCTCTATGTGCTGGTCCCCGTATGGCTCGGCCAGTCGATCATCTCGATCCGCACCTTTGCCGAGCACCAGTGGTCGGAGCATCCCGAGGGGCGCACGATCATCGTCGAGCACTCGCCGCTGTCGCTGTTGTTCCTCAACAACAACCTGCACTTCGTCCACCACAAGAGCCCGACCGTTGCCTGGTACAAGCTGCCGGAACTGTTTCGCACCCGTCGCGAGGAATGGCTCAGGATGAACAAGGGTTATGCCTATCCGAATTACCTTTCCCTGGTCCGGGCCTATGCCTTCCGTGCCAAGGAGCCGGTCGTGCATCCGGCTTTGCGCAGGGCGCCGGAGCCGGGCCGGGCATTCGCGCCGCGCGTCAGGGCGCGCAGCGTCCATGGACTGGGTACGGCACCCGTGCCTGCCGAGCCGCCGAAGGAATAACACTCCTGCAGCTTGCCAATTCCCGCATTCGAGCCTGAAATGATGCAATGAGCGACTTCATCGCGGCACTGCCCATGTATGACTGGCCCGAGATGCGCGACGAGGTCGATGCGCAATGGGCCAGGTTGCGGACGGCGTTCCGGCAACTTGGCATCGATGCACCGGAAACGCTGGCCCGGCGCAACGCCGAGCTGCCGCCGGTTCCGGGCGGCATTCGCAATGCCGGGGGTGATACCGTCGCGCCAGATCCGGCCACGCTGCCGCCTGAAGAACTCGACCTGCCGACGCTGTGGCGGCATCCCAAGTTGCTGTTTGGCCAGACCTGCTGGGGGCCGATGGAAACCACAGGCCTCGATGCAGCGGTGCGGGTGATCGGCCAGCCGAATTATGACGGCATCGAGGGCGGTCGCGGCGAACTCTATTCCAGCGCCATCGTCGTGCGGCGCGGATCGGTGACCGCCGACCATGCGCATGCGCCCGATGGCGATGTGCCGCTCATCCCTCTCGACCTGATCCGCGACAAGCGCTTTGCGTTCAACAGCCACGACTCCATGTCGGGTTTCATCGGCATTTCACGCGACCTTGCCGGTTTGGGCGAAGGCTTGCGGATATTCTCCGATCGGATCGAAAGCGGCGGGCATCGCAACTCGATCGTCGCGGTCGCCGAAGGCCGGGCAGATGTCGCGGCCATCGACTGCCAGAGCTGGGCTCTGGCGCAGCGCTTCGAGCCGGCAGCAGGGGATGTGATGGTCCTCGGCTGGACCGCCAAGCGCAAGGGCTTGCCGTTCATCACCTCGAGATCGACGCCGGAGGGCGTGGCCATGCTGATCGGACAGATTGCGCTAGCACGCGGTTAGCTCAGCCTGCGAGCAGCCTCTGATCGAGCGGATAGCTCGAAAGCTGCTCGTATCCACTCTCGGTGATCAGGATCTGCTCTTCGATCTTGACGCCCTCGTGTCCGCCAAGGCGGCCGATGTAGCTTTCGACGCAGACCACCATTCCCGGCTCCAGCACGCTGTCGGGCGTATCCGCCGTCCAGTCCGAGGCGTGAGGCAGGGTTGGATACTCGTCGGCCAGTCCGACGCCGTGGAACAGCACGCCGTAGCGCGCCGGGAAACAGTCTGCCGGCGGTACGGCTGCACGTTCAACCAGTTCGCGGAAGCCGACGCCGGGCTTCAGGAGCGCCGTGTTATTGGCGATCTGGTCGGCGGCGATCCTGTAGAGGTCGCGCTGCTCCTTCGTGGGCTGCCCATCGCCGCACAGCCAGGTGCGCGACAGGTCGGCGCAGAAGCCATAGGGACCGATCAGGTCTGTGTCGAAAGCGATGAGATCGCCTGCCTCGACAATGCGCGACGAACACTCCTGGAACCAGGGATTGGTGCGCGGGCCCGACGACAAGAGCCGGGTCTCGATCCATTCGCCACCGCGGGCGATGTTGCCGCGGTGGAGTTCGGCCCAGAGCTCATTTTCTGAAATGCCGGGGCGGAGCGCGGCTTGCATCTCGGCCATCGCTGCCTCGCAGGCGACGATAGAGCGGCGCATGCACAGGATTTCGTCGGGCGACTTGATCAGGCGCGCGCTCTCCATCACCGCCTCGCCATTGCCGACCGATATGCCCAGCCGGGCGAGCGCGTCGACGCCCTCATGGTCGAGATGGTCGACAGCGATGCGGCTGTTGCCGCCGCCATGTTCGCGAACGATATCGGCGATGCCCTGCGCCCAGCGTTCGACCTTCATCTCGGTCAACTCGCCGCTGTAGAGGTACATCCACGACACGGCCGGGCGGACCTCGTCGACCACACCGGAATGATCGGACAGGTGCTCGCAGGAAAAATAGTCGAACAGGACCATCGGTCCTTCGGCCGCCACGAAACAGTGGCGGGTCGGGTTGTGCGCGACCCACAGCTGCATGTTGGTGCTGTCGGTGGCATAGCGGATGTTGACAGGATCGTAGAGCAGGGCGCCAGCATAATCGCGCCGCTTGAGTTCGGCGCGGATGCGGTCGAGCCGGTACCTGCGCATGGCCGGCAGGTCGGGTGCCGCGATGCCGGCTGCCGCCCATTCGGCTTCGGCTTGCACTCCATAACCCAGAACGTGCTGGTTGAGCCCGGCCGCTTTTGTGCGAGCTTGCTCGCGCAGGTCGTCCACGGAGCCCGGCTCGAACGGCATGATCTTGCGGTGGCGGCCGAAGCTGCCTTTTGCCGGGGTGTCCATCAGCGGCGACCTGCAGATGGCCGAGGTTGACGTTTCTTCGCGCCCCCCTCTGTCCTGCCGGACATCTCCCCCTCAAGGGGGGAGATCAGCCGCGGAGACCTTGGCGCTTGTGTGGGAAGGGTAGTGATTGGGCGAGGCCGTTGTGACAGCCAATCTCCGCCCTTGAGGGGGAGATGTCCGGTAGGACAGAGGGGGGCAACGTAGAGCATTTGCGGTCCCAGTCTCTTGCTTGGAGCGAAACCTAACCCCGCATCTTGTCGCCCGAGGGATCAAAGGGCGGTTCGACATTGATGCGGGCAGGGCGGCGGTGGCCGAGGATTTCGATCTCGAACAGGCCTTCCGCCTCGTTTTCGGCAAGTGCTGCCGGCACATAGCCCTGGGCCATCGACTTTTGGACATAGTGGGCATAGCCGCCCGACGTGACCCAGCCGACGACGCGCCATTCGCCGTCGACGATGCCGCGCACGGCGGAGGCGCCGGTGGCGGCGTCCGAGCCGCGTACTTCCTTGCCGGTTTCGTCGAAGCGCGGCGCGCCGTAGCCATGCGGCTTCTCGACGGTGCCGAAATCCTTGGCGCCGACCTTGGCCCAGATTGGCTCGTCGCCCATCACATCGGCATCGTGGGCGTCGACATAAAAGGAAACGCGGCGAAGTTTCGGCCCTTCGGCGTGCTCCTTAGCGGCTGCCTCGCGACCGATGAAGTCGTTCTTCTCGAGCTTGATGAAGCGCTCCATCGAACCTTCGAACGGGCCGTAGATCGGGCGAAGCTCGCGGAACCAGGTCGGAAAGTTCTTCTCAAGGCGCATCGACAGAAGCGCGCGCATGCCGAAATCGACGATGCCGAACTCCTCGCCGGCGTCCTTGATCGCCTTGTAGACCAGGCGCTGGTAGGCGGGTGCCATCCAGATCTCATAGCCGAGATCGCCGGTGTAGGTGATGCGGTTGACCATGCAGGGCGCGCCGCCGACGGCCATCTCGCGGAAGTCCATGAAGCGGAAGGCCTTGCTGGAGACGTCGACGTCGACCAGCTTGGCCAGCAGCTCCTGCGACCTGGGACCGGCGATGGAAAGGCCGACGAGCGTCTGGTCGAAACGGTGGATGCGCACCGAGCCGTCCTTGGGCAAGTGCTTTTCGAACCAGCGCAGGTGGTACTTCTGGGCCGCCGACGAGCCCCAGATCATGAACTTGTCGTCGCCTGTCTTGGCGATGGTGAAGTCGCCGATCAGCCTGCCGAACTCGTTCAGCATCGGCGTCAGCACGATGCGGCCCTTCTTCGGCATGCGGTTGGTCATTAGCCGGTTGAGGAAATCCTCAGCCGCCGGGCCTGACACCTCGTACTTCGCGAAGTTGGCGATTTCGGTCACGCCGACGCGGTCGCGCGTCGCCCGCACTTCGTTGCCGATATGCTCGAAGTCGTTGGAGCGGTGGAACGAGACGATGTCCTTGGGTTCTTTGCCCTTCGGCGCGAACCACAGCGGCGTCTCCAAGCCCCAGCTGTCGCCCATGACGGCGTTGTTGGCCACCATGGTGTCGTAGAGCGGAGTCGTTTGTGCCGGCCTGGCGGCCGGGAGCTCTTCATTGGGGAAGCGGATGGAGAAGCGGCGCGAATAGTTCTCGCGCACCTTGGCGTTGGTGTAGCGCAGGCTGGCCCATTCGCCCCAGCGCGCGACATCCATGCCCCAGACGTCGAAGCCCGGATCGCCGTCGACCATCCAGTTCGACAGCGCGAGGCCGACGCCGCCGCCCTGGCTGAAGCCGGCCATGACGCCGCAGGCGACCCAGAAATTGGTCAGCCCCTGAACCGGGCCGACGAGCGGGTTTCCGTCGGGGGCGAAGGTGAAGGGGCCGTTGATGACCTGCTTGATGCCGGCGTTGGCGATGCCGGGGAAATGCTGGAAGCCTATCTCAAGCGAGGGCGCGATACGGTCCAGGTCGGGCGCAAGCAGTTCGTGGCCGAAATCCCATGGCGTGTTGACCGGCGACCACGGCTTGCAGGCCTTCTCGTAGGTGCCGAGCAGAATGCCGTTGCGCTCCTGGCGGGTGTAGATCTCGCCCTTGAAATCGAGCACGCCGATCATCTCGCGGCCGGTTTCCTTGTTGAACGCCTCGACCTCGGGCATCGGCTCGGTCAGCAGGTACATGTGTTCCATGGCGAGCACCGGCAGCTCGACGCCGACCATGCGGCCGACCTCGCGCGCCCACAGGCCGCCGCAGTTGACGACGTGCTCGGCTTTCACCGTGCCCTGCTCGGTAACGACGTTCCAGGTGCCGTCGGGCTCCTGCGTCAGTTCCTTGACCGGGTTGCGCAGCACGATCTCGGCGCCGAGTTTCTTCGCCGCCTTGGCGTAGGCATGGGTCGTGCCCGATGGGTCGAGATGGCCCTCGACAGGATCCCACATGGCGCCGACGAAGTGCTTTTCGTCCATCAGCGGGAACATCTTCTTGGCTTCGGACGGGGTGATCAGCTCGGTGTCCATGCCGAGATAGCGGCCCTTGGCATGGGCGAGGCGCAGGAAGTCCATGCGCTCGGGGCTGTCGGCCAGCATGACGCCGCCGGTCAGGTGCAACGAGCAGGACTGTCCGGAAATCTCCTCCAGTTCCTTGTAGAGCTGCACCGTATAGGCCTGCAGCTTGGCGACGTTGGGATCGCCGTTGAGCGTGTGGAAGCCGCCGGCGGCATGCCAGGATGAACCCGACGTAAGCTCCGAACGCTCGATCAGCATGACGTCGGTCCAGCCGGCGCGGGCGAGATGGTAAAGCACCGAGCAGCCCACCACGCCGCCGCCGATGACAACTGCTTTCACATGGGATTTCATATGGTTATGTCCGGTTGTGCGTAAGATGAATCAGGAAGTGGCGATGGATCAGGCGGCCGCGACGGCCTCGATCTCCAACAGCCAGGATTCGTCGAAGATGCCCGTGATGATGACGGTCAGCGCGATCTTGCGCTCGCCGATCACCTCGTTGCGAATGCGCCGGTTGTCGAGGCTGTAGGCGCGGTCAGACAGGAAGATCGTCACCTTGACCAGATTGTCGAGGTTCATGCCGGCAGCATGCAGCTGGGCCTCGACATTGCTCCACGCCAGCCGGCACTGGCTTTCGAAATCGGTGGGGACAGTTCCGTCCTTGGCCACCGGAATCTGGCCGCTGATGAAGAGTGTCCGCGAATGATTGGTCACCTCGATCGCTTGCGCGTATCCGGTGACGACGGCTGGTGCATCGGTCGAGTTGATTTCGCGCTTGTGCATCGAGACTTTCCTCAGAAATCGGTCGGTGCGCCACCTTCGGCCCTGCGTTTGTCGACAAATGCGTTGAGTTCCTCGCGGATGGCTGGGTCCATCCAAGGCTCCTCGTACGAGGCGAGGCGCTCCTTCCAGACGCGGTTTGCCCGCTCCACAGCCGTTGGGCTGCCGGCCTCTGCCCAGGTCTCGAAATTGCGCCAGTCGGAAATGATCGGCGAGTAGAAGGCGGTCTTGTAGCGGTCCTGGGTGTGCTGGGTGCCGAAGAAGTGGCCGCCGGGGCCGACATCACGAATGGCGTCGATGGCGAGCGCATCCTCCGACAGGTCGAGCGGTGTCAGGAATTCGGCCACCATCTGCAACAGGTCGATGTCGAGGATCATCTTTTCGTAGGAGCAGCGCAGCCCGCCCTCCAGCCATCCGGCCCCATGCAGCATGAAATTGGCGCCGCTCTGGATCGCGCCCCACAGCGAAAAGACGCTTTCATAGGCAGCCTGCGCATCGACCGCGTTGGCGGCGCATACGTTGGACGTGCGGTAGGGGATGTTGTAACGGCGGGCCAGCTGGCCGCCGACAAGCTGTGCCTTCATGTATTCGGGCGTGCCGAAGGCGGGCGCGCCGGATTTCATGTCGACGTTGGAGGTGAAGCCGCCATAGCCGACGGGCGCGCCCTTGCGGACCATCTGGGTGAAGGCGAGACCCGACAGCGCCTCGGCGTTCTGCTGCACCAGCGCTCCGGCTATGGTCACGGGCGCCATGGCGCCCGACAGGGTGAAGGGGGTGACGATTACCACCTGGCCCATCGACGACATTTGGATGATGCCTTCCATCATCGGCACGTCGAGCTTCAGCGGCGAGTTGGTGTTGATGATGGTGTAGACCGAGGGCTCTTCCATCATCTGTTCGCGTGAGATGCCGCGGGCGATCCGGGTGATCTCGATGCCGTCGACATTGCGCTCCTTTCCGAGCGAATAGATGTGGAACACCTTGTCGGTCAGCGTCGCCAGATCGCGGATGCACTCGAGATGGCGCACCGAGGGATGGATGTCCACCGGCTCGACCGGATAGCCCCCGGTTGTCTGCAGGATGTTGTGCATCTGGGCGAGCTTGAGGAAGTTGCGGAAGTCGGCCTGGTTGCCGGGGCGACGACCACGGTCGAGATCGGAACAGTTGGGCGCCGACGCCATCTGCGACAGCACAAGATTGTTGCCGCCAAAGCGCACATTGTGGGCCGGGTTGCGGGCGTGCAGCGTGAACTCGGCCGGCGCATGCGAGATCTGCTCGAGGATCATGTCGGAATCGAAGCGGACCCGCTCGGAGCCGTCACGCACATCGGCGCCATGCGCCTTCATGATGCGGCGCGCCTCGTCGTGCAGAACATCGACGCCGATTTCCTTCAGCACCCGCAGCGAAGCGAGATGGATTGATTCCAGCTCGTCGTCGGAGATCAGCTTGGTCGGTGTGAAGGGTATCTTGAGCTGGCGGAACGGCGGCTGCTCGAAGGCCTGGGAACCGCCGGCGCGCTTGCCGGCACGGCCACCACGACGAGCGCGATCGGAGGCAGGAGCCGGTTCGGCTGTTTGCAGGGCGACGGTCATGGAGTCCTCACGGGCAAGCTTCAGTATCGCGGGGCATAATGGACTGGGCCGGAAAGCCTTATTGCGGAGGCGGCGACCAATAGCGCGAGGGAAACGACATCGCCGATGGGACTGGACCGACGTTCTCCGATGTGGTGATGCAACCCGCATGTGGTGGTCCGTCGATAGGATCGCGGCCATTCGATTCTCCTGGTGATCCGCTTTGACAACTCCGACCTCCACCGCAGCCGAAGCGCCATTGAATTGGGCGGCCCTCGGCGGCGTTACCGCGGCATTGGCGATGTTCGGCGCGGCGCAAGGGCTGAGCTATCCGCTGTTTTCGCTGCTGATGCAAAAGCAGGGCATGTCACCGGCGATGATCGGGCTGTCGGCTGCGATGATGCCGCTGGGCCTGATCGCGTCAGCGGCCTTCGTGCCGGCGGCCGTGCGCCTGGTCGGGGCACGAAACCTCGCCATCGCATGCTCACTCGCCGGTGCTCTTTGTTTCCTGCTCATCGGCTACCTGCAGGACTGGGTCGCCTGGTTCGTCGTCCGCTTCATGATCGGCGTCGTCATCAACCCGCTCTACATTCTCGGCGAGGTCTGGGCGCTGTCGATGGCTCCGCCGTCGCGTCGCGGGCGGGTGATGGGGGTGTTCAACACCCTGATGGGGATGGGCTATGCCACCGGGCCGCTGGTGCTGACCATCGTCGGCACCTCGGGCTGGATGCCCTTTGCCGTGGCGATCGTGGGTTTCATCGCCTGCGCGATCATCCTGCGCATGATGTCAAATCTTTCGGGCTTCGAGGAGGATGGCCAATCGGTCGGCGGGGTGATGGGGTTTGCCGCGCTAGCGCCGGCACTGCTGTTTGCCGTGCTGGTGTCGGCGGCCAACCAGCAGAGCACCTATTCGCTGCTGCCGATCTTCGGCGCGAGCCACGGCCTGCCTGAAGCGGTGCTCGCGGCAATGCTGACGGCACTGTCGATGGGAAATATCCTGTTGCAGATCCCGCTCGGCCTCCTGGCGGAGCGTGTGGGCGGCCGCACCATGATTCTGTTCTGTGCCGGGGCCACGGCTGCCTGCGCGGTGCTGTTGCCGATGCTGATCGAGACGCGGCTCATCTGGCTGGTGCTGGTGGTGATGGGGGCGGTCGGCTACGGCGTCTACACCATGGCGCTGGTCGAGCTCGGCAGTCGCTTCAACGGCAGCGCGCTGATCGCCGGCAATGCCGCCTTTGCGCTCATGTGGGGACTGGGCGGCATCGTCGGGCCGCCAAGTTCGGGGCTGGTGATGCAGGCGGCCGGGCCGATCGGGCTGCCGATCGTGCTGGCCAGCCTGAACGTCATCCTGCTTGCCTTCGCCTTCTATCGCATGGTGCTGCGCAAGCGGACTGCGGGCTAGCGAGGGCCGCGGGCAAGATGCGCGACGGCGACAGGCACCGTCGCGCCGGAGATGGTCAGTCGGCCTTGGCGACGTGCCAGACGCCGCCCTTGCCTTCACCGGTTACGTCGCCTGCCTTCTTGTCCTGGACGAACGTATAGAGTGGCTTGCCCTCATAGGCCCACATCTTCGAGCCGTCGTCGCGGGCGACAACCGTCCACTCGCCTTCGTCCTTGGCGTCGGCCGCAGCCATCAGCGGCGGCCAGTTGACCGCGCAGTCGCCATTGCAGGCCGATTTGCCGGCGCTGTCCTTGTCATAGGTGTAGAGCGTCATGCCGTTTGCGTCGGTGTACATCTTGCCGCCGGCGCCTTCCGCGACCTTGGCGGGCTCGGCGGCGAAGGCGGCCACGCCGGTCAGGAACAGAACGGCGAGTGCTGTGGAAATTGTCTTCATGATGATCGCTCCCAGGAGTTCAGCCGACATGCCGGCTACACACGCAGACAACGCCTTTCCAGGGCGCTGTATTCCCGAACCTTTTCACCGGTTGCGGATTTTCCGGCGCTTGTCGATTTGCCGAGCGCCGGGTTAGAGTGTCACCATGTGCGCTCTCAACGCCCATATTCCGCTGCGGGAGGCAGCATCGAAGCCGTCGCCGCGGACCCGGCATACGGAGCTCCTGCGCCTTTGCGCGCGCATCGGCTATTCGCCGCCGCTTGGCCTCTGAATCCGCCCCGGCAGTTGCCGGATTGATTCAAGAGGAAGGCACAAGCCCATGACCTATCAGAACTATTCGCTGAAGCAGCTTCAGCAGATCGATGCCGCGCACCATCTGCATCCGTTCACCGACCACAAGGAACTGCGCGACATCGGCTCGCGCATGATCACCCGCGCCGAAGGGCCGTTCATCTACGATTCGGAAGGGACGGAACTGCTCGACGGCATGGCCGGCCTGTGGTGCGTCAATGTCGGCTACGGCCGCACCGAACTGGCCGAGGCAGCCTATGAGCAGATGAAGGAGCTGCCCTACTACAATTCCTTCTTCAAATGCTCGACGCCGACGCCGGTGCTGCTGTCCAAGAAGCTCGCGGAGCTGGCGCCAAAGAACATCAACCAAGTGTTCTATGGCTCGTCGGGCTCCGAATCCAACGACACCGCGCTGCGGCTGGTCCGCCACTACTGGGCGATCGAGGGCAAGCCCGAGAAGAACCGCATCATCTCGCGCAAGATGGCCTATCACGGTTCGACGGTTGCCGGCACCTCGCTGGGCGGGATGGACGGCATGCACCAGCAGCTCGGCGGCGCCGTGCCGAACATCGTCCATGTGATGATGCCCTATGCCTACGAGTTGGCTCTGCCGGGCGAAAGCGACCACGATTTCGGCCTGCGTGCCGCCAAGTCGGTAGAGGATGCAATCCTGGAGGCTGGCGCCGAAAACGTCGCGGCCTTCATCGGCGAGCCGATCATGGGCGCCGGCGGCGTCAAGATCCCGCCGGCCAGCTATTGGCCGGAGGTCCAGCGCATCTGCCGTAAGTACGACGTGCTGTTGATGCTCGACGAGGTCATCACCGGCTATGGCCGCACCGGCGAGTGGTTCGCTGCCCAGACTTTCGGCATCGAAGCGGACACCATCACCACTGCCAAGGCGCTGACTTCGGGCTACCAGCCGCTTTCGGCGCTGCTGGTCGGCGACCGGATCGCCGCGACGCTGGTCGACAAGGGCGGCGAGTTCTACCACGGTTACACCTATTCCGGTCACCCGGTGGCCTGTGCTGTGGCGCTCAAGAACCTCGAGATCATCGAACGTGAAGGACTGGTCGAACGCGTCAAGACCGACACGGGTCCGTATTTCGCCCAGATGCTCAAGGAGCGCATTTCCGGTCACGGCCTGGTTGGCGAGGTTCGTTCGGTCGGCCTGATGGGTGCCATCGAGATCGTCAAGGACAAGGCGACCAAGGAGCGCTTTTCGCCGGTCGGCAGTGCCGCGGTCGCCGTCCGCGATCATGCCATCGCCAACGGCATGATGATGCGCGCGACTGGCGACTCGATGATCCTGTCGCCACCGCTGATCTGGACCCGCGCCACCATCGACATGGCCTGCGATCGTATTCTCAAGGCGCTCGATCTCGCCGAGCGCGACCTGAGAAAGGCCTGATCACAAGACCGGGCAGGATATGCGCCTGCCCGGCCAAACTCAGTGAATGCATGGCGACGTCGGCGACGCCTCGCTGGCCGATATGCTCGTTCGCATGTCGTTTGTGCCGAGGTGTTTTCTTAGAATATGAAAATAAGCTTCTGAAAACATTACATATATGTAATGATGGCATTCATATTGGGTTCAGCTGGCGGCCGCTACTTCTCGACCTATCAACGAGAAGGAGCCTCCCAAATGAAACGCATCGTTCTTGCCGCCGTCGCCTTGTCGATGTTCGCAGCCCCGATGGCTCAAGCCCAACAGCGCTACGAGGCACCGCGCCACGGCAGCCACTACAGCCAGCAGCAGAAATGGCAGGATTATCGCAAGAAGCCGTCAAAGCGGCACTACTGGTCAAGGGGCAAGCGCGTGCCCGACTGGCAGCGCAAGCAGGCCCTTCGCGACTATCACCGCTATGGCCTCAAGCGTCCAGGCCACGGCCAGCGCTGGGTGAAGGTTGACAATGATTTCCTGTTGATCAGCGTGGCGTCGGGCATCATCGCCGCGGTGGTGGCCTCGCGCTGACGCGAGCAACCCCAATCGCAACTCGGAAAAGGGCGGTTCGTCAGGCCGCCCTTTCTCGTTCCCGCTTCGGGGAGGGCCGCAGGCTATTTCGCCTTCATTGCCGGATAGATCCGACAGATATTGGCATGTCGGTCCGTATTCCGAGGGCGCCAGTCGCCCAGGCGCGCATCTCTGGTGAAGCATCGCCGGACTTGAGGATCGATATGGCCAGCGTCGAGATATCCGCCGGTGGCTCTTTGTTGCTGGTCACGTAGGTGATGTAGCCGACCACGATCGCACATCCCACCGAGATGATCGGGGGCGCGAACAACATAGTTGCCCGCGCAATTGATCGGCAGCGTTGAAGCATGGTGGGCTTCGGAAGCTCATCCTCATCAATTTGATCAGTCATTCCACTCCTCCTGGGAGACCGCAGAACACCAAGGTAGGATATTGATCTATATTAGTTAAAATGCGGATAATGGCCTTCTCGCGCTTCCGCGCCGGTGCTCGGCTGCACTGAGCGATCCGTTCGCGCAGAGAGGCTGAGCCGTTTCGGCTTGTTCATGACCGGGTGAGTGCTTATATTGTGCACTGCACAATAGCCCGTGCCTGCCGATTGTCGGATGGGCCAGCGTGGTTCTTGAAACCGGAGCGCATCGCATGAAGAGCAGACGGTTGACGAGGGCCTCGCGCCAATCCACGACCATTGCCGGCAATCTGATGCTGGCGCCAATGGTCATGGCCATGCGGCTGCCGATGATGGCGAGTGAAGCGCAAAGCGGTGGGATACTGCGTGGCGAGAGCCTTGCTGCCGTCACCGAGAAAACGAACGCCATGGCCGAGGGCATGGTCGCTGCGCAGATGTCCTTTTTCCACTCGGCGATGCAGTTCTGGCCAGAAGTGCTGTCAGGGCGAACGCCGTCGGTGCTGAACGGCGTGGCCGCCCAGCGTTCGGTTGCCGCGGCTCTGGGGCCGGCGAGCAAGCGCGTCAGGGCCAACTTCCGCCGGCTGGCGACCAAATCGTAGGCTGAGGCTGAACGCAAAAACCGCGCCCCGAAACGGGAACGCGGCTTTGCCACTTGAACGCATGGCCCTTCGCGACGCTTGACCCAGCGAAGGTTACTGCTCCGGTACGCAAGACCTGATCCGGAGCCCGGGGCGGCTGCGATGACCGCCCCTGCAAACCGTTTTACCCGGACATCGTTACCGCGTGGTTAGCGAGAGCTTAAGCAAACCTAAATTTTGAACTTTTTTGTCCTGGGTTGACCAGATCATGCGGAATCGCCGCGCAGGAACTTGATGATCCCCGAGAAATCTGTGCCGCCATGGCCGAGGGCGGCAAAGAGCGCGTAGAGCTGGGTTGCTTCGGCACCAAGCGGTGTCACGGCACCAGCCTGCTGGGCGGCTTCCTGCGACAATTTGAGATCCTTGAGCATCAGGGCTGCGGCAAAGCCCGGCTGGTAGTCGCGATTGGCCGGCGAGTTGGGCACCGGACCCGGTACCGGGCAATAGGATGTCAGCGACCAGCACTGGCCGGACGACGTCGATGCGACGTCGAACAGTGCCTGGTGGGACAGACCGAGCTTTTCGGCGAGCACGAACGCCTCGGCGACACCGATCATCGAGATGCCGAGGATCATGTTGTTGCAGATCTTGGCCGCTTGTCCCGCACCGGCGTCGCCGCAATGGACGATACGCCCGGCCATCGGCTTGAGCACCGGTTCGGCCTTATCGAAGGCGGCTTGCGCGCCGCCGGCCATGAAAGTCAGCGTGCCGGCAGCCGCACCGCCGGTGCCGCCGGATACGGGCGCATCGACCGAGAGCAGGTCGTGCCTGGCTGCAATCGCATGGGCCTTGCGCGCGGAATCGACATCGATGGTCGAGGAATCGATGAGCAGCGCGCCCTTCTTCAGTTTGGGCGCGATGTCTTCGTAGACCGACAGCACATGCTTGCCGGCCGGCAGCATGGTGATCACCACATCGGCGTCCTTGGCGGCAGCTACCGCATTGGCCATGACGGTGACGCCGTTGCCGCGCGCGGTTTCAAGGTGCTCCGGCATCAGGTCGAAGCCATGGACGTCGTGTCCGGCCTTGACGAGGTTGGCGGCCATGGGATTGCCCATGTTGCCCAAGCCGATGAAAGCGACTGTGGTCATAGAATGGTTCCTTCCAATCAGCGAATGGCGAGTAGTGAGTAGCGATAGGGAAGGCGGCGCGGGTTAGCGATCTATTCGCTACTCACCATTCCCTATCTCCCAATCAAATGCCGCGCGATGATGACGCGCATGATCTCGTTGGTGCCTTCGAGGATCTGGTGGACGCGCAGGTCGCGCACCAGCTTTTCGATGCCGTAGTCGTGCAGGTAGCCGTAGCCGCCAAGCAGCTGAAGGGCATCGTTTGCAATGTTGAAGCCCGTGTCGGTGACGAGCCGCTTGGCCATGGCCGACCATTTCGACGCGTCATGCGCCTTGCGGTCTAGCTTCGACGCGGCAGCGTAGAGGAACAGGCGGGCCGCCTGGAGTTCGGTCTCCATGTCGGCGAGGCGGAACTGCAGCGCCTGGAAGCGGTCGAGGGTCTGGCCGAACGCCTTGCGTTCGGCGGTATAGGCGAGCGCCTTGTCGAGCGCCGACTGGGCGCCGCCGACCGAGCAGGCGGCAATGTTGAGCCGTCCGCCATCGAGACCGGCCATGGCGATGCCGAAGCCGGCGCCTTCGCCGGAAAGCAGGTTTTCCGCCGGAACCTTGCAGTCGTCGAAGATCACCTGGCGCGTCGACTGCATGTGCCAGCCCATCTTGTGTTCGTTGGCGCCGAAGGAGAGACCGGGCGCATCCTTGGGCACGACAAGCGTCGAGATGCCCTTCGGGCCGTCGGCGCCGGTGCGCACCATGGCGACGTAGACGTCGCTGTCGCCGGCGCCCGAGATGAACTGCTTGGTGCCGTTCAGCACGTAGTCGCTGCCATTGCCGCCGCTGCGCACGGCCTTTGTCTTCAGGGCGGCGGCATCCGAACCGGAGCCCGGCTCGGTCAGGCAGTAGCTGGCCAGCCATTCCATCGAGGTCAGCTTCGGCAGCAAGCGCTGGCGCTGCTCCTCGTTGCCGAACCGGTCGATCATCGCCGCCGCCATGTTGTGGATCGAGATGAAGGATGAAAAGCCCGGGCAGGCATGCGCCAACTGCTCGAAAACGAGCACGGCGTCGAGGCGGGTGAGGGCCGAGCCGCCGACATCTTCCTTGACATACAGGCCGCCGAAGCCGAGCTGGCCGGTCTCGCGGATGACATCTTCGGGGAAGTGCTTGGCCTTGTCCCATTCGAGGGCAAAGGGCGCGACTTTTTCGGCGGCAAAACTGCCCGCCATTTCGCGGATGGCCAGCTGATCTTCGTTGAGTTCGAATTGACCGGCAGTCGCATCGATTGCGGCGTCCATGTCGGCCTCCCTGTCGTTTTTTGGCTATGCGCGACGTTCAATCTAGACCAATGATGCCGTCGCGCAACCCGACGAATACCGCGAAGCGGCTGTGCGGAATTTCGACAGCGAGGGCACTTGTGGCGACTTTTTTGAAGGATGGATCCGTCACTTTCAGCATCCTGCGCGGGCGAGCCTGACCATGGCCAAGGCGATCATGCTCCAGGGCACCGGCTCCGATGTCGGCAAGACCGTTCTGGTTGCCGGCCTGTGCCGCGCGGCACGCAATCGCGGGCTCAGCGTCCGGCCGTTCAAGCCGCAGAACATGTCCAACAATGCTGCCGTCGCCGACATTCCGGGCGAGGCGGGCGGCGGCGAGATCGGCCGCGCCCAATGGCTGCAGGCGATCGCCTGCGGGGTCAAGCCGTCGATCCACATGAACCCGGTGCTGCTCAAGCCGCAAAGCGACATCGGCAGCCAGGTGGTGGTTCAGGGCAAGGTTTTTGGCCACGCCAAGGCGCGCGACTATCAGGAACTGAAGCCGAAGCTGATGGGCGCCGTCCTCGATTCGTGGGCCAAACTGGGCGAGGGGGCGGATCTGGTCATCGTCGAGGGTGCCGGCTCGCCTGCCGAGATCAACCTGCGCCCGCGCGACATTGCCAATATGGGATTCGCCGCGCGCGCAAACGTGCCGGTGATCCTCGTCGGCGACATCGACCGCGGCGGCGTGATCGCATCGGTCGCCGGCACGCATCTCATCCTGCCGGAAGAAGACCGACGCATGATCGTCGGCTACCTGATCAACAAGTTCCGTGGCGACGCCAGCCTGTTCGACGACGGCATCACGGCGATCGAAGGTTTCACCGGCTGGCGCTGTTTCGGCGTCGTGCCGTGGCTTAAGGCGGCGGCACTCTTGCCGTCGGAGGATTCGGTTATCCTCGAACGGTTGGCCGGCGGCGAAAAGCGGGCGCTCAAGGTTGCCGTGCCGATGCTCGGGCGCATCGCCAATTTCGACGACCTCGACCCGCTGCGCGCCGAGCCGCAGGTCGAAGTGGTGTTCGTGCCGCCGGGACAGCGCTTGCCCGAAGATGCCGGGCTGGTTGCCATACCCGGTTCGAAGTCGACCATCGGCGATCTGCTGCTGTTCCGCGAAAACGGCTGGGATCGCGATCTCGAGGCGCATCGCCGGCGTGGCGGCCATGTCGTCGGCATTTGCGGCGGCTACCAGATGCTCGGCAAGTCGGTGCGCGACCCTGACGGCATCGAGGGCAGCGTTACCGAGATCGAAGGCCTCGGGCTGCTCGATGTCGAAACCGTCATGGAGCCGGAAAAGACCGTCCGCAACGTCGAGGCACGTTCGGTGCGCTACGGTGAGCCGCTTTCGGGGTATGAAATCCATCTCGGGCGGACGACGGGTGCCGATTGCGTCAGGCCCGCTGCTGTCATCAACGGCGTCGACGACGGCGCGACCTCGGCCGACGGCAAGGTGTTCGGCACCTATCTGCATGGCCTGTTCGGTGCCGACGGCTTTCGCGGGCGTTTCCTGGAAAGCCTTGGCATCAGGGGCGGCGGCATCGACTATCGCGCCGAGGTCGAACGCGCCCTGGACGAGATTGCCGAACATCTCGAACGGCATCTCGACTGCGACGCGATCTTCGCCGCCGCGCGCTGATCGGCGCTATTCGGCCGTGGCGTCAACCTTCGGCCAATAGGTGCCGAAGCACCACACGTTGCCTTCGGGGTCGCGGCAGATGAATTCGCGGCTGCCGTAGTCGCGGTTGGTCATCTCCTGGACGATGACCGCACCTGCGGTCTTTGCCCTGATGTAGACCGCGTCGGCGTCTTCGGTTGCGACATAGACGGACTTGCCGCCGTTCTGACCGGGTTCGCCAACGATGGTGCCGTAGTCGTCCGGGCGCGACGAGCCGATCATGATCATCGACGAACCGAGGGCGAGTTCGGCATGGCCGACGTCTTCGCCGCTCATGTATCTGGCATGGACGGCGAAACCGAGGGCCTCGCTTAGCCAGCCGATCATCCCGGCGGCGTCCTTGTAGCGGAGAGTGGGGAAGATCCTTTGAGCTTCGGGAGTGGGCATTTTGCGCCTCCTGTGTGGCGGATTGAACGACAACCCACTCTGGCGAAGACCAGTTCCACCGTATTGAACAAATGTTACCGGGCTCAGTTGAGCTTTTGGAGCAGCGCGGTTGGTGTTGTTCCCGATAGCTCGCGGAATTCGCGCACCAGATGCGCCTGGTCGGCATAGCCGCATTCGGCAGCCAGGTCGGCCCAGTCGATTTCGTCCGCATTGCGCGCCAGGCGTGCCGTGCGATCAAATCTGATGATGCGTGCGACCGCCTTCGGGCCGATGCCGACTTGGTCGGCAAATCGCGCTGCCAGATGTTTGCGGCTGCATCCGATCTCGCTGGCGATGGCTGCAATGCGGATACGTCCGCCGCTCGACGTGATTTTCGCCATGGCCCAGGCAATCTCGGCCGCCGGCGAAGCCGTGATCGCCAAACGCTCGACTATGTAGCTCTCGACAAGGTCCAGACGCCGATGCCAGCCCGTTTCCTGGCCGAGCCTTTCGCGTAGTGCATTGCCGTCCGGGCCGAGCACCTCATCGAGTGTCACCATGCGGTCGGCGAGTTCGTGCATCGGGATGCCGAAGAAGCGACGGGCGCCGAGCGGGGTGAAATTGACCTGGACGCAGCACGACCTGCCAAAGGAATCGATGACCACCGGACCGGCGTGAAGACCCGAGGCAAAGCTGGCATAGCGGTCATTGTCTCCAGGCGCCCGGCTCAGGCCGATAGCGAACGGCTCGCCGAAGCTGATGACAAGCGGCACCGTCAGCGAGGCTGCCTCGCTCTGCCTGACATAGGCAGGAACGAGTTCGCGAAAGCCGACGAGATCGGTGATGACGCCCGCAAGCAATCGTGACGGAGTGCGCCGCACCATCTCGAACTGCCCGGTGGAGTGATCCGCCGATGCATTCGTCGGCGCTTGGCTGTTTGCCATGGCTCCTGGCTCCGCTGAGGCGAGGCAACGTACCCCAGCGGCAAGTAGCGGTCAAAACGGGGTCAGAATCCGGCCATCACCCGCAGAGGGTTGGTCGGGTCGATGAGCAGGCGGATGGCGAGTGCAACGCAGGTGCAGACCAGGAGTGGCTTGATCAGCTTGGCGCCGCTGCGCATCGCCATGTGGGCGCCGAGCCGTGCGCCGAGAAACTGCGCTGCGCCCATCATCAGCCCGATCTTCCAGTACACGGCACCGACAAGGGCAAAGGCGAACAAGCCGCCGATGTTGGAGGCGAAATTCAACAGTTTGGTGTGGGCAGTGGCCTTGAGTATGCCGTAGCCGGCAAGCGACACGAAAGCGAGCATGAAGAACGAGCCGGTGCCGGGGCCGAAAACGCCGTCGTAGAAGCCGATTGCCGGCACCACCGTCACGCCGAACAGGAACGGCGCCATGCGCTCGGTGCGGTCGACGTCGCCCATGTTCGGCTTGAAGGCGAAGTAGAGCGCGATAGCCACCAGCAGGATCGGCATGAAAGCGCGCAGGATGTCCCCGGGCAGCACCGTTGCCAGCAATGCGCCGAATATCGAACCGATGCAGGACATGGCAGCGGCGGGCAATTGCTTGCGGATGTCGACATGGCCCTTGGCGGCGTAGGAGATGGTCGCAGAGCCCGATCCGAACAGCGATTGCAGCTTGTTGGTGCCGAGCGCCGTGACGGGTGGGAGGCCGGCCAGCAGCAGCGCCGGAATGGTGATCAGGCCGCCGCCGCCGGCAATGGAATCGATGAAGCCGGCAATGAACGCCGCGACCGTCAGGAGCATGATCGTTTCGGTGGCTATTTCGAACATCGGCGCGGGCTCTGCCTGGAGGGAGCCGCCTTCGACCACAGCGAACCCGCTTGCGCAATAGCGGCCCAGAACCAGCCGCAGCTTGGCTGTTGGGCCACGTGTTTTTCGCCGCCATTTGTTCTATATCGGACACAGCAACTGCCTCGACGGAAGGGATTCGCATGGCGACGGGATTGCTGACCCAGATTCGTACGCTGTTCGAAGGCGACCCGGGGGTGCGCAAGGTCGCCGACGATCCGGTGCTTTCGGCCGAACTGCTTTTGCTTTTCCGCATGATCCTGGCGGACGGCGTAGCCAGCGACAGCGAGATGATCGCATTTCGCCGGATTTGTACCCAGGCTTTCGGCATCGCCGAACAGAGCATCGACGCTGTCATCGAGTATCTCAACGAATTCGGCTACGAGACCAACGGCTCGCAGGCGATTGCGATGTTCCGCGATCTCGATGTCGAGCGGCGCAGGCAACTGGCACGGCACATGGCCGATATCGCCAAGGCCGACGCCCACCTGGCGGAAAACGAGGTCAAGCTCTTGCGCCGTACGCTCGATCTGCTTGGCATCAGCCCGGTCGACGTGGTGAAGCCGGCGACATAATGCCTGCCAACCGGCGGCTCACCCCTGTTCTTGCAGGCGCCGTGCAATCGCCCTGTGCAGATCGGGCGCTGCGGAAACTAGCGCTTGCGCCGCTTCCGATGCGGGGTGGCTGAGCACATCCGAAGTCTTGCCGCGCTCGACGATCCGGCCCTCATGCATGACCAACACGTCGTCGGTAATGGCGCGGGCCACCGTCAGGTCGTGGGTGATGAACAGATAGGCGACGCCGAGCTTCTGGTTGAGTTCTGCGAACAGGTCGAGGATCTGGGCGCGGATCGATACGTCGAGCGCCGATACCGGCTCGTCGGCGACGACCAGCTTCGGCCGGGTGATGATGGCGCGCGCAATCGACAGGCGTTGGCGCTGGCCGCCGGAAAATTCGTGCGGGTATTTCTCCATGTCGGACCGGTTGAGGCCGACCTCGTGCAGCGCGCGGGCCACCATGTCGCGGCGCTCCTTGCGGTCGGGACGACGTTCCAGAAGGTGGAGGGGCTCGGCGACCAGCCGTTCGACGGTATGGCGCGGATCGAAGGAACCGTAGGGATCCTGGAACACCACCTGCATGTTGCGCCGCGGCCGTCGCAGTTCCGCCTCGCTGCGCCCGGCGATGTCCATGCCGCGAAACTTGATGGCGCCCGAGGTCGGCGTGTCGAGCGCCAGGATCATGCGGGCCAGGGTGGATTTGCCACAGCCCGAGCGCCCGACAAGCGCCACCGACGCGCCGGGCTTCATCGTCAGCGAGACATTGTCCACCGCGCGTACCGGTTCCGGCCTTGAAAACAGCGACCGGCGCGTGCCGGGATAGTCGCGCGTGACATTTGCGACGTCGAGCAGGTTCTCAGTGCCTGTCTCGTCCCCATGCGGCCTGACCCGAGCCGGAATATGGGTGGAAGCAAGAGCGAGTTGGCGCGTGTAGGGATGGTTGGCCTCCGAAAGCGTTCGGGCGGTGTCGCCACTTTCCATTACCGCGCCCTGGCGCAGGATGGTGATCCGGTCCGCCATCTCGGTGACCACCGCAAGGTCGTGCGAGATGAACAGCAGGCTCATCTTGTTTTCGCTGACCAATTCCTTGAGCAGGTCGAGGATCTGCGCTTGCAGAACCACGTCGAGCGCGGTCGTCGGCTCGTCGGCGATCAGCAGCTTCGGCTTCAGCGCGCAGGCAATCGCGATCGCCACGCGCTGACGCTGGCCGCCGGACAGTTCGTGCGGATAGCGCGACAGCGCAAATTTCTGCTCGGGCAGGCCGACTCGGTCGAGGATCTTCCTGGCGCGCTCTTCAGCCTCGGCGCGGCTGGCCCCGGTGTGCCAGCGAATGCCTTCGGCGACCTGTTCGCCGATGGTCTTGACCGGGTTGAGCGCGGTCATCGGCTCCTGGAACACCATGCCGATGTCATCGCCGCGTAGGGCGCACATCTGAGGTTCGGTCGCGCCGAGGATGTCGATGCCGTTGAAGGTGATGCGCCCCTTTATCTGGGCATAGTCGGGCGTGAGCCGCATGACGGCAAGCGCCGTCATCGACTTGCCCGAGCCGGATTCCCCGACGAGCCCCAGTACCTCGCCGGGGGCAATGGAGAGGTCGATGTCCTTCAGCACCGGCTGGCTGCCGATCTTCAGCGACAGCTTCTCGATATCGAGCAGGCTCATGGCCGGCGCCTCGCGCGCGGATCGAAGATGTCGGAAATACCATCGCCGAGCAGGTTGAGCCCGAGAACGGTAAGCAGGATGGCGCAGCCGGGGAACAGGGCGAGCCAGGGCGCCACGATCATCACAGTCTGGGCGTCGAACAGCATGCGGCCCCAACTCGGCATCGGCGGCTGCGTGCCGAGTCCGACATAGGACAGGGCGGCTTCCGCAAGGATGCCGAGCGCGAACTGGATGGTGCCCTGGACCAGCAGCAGATTGGCGATGTTGGGAATGATGTGCTCGACGGTGATGCGCGCCTTGCCCTTGCCGGCAGCACGGGCGGCAAGAATGTACTCGCGAGGCCAGATCGAGAGCGCACCGGCGCGGGCGACGCGGGCAAAAACCGGGATGTTGAAGATGCCGATGGCGATGATGGCGTTGATGGCGCTCGGGCCGAAGACAGCCGTGATCATGATCGCCGACAAAAGGGCAGGGAAGGCAAAGATGAGGTCGTTGAAGCGCATCAGCGCCTCGTCGATCCAGCCGCCGCGGGCCGCCGCCCAGCAGCCGAGCGGAACGCCGACGCCCATGCCGATGCCGACGGCGACGAGGGCGACGGCGATCGAATTGCGCGCGCCGATCATGATCATCGACAGCACGTCGCGGCCGAAATGATCGGTGCCGAACCAGTGGACGGAGGAAGGCGGCTGCATGCGGTCGGCGACGATCAGCCTGGTGACGTCGAAGGGCGTCCAGAAGAACGAGACGAGCGCCATAGCCGCGACGACCAAGGTGATGAACAGGCCGATGACGAAGGAGCGGTTGGCAAGGGCCCTGCCGGCGAGGGCGCCAAGGGTCGATGGGTTGCCTGGAACCGTGCCGCTCATTGCCGTGTCCTCAGGCGGGGATCGACCAGCGCGTAGGAAAGGTCGACGAGCAGGTTCACGACGACGACGGCGGCGACGAGCAACATGACCACGCTTTCGACCACGATCAGGTCGCGCTGGGTGATCGCCTGGAACACGAGGCGCCCAAGGCCGGGCAGGTAGAAGACGTTCTCGATGATGATGGTGCCGGCAAGCAGGAAGGCAAATTGCAGGCCCATGATGGTCAGCACGGGAATCAGCGCGTTTCGCAAGGCATGCCGCCACATCACCGCGCGCATCGGCATGCCCTTGGCGCGGGCCGTGCGGATGTAGTCCTCGCCGAGCACCTCGACCAGGGCTGCACGGGTGACACGGGCAAGGATCGCTGCCTGCGGCAATGCGAGCGCCACCGCGGGCAGGACCAGCGCCTTGAGCGCAGGCCAGGCACCGGCTCCCCAGCCGGGAAAGCCGCCTGCCGGAACCAGCCGCAACCAGACGGCGAAGACATAGACCAGCAGCAGCGCGAACCAGAAATTCGGCATCGCGACGCCGATTTGCGCCACCGCCATGGCTGCGGTGTCGCCGGCTCGACCACGACGCGCGGCGGCAAACAGCCCAACGGGAATGGCAATGAGCGTCGACAGCGCGAGTGCGATGATCGCCAGCGGAAAGGAGACGACGACGCGCTCCTTGACCAGGTCGATGACGGGAACCGAATAGGTGTAGGATTTGCCGAAATCCAGCGACAGCAGGCCCCGGGCCCAATCGAGATAGCGTACGATCAGCGGCTGGTTGAGCCCCATCTGGTCGCGCAGCAACTCGACCTGCGCTTCGCTGGCATTCATGCCAAGCATCACGCGAGCCGGGTCGCCCGGAACCACCTCCAGCATCAGGAACACCACGACCGAGGCGACCACGAGGGTCGCAGCACCGATCAGCAGGCGTTTGAGCAGATAGGCGGTCATGGGCTCAAACTGCCCGAGAAAACGCCGCTCCGAAAGCTCGCAAGGGTTGCGGAGCGGCTGAGTTCACAGGGTTCTTGTCAGTCGGCCCACTTGACCTTGGTCAGGTCGTTGGCCTGGATCGGAGAGTTCTCCCAAAGGCCTTCGACCTTGGCGTCCCAGATGCCGACCTTCGGCAGTTCGAAAAGGAACCCGTTGACCGCATCGTCGGCGAGAATCTTCTGCGCCTGCTTGTAGAGCTCGGTGCGCTTGGCCTCGTCGGAAGTCAGGTTGAGCTCGTCGATGACCTTGTTGAAGGCCGGGTTGTCGTAATTGAAGTAGTAGTCCTTGCGGGCGTAGATATCGATGTCGTTGGGCTCGGTATGCGAGACGATCGACAGGTCGTAATCCTTGTCGGTGAACACCTGCTTGAGCCAGTCGGCCCATTCGACCGGAATGATCTGAAGGTCGATGCCGATCTCGCGCAGTTGCGAGGCGACGATCTCGCCGCCCTGGCGGGCATAGCCGACCGGCGGCAGCTTGAGCGTTGCCTTGAAGCCATCGGGAAGTCCGGCCTCCTTGAGCAGTTCCTTGGCCCTGGCGACATCGTGCGGATAGGTGCCGGTGAGGTCGACATAGGCCGGGTTGTGCGGCGCAAAGTGCGAACCTATCGGCGTGCCGAGGCCGCCCGTGGCGCCGTCGATCAGCGCCTTGCGGTCGAGCGCATGGGCAATCGCCTGGCGCACCTTGAGATTGTCGAAGGGCGGCCGCTTGTTGTTGGTCGAGAGCACCGTTTCGCCCTCGGTGGTGCCGATGACGACCTTGAAGCGCGGGTCGGCCTTGACCTGGGCGAGCGCGTCGCCGAGCGCGAAATTGGGCAGCGCCTGCACGTCGCCGGAAAGCAGGGCAGGGATCGCCGCGGCGGCATCGGGGATGATGCGGAACTCGGCCTTGTCCAGCGCGACCGGATCGCCCCAGTAGCCGTCGGCCTTGACCAGCGTGATCGACGAGCCCTTGGCCCAGTTCTGGAACTTGAACGGCCCGGTGCCGACAGGCTTTTCCTTGTTGGTCTCGGCTGTCTCCGGAGCCACGATGACCGCGTCGCCCCAGCCGAGATTGTAGAGGAACGAGCCGAGCGGGTTCTTCAGCGTCACCTTGACGGTCGCGGGGTCGACCACTTCGACACTGTCGATTGGCGCGAACAGGCCCTTCTGGGCGTTGACCGAGGTCTCGCCACGGGCGCGGTCGAGTGAGAATTTCACGTCGGAGGCGTCAAAGTCGCTGCCGTCGTGGAACTTCACCCCCGAGCGCAGCTTGAACGTGTAGGTCTTGCCGTCGTCGGAAATCGTCCAGCTTTCGGCAAGGTCGGGCAGCACTTCGCCACGCGAACCGATGCGGGTCAGGCCTTCGAAGACGTTGGCGTAAAGCACTTCGTCGATGGCTGCGGCGGCACCGGCGGTCGGGTCGAGGTGAGGCGGCTCCAGCGGCATGCCAAGCACAAGATCCGTGCGCGCGGCCATTGCGGCGGTGCTGGACGCCAGCGCCAGCGCTGCAGCTGCCAGGATGGTTTTCCACTGCTTCATGCTCAGATCTCCCCGCTTCATTTCGACCCGCCGGATAGAAGCGCGATTTTCCGGCCGAGTAAATCAAGTTTGTTGCAATTGCAGCGGCGCTGCCGAATTGAATTTTTCCCGGCGGCGTGCCCGAGCGTTGCTTGCCCGATCAGCCGTTGAACTGGCCGCGCAACAAGATGTCGAGCCCGATTGCCATCACCTTGGCCGATTGCACCATGTCATCTATGCCGACCCACTCGTCGGGCCGGTGCGCGAGATCGAGAATACCGGGGCCATAGGCGATGCAATCGTACAGATGGCCGATACGCGCGACGTGCTTCTGATCGTAGGTGCCGGGCGAGATGACGTATTCCGGCTCCTTGTCGAAGATCTCGCGGATGCCCTTGGCGATGGCCGAGGCAACCGGCGCATCGCGCTCGGTCATCAGCGGCTGCACCTCCATGATGTCGCGGATCTCGTAGTCGAATTTTTTCCGCTCGCGCTTCAGGCGATCGAGAATGCTTGTGACTTCGCCCTTCACGTCGAGGATGTTCTCCTCGAGCAGGAAACGCCGGTCGATGGTCAGCCGGCAGGAATCGGGCACGTTGGGCGAAGGCAGGCCGGGGCGGAAATCGTCGGTCTGGCCGCCATGGATGGAGTTGATGTTCATGGTCGAGCGCCGCGCACCCTCCGGCACCACCGGCATGCGCGTGGTCTTGCGATCAAGCGCAGGGAATAGCTCCTGCTCGAAGGCTTCGAGCACGGCGCCCATGTGGCGAACGGCACAATCACCCAGGAACGGCATCGAGCCGTGCGCGATCGCGCCCTTGGTCTCGATCTCGGCCCACCAGACGCCGCGATGGCCGAGGCAGATCCGATCCTTGTTGAGCGGTTCGGGGATGATGACGTGGTCGACCTTGGGCTGCGAGAAATAGCCCTTGCCGGCGAGATAGGCGACGCCGCCGAAACCGCCCGATTCCTCGTCGACCGTGCCTGATATCTCGATGGCGCCGGGGAAATCCGGGTTCACGTCCATGAACGCTTCCGCCGCGATGATCGAGGCGGCGAGCCCGCCCTTCATGTCGCAGGCGCCACGGCCATAGACGCGACCGTCGCGGATGACCCCTGCGAAGGGATCGACGGTCCAGCCTTCGCCGGCTTCGACGACGTCGATATGCGAGTTGAAATGAACCGCCTGGCCACGCGAGCGGCCGTCGAAGCGGGCGACGACGTTAATGCGGGGATAGCGCTCGGTATCGCCGGGTGTGCCCTCGGCACGGATGTATTCGATACCAAAACCGCGCTTGGCGAGACGCGCGCCGAGGAACTCGGCGCAAGGACGATAGGCGTCGCCGGGCGGGTTGATGGTAGGAAAGCGGATCAATTCGGCCGTGAGCGCGGCCAGTTCGTCGCGGCGGTCGTCTATGATCTTGAAAAGCTTGTCATACATGCTGCCGACGCGAACCCGATTTGCCTGTCGATTACAGTCTTGCGCATCCGCGCAAACGTGTCGAGCGCGTCGACTGCCCGGAAACCGGACAGCCGGACTTGGGAGGGCGCTAGGGACGAACGGCCGTGACTTCGATTTCGACCAGCCAGCCGGGAGCGACGAGGCCGGCGACCTGCATCACCGAGCGAGCCGGCAGGTTGGGCTGTTCCTTGGTGCCGAAGAACTGGACGTAGCCTTCCATGAAGCCGCCGAAATCCATCTTGCCGCCCTTGTCGGGGTCGCCGACGAGGAAAACCTGCATCTTGACCACGTCGCCCATCTTCAGGCCGAGGCCGTCTAGCGTCTTTTCGATCGACTTCAGGACCGATTCGGTCTGGGTCTTGGTGTTGCCATAGGCGGCGAGGCTGCCTTTTTCGGCCTTTTCGTCGACGACGGACGGCACCGCGCCGCTGACATAGACGGTCGTCTTGCCCGCCGGCACCTCGACTGCCTGGGCGATCGGGAAGTCCGAATTCGGGTTTTTGTGGCGCAAGACATCCTGGGCCATCGCGCTTCCGCCGAGGAAAAGGCCAGCCGCAAGCGCAGCGGCGCCGATCCGCATCTTTGTCATCTCTTTCTCCTTTTGCCGCATGGAAATGGAGCAGTCGGCAGGATCACCGGCTGCCTTGGACGGGTCAGAGAATCGCTCCAACCTGTTGAACAGGCATCATCAAGGGTCGATTCTGGCGATGATGTGTCAGCGCGAGCCGGCAACGTCCTCGGCCGTCACCGCATCCTTGTAGTCGTTGCCGAAATTGGTCCTGACATAGTTGACCACCGCGGCGATCTGATCGTCGCTCATCATCTTGCCGACCGGAGGCATGCCTTTGAGGCCATGCAGGATGACGAAGACCGGGTAGCCGCCGGCCTCCAGGTTCACGTTCTTGGCGAGGGCCGGGTACTTGCCGGCGCCGACCGCGCCCTGGCCCTGGTCCATGTGACAGGCCTGGCAGACATTGGCGTACAGTTCCTGGCCGGTCTTTTCGGAGAAGTTGTCCCCGTCGCTGAATGTGGCGCCCGCCGAATCTGCCAGTGCCACCGTGGCAGAGAAAGCCGTGACGAGGGCGGTTGCGGCCACCAGGCCGAGGGAGTGCTTGGGTTGCTGGGTCATATTGGCATGCCTTGCGAAAACGAGGGGTGAGGGACGAACGGCATGGCCGTCATCCCGCGACGACACGTTGATGCAGCCTGGTGATGGCATCGAGCGACGACAGGATCGCGCCCTCCATCCACGCAGGGATGTAGGAGGCATGCTCGCCGGCCAACACGATGCGCCCGTCGATCTGGCACAGGTTGTCGTAGTGCTCCTTGCGCGCTTCTTCGGTCCAGTCGCCGGCGCAGCCGAGCGTGAAGGGCGAACGGTGCCAGGCCATCGAGATGCCGTTCTCGAACTCGTCCTTGTATTGCGGGTGGATCATCGTGCCGTATTCGACGGCACGCTTGACGCGCTCCTCGGGCGCCATCGAAGTGAACTCGTAGGAGTGCGGCCCGTTCCAGGTGTAGGCGCCGAGCAGCACGCCCTTGCCATTGGTGTTGAAGCTGGTGCTCGGATAGGAGATCTGGGTGATCGGCAGGTCGGTATAGCTGACGCCGCCGAAGATCAGTTCGTCCTGTTCCCAGAAGCGGCGCTTGAACTGCAGGCCGACCTTGACCGACGAGGCATAGGGCACCGCCTCGATGGCTGCCTGCATCGGTGCGCCGACATTGATCTCGATCTGGGCGAGGATGGTCAGCGGAATGGTGCAGATGCACCAGTCGGCCTTTTCCTCGGCCGTCGTGCCGGGTTTTTGCACGTCCTCGTAGGTTACGGTCACGCCCTTTTCGTCCTGATGGATCTTGGAGACCTTGGCGTTGTAGGTGATGAGATCGCCGACCTCCTTGGTGAAGGCCTTGCCGATCATGTCGATGCCGCCGACCGGCTGGAACATGGTCGTCTGGAATTCGTAGAGCGCGAAGTTGGCGAGGCTGCCCCACAGGCCCGAACTCAGGATGTCGGTCAGCGCAATGGGATCGCTCGGCACAGGTGCCGCGCCGAGGCCGCCGCCGGGATCCTTGGCAAAGCCGCGGAATTCGGAGGTCGCAACGCTCTTGGTATAGGCATAGTCCTTGTCGAGCGCCCCCCACGAGCGCAGCGCCTCGACCAGCATCTCCTGGTCTTCCTTGGTGACGCCGCCTTCGAGCTTGCCGGTATGGGCGACCTTTGCCAGCAATTCCGAAACGTGGCCCTGGAAGTCGATCTTGATGTCGCGCACGCGCTGCGGCTTGCCGCCAAAAGCCTTGGACGAATGCAGGAAGGCGTTGTGATTGAGCTGCTGGAACGGCTCCAGCGTGACGCCGAGGCGGCGGCAATAGGCCAGAAGCCCGTTGTGATGGTAGGGGATACGCCACGGTCCGGGATTGATGTAGAGCCCTTCGTCGAATTCGCATTTCTGCGTCGCACCGCCGAGTTCGGTGTAGCTGTCGCCGCCACGCAGCGTCCAGTTACGGCCGCCCGACCTGTTGTTGTATTCGAGGATCTTGACCTTGTATCCGGCCTGGCGAAGCTCGAGCGCGGCCGTCATGCCGGCAAGGCCGGCGCCCAGGATGAGCACGGTGGCGCCCTTCGGATCGCCTTCCAGCTTGACCGGTCCCTTGTAGCCGGATTCAACGGCCAGCCCGAGGCTGGTCATGGCCTGATACATGGCGGCCGAGCCTGCTGTCAGGCCGATCAACGACAGCAGGTTGCGCCTGCTCATACCGCTAAAATATTGGGATGATTGCATTTTCGAGATCCTCCGGGCGACGGTCCGATGTCGGCCGCACGTTATCCGGCTGGAGCACGATGGAACCTCGCTCCAGCTGCAGGGGCGAGCCTATGCCCATGCATGGGCGAGTCAACTGGGCCAGACCGGGGTGGCGATAGGGGCTGGCGGCATGCCATTGGAAGCCGGCGAAGAGCGTTTTCGTCGCCCCTGGCGATGCCCGTCTCGGGCGCCACTCGCTCCCATGTTGTATATTTACCAACCGTACAACTTTTCATGCTCCCATCTTCGTCAAGGCAGAAAAACTGCCGGACAGGGGAGTGTACGACAGATGTACAAGGCGCTCTTCGTTGCCGCCGCTTTGGCTCTTGCTGGACTTCCGGCCCAGGCACTGGCCGATGTTCTTGTCGCCAGGGTCAACGTCTCGAGCCAGACCATGACGGTCAGCATGGGCGGGCGGGTGATCCACCAATGGCCGGTGTCGACGGCGCGCAGGGGGTATGTCACGCCGCGCGGCAGTTGGCGGCCCAAGCGCCTGCACCGGATCTGGTACTCACAGAAATATGACAACTCGCCGATGCCCTATTCGGTTTTCTACAATGGCGGCTATGCCATCCATGGCACCGGTGCGGTCAGGCAGCTCGGCCGGCCGGCATCGCATGGCTGCGTCCGATTGCAGACAGCCAACGCCGCCAGGTTCTACGCCTTGGTCAAGGAAGTTGGCGCGCGCAATACGAGAATCGTCGTCACCAATTAGGATGCTGTCATTTCAAGCAGCCTGTAGCTTATGTTGCGGATTTGCCGCACAAGAGGCCGGAAATGTGCTTTGCAAGGCGGCAAATCATACCCATTTTCTCGACTGCCTGCTAATGTGACTGCAACTCAGGCTGGAATTTCTTTCGAGGGGATTTCATGAAACGGGTTCTGGCGGCAGTTTTCCTGGCGCTTACTTCTTCAGCAGCATTCGCAGCAGACGTCGTCCAGCCGATCGTAGAGGAGCCAGTTGTCGCTGGCCCACGCGTGTCCGGACATGTCGAAGCCTATCTCGGCGGGATTTGGCTCGACGCTGACGGCGGCAACCTGGATGGTTGGGTTGCCGGCGGTGCCGCAAGATTGAATTATCCGATCGATGCGCGCTGGAACATCCAGGGCGACCTCTTTGCCGACGGGCTGTGGATCGATGAAGGCGACGCGAACAGCTATGGCGGCGCGTTGCATGCCTACTGGCGCGATCCCAGCCGCTTCGCGGTAGGCGCCTTTGCCACTATCAATGGCTATGGTGGCGATACCGGACCAACAGATCTCTATAGTTTCACGGTCGGCCCGGAAGCTCAGGTCTATTTCGACAACGTGACCCTGTATGGACAGGCTTATTATGGCCAGTTGCGCCAATCCGGCTTCTCCGAGCACGCCGACATCTGGGGCGTTCGCGGTGTGGCGCGCTACTTTGCGCAGCCAAATCTGCGGTTTGATGGCGAAATCGGCTATCGGTCGGTCGATCTTCCGGGTGCGGAAGGTGACACGGTAACACTTGCCCTGCAGGGCAACTACCGCTTTGACAACACGCCCTGGACAGTGTTTGGCCGTTACCAGTTCGATCACCTCAGCACGTCCAGTGATGTCAATATTCACAAGCTGGTTCTTGGCATCCGCGCCACATTCGGTGCCGATACGCTGCTGGACGAGGACCGCAATGGCGCGACGATGGATACGCAGCGGTCGAGCTATCTGTTCTTCTAGACCCCATTTCGCAGAGACGGGCCTGCGACGGCCGGGGAGTGGGGGCTCCCCGGCCTTTTCATTTGCAGCACGACATGAGGCGCTCGAACTAAGTTGCTATCAGTAAATAGACAAATTTTGCCGTAGAGAGCCGTTTTCAAGCATTTCCTTTCGGTGTTGGCCTCGCTAGGACTCTTGCCTAGGGAGCCCGCCGAATGAAATCAGAACCGCATGTAGCGCTTTCGGAGCCCGTCTCCGATGAGGTCCGCAAGACCACATGCTACATGTGCGCCTGCCGCTGCGGCATCGACGTCCATCTCAAGGACGGCAAGGTCCGCTACATCGAAGGCAACCGCGACCATCCGGTCAATCGCGGCGTGCTCTGCGCCAAGGGCTCGGCCGGAATCATGCAGCACTACGCGCCGGCGCGGCTGCGCGCGCCGCTGCTCAGGACCGGGCCGCGCGGCTCGGGTCAGTTCAAGGAAATCTCCTGGGACGAGGCCCTGGCTCTGGCCACCGATTGGCTGGACGGCGTCCGGCAGGACGATCCGAAGAAGCTCGCCTTCTTCACCGGGCGCGACCAGTCGCAGTCGCTGACCGGGTTCTGGGCGCAGCAGTTCGGCACGCCGAATTATGCCGCCCATGGCGGATTCTGCTCGGTCAACATGGCGGCGGCCGGCATCATGACCATTGGCGGGGCGTTTTGGGAATTCGGTGCGCCCGACTGGGACCGGACCAAGCTCTTCGTCATGTTCGGTGTCGCCGAGGACCACGATTCCAATCCGATCAAGATCGGCATCTCGAAGCTCAAGAAGCGCGGCGCGCGTTTCGTCTCGGTCAATCCGGTGCGAACCGGCTATTCCGCCGTCGCCGACAACTGGATCGGTATCCGGCCCGGCACCGATGGCCTGCTGATCCTTGCGGTGGTGCACGAACTGCTCAAGGCGCGGAAGATCGATGTCGACTACATCGTGCGTTATTCCAATGCGACCTGGCTGGTACTCGACGCGCCGGGAACCGCCGAACACGGGCTTTTCGTCCGCGACGACAACGGCAAGCCGCAGGTCTTCGAAACGGTGACCGAGCACGTCGTGCCACTGGGCACAAGGGGCGCGCGGGCGGCCTTGTCGGGCCGGGTCGAGCTACCGGATGGCCGCTTCGCCGTGCCGTCATTCCAGCTCCTCGCCGAAAAATACCTCGATCCACAATATGCGCCGGAAGCGGTCGCCAAGGAGACCGGCATTGCTGCCGATGTCATCCGCGGACTGGCGGCCGAGATCGCGCGGGTCGCTTTCGACGAGGCGATCAGCATCGACCAGCCCTGGACCGACATGAATGGCGAGCGCCACGAGGCGTTTGTCGGCCGGCCGGTGTCGTTCCATGCCATGCGCGGGCTTTCGGCCCACTCCAACGGCTTCCAGACGGCGCGCGCGCTGCACATGCTGCAGGTGCTGATCGGCGCCGTCGACTGCCCGGGCGCTTTCCGTTTCGAGCCGCCCTATCCCAAGCCGATCGAAGCGCATCCGACGCCGCACGGCAAGGCCGAGCATTTCGGCTCCAACAAGCCGCTTTCGGGCCCACATCTCGGCTTTCCCCGGGGGCCGGAAGATCTGTTGCTCGACGCCGAAGGCAAGCCGATGCGCATCGACAAGGCGTTTTCATGGGACGCGCCGATCTCGGCTCACGGGCTGATGCACATGGTGATCGCCAATGCGCATGCCGGCGATCCGTACCCGATCGACCTGATGTTCCTCTACATGGCCAACATGGCCTGGAACTCGTCGATGAACACGGCCGGCGTTATCAAGATGCTCGAGGACAAGGACCCTGAGACAGGCGAATACCGCATCCCGAAGATCATCTATTCGGATGCCTATTCCTCCGAGATGGTGGCTTACGCCGACCTCGTGCTGCCCGATACGACTTATCTCGAACGACATGACTGTATTTCGCTGCTCGATCGGCCGATTTCCGAACCGGATGCCGTGCAGGACGCCATCCGCTGGCCGGTGGTCGAGCCAGATCGCGACGTGCGCGGCTTCCAGAGCGTGCTGATCGACCTCGGCGCGCGGCTCAGGCTGCCCGGCTTCGTCGATAGCCGTGGCAAGGCGCTCTACAAGGACTACGCCGACTATATCGTGCGCCACGAGCGGCGGCCCGGCATCGGCCCGCTGGCGGGCTTCCGTGGCAGCAATGGCGACCGCACCGGGCGAGGGGCGATCAATCCGGAGCAACTCAATCGCTATATCGAGAACGGCTCGTTCTTCTCAGTGCACATCCCGCTCGAAGCCCAGTTCTTCAAGCATGCCAACAAGGCCTACCAGGATTTCGCCGTTCGCATGGGCTTCTTCGACGAGCCCAAGCCGGTGACCTTCCAGCTCTACCAGGAAACGCTGCAGAAGTTCCGGCTGTCGGCTGAGGGCTTGCGCGAGCCGGTGGCACCCGAGACCCATCGCGAGCGCATCCTCGCCGCCTTCGATCCTTTGCCGGTGTGGTACCGGCCGTTCGAGGAGGCTGCCGTCAGCCGCGAGGAATATCCCTACCACGCCATTACCCAGCGGCCAGCGGCGATGTACCATTCCTGGGGCTCGATGAACGCCTGGCTCAGGCAGATCCATACCAAGAACCCGCTCTACGTGCCGGGACCAGTCTGCGATGAGATCGGTCTCGTCGACGGCGACTGGGTCTGGGTGATCTCGCATCACGGCCGGATCAAGGTCGAGGTCGCGCGCATGGAAGCGGTCAATTCGAGCACGATCTGGACCTGGAACGCGATCGGCAAGCGCGAAGGCGCCTGGGCGCTCGACAAGGATGCACCCGAAGCCAAAAAAGGCTTCCTGATGAACCACTTGATCCACGAACTTCTACCGCCGAAGGGCGACGGTATGCGTTGGTCGAACTCCGATCCGATCACCGGCCAGGCGGCCTGGTACGACCTCAGGGTTCGGATCGAGAAGGCCGAGCGAGCCGAGGTCAGCGAACCGCATTTTGGTGCGGTAGCACCGGAGCGCGCGCAAGCGGAAGAACTCCGCTACGGCCAGGAGTGGGCAATATGACCCTGCTGCCCTCGTCGCCAACGCCCAGAAAACTCGGGCTCGTCATCGACCTCGATGTCTGTGTCGGCTGCCATGCCTGCGTCATCAGCTGCAAGGAATGGAATACTGGCGGCTATGGCGCCGCATTGTCGGATCAGGACCCCTATGGTGCTGATGTCTCTGGTACCTTCCTCAACCGCATCCACACCTTCGAGGTCCTGCCGGAGGGCGGGCAGGTGATCGGCGAGGCGGGCGAAGCGCGCATCGTGCATTTCCCAAAATCCTGCCTGCATTGCGAGGACGCGCCTTGCGTCACCGTGTGCCCGACGGGTGCCTCCTACAAGCGCGCCGAAGACGGCATCGTTCTGGTCGACGAGAGCAAATGCATCGGCTGTGGGCTGTGTGCCTGGTCCTGCGCCTATGGCGCGCGCGAAATGGACCTCGCCGCAGGGGTGATGAAGAAGTGCACGCTGTGCGTCGACCGCGTCTACAATGAGACGCTGAAAGAGATCGACCGGGTGCCGTCCTGCGTGCGCACATGCCCGGCCAATGCCCGGCATTATGGCGATCTCGGCGATCCCACTTCGGATGTCTCCCGCATGGTGGCCGAACGTGGCGGCTACGACCTGATGCCGGAACAGGGCACACGCCCGACCAACAAATATCTGCCGCCGCGTGCACGCAAGCCACTCGCCGCAAGTGCCGGTTCGGCGGTGCTCGCTGAAAACACCGACGGCGCCAAGGGCTTTTTCGCCTGGCTCGACGGCATGCTGGACCGAATCTGAAATATGCATCCCGCACCTTCCATCATCCTGTTCACCACGCTTTCCGGGCTCGGCTACGGCCTGGCGGCGGTGCTGGGTCTCGGCCTGCTCGACGCTTCAACCCTGTCGGTGAAGATCGCGCATCTGGCTGCGCTGGCGATGATTGCCGGCGGGCTGCTGTCGTCGACCCTGCATCTCGGCAATCCGCAGCGCGCCTGGCGGGCGCTGTCGCAATGGCAGTCGAGCTGGCTGTCGCGCGAAGGCGTGATGGCAATACTGACCTTCGTGCCCCTGACGATTTCCGCCTGGTTCTCGGTTGTCGAGGGGCGGTACCTTCCGGTTGCCGGTCTCATCGGCACGGCCATGTGTGGCATCACCGTCTACTGCACGGCAATGATCTATGCCTCGCTGCGCTCGATCCAGGCCTGGAACACCGGGCTTACACCGCTTTGCTACCTGTTGTTCGCCGCCGCAGGCGGCTTCCTGCTTGCAGCCGTCGCCGGGTACTCATCCGGCACGGGCGGCACGGTTTGCGCCGCAATCGCGGCTCTGTCTGTCGTGGCGGCGTGGATTGCCAAGCACCAATGGTGGACACGCTTGCAGACACTCGTGCCCCTGTCGACGCCCGAGAGTGCCACCGGGCTCGGCAATATCGGCCACGTTCGGCTGTTCGAGCGGCCGCATATCAACGACAACTACCTGACGCGTGAAATGGGCTTCAAGGTCGCCCGCAAGCACGCGCTGAAGCTGTCGAAAATGGCGATGATTGCCGGCGGCGTCGTGCCAGTGTTGCTGCTGGTGGTCGCGATGCTCTCAGGCGCGGGCGCCGGGGCCAGCGTCGCATCGGTGCTTGCCGTTGGGTTCTATGCGTTCGGCCTGGTCGTTGAACGCTGGCTTTTCTTCGCCGAGGCTCGTCACGCCGTCATGAACTATTACGGCGGGTAGCGCGTCGGAGAGGCTCAGGAATCGGCAGCCAGCTTGTCGGTCTTGTTGGCCTTCCGGCGCTTTCCCTTGGAAAGCGTCCAGCGCTTGTGGAACCACATCCACTGCCCTGGATCCTCGCGAATCCAGCGTTCGACGGTGTCGTTGAGCATCTGGGTGGTCGCCTGGACGTCGACCGCGCCGTCGGCGCGGCGCGGCAGCGTCAGCTTTTCCTCGACGGACAGGCGGTAGCGGTTGCCCGGAAGCCGGACGCAATGGGCGGGATAGACGTCGCACTCGTAGTGGCGCGCGAGCATGGCGAGTACCGGGTTGGTTTCGCATTCGCGACCAAAGAAGGTCGTCCGCAGGCCGCGGTTGAACTTCTGGTCGACAAGCACCCCAACGTTGCCGCCGCGGTCGAGGATGCCTGCCAGCGCAAATGATGCGCCGCGCTGTGAGGCCAGCAGGTCGCCCATGTTCGACGTGCGTGTCGAGAGGATGTACTCGGCGAGATAGGGATTGTTCGGAGGCCTGAACAGCGCCGTGATCTTCATGCCGAAGGTCGCGGCGGCAATCGGCAAAAGCTCGAAATTGCCGAGATGTGCGGTGAAGAGGATATGCGGCTTTTCCTCGCCGGCGATCTCGGCGAAATGCTCGTCGCCCGCCACTTCGATGCGGCCGGGCGTGCTTGCCTTGGGATCGAAATCGAAGATTTGCTCGAGGAAGATGTACTCCGCGCCGAGCCGGCCCATATTGCCCCACATGTCGAGGGCGATGGCTTCGATCTCGGCTTCGCTCTTTTCCGGGTAGGCATTGCGCAGGTTGGAGAGGGCAACCCGATGGCGGCCGAACCACGGGCCGACGGTACGTGCCGCGCGGTCGGCGAAGTTCAGCGCCTTGTCGACCGGAAAGAGACGAAGCAGCTTGAGTACCACGAGAGCCACCTGTGCGACCAGCCAGTAGTTCAGCATGCGCAGCCGCCCCATGATCCGAACGACCGTGGGGTTGGGTATCTTGCTGGCCTTCTTGCGGGGCAACTCCGGCAAACCCTCAGTCGATACGGAGGATGATCTTGCCGAACACGTCACGACCTTCCATCCGCTTCAGTGCGGTGTCGATGGAGGTGAAGTCGACCTCGGTGTCGATGATCGGCTTGACGAGGCCGGCGGCCATCTTCTGCATGGCGTCGGCCATGTTTTCCATGCGGCAGCCGAAGGAGCCAAGGATCTTCAGCTGTTGCTGGAACAGCATCATCAGGTTCATGTCGGTGGAAACGCCTGATGTCGAGCCGCAGGTAACGAGGCGGCCGCCACGCTTCAGGCTGAACATCGAGCCAGCCCAGGTGTCCTTGCCGACGTGCTCGAAGACAACGTCGACGCCCTTCTTCCTGGTCAGCTTGCGCACCACGCCTTCGAAACGGTCTTCGCGGTAGTTGATGACATGATCGGCACCGAGGGCCTTGGCCTTCTCGATCTTGTCGTTCGAGCCGACAGTGGTGATGACGGTGCAGCCCATCTTCTTGGCTAGCTGGATCGCTGCCGAGCCGATGCCCGAGCCGCCGGCGTGGATCAGGATCGTCTCGCCCGGTTCGAGCTTGGCGTTGTCGAACAGCATGTGCTCGACGGTACCAAAGGTGACCGGGGCGACTGCAGCACCAGTGGCGTCGACGCCGGGAGGGGCGGGGACGAGCAGTCGTGCCGGCAGGTTAATCTTTTCCTGGGCAAAGCCGTCGAGGTGGAAGCCGTGCACGCCCGAGACGTGCTCGCAGAGATTGTCACGACCCTCGCGGCACGGGCGGCACAGGCCGCAGGTGCGGGCACCGTAGATCGAGACCAACTGGCCGGGTGCGAGGCCGGTGACGCCGGGGCCGACCTCATCGACCTCGCCCGAGGCTTCGGCGCCGATGACCAGCGGCATCTTGCGCTTGGCAAAGGCCATGCCGCGCCAGCCCCATACGTCGATGTGGTTGAGGGCCACGGCCTTGATGCGGAGCGTGACTTCGCCGAGGCCGGGTGGCGGCGGCGGAGCGATGTCCACCTGCTCGAGCCGGCGGTCCTCGACGAGCTGCAATGCGCGCATGATGTCGCTAAATCCTTGTCTCTGGAACGTTGAGACGGTCGCTTAGACCGGTTCCCGCGCCATGACAAGGCAGGTGTTCTGGCCGCCGAAGCCGAAGGAGTTGGAAAGCACGGTGCGAACTTCGGCCTTCCGCTTCACATTCGGCACCACGTCGAGCTCGATCGAAGGATCGGGATTGTCGTAGTTGATGGTCGGTGGAATGACGCCCTCGCGCATGGTCATCAGCGAGAATGCCGCTTCGATGGCCCCTGCTGCCGACAGCGTGTGACCGATCATCGACTTGTTGGAAGAGACGGGAATCTTGCGGATGCGTTCGCCGAACACAGTCGACAGCGACAGGTGTTCCATCTTGTCGTTTTCAGGCGTCGACGTGCCATGGGCGTTGACGTAGTCGATCTCGTCTTCGCGGAGGCCTGCGTCGGCGAGGGCGGCCTTGACCGCGCCGATGGCGGGCGAACCGTCCGGCTTGGAGCGGGTACGGTGGAAGTCGTCCGACTTTTCGCCGCAGCCGCGCAGGATGCCGAGGACTTCCGCTCCGCGGGCGAGCGCGCTTTCGAGCGATTCCAGCACCAGCGCTGCGGAGCCTTCCGCCAGCACGAAGCCGTCGCGGTCCTTGGAGAATGGCTTGGAGGCTTTTGCCGGCACCTCGTTGTTGGTTGAAAGCGCCGAAAGCAGCGAAAAGCGGATCAGCGCCTCGGCGGTTGCGGAGCCGTCGGCGCCGATCGACAGAGCGCGGTCGCATTCGCCGCGGCGGATGGCCTCGACGCCGAGCTGGATCGCGGTGGCACCCGACGCGCAGGCGGTCGAGAGCGTGATCGGCAGGCCACGCGTGCCGAACAGGTCGGCAAGACGGTCGGCGATAGAGCCGAACTGCGCGGTTTCGAACATGTCGAGCGAGTTCTGGTTGCGCGCCACCTTGAGCAGGCGCTCGTAGCCGGAGCCTTCCTTGTCGCCGGCATAAAGCGCGAGGCGGTCGGCCCAGTCGAGCTCGACCGGGGGGGAGGCAAGGAACAGCGGGCCATCGAAATCCCCAGTGTCCAGCCCAGCCTCGGCCACGGCTTCCTTGGCGGCCGTCTCCGCCAGTTCATAGGTGAGGGCACTGGAACCCTTGGTGCTCGACGGCAGGAAGTCGATCATGCCCGAAATTTGGGTGTTGAGGAGAGCGACCGGGAAGCGGGTGATCGGGTGGATGCCCGACTTGCCCGATGTCAGCGCCGCCCAGTTTTCGGCCTTGCCGACGCCAAGCGAGGTGACGACACCGATGCCGGTGACGGCGACGACGGGTCTGCCGAGATGATCCTTCAGATTGGCCATGTTTTGTCCTGACACCCTTCAGCGCGGCGCGGAAACGAGCGCCATGCCTTCGAATTGGTGATAGCCGACCGCAGTTGCCAGCACTGATGCGGGCTTTCCGGCGAATGCCTTCTCGCCGGCCTCGAAGGCCGGATAGCCGGCGCCGCGGCTGACGGCGAGCGCGGCAAGCGCCACTGCGAACGGGAACTGCGCTTCCTTCATGTGCCCGGTGAGCGACGAAAGGGCGCGGGCTGCAATCGCAGGGTTGGCTTCCAATGCCGCCTTTTCGGCGGCTGTGGCGGCATGCGCGCCCGAGGCGCCAGAAATTGCCAGCAGCTCGCCGCCGGGCAGTTCAGTCCTGGAAATCAGCTCAGCAATGCCTGCTTCGAGCCCGCCATTGCGACGCCTGGTCCGACCCGAAACGACCGGGCCGAGCTGGGCGTAGATCTTCTGGCCGCGGGCTTCGGCATGTTCGCGCGCTTCCAGCACGAGGAAAGCGCCGCCAGAGCCGGTGACCACGCCCCCACCTTCCGAGCCCTGCCTTTGCCAGACGGGCTTCCAGGGCCCGCGGTGCAGATAGCGCCCGAGTTCGTAGCCGAGCAGCATGTCGGGGTGCTCGGTCTGGAACGAGCCGCCGACCAGCACATGCGTCGACTGTCCCGACCGGATGCGGGCCGCTGCGGTCTCGATGGCGGCAACGCCTGCGCCTTCTTCGCCCATGAAAGTGCGCGAAGAGCCCGTGACCTTGTGGACGATCGAGATATTGCCGGCGAGCAGATTGGAAAGCTGGGCCAGGAAAAGCGTAGGCCTGAGTTCCGTGGTCAGCTTCTCATTGAGAAGCACGTCGCGGTCGGTGCGGTTTTCGGATGCCGCCAGCACGCCGGCGTCGACCGCTTCGTCGCGCTCGCCGCCGCCGGCGGCCACAACCATGTCCATGGTCGCGGTGAGGTCTTCATTGCCCTTGATGCCGGCATCGTCGAGCGCCATGCCCGCCGTATAGGTGCCAAGCCGCTGCCAGGTTTCCATCTGCCGCTGGTCGCCGCGCTTGGCGATCTGCAGGCCCCAATCGATCTCGGGCAGGGGATGCACGATATAGGGATGAAAGCGCTCGGCGTCGGTGACCGGTGCCACGCCGGGCGCGGTCATCTTGTCCCAATGGGCATCGCCGCCTTCTCCGAGCGAGGAGACAAGGCCGATGCCTGATATGACGACGTCGCGGTTGACCATGGGTGGCTTCAGCGTGCTCAGGCGTTCTTGGCGGCGACGAGTGCGTCGATCTTGGCGCAGAGGTTCTTCATGACGAAGTACTCGTCGGTCGAAGCCTTGCCGTCGTTGACTTCCTGCGTCCACTTCTCGAGCGGCACCTTGATGCCGAATTCCTTGTCGATGGCAAAGACGATGTCGAGGAAGTCGAGGCTGTCGATGCCCAGATCGTCAATGGTGTGGCTCTCGGGCGTGATGGTGTCGATGTCGATCTCGCTGGTTTCGGCAATGATCTTGGCGACTTTCTCGAATGTCGTGGACACGTTTTTTCCTTTGATGAGGGCGGTCATGAATCCGGGACAGATTCTGCGCGCATAGTTTTGAGGGGCTGTCTAATCGGTTTTTCCGGGCAGGAAAAGGCCCAATCCTGCGGCTTGGTTGACGCAACCGGCTGGGTAGGTCGGGGCAAGCAAGGGTGGCGCGCCACTAAAAGACGATGCGGCCGAGCACATGCAGCCTTTCTCCTTGCAGGCCGACGATCAGCGCTTCGCCCTCGCGCGCCGCCGCTCCGGTCAGTGCCTGGATGTTCTCCAGGTGGGTCACGAGCACGAGATTGTCCGAGCCGGAATAGTTGCGGATTATCTCCAGGATTGCGGCGACATCGACCTCCGCGGTTGCCTCGGTGGGTTTGTCGAGCGCGGCCAGCGGTTCAACCACCTGGTCATTAAAGGCGAGGCGGGCGGTTTCCAGCGTCCGGCAGAATCGGCTGGCCAGAACCTTTTCGACAGGGGCAGCGCGGGCGGCGAACAATGCGCCGATCTTGCGCGCCTGCTGGCGACCGCGGTCGGACAGATTGAGCTGGGTCGCACATTTTTCGATGTCGAAGTTTGGCGGTTCGACAGTGCCGGTGGTCATCGCATTGCGCAGCAGCACGACATGGCCGCCGTTGCGCAGCAATGCCCAGCCGGCTTCGGTGGCGTGGGCAGGCAGCGCGCCGAACAAAAACATGACCGCAATGGCAATTCTAAGCATGAATGATCCCGAACAGGCGACGCGGATATAGGGATGCCAAAGCCGAATGAAAGGCAAGGCGATGCCAAATGCTGGTGAGAGCTTCATCTCGCCGCATGGGAGCTTGATCGGAGCCGGTCAGGGAGCAATGCTTTGACAAGCCGATTCCCGAATTCGCCAGAGTGCCGATGTCACCGCTTGCTGAAACAGTACTCTTCGTCTTCGGCCTCGTGGCCTTGGGATATATCTCAGGCGTGACCGGCTACCTGCGAACTGAAACCGGCGATGCGCTTTCCGAATTCGCCATCGGCGTGGCTCTGCCGCTTTTGCTGTTCCGCACCATGATCGGTGCGAACTTCCATGGCTCGGCGCCGTGGGCGCTGTGGGCGACCTATTTCATTGCCGTTGCGGTGGCCTGGACCGCCGGCCATCTGGCGACAACCCGTTTGTTCGGCCGCGACGGACAGGCGGGCGTGGTCGGCGGCGTCTCATCGGCCTTTTCCAACCTGGTGTTGCTCGGCATTCCGTTCATGCTTGGCGTTTTCGGCCAGCAAGGGTTCGAGATCCTTTCGCTGATCGTCTCGGTGCATTTGCCGACCATGATGATGGCCTCGATCATTCTTTTCGAGATGTTCGGTCCCAGGCGCAACGAGCCGGTGCATCCGCTCGCCATCGTCCGCGATTTCCTGCGCAAGATGTTCACCAACCCGTTGATCATCGGCATTCTGGCCGGCCTTGCCTGGCGTGCGACTGGCTTCCCGCTGCCCTCGCTCGCGATCCGCTTCGTCGATGCACTGGCCAATATCGCAGGGCCGGTCGCGCTGTTTGCGATGGGGCTCGGGCTCAGGAAGTTCGGCATTTCCGGCAACATCAAGCCGGCGCTGGCATTGTCGGTGCTCAAATTGATGCTGATGCCGGCGGTTGCGCTCGCCTTTGCATGGCTGTTCGGGCTGCCGCCATTGTCGGCCAAGGTGGCGGTCGCGGCGGCGAGCCTGCCCTCGGGCGTCAATTCCTATCTCATCGCCACGCAGTTCGGCACCGGCCAGGCACTCGCATCCAACCAGATGACCATCGCGACCGCCTGCGCCGTGGTGACGACCGCTTTCTGGCTGACGATTGCAACGATGGTGTTCGGCTGAGGGCGGGACATTCGATTGAGGCTGGACCAGCATGTCCATGCCATAATGTGGTTGATCGCCTGGCTTTCGGCGCGCTACTAATTTTCGCACAAGCGCGCCGGGCATTGGCCGATCCGAAGGCGGACGCTTCCCGCGTCCCACCGGCGCCATATCAGGAGGTGAGCCATGCTCCAGAAAGCCAGTCAGTTCATGCGGCAGGCCAATCTCATCAATGGCGAATGGGTGCAGGCCGATTCCGGCAAGACCATTGACGTCATCAACCCGGCAACGGGGCTGAAGATCGGCACCGTGCCGAGATCCGGGGCTGCGGAAACCCGTCGCGCCATCGAGGCGGCCAACGAAGCCTTCAAAACCTATCGCAAGACCTCGGCGCTCGAGCGCTCGAAGCTGCTGCGCAAGCTGCACGACGCCATCATGGACAATCAGGATTCGCTCGCCGAACTGCTGACCATCGAGCAGGGCAAATCGCTGACCGAATCCCGCGGCGAGGTTGGCTCGTCGGCGGCCTATGTGCTGTGGTTCGCGGAGGAGGCGCGCCGGACCTATGGCGACGTGGTGCCGTCGCCCTGGGCCGACCGGCGCATCCTCGTCACCAAGGAGCCGGTGGGCGTCATCGCGGCGATCACGCCGTGGAACTTCCCGTCGTCGATGCTGTCGCGCAAGCTCGGACCGGCGCTTGCCGCCGGTTGCACGGCAGTCGTCAAGCCGGCGTCGCAGACGCCCTATTCGGGTCTTGCCTGGGGCGCGCTGTGCGAGGAGGTCGGCTTTCCCAAGGGCGTGGTCAACGTTCTGACCGGCTCGGCTGGCGAGATAGGCGACGAGATATGCGCCAATCCGCTGGTCAAGAAGATCACCTTCACCGGCTCGACCGAGGTCGGCAAGTTGCTGATCGAAAAGTCGGCCGCGACGGTCAAGAAGGTGTCGATGGAACTCGGCGGCAATGCGCCGTTCCTCGTCTTCGACGACGCCGACCTCGACCGTGCGGTCGAGGGCTCAATCACGGCAAAATACCGTAATTCGGGCCAGACCTGCGTCTGCACCAACCGCTTCTTCGTGCAGGCCGGCATCTATGACAAGTTCGTCGAGAAGTTCGCAGCGGCTTCCAGCAAGCTGAAGGTCGGCTCGGGCCTCGACGAAGGCGTGCAGCAGGGCCCGCTGATCGACGTAAAGGCGGTCGAAAAGGTCGAGGAATTCATCTCCGACGCCACCGCCAAGGGCGGCAAGGTGGTTGCCGGCGGCAAGCGACATGCGCTCGGTGGCTCGTTCTTCGAGCCGACGGTGATTGCCAATGCGACGACCGAGATGAAGTTCATGAAGGAGGAGATTTTCGGCCCCGTGGCGCCCGTCTTCCGCTTCGAGACCGAGGAGGAGGCCATCGAACTCGCCAACAACACAGAGTTCGGCCTGGCAAGCTACTTCTATACCGGCAATCTCGGCCGCGCCTTCAGGGTGATGGAAGGGCTGAAATACGGCATGGTCGGCGTCAACGAGGGCCTGATCACCACGCCCGAGGCGCCGTTCGGCGGCGTCAAGGAATCGGGCCTGGGCCGCGAAGGTGGACATCAGGGCATCGAGGACTATCTCGATACCAAATATGTCTGCATCGGCGGCCTCGGGCTTTAAGGCTTGATCCAGCTTCATCGAAAACGCGCGGCATGTCCGCGCGTTTTCTTTGCCAAGATTTCTGAGGAATTGAGTCGGGAAAGACAAACAAGCCATTGTTTCAGTTGCGTTTTGTTGGGTGTAGGCCGCAGCTGTCTCTCCGTCGCTTCCTGAATGGTATTCCGCCCGCGACTGCGCCATGTTGCGGCCTGTGAATCGGCGGCCTGGGACGGATCGGCTGACCGCAATCGTTGACAGCAAAGGTGCGGAGGGCAGATGGGTTCGACAGGGCGCATGGTAGTCGGGGCATTCGGCCTTGTGGCGCTGGCCGTTGGGTTTCTGGCGGTCGTCTTCCTGACCGCGCCGGCGGCACCGGGGCCGGACCTTGCACGGGCGAAGACCTCCGTTAAGGGGCTCTATTCGGTCGCGATCGCCCCGGAAACCAGTGAACCGAGGCAGGGCGACCTGCATTCATGGATCGTAACGGTGACGACGCGGCAGGGCACTCCGGTCGACAATGCCAGCTTCACCATCGGCGGCGGCATGCCCGAACATGCCCATGGCCTGCCGACCAGCCCCGAGGCGACAGCCTATCTCGGCGATGGCCGCTACCGCATCGAGGGCATGAAGTTTTCTATGACCGGCTGGTGGCAGCTGAAGTTCGGCATCACGGCGCCAGTTGGGGCCGACGAAGCCACGTTCAACCTTGTGCTGTGAGGCGATGAAGGGCCGGCTGCTCACCAAACTCATTGCGGCAGCAGCGCTTGCTGCTGCGATGGCGGGCTGCAGCGATGCCGATTTCACCGACGCGGAAAAGCGCACGATAGCGTCGATGGCGCTTTCGGCTTTGGCGCCTCTGCCCGCGGACCCCACCAACCGTTTTGCCGACAATCCCGGAGCCGCGGCCCTTGGCGCCACGCTGTTCTTCGACACCGGGATGAGCCGCGACGGCAATGTGGCCTGCGGCACCTGCCACAAGATCAACCGCCAGTTCCAGGACGATCTGCCGCGCGGCATCGGCGTGGCGCAGACCAATCGGCGCACGATGCCGCTGGCGGGCGTGGCGCGCGATCCATTCTTCTTCTGGGACGGCCGCCGCGACAGCCTGTGGTCGCAGGCGTTGGTGCCGCTCGAGAATCCGTTGGAGCACGCCGGTACACGCACCTCTTATGCGCATTACATCAAGCGTCGCTTTGGCGAGCGTTACGAGCGGATCTTTCGGCCTTTGCCTGACCTCGACGGGCTGCCCACAAGCGCCGGGCCGTTCGGCACGCCGGCGGAGCAGGCGGCGTGGAGGGCGATGACGGTTCAGCAGCGCGATGGCGTCGATCTTGTCTTCGCCGACATCGGCAAAGCGATGGCGGCATTCGAACGCTCGCTGGTCCATGCGCCGACGCGCTTCGACCGGTTCGCCGATGCTCTTGCCAAGGGCACCGCACCGGCAGGCGATGCAGTGCTCTCCGAGGAAGAGGAGGCCGGCCTGCGACTGTTCATCGGCAAGGCCAATTGCTCGACATGCCACACCGGGCCGCGTTTCACCGACAACCACTTCCACAATACGGGCGTTCCTCCCGTCGCGGGCCTGCCCGTCGACCGGGGCCGCATCGCGGTCGTCGACGAGGTGCGGGCCGATCCCTTCAATTGCCTTGGAAAATTCCGCGACGGCGGCGAGGAGGCGTGCGGCGAACTGCGCTTCATGCAGAAGAGCTCGCCGGAACTGGTCCGAGCCTACAAGACGCCTTCGCTGCGCGGCGTGGCGGATCGGCCGCCCTACATGCATGCCGGCCAGTTCGCTACGCTCGAGCAGGTGGTCGACCACTACGTTAGGGCTCAAGCGAGCGTGGAAGGCGAGACGGAAATCCACCCGCTCCAGCTCTCCGACCGTGAGCGCGCCGCCTTGGTGGCGTTTCTCAAGACACTGTCGGACTGATCAGCGGTCCTTGACCGTTTCCATCGCCACAAACGTCGACGTCTGGGCAACATGGGGCAGGGCGGAGATGCGTTCGCCGAGCACGCGCCGGTAGGCGGCGATGTCTTTGGTGCGCACCTTGAGCAGGTAGTCGAAGCTTGCCGCCATCATGTGGCACTGCTCGATTTCGCGCACGGCGTGCACCGCGCGGTTGAAATCGTCGAGCGCGGCCGAACGCGTATCCGACAACTTGACCTGGACGAAGGCAACGTGGCCTTCGCCCATGCGCTCGCTGTCGATCACCGCCTGATAGCCCTTGATGTAGCCATCTTTCTCCAGCCGCTTGACCCTTGCCTGCACCGGGGTCTTGGAAAGTCCGACTTTTGTGGCAAGCTCTGCCATCGACAGGCGGCCGTCGCGCGATAGTGCGAACATGATGTTGCGGTCGATGCGGTCCAAATGGTCTTCAGTCATCGAAATGGCAGCTTTGATGAATGGTAGGCTGGCAAATTCGTAGACGATTTGAGCTGCAAAGTCGAATTGTTTGGACCGGCTATATCTTGGGTGTTGTGCTAGTTTTCGACAAAAGGCTCGGCAGCGAGTTTCCCGCCGGGCATAGCCTCAACCGCTCGACAGGAACACCATGCTCGCGCTCGACGCCATCCGCCAGGAAATCCGCGCCAACTATCTCCCCGACGAAGCCGAGGCGCTGAAAAGACTTTCGGCAACCGCCAATCTTTCGGTGCAAGACCGCAAGGCGATTTCCGCCCGCGCCGCCGACCTCGTGCGCGCAGTACGCGGCTCGACCGACCCGCGGCTGATGGAGGTTTTCCTCTCCGCCTACGGCCTTTCGACCAAGGAAGGCGTGGCGCTAATGTGCCTGGCCGAAGCGCTGTTGCGCGTGCCCGATACCGAAACCATGGACGACCTGATCAAGGACAAGATCGCGCCGCACGACTGGTCGTCGCATTCGGGTGGTTCGAGCTCGATCTTCGTCAACGCGTCGACCTGGGCGCTGATGCTCACCGGCCGCGTGCTCGACGAAGGCGAGGGCTCGATCGAGCGCACGTTGCGTTCGATGGTCCGCCGCCTCGGCGAGCCGGTCATCCGCACGGCGGTCGCGGCGGCAATGCGCGAAATGGGCGAGCAGTTCGTGCTGGGCCGCACCATCACCGAGGCGGTCAAGCGTGGCCGCTCGATGATCCAGAAGGGCTATCTCTATTCGTTCGACATGCTGGGCGAGGCCGCCCGTACCGAAGCCGACGCGCTGCGCTATCATCGCGCCTATGCCGAAGCGATCTCGTCGCTCGACAACGGCACCAACGGCCCCGACATCCGCTACAACCACGGCATCTCGATCAAGCTTTCGGCGCTGCACCCGCGCTACGAGGTCTCGCACCGGGACGAGATGCTGCCGGTGATGGCCGATCGGCTTTTGTCGCTGTGCCTTGCCGCCAAGCATGCCCGCATGGGCCTCAACATCGACGCCGAGGAGGCCGATCGCCTGGATCTGTCGCTCGACGTGATCGAACGCGTCCTGGCCGATCCGCAACTCGAAGGCTGGAACGGCTTCGGCGTCGTGGTGCAGGCCTATGGCCCGCGCACGGCCTTCGCCATCGACTGGCTCTACGCGCTTGCCAACAAGCTCGACCGCAACATCATGGTGCGCCTGGTCAAGGGCGCCTATTGGGACACCGAGATCAAGCGGGCCCAGGCGCTCGGCCTGCCGGGCTATCCCGTGTTCACGCGCAAGGCCAACACCGACGTCTCCTACATGGCCTGCGCCCGCAAGCTGCTGTCGATGACGGACCGCATCTATCCGCAGTTCGCCACACACAATGCGCATACGGTGGCCGCCATCCTGTCGATGGCTAACGACCGCACGTCTTTCGAATTCCAGCGCCTGCACGGCATGGGCGAGGCGCTGCACGAGACTGTTCGCAAGGCCGAGGGCACGCGCTGCCGCATCTACGCGCCGGTTGGCGCACACTCCGACCTGCTCGCCTATCTCGTCCGCCGCCTGCTCGAAAACGGGGCCAATTCGTCCTTCGTGCATCAGCTGACCGACGAGGACGTGGCGCCGGAGGACATCGCCCGCGATCCGCTCGACACCGTCGAGATGCAAGGGCCGGCCTCCAACCCGTCGATCCCGGTTCCTGCCGCGATCTTCGGCGCCGGCCGCAAGAACGCCAAGGGCTGGGACATCACCGACACGGTCACCCTGGCCGCGCTCGACAAGGCCAAGGACAGCTTCAAGGGCCCCGACAGGTGGACGGCGAAACCGGTTACCCGTGCCGCCGGCTATGGCGCGTCGCGCAAGGTCATCAACCCAGCCAAGCCGGGCGACATCGTCGGCACCGTGACCGAGGCCGCGGCCAAGCAGGTGCCTACGGCCGTGCGCTTCGCCATCGAGGCGCAGCCAGCCTGGGCCAAGAAGCCGGTGGCCGAACGCGCCGCGATCCTGCGCCGTGCCGCTGATCTCTACGAGGCGAATGCCGCCGAGTTCTTTGCACTTGCTACTCGCGAGGCCGGCAAGTCGCTGGCTGACGGCGTGGCCGAGGTGCGCGAGGCTGTCGACTTCCTGCGCTACTACGCCGCCGAAGGTGAGAAAGCCGAGGCCGGCACCGAGGCGCGCGGCGCCATCGTCTGCATTTCACCGTGGAATTTCCCGCTCGCCATCTTCACTGGCCAGATCGCTGCAGCTCTGGTGACGGGCAACAGCGTCATCGCCAAGCCGGCGGAGCAGACGCCGCTGATCGCCGCGCGTGCGGTCGCACTGATGCGCGAAGCTGGCGTGCCGGAAGACGTGATCCAGCTTTTGCCCGGCGACGGCCCCAATGTCGGCGCGCCGCTGACCGCCGATCCGCGCATTGCGGGTGTCTGCTTCACCGGCTCGACCGAGGTTGCCAAGCTGATCGAGAAGCAGTTGGCCGAGACCGCGGCCCCCTATGCGATGCTGATCGCCGAGACCGGCGGCCTCAACGCGATGATCGTCGATTCCACCGCATTGCCCGAGCAGGCGATCCGCGACGTGCTGGCCTCGTCGTTCCAGAGTGCCGGCCAGCGCTGCTCGGCGCTGCGCGTGCTCTATGTCCAGACTGACGTCGAAAAGAAGATGGTCGAGATGCTGAAGGGCGCGATGGATGCGCTGACCGTCGGCGATCCATGGCAGCTGTCGACCGATGTCGGTCCCGTCATCGACGAGGAAGCGCAGACATCGATCCGCGATTACTGCGCGAAGATGGAAGCCAAGGGCAAGCTCATCGCCAAGCTGGATGCGCCTGCCGACGGCCGTTTCGTCGCGCCGCATGTCTTCCGCGTGAAGGGCATCGAGGAAATGGAGCGCGAGGTGTTCGGCCCGGTGCTGCATGTCGCGACCTTCGAGGCCGATGAACTCGACAGCGTCATCTCGGCGATCAACCGCAAGGGTTACGGCCTGACCTTCGGCCTGCACACGCGTATCGAGGGCCGCGTCCAGCACATGGTCGACCGCATCCACGCCGGCAACATCTACGTCAACCGAAACCAGATCGGCGCCGTCGTCGGCTCGCAGCCCTTTGGCGGCGAGGGGCTATCGGGCACCGGCCCCAAGGCGGGCGGGCCGCACTATCTCAGGCGCTTCCGCAAAACGCCGGAAGCAGGCACTGCACTGCCCGAAGGCCACAAGGTCACGGCGACGGAACTGGTCGACAACCTCGTCGACGCCGGTGAATGGGCAACGCGGCCGGACCGCATCGCCATCCTGCGCAAGCATCTGCGCGGCAAGGGCGCGGCTGCGATTGCCGCCGCGGCGAGCATCGACTTCGGCCAGGTCGACCTGCCCGGACCGACGGGCGAGGCGAATACCTTGTCGCTCAACCCGCGCGGCCGCGTTCTCTGCCTCGGGCCTGACGCCGATACGCTTCTGGCCCAGGCGACCCAGGCGCTTGCTGCCGGCAATGCGGTTCTGGCGGTTGCTCCCGGCGCGCCGGCGGCGCTCCAGCCGCTGCTCGGCAAGGGCTTGCCGATCGCGGCGATCGATGGCCGGCCCGATCCGGTCGAGACCCGTGCGCTGGCTGTCGATCTCGTCGCCTATTCGGGTACGGAAGAGAGCATGCGCATCGTCCGCAAGGTGATCGCGGAGCGCAAGGGGCCGATCGTGCCGCTGGTGAGCGAGGTGATCTACCCCGCCGCCTATGCCCATGAACGCGCCGTTTGCGTCGACACCACGGCGGCAGGCGGCAATGCCAGCCTGCTGGCGTCCGCCTGAAACGAAAAGGGGCAGGCCTAGGCCTGCCCCTCGATCTCTTCCGGCGCGCAGCCGAAACGCAAAAGATTGCCGTGCGGATCGTGGATGTGGAATTCCTTCATGTTCCACGGCCGAACGGCAAAATCGCTGAGCTTCTGGATCCCGCGGGCCAGGAATTCCGCGTGGAGCGCCGGCACTTCGCCGCCCCTTATGTAGCAGGACGACACCTCCGGCAGCTTGCGGTCGTCCGATCTCCAGAAATGGATCTCGATCTCGCCGCGACGGACGATCAGGTAGTCGTTCATTTCAGGCCCGACGATCTCGAAACCGAGCCTGTCGCGATAGAAGTCGCGGCTCTCGCCGATGTCGGGCGAGGGCATGACAGGAATGCTGCGGGCGAGGTCGGTCATGTTCAGGCGCCTTCGACGACCGAAAAACCTTCGAACTGCGGGTGGCCGACATAGGACGCCCTGGAGGAACCGGCGTTCCTGTGGGCGGCGCGGAAGTTTTCCGACTTGGTCCAGGCGACGAAGTCGTCCTGGCTGGCCCATACCGTATGCGAAGCGTAGAGCGTGTAGCCCTCAGCCTCGTTGACCGGACCGCGCAGCAGATGGAATTCGCGGAAACCCTTCATCTCGCTGAGCGAAGAATCGCGGTTCTTCCAGACGTCCTCGAAGGCCGTCTCGGAGCCGTTCTGCACCTTGAAGCGGTTCATTGCGATGTACATGGCATTTCCTTTCAACGGGTCTTTCGTTGCGTTTGTAACTTGTATTGAACGCTGCGTAGCGACACGACATTGGGAGCGGACCTTTCCGCGGCCACAGCCGGGTTTGGCCCGGACTGACTTCTCGACTGATCGCGATAGTCTGCCAGTTCGGTGACGTTGGCGCTTGCCCTGATGCTCGCCAGCCGTTCGAAAAGCTCGCGCATTTCCGGCAGCAGGCCGTCGCCCGGGCGTTTCACCATCTGATCGAATTTGTTCAGTCCGAGCATGCGCCTGTGCCTTTCGATGCGTCTTGCGCCAGATGACGGGAGTTTCGGCAAGGCTGTCCTCAGATTCCGAAGGCGATGCCGGATTTGGATTCGGTGCGCAGTGACTTGAGGCAGGCCGCGCTGGCAATGCCGGGACCGGTGCAATCGGTCGCCTGGTTGATCAGTACGCGGCTGACCTTGGCGCAGTCGGTGCCCGACAGGTCGAAGCGCGTGACCTTGGTCTTGCCGGCCGGCAGTTCCTTGAAGTCGAGCACGGTCAAACGGTCGACCACGCCTGAATCGTTGAACAGCGCGATCTCGAACGCCGCCTTGGACAATTCGGCGCCGAGGTTGTTGGTCACCACGAAGGTAAAGCGGCAGCCCTTGTCGGAGGGCTGCGCCGCGTTGAGTTCGAGCACCAGGGCAGGGGCCGGCGGAGCGCTTTGCGCGCCCGCCGAGCCCGCTGCCGCGAGCAGAACAACCATAGCCGCGGTCAGAGGACGGCCGTTCCTTGCTCGTCTGGTCATAGCCTCACCAATCCAGCTGCTTGGCGAGCGTGAGCTTGAAGGTGCGGCCCTTGCCGGCCGTGCCCGAGAGGAACTCGCGGTACTGTTCGTTGAAGATGTTGTCGACGCGGAAGTTGGTCTCGAAGCCCTTCAGCACTCCATCCTGCGGCTTCCAGGTCAGGAAGATGTCGTGCGTGGAAAAGGATGGCGTGGGCAGCCGCATGTTGGGCAGTTCGCTGACCCGATCCTGCCCGGCCACGAAGCGGCTCGTCCAGCCGAAGGACAGATCGCGATCAGGCATGCGACCGCCGACTGTGAAGGCAAATTCGTGCGGCGCCACGGTGTTCAGCGCCGTGTCGTTGAGCAGGTCTTCGCCGATCACATAGGAGTAGGCGGCATTGCCGAACACATAGTCCGAATCGTAGCCCAGCTCGACCTCGGCGCCGTAGATGCGGGCATGGCCGATGTTGGTGAAGCGCGGATTGGCAAGACGGCCGTTGTCGGTGATCAGGTCGGTGATGTCATTGTAGAAGCCCGTGGTCTTCAACTGCAGGGCATCGCCCTGCTGGGCCAGGTCGTAGAGCGAGACAGCGACGCCCGCTTCATAGTTGTTCGACAGCTCCTTCTTGAGGTCGGGTCTTCCGATCTGCGCCGTATCGAAAACTTCGTCGATGGTCGGCACGCGTTCCGTGTGGGCGATCGAACCGAACACCGCGAACGTGTCGTTGAGCTTGTAGTGCGCTGCGATCTTGGGCGAGAAGGCCGTGTGATCCTTGGCCGTGGCACCTGCGATGTCGGTTGGCTCTAGCCTTTGCCAGTCAAGGCGCGCACCAGCGATGAGCGTCAGGCGCTCGTCCCAGATGAACTCGTTTTGCACGAAGGCGCCTGTACCGGTGCGCTCGCCCTGTGGGTGCGTGCCGGACAGCGACTTCAGCGTGGTGCGCTCCTGGTAGTTGCTCTGCGAGCCGACCGTCAGGTGGTTGACGAAATTGTCGCCTTCATAGTCGAAGGTGTTCTGGATGTTGAACTGATAGGTCTTGTAGCCGAACGTGCGATTGAGCGAGGCCAGGGTCGCATCCGACTGGTCGTTGACCGTGTCGGAGAAGGAGGCCTGTACCTTGAGGTCGAGCCAGGGATTGTCCGAGGCCGGGTTCTCATAGGAGATGATCGCCGTCTTGTCGGTGACCTTGCGGTCGACAGTGCCGAAGCCGGGCGGAACGTCGATGCCCGTCTGGTTGTAGTACTGGTCGTCCTCGTCGGTCTGCCAATGCATGTAGGAGGCGCGCAGCGCCTGCTCGTTGTTATCGCCGAAGCGGTAGGTTCCCTTGAGCAGGCCTGACGGCGCGCCGATCTCCGAACCGGGGATTTCGGTGCCATCGCCTGAGGTATACGCATTGGCGTAGCGGTAGTTGCCCGCAGCCAGGACCTCGAAATTGTCGTTCAGCCGGGTCGCCAGGATGGCCGAGCCCAAGGCGCCTTCCGAATTCGAATCGAATGCGGTCTTCAGCCGCAGTGCGCCCTTCTGGCCGTCGGCCAGGAAGTCGGATGCATCCTTGGTGGTGAAGTTGATCACGCCACCCAGCGCGCCGGAGCCATAGAGCGTCGATGACGCCGGCCCGCGCAGCACTTCGACGCGCTTGTAGAGTTCCGTGTCGGTGAACAGGCCGCCCATGCGGTACTGCTCGTAGAACTTGGTCGCGCCATCGACATTGACGATGATGCGGCCTTCTTCGCCACCGCTTTCGGGGCCACCGATGCCGCGGATGTTGAAGGTCTGGCCAAGCGTACGGTCCGAGCCGGACACGTTGACGCCGGGTATGGTCTTGACCAGTTCGCCGATGGTTTCGGCCTGCTTCTGGTCGATGTCTTCCTGGTTGATGACGGAAACCGACTGGGGCGTGTCGATTGCCACCTTTTCAGCGCCCGCACCAAAGATCAGCCGCTGCAATATCGTTACGCGGCCTTTCTTATCCTGTTCATTCGTTTGCGCTTCCTGCGCATTGGCGGCGTGCAGTCCCACCAGCAACGCCATCGCCGCTCCGCCCAAAAGAGCAGCCTTGTTCCGAGCAACCAGCCCCATGTCCCAACTCCAAAAATGTCCCGTGCTGGCTCGCGTCGCGCTCGCTTGCATTTTTCGCCTGCCCGGTGCGTCTTAAATCTTGACTAAGTCACTCCGGTATTGCACTGACTAGTAAACATGAATGTGTGAGTCAACTAATAGATTTGCACATCATGGCCTCGACGGGCTGGTCCGGCGCGGCGAACGGACAAAGGAGTGCAATGAGATGAATTCGCACAATCCGAACCATTTCCGTTCCGGGCAAATTCGCCACGGATACCGCCGGCCGGAAGGCCAGGTTGCGGCACGCCCCATCGCCGGTTCGCTGGCGGTCAGGACGCTGACCAGCGATTCGCTGTTTCTCGGCGATTTCGAGATCGGCATCGACCATGGCGGTTCGCTCTACCGCCTGAAGATTACCCGACAGGGCAAACTCATTCTCAACAAGTAGGTGTTTCAAATGGACCAGCGCGTAAGGCCCAACCCAACCGAAATCAGGCGGGCGCGAACCGACAACCCGAAGATGCGCGAGCGCGACCTCGCCAGCCAGCTCGGCGTTTCCGAAGCTGAACTGGTGGCCGCGCATTGCGGCGAGGGTGTCGTTCGCATCGAACCGCGCGTCGCGGATTTTCTTGCAGGCCTCGAGGCAGTCGGCGAAGTCATGGCGCTGACCCGCAACGAAAGCGCCGTGCACGAGAAGATCGGCATCTACGACAAGGTCGTGCCGGGCAAGCAGGCATCAATGGTGCTGAGCGAAAACATCGACCTGCGCATTTTCCCGAACGCGTGGGCCCATGGCTTTGCCGTGGAGAAACGCGACGGCGATGAAATCCGCCGCAGCCTGCAGTTCTTCGATGCGGCGGGCACGGCTGTGCACAAGGTGCATCTGCGCCCCACGTCCAATCTCGGCGCCTATCAGAAGCTGGTGGAGACGCTGGGCACCGACAACCAGGATCCGGCGATCGCCATCGTTCCTTCTGTCGCCGAAAAGCCGGCCAATGACAGCTCGGCGAGCGTTGACGAATTGCGGCAGCGCTGGAGCACGATGACCGACGTGCATCAGTTCTTCGGCATCCTGCGCTCGCTCAAGCTTGGACGCCAGCAGGCCATGCGCATGGTCGGTCGCGACTATGCCTGGACGCTCGACAGGGAAGCGCTGCCGACCATGTTCAATCAGGCCGCGGCAAGCGAGCAGCCGATCATGTGCTTCGTCGGCAATCATGGCTGCATCCAGATACACTCGGGGCCGGTGAAGAACATCAAGCCGATGGGGCCGTGGATCAACGTGCTCGACGAGACCTTCCACCTGCACCTCAGGCTCGATCACGTCCAGGAGCTCTGGGCGGTGCGCAAGCCAAACACGGATGGGCACGTCACCTCGATCGAGGCCTATGATGCCAATGGCGAGATGATCATCCAGTTCTTCGGCAAGCGGAAGGAAGGCCAGGGCGAGCGCGAGGATTGGCGCAACCTTGTCCAGCAATTGCCCAGCGCCCCGCAGCAGAGCGCGGCGTAAGGAGGATGGCGATGTCGATTACCCACTCGCTGGCGCGTGCGGCAGCGTTAGCCTTTTCGGTCCTGCTTGCGACGACTGTCGCAGGCATGTCTGCCGAAGGAGCAGACGTGCTGCCAGATCGCTCGCGGGTCGCTGCGGTCGGCGGCTCGATCACCGAGATCGTCTATGCGCTCGGCGAGCAGGGCGCATTGGTCGCGCGCGACTCAACGAGCGTCTATCCCGAAGCGGCATTGAAGCTTCCCGACGTCGGCTACATGCGCCAGCTGTCGCCTGAAGGCGTCCTGTCGGTCAATCCGTCGGGTATCCTGGCGCTTGAGGGCAGCGGGCCGAAGGAGGCGCTCGATGTCCTGAAGAAGGCGAGCGTTCCCTTCATTTCCGTTCCCGAAGGCTTCACGCACCAGGGCATCGTCGACAAGATCCGTATCGTCGGCAAGGCGCTCGGCGCCGATGCCAAGGCTGAAACGCTTGCGACCGATGTCGACAAGCAGCTCAGCGATGCCGAAGCGCTGACCAAGGCCATTCCGCAGGGCGAGCGCAAGCGCGTGCTGTTCATCCTGAGCCTGCAGGGCGGCAAGATCCTTGCGTCGGGCGGCGGCACGGCGGCAGACGGTATCATCGCCCTGGCTGGCGGGGTCAATGCTGTCGAAGGCTTCTCCGGCTACAAGCAACTGACCGACGAAGCAGCGATCACGGCCAAGCCCGACATCATCCTGATGATGGACCGCGAAGGTGAGCTCGCCATCGACAATGCCGATCTTTATGCCCATCCGGCGATCGCATCGACGCCGGCCGGCCAGAACAAGCAAGTCATCCGCATGGACGGCGCCTACCTGCTCGGCTTCGGCCCGCGCACTGCCGGCGCCGTGAAGGATCTGGCCGTTGCGCTCTATGGCGACGCGGTCAAGAAATAAGGTCGACGCTGTGGTGGATGAAACGATCGCCGGCGTGGCCGGCGTGAACCAGGGCGACCGCTACGTCAGTGGCGACCGCTCGGGCAGGGCGTTGTTCGTCATTGGCGCTCTGGCGGTGGCCCTGGTGGTGACGGCGCTGGTCAGCCTGACCTGGGGCGCGTCCGACGCTTCGGCACTGGGTCTCGTCGGCAACTGGCTGTTCGGTGCTGTGCCCGGCCAGGAGGCCTTGTCGGCGCGCGACAGCATCATCGTCTATGACATTCGCCTGCCGCGGGTCATTCTGGGCATGCTGGTGGGCGCAGCGCTCGCCGTTTCCGGAGCGGTGATGCAAGGCCTGTTCCGCAACCCGCTCGCCGATCCCGGCCTGGTCGGCGTGTCCGCAGGTGCGGGCCTCGGCGCGGTGTCGGTGATCGTGCTGGGCGGAACATTTCTTGCGCCGTTCACGGCGCTGCTGGGCAGCTACGCGCTGCCGCTCGCCGCGTTTGCCGGTGGCCTTGTTACGACGATCATCCTCTATAACGTCGCGACGCGGCAGGGCCGCACGTCGATCGCCACCATGCTGCTGGCCGGCATTGCACTTGGTGCGATGGCGATCGCGCTGACCGGCATCCTCGTCTACATGGCCGACGACCGGCAGCTGCGCGACCTGACCTTCTGGCAGCTTGGCTCGCTCGCCGGAGCGACGTGGCTGAAGATCGCCGCCGCAGGGCCGATCATCGCGCTTGCGCTTGCGGCAACGCCGTTCATGGCCAAGGGCCTCAACGCCCTGGCGCTGGGCGAGGCGACGGCTAGCCATCTCGGTGTTCCGGTACAACGGCTGAAATATGTGGCGATCGTAGCCGTCTCGGCGGCCATCGGCGCCTCGGTGGCGGTCAGCGGCGGCATCGGCTTCATCGGCATCGTCGTGCCGCATCTGCTGCGCCTGGCGATCGGCCCGGACAACCGCTACCTGCTGCCGGCTTCCGCGCTTCTGGGTGCTTGCCTGCTGCTGCTCGCGGATGCCGTCAGCCGCACCATCGTGGCACCCGCTGAACTGCCGATCGGCATCGTCACGGCTGCCGTCGGCGGCCCGTTCTTCCTGTGGATACTGCTGCGCAAGCGCGGCATCGTCGATCTTTGACGGCGTCGCCGCAGAGGCATTGTAAGGGTAATAAGATGATCGAAGCGCGCCAGGTTTCAGTGTCCATCGGCAGCAAGCGCATCGTCAGCGATGTCGATTTCACCGTCCGCCCAGGCGAACTGGCGGCGATCGTCGGACCCAACGGCTCCGGCAAGACGACCTTCCTGAAGGCGCTGACGGGCGAACTCGCCTATACCGGCGACGTTTCGCTCAACGGCCGTAACGCCGTCTCGCTCAAGCCATGGGAGGCAGCTGGCATACGCGCCGTGCTGCCGCAGTCGACTGCGCTTTCCTTCCCGTTCACCGTCCGCGAGATCGTCAAGCTCGGCGTGACCGGCGGCAGGTCGGGCGTGTTGCGCGGCGAGGACGGCCGGCTTCCCGAGCGGGCGCTGGCGCGTGTCGATCTCGAGGGTTTTGCCGGCCGGTATTACCAGGAGCTCTCCGGCGGCGAGCAGCAGCGCGTGCAACTCGCCCGCGTTTTGTGCCAGGTGTGGGCACCCGTGCTGGACGGTCAGGCACGCTACCTGTTCCTCGACGAGCCGGTATCCAGCCTCGACATCAAGCACCAGCTGATCATCATGAACATCGCCCGCGATTTCGCGCGGCGTGGCGGCGGGGTGGTCGCCATCCTGCACGACCTCAATCTGACGGCTATGTATGCCGATCAGATTTGCGTCATGCATCGGGGCAGGTTGGCCGCAGCAGGTTCGCCGCAAGAGGTGCTGAGCGACGATCTGATCGAGAAGGTTTTCGGCTGCCGCCTGCGTGTCGGTGCCGTGCCTGCAGCCAATGTACCTTTCGTGCTGCCGCAGTCGGCTGCCGCCTGAACTTCACATACCTCGTCAGCGCAGCCGATGCCGGCTTGATGGCCGCCGGTCAGGGCAACAATCGGGCTATTCTGGACGCTTGATATCGAATCGGTGAACGCCGTGTTCGGTCTTTGCCGTCTTGTGTGAACGCTGGTTCCGGCCGATCTATCCAAAATCGCAACAGCCGTGTTGGCCGGAGAATGGATTTTGGAACTGACACGTCGCAAACTGGTGGGTAGCGCTGCACTCCTTGCACTGGGAGCAACCGCAGGCGTTGGCCGCACGGAGCCCAAGATGAGCAACATTCCCTTTGCCGCGACGACGCCGATCAGCGTTTCCCGCGTCGGCCTGAAGGCGCGCGACGCCGTGGCGCTGGCGAATTTCTATCGCGACGTCGTCGGCCTGCAGGAGCTTGGCCGCGACGGCGAGACAATCACGCTTGGTGCCGGTAGCAGGGCGCTGCTCGACATCGAGGCCGACAAGGCGGCGCAGCCGGACGACCCGCGCAGCGCGGGCCTGTTCCACACTGCGTTCCTGCTGCCGACACGCGCGGACCTCGGGCGCTGGATCAAGCATGCCATCGACAAGCGCATCCCGGTCGACGGCGCATCCGACCACCTTGTCAGCGAGGCGCTTTATCTCACCGATCCCGAGGGCAACGGCATCGAGATCTATTCCGACAGGCCGCATGAGCGCTGGAAATGGACCGGCTCGCAGGTCGACATGGCAACCGAGCAACTGGACATCGCTTCGATCGTGGCCGATGCCGGCGACGCCGGCTGGCAGGGGGCGCCCGACAACAGCATCGTCGGCCACGTCCATCTGCGGGTGGGCGATCCGGCGCTTGCAGCGGAATGGTGGAACAAGGAGTTCGGCTTCGACACGGTGGCAAAATACGGCAGCAGCGCCGTGTTCCTGTCGTCCGGCGGCTACCACCACCATATCGGCGCCAACTCCTGGCAGAGCCCGCGCGCAGGCAAGCGCGACTTGTCGCGCACCGGGCTTGCCTGGGTTGAAATGCGCTCGGCCGACGCCACGACGGAAACCAGCCGCGAGGATGCCTGGGGCACCGTCATTCGTACCGTTCCCGGACTGCCGGGCTGATCGACGATCCAAGTCGAGAAATAGCGCGAACAGCGAGAGCGGCCGGCAACGGCCGCTCTTTTCGTATAGACGCTGCTGGCAGTGCGTCTTGCGCCCCAGCTGTTTTTACGAAATATCCCCCTTCAATGGCGTGTGCCACAATGACGGCACCGCACTAGAATTGAAGGACGAACCCCGATGGGCATTCACGAACAGGACGCGCTGTCCGAGCCGGAAGGGATTTCCTTTCCGCTCTACCGTGACGCGCCTTCCTCGGTGGAGTTCAACAAGCTGCGCAAGCGGCTGCTCAGACTGACCCGCCAGGCAATCGAGGACTATGCCATGGCAAAGCCCGGCGAGCGCTGGCTGGTGGCGCTGTCGGGCGGCAAGGATTCCTACGGGCTGCTGGCGGTCCTGCTCGATCTCAAATGGCGCGGCCTGCTGCCGGTCGACCTGCTCGCCTGCAACCTCGACCAGGGCCAGCCGAACTTCCCCAAGAACGTGCTGCCGGACTATCTCAACGCCAACGGCATCGCCCACCGCATCGAGTACCGCGACACCTACTCGGTGGTCACCGACAAGATCGCTGAGGGCAACACCTATTGTTCGCTGTGCTCGCGGCTCAGGCGCGGCCATCTCTACCGCATCGCGCGGGAGGAGGGCTGTTCGTCGCTGGTGCTCGGCCACCACCGCGAGGATATCCTCGAGACCTTCTTCATGAACATGTTCCATGGCGGCCGTCTTGCCGCCATGCCGCCCAAGCTGATGAACGACGAGGGCGACGTCATGGTGCTGCGACCGCTCGCCTTCTGCGCCGAGGCCGACATGGCCAAGTTCGCCGACGGCATGAAGTTCCCGATCATCCCGTGCGATCTGTGCGGCAGCCAGGAAGGGCTTCAGCGCAACGCCATGAAGGCGATGCTGAACGACATCGAAAAGCGCATGCCGGGCCGCAAGGACACGATGCTGCGGGCGCTTGCCAACACGCGCCCGTCGCACCTGCTCGATCGCAAGCTGTTCGATTTTGCGAGCCTGTCGCCGGCTCAGTGAACGTCGGTCACGACCGGCTTGACGTCATGCTGGCCGCGGAACAGCTTGCCGCGTTCGGCAATAAGCACCATCACGAGGCCAAATGCAGCCACACCGCAAAACCCGGCCGCCAGGGGCGTGGTCGTGCCGTCGAACGACTGGCCGATCGCGGCGCCGATCAGGCCGCCGCCCATCGTCTGCATGAAGCCCTGGACCGACGAGGCCGTACCGGCGATGTGGCCGAGAGGCTCCATGGCGATGGAGTTGAAGTTCGAGCCGATCCAGCCGAACTGGAACATTGCCAGCGCAAACAGCACGATGAAGGCTGCAAACGGCACCGGCCCCGTCAGCGACCAGGCGAACCAGACCGCGCTCACCAGCAAGAAGCCGATCAGCGCGCCATGCGACAGCCGCCGCATGCCGAGACGCACCACCAGTCGTGAGTTGAGGAACGACGACAGCGACATCATGCCGGCAATTGCCGCGAAGACGACCGGGAACCAGACGCCAAGGCCGTAGATGCCGACATAGACCTGCTGTGCCGAATTGATGAAGCCGAACAGCGAGCCGAAGACGACCATCGAGGCGAGCGTGTACCATAGCGACATACGCGTGGTCAGCACGGTACGGAAGGCTTGTGCCACCGACAGCAAGGACAGCGGCCGCCGGTCTTCAGGGTGCATCGTTTCCGGCAGGCGGATTGCCGCCCACAGCATGATGGCCATTGCCGAAAGCGCCATGACGATGAAGATCATGTGCCATTCCGCAAACAGCATGATGATCTGGCCAATGCCCGGCGCCACGACCGGCACGATCATGAACACCATGAAGACAAGAGACATGATCTCGGCCATCTGCCGCCCACCGAAGCGGTCGCGGATGATCGAGACGGCGATTACCCGGGTCGAAGCAGCGCCGACACCCTGGACGAAGCGCAGGGCCAGCAAGGTCTCGAAGGTTGGGGCGAAGGCCGCAGCGAAGGCCGCGAGCACATAGACGCCCAGGCCGAACATCAGCGGCGCACGCCGGCCGAAGCGGTCGGAGATCGGGCCGTAGCCGAGCAGCGCGAGCGCGAGGCCGGCGAAATAGGCGGTGACCACATACTGCCGGTGGTTTTCGTTTTCGACGCCGAGGCTGGCGCCGATCTCCTGCAGGCCGGGCAGCATGATGTCGATGGCCAGCGCGTTCACGGCCATCAGGGCTGCGGCGAGGGCGATGAATTCCCAACGCGGAATCGGGAATACGCCCTGCTGGGCGCTCGGGGAGACTTTCTGTTCCATTGAGGAATCCAATTCAAACGGAAATGCGCCGGCAAGCCGGCGCATTTGCCACAAATGGGACCCCGGAACAGGCCGGAGCCGGTACTTTTTAGGTCAGGCGGCGCCCTTGACGCTGACGCCCTTCTCCTGAAGGAACGACTGCAATTCGCCGGCCTGGAACATCTCGCGGATGATGTCGCAGCCGCCCACGAACTCGCCCTTGACGTAAAGCTGCGGGATCGTCGGCCAGTTGGAATAGTCCTTGATGCCCTGGCGAAGTTCGTTCGAGGTCAGGACGTTGACGCCCTTATAGTCGACACCGAGATAGTCGAGAATCTGCGCGACCTGGCCGGAAAAGCCGCATTGCGGAAAACCGGGCGTGCCCTTCATGAAAACCACGACATCCTGGCTCTTCACTTCGCTATCGATGTATTCGTTGATTCCGCTCATGGCGACCTAAACCTCAAATCTGGCCGGAGTGACGTTCCGGCAATGTTCGTTAGACTGCTAGCACTTGCTACTATGTGGTTCAAGAGTCGAGCTTTCCAAGCGGCTTGTCGACCCGAAAACCAGGATGCGGGGACTCGGGCAATTGCGCCGCTGTTCTGCAGGCTAGGCGCGGCGCCGAACCTTCGATCTCGACCGTACCGTGCGCTTGCGGCTCGTCTGCTTCTTGGCTGGCCTCAAAAGCTTCTCGATCTGGCGCAGCGTCGCCGAGCTGGTCGACGTCGTGCGCTTGCGCCTGCGGGTCCGCTTCGACGTGCCTGTGGTCTTTTTCAGGATGTCCTTCAGCGCACCGTCGACGACGCCTTCGACAAGATCGGAAATGAAGGACATGGGCTGGCTCGCAGGTTCTCGGGTCGGACTGGCCGATGAATAAAAGACCGCCCGGCCGATGTCGAGACGGCTACTTGATTGCCCGCACGCAGATGAAGGCGGGCGAGAAGTTCAATTCTTCGAAATGCACGGGGTCGGCCGCTTCCATTTCCGCGACGGGCAGTGGTTCGACAAAGCGATCGAGCCGCCAGCCGGCATCGGCCAAGCCATTCAATATGTCCTGCAAAGGGCGTCGGTAGGACTCGACATACGGGTTGGGGAGGCCGAAGCCGCCCCAATGCAGGCCCCAGAGATTGGTGGCGAAGTAGTTGGCGTCACCACGTGCGCGGAGATCGGCCCAATCGCGCATCGGATGGCCCATCGAAAAGACAAGGTGGCCTCCCGGTCGTGCAATCCGGTGGAACTCGGCGAATACCGGCTTGAGGTCCTCGACATAGTCCAGCGCCAGCGAGCACAGGATCGCGTCCGCGCCGTCGCTGGAAAGCCAGTCGAGCGGCTTGCCCAGGTCGCCTTCGCGGATATCGACGTCGAGACCGGCACAACGCTTCCGTGCCAGATCGAGCATTTCGGGCGTGACGTCGAAGGCGCGGACGCGAGCACCGCTGCGGGCCAGCTTCTCCGTGCAGATTCCGGAGCCACAGCCGGCGTCGACCACGTCGAGTCCGGCAACATCGCCCAACAGCGAAAGCGAGGCCGGTCGCTCGTAGAGCGCATTGTGCGGCTTGGTCGGCGCGGCAGCGTCATACCGCTCGGCGAAGGAGCCATAGGCGCGCCGCGCAATCTGCTCGCTTTCGGGAGAGGCTGGGCGGCGCGACATTGTTGGCAAGGCCCGGCGACCTTACTCCGGAATGCTTGTCTGCAGGGCGAGCGCATGCAGCACACCGCCCATATTGCCCTTCAGCGCATCGTAGACCATCTGGTGCTGCTGCACGCGGGTCTTGCCGCGGAAGCTTTCAGACACGACCTCGGCGGCATAGTGGTCGCCGTCGCCGGCGAGGTCGCGAATGGTCACCTTGGCGTCCGGAATGCCTTCCTTGATCAGTTTTTCGATGTCGTGGGCATCCATTGCCATGTCGGTATTCCTACTCAGTTATTCATGAACCGAGGGAACCAGGATTCGTGAGCCGAGGTCAACTCGTCCACGCTCACGGCCCGTGCCTCGCCCAACTTCAGTTCCTTGCCGCCGGTCGTCCCGATCCACGGAGCGTGGATGCCGAGCGCCTTGGCTTCATTCCACAACTCCTGCATGTCGGCCGACTTCGGGTCAAGCTTGACGGTGACAAGGTAACGGCCCTGGTCTTCGCCGAAGAACACCGGGATCGGATTGGTGCCGCTGAGGCCGGGAATAGTGGCGCCGATGCCCGAAGCCATCGCCATTTCGGCCAGAGCCACCGCCAGGCCGCCGTCGGACAGGTCGTGGACCGCCGTCGCCGTGCCGTTGCGGATCAGCTTGCGGACGAAATCGCCGGCCTTCTTCTCGTGCTCGAGGTCGACTGCCGGTGGTGGGCCGTCGGTGCGGCCGTGCACGTCGCGCATGTAGATCGACTGCGCGAGGTGGCTGCCCCACTGGGCCGGGCCGCCGACCAGCAGGATCACTTCGCCTTCACGGGCAAAACAGGCCTTGGCCATCTTCGACCAGTCGTCGATGAGGCCGACACCGCCGATGGTCGGCGTAGGCAGGATGCCTTGGCCATTGGTCTCGTTGTACAGCGACACGTTGCCCGAAACGATCGGGAAGCCGAGCGCGCGGCAGGCATCGCCGATACCAGACACTGCCTTGACGAACTGGCCCATGATTTCGGGGCGTTCGGGATTGCCGAAGTTGAGATTGTCTGTTGCAGCCAGCGGCAGGGCACCGGTCGCCGTCAGGTTGCGCCAGCATTCGGCCACCGCCTGCTTGCCGCCCTCGTAAGGATCGGCCTCGCAATAGCGCGGCGTCACGTCCGACGAGAACGCCAGCGCTTTGGTGGCATGGCCCTCGACACGCACCACGCCGGCGTCACCGCCCGGGCGCTGTAGCGAGTTGCCCTGGATCATCGTGTCATACTGCTCATAGACCCAGCGGCGCGACGACAGGTCGGGCCCGTCCAGCATCTTCAGCAGTGCATCGGCGACATCGGCCTGCGGCACATCATCGGCGGCCAGCGGCGCGCGCGTTATCGGCTCGACCCACGGGCGGTCGTATTCGGGCGCTTCGTCGCCAAGTTCCTTGATCGGCAGGTTGGCGACTTCCTTGCCCTGGTGGAGGACGCGGAAGCGCAGGTCGTCGGTGGTCTTGCCGACGATGGCGAAGTCGAGGCCCCACTTGACGAAGATCGCCTCGGCTTCTTCTTCCTTTTCGGGCCGCAGCACCATGAGCATGCGCTCCTGGCTTTCCGACAGCATCATCTCGTAGGCGCTCATGCGCTCTTCGCGCACCGGCACCTTGTCGAGGTCGAGCTCGATTCCGAGATCACCCTTGGCGCCCATCTCGACGGCAGAGCAGGTGAGACCAGCTGCGCCCATGTCCTGGATGGCGATGACGGCGCCCGAGGCCATCAGCTCGAGGCAGGCTTCGAGCAGGCACTTTTCGGTGAACGGGTCGCCGACCTGAACGGTCGGGCGCTTCTCGTCGATCTTGTCGTCGAACTCGGCCGAAGCCATGGTCGCGCCGCCGACGCCGTCACGTCCGGTCTTGGCGCCGAGATAGACCACGGGCAAGCCGACGCCCTTGGCCTGCGACAGGAAGATGCCATCGGTCCTGGCGAGCCCCGCGGCAAAGGCATTGACCAGGATGTTGCCGTTGTAGCGGGCATCGAAATTTACCTCGCCGCCGACGGTCGGCACGCCGAAGGCATTGCCGTATCCGCCGACGCCGGCAACCACGCCCGACACCAGGTGGCGGGTCTTGGGGTGGTCGGGCGCGCCGAAGCGCAAGGCGTTCATGGAGGCAATCGGCCGCGCACCCATGGTGAAGACGTCGCGCAGGATACCGCCTACGCCGGTCGCAGCACCCTGGTAGGGCTCGATGTAGGAGGGGTGGTTGTGGCTCTCCATCTTGAAGACCACGCAGTCGCCGTCGCCGATGTCGACCACGCCGGCGTTTTCGCCCGGGCCCTGGATGACGACGTCGCCCTTGGTCGGCAGCGTACGCAACCACTTCTTCGAGGATTTGTACGAGCAATGCTCGTTCCACATCGCCGAAAAGATGCCGAGCTCGGTGAAGCTCGGCTCGCGCCCGACAAGGTCGAGTATGCGCTGGTACTCGTCCGGCTTGAGCCCGTGCGAGGCGATGAGTTCGCCGGTGATCTTCACGTCGTTCTGAATGGTCATCGGTTTTCCCGTCAGTTCGGCCTTGCGGCCTTCCTAAAGCTTGAAATGCCGTGGTCCGCAACAACCGCGATGACGCACAGCACAAGAAACAGCAGGGTCATCATCAGCGACGTCAGCGCGACGCTCGTTGCACCCTTGGTGGCGATGTCGAGGAACGGGTAGGGGACCTCGCCCGCAATCGGCGCCCGTGCCAGAGCATAGATAAGATAGAGCACCGGATAGACAACCCAATAGGGGATGTCGCTCCATCTGGTCGAGCCGTCCGCACCGGCGGCCAACCACCAGGCGAGATAGAGGATCGGGGTGACGTAGTGCAGCAGCACGTCGCAGAGCAGGAACAGGCCCTCAGGCTGCCAGAGCGGCGCCAGGATCGTGACGTAGACGATCATCACCAGCGCAATGGCGACGGCCACGCCGCCACGCGCGCGCGCGCCGGCAAACAGGCCGAGCAGCCCGGATTTCGCGTCGCGCAGCGCCGCCAGATACACCAGAACAGCGCCGATATTGGTCAGGATGGTGAAGAAGCTGAAATAGAACACGGCCGAGCCGAGCACGGTGCGGCCAGCGGCAATCGACGCCGGCATGGTGATCGCAAACTGCAGCATCAGGCCGACCAGACCGATCGCCAGACCCGCAAATTGCAGGAACCGTGCCATGCCTCAGGCGGCTCCGCCGCAGGAGGCGTCGCCGGTGCGCCAGCGGTTGATGTCGGAGCCGATACGCGCGCCGAGCGCCTCGTCCATCAGCGGGCCGAACACCTCGACCTGGCTGGAGGCGCCACGGGCCTGCACCACCAGCAGCGGGCGGGCGCCATATTGCTTGGCTGGTACCAGCAAGAAGCGCGGCGTACCGCCGAAATTGTTGAGTTCATTGGCCATCTGGTACTTCTTGAAGGCCGGGTCCTTGCTGGCAAACCAGCATCTGTGCGCGGCGATGGCCACCTGTTCCATCGAGCGCAGCGACGCGCTCTTGCCCGAGCCCGAGGGGGCTGGTGTCTTCGGGCCGGAGTTGCAGGCGGCGAGGCCGATGACAGCGGCTGTTGCCGCCAGAATCCGGAGTGACTTCATTCGCCGATGCCCGCCTTTTGCGATGGATGACTGGAGAGAATGCCGGACGTTTGCCGCTCAGGCCGCCTTGGAAAGGCCGAGCGCACTTTCGAACAATGCGCGGCCGTCTTCCCCGCCATGTGCTGCCTCGATCAGGTTTTCCGGATGTGGCATCAGGCCGAGCACGTTGCCCTTGTCATTGATGATGCCGGCGATGTCGTTGACCGAACCGTTCGGGTTGGTGCCCTCGGCGTAGCGGAAAACCACCTGGCCTTCGCCTTCGATGCGCTTCAGCGTATCTGGATCGGCGAAATAGTTGCCGTCGTGGTGCGCCACCGGGCAGCGGATGACCTGGCCGGCCGAATAGTTGCGGGTGAAGGCCGTGTTGGCGTTGGCGATCTCGAGCTTGACCTCGCGGCAGACGAACTTGAGCGACGTGTTGCGCATCAAGGCGCCGGGCAGCAGGCCCGCCTCGACCAGGATCTGGAAGCCGTTGCAGACGCCCACGACCTGCACGCCCTTAGCGGCCTTCTCGGCCACCGCGCGCAGCACCGGCATGCGAGCAGCAATCGCCCCGCAGCGCAGGTAGTCGCCGAAGGAGAAGCCGCCGGGAATGGCGATCAGGTCGACATCGGGAATCTCGGTGTCCGTCTGCCAGACGGTGACGGGCGCCTTGCCCGAAATCTTGGTCAGCGCCGCAATCATGTCGCGGTCGCGGTTGAGGCCAGGGAGGAGGACGACAGCTGATTTCATCTCGGTTCGTATGGCCTCTGGGGTTCGGCAAGTTCACGCAATTCTGGGCGACGCTCGATGCGCTCGAGCCGCTCGTCGTGGCGCGCGAGAACACCGTAGATATTGTGGATGTCACTCTGAATCCCGACCATGTGGCCGCGAATGACATTAAGTTCCCTTTTGACCTCGGACACATCCTGGCGAAGTTCGGACAGGTCGTGATTCATCCGCTTCAGCAGTTCGTACACCAGGTCGTTGGTGACTTCTGCCACTATACCCTCCGATGCAACCTCAGATAAGCGTCACGCTATAATTCTCAATCACCGTGTTCGCCAGAAGCTTCTCGCACATGGCATTGAGGTCGGCTTCCACCTTGGCCTTGTCTGCGCCTTCGATTTCCACGTCGAAGACCTTGCCCTGGCGTACCGAGCCGACACCGCCAAAGCCCAGGCCGTCGAGCGCATGCTCGATTGCCTTGCCTTGCGGGTCGAGCACGCCGTTCTTGAGGGTGACGGTGACGCGGGCCTTGATCACGGGCATTTCACTCCGGGGTCGAAATTGGAAAACTTTCGGGCGCGAAGTTACTCGCGCCCGTGGTTGATGCTTCAGTGCTTGACGAGGACCGGGCCGGTCGGGCGCGGGGTCTCGTTCTCGTTCATGATACCGAGGCGTCGTGCCACTTCCTGGTAAGCCTCGACCAGTCCGCCCATATCGCGGCGGAAACGGTCCTTGTCGAGCTTGTCCTGGGTGGCGACGTCCCACAGGCGGCAACTGTCTGGCGAAATCTCGTCGGCAACCACGATGCGCATCATGTCGCCCTCGAACAGACGGCCGCATTCGATCTTGAAATCGACGAGCTGGATGCCGACACCCATGAACAGGCCGGAAAGGAAGTCGTTGACACGAATGGCGAGTGCCATGATGTCATCGATTTCCTGCGGGCTTGCCCAGCCGAACGCGGTGATATGCTCTTCCGAGACCATCGGGTCGTCGAGCGCGTCGGCCTTGTAGTAGAACTCGATGATCGAGCGCGGCAGCACGGTGCCTTCTTCGATGCCGAGGCGCTTGGCCAGCGAGCCGGCGGCGACGTTGCGCACCACGACCTCGAGCGGGATGATCTCGACTTCCTTGATCAGCTGCTCGCGCATGTTGAGCCGGCGGATGAAGTGGGTCGGAATGCCCATCCGGTTCAGATGGTTGAAGATGTGCTCGGAAATGCGGTTGTTGAGCACACCCTTGCCGTCGACGACCTCATGCTTCTTCTTGTTGAAGGCGGTGGCGTCGTCCTTGAAAAACTGGATCAGGGTGCCCGGCTCGGGGCCTTCATAAAGGATCTTGGCCTTGCCTTCGTAAATGCGGCGGCGATTCTTCATTTGAATGATTCTCTGGTTGGAAGGGTGGACGGCAAGCTACCGGTCCCTTTCTCACGCCGCAAAGCCGCGGCGGCTGTGGGTTTCAAGGCCGGTCTCTATCTTAATCGGACACATTGCTCAATCATCATTTCCCGCCAATCAACTCCTTTTGGTACGGAAATGCCGCACCGCACACGCAAACAGAGCAAAAGAGAGATATTGACCGGGCGGCGGGCTTTTGGTTTGAGGAAGTCGATATCATATGCACCGGAAGTCGAATCGATTTCCCACTCCCTGGAGGATTGCCATGAGCAACATGAAGGACCGCGAAGAAGGTTTTGAGCGCAAATTCGTCTTTGACGAAGAGCTGCGTTTCAAGGCGAATGCGCGGCGCAACAAGGCGCTCGGTCTCTGGGCGGCTGAAAAGCTTGGCAAATCGGGCGCCGATGCAGAGGCCTATGCGAAGGAAGTCGTCGTTTCCGACATCGAGGAAGCCGGCGATCATGACGTGTTCCGCAAGGTCCGTGCCGACTTCGATGCTGCTGGCGTTGACCAGTCCGACCATCAGATCCGCCGCACCATGGACGAACTGATGGCCCAAGCGATCGAGCAGATCAAGAATACCTGATTTTCCCAGTGTCGCTGGGCCAAAGAACCGCCCGGATTCCGGGCGGTTTTTGTTTGCGACTTCGGTCGCTTCCGGGTGAAATGACGCCCGATCAGGAGAGAAAAAATGTCGCTTGCCGAGAGACTGAACGCCAACGAGACCATTATCACCGCCTGGTCGGGCGTGCCCGATGCGTTGACCGTCGAAATACTTGCCGGGCAGGGGTTTGATGCCGTCACCCTCGACATGCAGCATGGCGGCCACAACGAAGACAGCGTGTTGCGCTCGTTGGCTCCGGTCCTGCGCGCAAACAAGCATGCAATCGTCCGGGTTCCGGTCGGTCGCTTCGATATGGCGAGCCGTGCGCTCGACTTCGGCGCAGAGGCCGTCATCGCGCCGATGGTCAATTCGGTGGAGGACGCGCAACGCTTCGCTGCCGCGGTGAAGTATCCGCCGTTGGGCGAGCGTTCCTGGGGGCCGACCTTCGCTGCGCCCCGCCAGGGCAGCAACGACCCTGCCAAGTGGCTCAGGGAGAGCAACGCCCGCACCGTCTCTTTTGCGATGGTCGAGACGCATGCCGCGGTCGCAGCTCTCGATGACATCCTGTCGACTCCCGGTATCGACGGCATTTTTGTCGGGCCCGGCGACTTTTCCATCGCCTGGACCAACGGCGAGACGATCAACGGGACGCTCGAAGGCATGATGGAAACGGTGGCTGAAGTCGCCAAGCGCACGCGGGCCGCCGGCAAGCATGCCGGCATCTATGTCACCGATCCGAAGATCGCCGGGCGCTTCGTTGATATGGGCTTCCAGCTGCTCGCCACCGGCTCGGAGCACCAGCTGATCTCGGCCGGCGCCGCCGGCCTGCTGGCCGATCTCAGGAAATCGCTCGGCTGACGACTGGTCGTCAGCCTTCCAGGCGCGACAGGAACTGAGCGAATACCATCGATCCCTCCGGCCACGGCCCGTGGCCGGAATCCGAATTGATGTGACCGGATTCGCCGGCATCGACGAACATCGACCCCCAGGCGGCCGCGATGTCTTCCGCGACATCGAGTGCGCAGTAGGGATCGTTGCGGCTGGCGATCACCACCGAGGGAAACGGCAGCGGATCGCGCGGGTAGGGGCCGAAGGTCATCATGTGTTTCGGCTTGATGGCTGGGTTGGAAACATCGGGCGGGGCAACAAAGAACCCACCGGCAACACGTTTCGTGAACCCCGGAATGGCGTGGATGGCGGTTGGGATGCCAAGCGAGTGCGCAACCAGAACGACCGGCCGTTCGGCCGCGTTCACCGCGTCGATGACTTTTGCCGTCCAGTCCTCACGTAGCGGCTTCGACCACTCGTCCTGCTCGACGCGGCGCGCGGTCGACAGTTTTTCCTCCCAACGGCTCTGCCAGTGGGTGGGCCCGGAATTGGTGTATCCGGGGACGATGATGATTTCGGCGTCCTTGACTTTCATGCCGCGCATGTAGCGATCCGGCTGCGCCGGTGCAACCACTCCGAACCACCTTCGCGGCCGGAAGATTGCGATACCGGTCTCGCGCTAGCCGGCCAGCGCGTGCGGCTCGGGAAAATGGATGCCGAGCAGATCGCGCATGTTGGGACGTGCGGCGACCAGATCGGCGATCGTGTAGCGGGCCAGGACCTCGAAAAACGCATTCAGCGCCTCACGAAGCGCAGAATTGAGCCCGCAGCTGTCGACCAGCGGGCATTCGGCCGCGTCGGTCTCGAAGCATTCCGCCATGGCAAAGCTCTCTTCGGTGACACGTACCACGTCGAACAGCGAAATCTGATCGGCAGGCTTGGCCAGTCGCACGCCGCCATTGCGGCCGCGGACGGTTTGCACCAGCTTGGCTTCGACCAGCGGCTGCAGGATCTTGAACAGGAACAGCTCCGACACCGTGTAGGCAGCGGCGATCTCGGGGACCCGGCTCAGTCGGCCCTCATTGGCCGCGCAATACATCAGGATGCGCATGGCGTAGTTGGTTTGGCGGGTAAGGCGCATTGGTGATTCCTCGCTGTGGCGCGGACGGGCTTCTTATATGGCCTACACCTTAGAACAATTCCAGACAAGCGATCTCAAGAATCTGGACAACATATATCAAGAAACCTCGCTGCGGTCCCGCATCTGGCGCAAGCCAGCCCTGCATTCCTGATCGGGCTCACGGGTTGAAGTTGTTGCTGCGTTGCACAATATTGGTGGCGTCGGGAGTCGAAGACTCTGGGGAGGAACCCAAGAGGACTACGACATGGAACAGATCAAACATGCCCAACGGCCGCTGACGGGGATCATCCGCCAGCTCAGGCCATCCGATCTGCCCCGCTTTGCCGAACATCTCCTGAGACTGGACGCCCAGAGCCGGCGCGACCGCTTCAATGGCCTGACCGACGACGGTTTTCTCCGGTCATATGCCGAGCGCAGTTTCCACGACGGCGTGACTGTCATTGCCTATGTCGAGGGCGACAAGGTTCTGGGCGCTGCCGAACTGCATGAACGCCCCGAGGAGCGCGAGCCGACGGCGGAGATCGCCTTCAGTGTCGAGCGCCAGTTGCAGCACAGAGGAATCGGCGGACGCCTGTTCCGGCGGATCATCGCCCAGGCGAAGGGGCTCGCCTATACGCGGCTGCAGGTGACCACGCACGCCAACAATTCGGCGATGAAGGCCCTGGCCCGGCGCTTCAACGCCAAGCTGAGCTTCGCACAGGGCGAGACCAACGGCATCATAGAACTCGACGCGAACGGAGCGGCCGATCCTGATTTGGGATTTTTCGCCCCGGCCGATTTCGGACGGCGCAACGTCGGCAAGGCCATCGCCGCCTAATTCAGCTTTTCGAATTGAAGCGGCGAAAGCCGTCGCCGATATAGTTCCTGTGATGAACAGGGAAGGCGACCGATGTCCTCACCGCAAAGCCAGGCCTTTCCGGCCGGCATGACACCTTCCGCCAATGCCGTCGATGCCGAAAAGCTGGCAGCGCTGCGCAGGACCAAATTTCTGGCGACTGCCGCCCTGGTCGTGTGTGTTTGCGTGTTCGCGATCGCAAAATCGCTGCAAGGACGCTGGCCCTGGCTTGGCTTTGTCGCCGCCTTCGCCGAGGCCGCCACCATAGGCGGCCTGGCGGACTGGTACGCCGTCGTCGCCCTGTTCAAGCGACCGCTCGGACTGCCGATACCGCACACGGCCATTATTCCCTCCAACCAGAACCGGATCGCCGAAAATCTCGGCCGCTTCATCGAGATCAACTTTCTGGCGCCCGAGCCGGTGCGGCAGAAGCTGAAGGAAGTAGATTTTGCTGCGCTCGTCGCCGACTGGCTGTCGGACCGCAGCCGGGCGGAAGGGTTGTCGCGCTTCGTCGGCCGGCTGGTGCCGCAGATGCTGCAGGCGATCGAAGGATCCGGCCTGCGCGAGTTCGCCACGCGCCGCATGCTCGATCGCCTCGGCAAGATCGAGGTGGCGCCGTTGGCAGCCGAGTTGCTGTCGGCATTCACCGACGATCGCCGGCATCAACGCCTTTTGGACGAGTTCACCAAGATCATCGGCAATTTCTTGAGCGACGAGCAGGCGCTGGCCGTGCTGCGCGAAAAGATCAGGGAGGAACTGCCGTCCGTCTTCAATCTGTTCCGCGCAGATGCCTATCTGCTCAAGCGCATCGTCTCGTCCGCAGCCACACTGCTGGAAGAGGTCAGGGCCGATCCCGACCATCCGCTGCGCGGCGAGTTCGACCGCTTCGTTCACGGTTTCATCGATCAACTTCGCCATTCGCCCGACTATGCCAAGCGCGCCGAACAGGTGAAGCGCAATTTCCTTGCCCGTCCCGAGCTGCGCGGGCTGGCACTCGACGTATGGAAGAGCATGCGCGGCTTCATCGAGCAGGATGTCGCATCGTCGGATTCGATGACACGAAAGCACCTGACCAACCTGTTCGTCGAGGTTGGGCAGAATCTGGCGCGCGATCCGCAGATCCGCGCCGACATGAATGCCGGTTTCGTGGTCGCGCTTGCCTCCTTCGTCGAGAGCCAGAAGAGCGGCGTCTCCAGCTTCATTGCCGAACAGGTCAAGCGCTGGGACCTTGGCCAGTTGACCCGGCTGATGGAGATCAACATCGGCCGGGACCTGCAGTATATCCGTTTCAACGGCATGCTGATCGGCGGCCTTGCGGGCCTTGTGCTCTATTGTGCTGAACTGCTCCTGGTGGCGAATTGACCATGCCCGTGGCTTCTCTATTCTGACACTTGCGACCTCCGGGAAGGCCCGGAGCCAAAAGGGAGCGAGCCATGGCCAAGAAACCGGAACCGGAATCCTTCATGGACATGTTTTCGAAGTTCGGCCGCGATCTGAAGATGCCCGCGGTCGATGTCGACGACATCGTCAGCCATCACCGCAAGAATCTCGAGGCGCTGGAAAAATCGGTGAAGGCGAGTGCCTCGGGGGCTTCGTCGCTGGTGGCCAAGCAGCGCGAAATGATCCAGAGCGCGTTGCAGGAGGTGACCGAGGCCGCGCAAGGATTGCGTATGCCGGGCAATCCGCAGGAGATGCTCAGCAAGCAAGCCGATTTCGCCAGGCGATCGTTCGAGGCAGCGCTCAAGAATGCCGGCGAGGTTGCCGATATCGTGCGCAAGTCGGGGTCGGAATCGGTCGAGGTCCTGCGCGAGCGCATCCGTGAATCGATGCAGGAAATCCGCGACAGCTACGACAAGAAGAAGTAGCTTTTCCAGGCTGACGCATCGGCAGCCCACCTCTGTTGTGGGTTTCGCAAGACGGGCCGCGCATTGCCAGGCCTCGGATGCTAAGGAAGGCAGATCACCATTGGAACGCAGTGCGTCCGTCTGGATGCACAATTGCGTCTTAACGCATTGAATCTGCGTATTGTGCCTGCCGGGAATCAGGTTTGATACCCGGGCTGGTGCGTCAGGATTCGACCGGGGAAAAGGATGAAGGTAGGCATCGAGATGGGGGCGGCGTCCGGCGGGACGAAGGCTCAACTTGATCTCGAAGAGCTGCTGGCGACCCGATTGCTGGTTCAAGGCAATTCGGGCTCGGGAAAGTCGCATCTCCTGCGCCGTCTGCTCGAGCAGAGCGCGCCTTGGGTGCAACAATGCGTCATCGATCCCGAAGGCGATTTCGTAACCCTTGCCGATCGCTTCGGCCATGTCGTCGTCGATGCCCAGCGCACCGAGGCTGAACTGACTCGCATCGCCGGCCGCATCCGCCAGCATCGCGTTTCCGTCGTGCTCAATCTGGAGGGCCTCGACGTCGAGCAGCAGATGCGCGGCGCGGCCGCGTTCCTGAACGGCATGTTCGATGCCGAGCGCGACTTCTGGTACCCCGTGCTCGTGGTCGTCGACGAGGCGCAACTGTTCGCGCCGGCGGTGGCCGGCGAGGTGTCGGACGAGGCGCGCAAGATCTCGCTCGGCGCGATGACCAACCTGATGTGCCGCGGCCGCAAGCGCGGGCTGGCCGGTGTCATCGCCACGCAGCGCCTTGCCAAGCTCGCCAAGAACGTTGCCGCCGAAGCGTCCAACTTCCTGATGGGCCGCACCTTCCTCGACATTGACATGGCGCGCGCCGCCGATCTTCTCGGCATGGAGCGCCGGCAAGCAGAGATGTTCCGCGACCTGGCGCGGGGCAATTTCGTTGCGCTCGGACCGGCGATGTCGCGCCGGCCGCTGCCGGTAGCCATCGGTCCCGTCGAAACGTCGGCGCGTTCGGTCAGCCCAAAGTTGATGCCGCTGCCGGATGCCAGCGATGATACCCGCGAGCTCATTTTCGCTCCCGCTCCGCTGGAGGCGCGTCACCCCGTGCGGCGTCCGGTGCCGCCAACGCCGACACCGACGGCCGACATCATCGCCCAGCTTTCCCAGGTGCGCGCCGAGGCATCGGCGCCGGTGGCCGAGCCGATATTCCCGCTGTTCGACGAAGCCGAGCGTGAGGCGCTGATCGACACCATCGTGCGCGAGATGGTCGAGGACCCGGACGCGGCGTTCCGAACAGACGCCGTGCTCTACCAGGATTTCCTGGTTCGTTGCCGCATCAAGCGCATGCAGGGTGAACCGCCTGCATTGTCGAACTTCCGTCGCCGCTATGCGGTGGCGCGCTCTGGCATCGACGACGAGACCGCATCGAGCGATACCTGGCAGCAGGCGCTCGGCATGTCCGTCGCACTGCCTGAGGACCTGCAGGCGGTGTTCCTGATCGTCGCGCAGGCGGCGGTGAAGGGCGCGCCTTGCCCCTCGGATGCGGCAATCGCACACGCCTATGGCAGCCATTCGGCGCGCAGGGCGCGGCGCCTGCTTACCTATTTCGAGGAGCAGGGGCTGGTTGTCGTGCGCACCGATTTCCATGGCAAGCGCTCGGTGGCTTTTCCCGAGCTTGGCTGCGAAACCGCCCTGGGCGATCCCGAGAGGACGGACGACGTCGCCGAACGCGAGGCAGCCGAATAGCACTCAGGGCGCCTGCCAGAGGTTGACAAAGGCGCCCCGTACATGGTCCCCACAGGCAAAATGTTGCCTAATGCTGGGGAGAGGAAGCGTGTCGAAACCAATCGAAACCTACGAGGAGCTGCGCGAGAAGATCGGGCAGGAACTCGGCGTTTCCGACTGGATGATCGTCGATCAGGGCCGTATCGACGGCTTTGCCGAATCCACAGGCGATCGCCAGTGGATCCATGTCGACCCCGAGCGCGCCCGGCGCCAGAGCCCGTTTCGCACGACAATCGCCCATGGTTTCCTGACGCTGTCCATGATCGGGGCGTTCATCCAGGACATGGGCGTCATTCCGGTAAATACCCAGGCTGCCTTCAACTACGGCCTCGACAGGGTCCGCTTCGTGACACCGGTGAAGGTCGGTTCGCGGGTGCGCATGCGCTCGGTGCTGATATCGATGGAAGACAAGGGGCCCGGGCAATATCTGCTCAAGGGCGAGAACACCATCGAGATCGAGGGCGAGGCCAAGCCGGCGCTCGTCGCCGAGACGCTGATCATGCTCTATGAGCGGCGCAAGAAGGCGATGGGCTGAGTCGCTGCCTATCGCGCGGCGATTGAAATCGCGATCTCGCCGACACCATCGACGCCACCAGTGATGCGGTCGCCGGGCGCAACAGCGCCGACGCCTGCCGGCGTACCAGTGAAGATCAGGTCGCCTGCCTTCAGTTCCATCGACTGGCTGCAGATGGCAACGATTTCGGGAACCGACCAGATCATGTCGGCGAGGTCGCCCTGCTGTCTGGTCTCGCCATTGACGGCGAGCCAGATGCGCCCCTTCGCGGGGTGCCCGATCTCGGATGCACGGACAAGCGGTCCGCATGGCGCCGAGCGGTCGAAACCCTTGGCCCAGTCCCAGGGGCGGCCGAGCTTCTTGGCCGTGTCCTGCAGGTCGCGGCGGGTGAAGTCGATGCCTATGCCATAGCCCCAGACGTGATCCAACGCATCGCCAGCGTCGATGTTGGAGCCGCCGCGACCGACGGCGACCACCAATTCGATCTCATGGTGCAGGTCGTTGGTGAGCGGCGGATAGGGGATCGTGACGCCGCTATCGACCACGGCGTCGGCAGGCTTGCCGAAGAAGAAGGGCGGCTCGCGATCCGGGTCGTTGCCCATTTCGCGCGCGTGCGCTGCGTAGTTGCGACCGACGCAGAAGATGCGCCGGACCGGAAAGCGCTCGGACGATCCGGAGATCGCAACCGAAGCTGGCGCGGACGGAGCGAATGCGAAAGTGGCCACGGGCAGCCTCCTATCAATGTGATGCAGGCTTTTGGCATGATCCAACCGTGCATTCCACTTCCAATCGCGATGCGCGACGTCGACCGTTGCTGGCTTGGCCAAGTCGCCGCAAGTCATGCCGCTACCAAACAATCTTCATTTTCTTCGCTGGCCTGCACGCAATGCGTGTCTGGACCCAAAAAGTCGCTTGCAGCCTTAATTTGCGGGGATAGGATTTGCTCACCTGACAGGGCGGGGTCTGCCTGGCCGGTCGCGGCAACAGTGGGAGGTTTCATGTCGGAGGTATCTTTGGTCGTCAATGGCCGAAAGGTCAGCGGCGCGGTGGAGGACCGCACGCTTCTTGTCCATTTCCTGCGCGAGCATCTGGGTCTGACCGGCACCCATGTGGGGTGCGACACGTCGCAATGCGGCGCCTGCGTCGTCCATGTCGACGGCAAGGCAATGAAATCCTGCACCATGCTTGCAGCGCAGGCCTCCGGGTCGACCGTCACAACCATCGAAGGGCTCGCCAACGGCGCTGACCTGCATCCTGTCCAGGCCGCTTTCAAGGAACATCATGGCCTGCAATGCGGCTTCTGCACGCCGGGCATGATCATGACCGCGACCGACATGATCCGCCGGCATCCCGAAGGGCTCGACGAAGCCACCGTGCGCGCGGAACTCGAAGGCAACATCTGCCGCTGCACCGGCTACCACAACATCGTCAAGGCGATCCTCGCCGCTTCGAAGACGATGTCGAAGGCATCGAAGAGCAAGGCGAAGAAGGCTGCGTGAGGAAGGGGGGCGAATAGGGAGTAGCGAATAGCGAATAGCGAATAGGGATGTCCCGCCGCTTAAGCGCACTGCTCAAATCGCCAACCACTACATTCGCTATTCGCTTTTTGAAATTCGGGAGGAATTCAGATGGGAATCGAAGGCATTGGCGCGCGTGTCGCGCGCAAGGAAGACAAAAGGTTCATCACCGGCGCGGGGCGCTACGTCGACGACATGGTCGTGCCCGGCATGAAGCACGCGGCGTTCGTGCGCAGCCCGCATGCCCACGCCGACATCAAGAAGATCGACGTCAAGGCGGCAGAAGCCATGCCGGGTGTCATCGGTGTGCTGACCGGCAAGCAGCTCAAGGCTGACGGCATAGGCAACCTGATCTGCGGCTGGATGATCCACTCAAAGGACGGCTCGCCAATGAAAATGGGCGCATGGTCGCCTCTGGCAGTCGATCGTGTGCGCTATGTCGGCGACGCGGTCGTCGTCGTCGTTGCCGAGACCAAGGGCCAGGCGCGCGATGCGGCGGAAGCTGTCGAGATCACCTACAAGGAGCTCAAGTCGGTGTCTGACGCCGTCGAGGCGCTGGGCAAGGGCGCACCACAGCTCCATCCCGAGGCGGACGGCAACCTGATCTTCGACTGGGGCATCGGCGACGCCGCGGCAACTGATGCCGCGCTCAAGACGGCTGCGCATATCACGCGCGTCAATATCGTCAACAATCGCCTGGTTCCCAACGCGATGGAGCCGCGCGCAGCCCTTGGCCACTACGACAAGGCCGAGGATCACTATACCTGCTGGACCACGTCGCAGAACCCGCATGTCGCTCGCCTGGTGATGAGCGCGTTCTACAATGTCGCGCCGGAGAACAAGCTGCGCGTCATCGCACCGGATGTCGGCGGCGGTTTCGGCTCCAAGATCTACATCTACCCCGAGGAGATCGTCTGCCTGTGGGCGTCCAAGAAGACCGGCGTGCCGGTCAAGTGGGTGGCCGACCGTACCGAAAGCTTCCTCACCGACGCCCATGGCCGCGACCATCACACCACGGTCGAGATGGGCTTCGACAAGAACAACAAGATCGTCGGGCTCAAGGTCGACACGATCGCCAATCTCGGCGCCTACATGTCGCTGTTCTCCTCGGCGACGCCGACCTACCTGTACGCCACGCTTTTGTCAGGCCAGTACAACATCCCGGCGATCTACGGCAATGTGCGCACGGTCTACACCAACACCGCACCGGTGGATGCCTATCGCGGGGCAGGGCGCCCCGAAGCTACCTACGTGCTCGAACGCACGATGGAGATCGCCGCGCGTGAGCTGGGTGTCTCACCCGCCGAGCTCCGGCGCTCGAACTTCGTCACCGCCTTCCCGCACCAGACGCCTGTCATCATGTGCTATGACGCGGGCGACTATGGCACGTCGCTCGATGCGGCGATGAAGCAGGCCGACTATGCCGGCTTCGCCAAGCGCAAGGCGGCGGCGGCCAAGAAGGGCAAGCTGCGCGGCATCGGCATGAGCTGCTACATCGAGGCTTGCGGCATCGCGCCTTCGGCTGCGGTGGGCTCGCTCGGCGCCGGTGTCGGCCTGTGGGAATCGGCCGAGGTGCGGGTCAACGCGGTCGGCACCATCGAGGTGCTGACCGGCTCGCACAGCCACGGCCAGGGCCACGAGACGACCTTCGCCCAGTTGGTCAACTCGCGCTTCGGCGTGCCGCTCGACAGCGTGTCGATCGTGCACGGCGACACCGACAAGGTGCAGATGGGCATGGGCACCTATGGCTCGCGCTCGGGTGCTGTCGGCATGTCGGCGATCGTCAAGGCGCTCGACAAGGTCGAGGCCAAGGCCAAGAAGATCGCCGCACACCTGCTCGAGGCCGACGAGGGCGACATCGTCATCGAAAACGGTCAGCTCAAGGTTGCCGGCACCGACAAGAACGTGCCGTGGTTCCAGATGGCGCTCGCTGCGTATACCGCGCACAACCTGCCGCAAGGCATGGAGCCGGGACTGAAGGAAACGGCGTTCTACGATCCGTCGAACTTCACCTTCCCCGCCGGCTGCTACATCTGCGAGGTCGAGATCGATCCGGAGACCGGAAAGACCGACATTGTGCAGTTCGTGGCAGCCGACGACTTCGGCAACATCATCAACCCGATGATCGTCGAGGGCCAGGTGCATGGCGGCATCGCGCAGGGCGTCGGCCAGGCGCTGCTCGAAGGGGCCATCTATGACGGCAGCGGGCAGCTTTTGACGGCAAGCTACATGGATTACACCATGCCGCGCGCCGACGACCTGCCGTCGTTCCAGATCTCGACGTCGAACACGCCTTGTCCGGGCAATCCGCTTGGCATCAAGGGCTGCGGCGAGGCCGGCGCCATCGGGTCGCCGCCGGCGGTCATCAACGCCATCACCGACGCGCTCGGCCACGAAAACCTGACCATGCCGGCGACGCCCCAGAAAGTCTGGGCGGCGTTGCGCGGTGGTTCGAAGCACTGAGACAAGCGAATAGGGAATAGGGAGTAGCGAATAGGGAAGAGAGAGCGACAGCGCCGGGAAAGAAACCTGCTCGCTATTCGCTACTCCCTATTCGCTCTTTCCCCGAAGGGAGAAAGATAAATGTATTCCGTCAACTATCATCGCGCCACCTCGGTCGCGGACGCTGTCAAGAAGATCAAGACCGGTGACGCCAAGTACCTGTCGGGCGGCATGACGCTGATCCCGGCGATGAAGACCCGCCTCGCGGCACCGTCCGACCTGGTCGACCTGAACCACATTGCCGACCTCAAGGGTATCAAGGTCTCGGGCAAGACCGTCACCATAGGTGCTGCAACGACGCATTTCGACGTTGCCAACGACGAGAAGCTGATGAAGGTCTGTCCGGCGCTGTGCGCGCTTGCCAGCCACATCGGCGATCCGGCGGTGAGGCACCGCGGCACGATCGGCGGTTCTGTCGCCAACAACGATCCGGCGGCCGACTATCCCTCGGCTCTCCTGGCGCTTGGAGCGACCATCGTCACCAACAAGCGCCAGCTTGCGGCCGACAAGTTCTTCAAGGGCTTGTTCGAAACCGCGCTCAAGGATGACGAAATTGTCACCGCCGTCACCTTCTCCGCACCGGCCAAGGCCGGCTACGCCAAGTTCCCGAACCCTGCGTCACGTTACGCCATGACCGGTGTGTTCGTGACCAAGGGCAAGGAGGGCGTGCGGGCTGCGGTAACCGGGGCAGGCGATGACGGCGTGTTCCGCTCCAAGGAGGTCGAGGCGGCGCTGACCAAGAAGTTCGAGGCTTCCGCGCTCGAGGGTGTCTCCGTGCCGTCGAAGAACCTGATGGCCGACTTGCATGCTTCTCCGGAATACCGCGCCAATCTGGTGGTGGTGATGGCCAAGCGTGCGGTCATGGCGGCCAATGCCTGAACGAGCTGCATGATTGTGGGAAGGGGCCTTCGGGCCCCTTTTCCATATGCTGCCAGAGAGGAGCCGACGTGACCGTTCGACGTATTGTCGCCAATCTGCACGCATCCGACCCCAATGCGGCTCGGGCATTTTATGGCGATCTGCTGGGCCTTGATGTTGTCATGGATCACGGCTGGATGCTGACATTCGCGACGGACGGTGCGATGTCGCCACAGCTCAGCGTTGCCAGCGAAGGTGGTTCGGGGACGCCGGTGCCGACCTTGTCAATCGAGGTCGACGATGTGGATGCCGTCTATCGGCGGGCCAAGGCGGCGGGCTGCGAGATCATCTATGAGCTCGTCGACGAGCCCTGGGGCGTGCGGCGCTTCTACATGCGTGACCCATTCGGCAATGTGATCAATATCCTTTCCCACTGAGCCTTCGGCGAAAGTCTGTGGGCGCTTGAGGCAGATAGAGGTTAGAAGCATGCGCGCCGCGCTGCAGCCTCTTGGCATCCGCAGCGAAGGCGGCTTACATGCCGCGCGCAGGATTGGGATATCAACAGAACGTGGAGCTTACACGAATGGCGCGTCCGATAACTTCGATTGCCGATCTTCGCGCAATCGCCAAGCGCCGCGTGCCCCGCATGTTCTACGACTATTGCGATTCCGGTGCCTGGACCGAAAGCACCTATCGCGAGAACGAGAGCGACTTCGTGCCGATCAAGCTGCGCCAGCGCGTTGCAGTCGACCTGCGCAACCGCACGCTTGAAACCACGATGATCGGCGAGAAAATCTCGATGCCGGTGGCGATCGCGCCGACCGGCCTGACCGGAATGCAGCATGCCGACGGTGAGATCCACGCGGCACGTGCGGCCGAGAAAGCGGGCATCCCTTTCACGCTTTCGACCATGAGCATCTGCTCGATCGAGGACGTCGCCGAAAACACCTCCAAGCCGTTCTGGTTCCAGCTCTATGTCATGAGGGACCGCGATTTCGTCTCGCGGCTGATCCAGCGCGCCAAGGCGGCCAAGTGTTCGGCGCTGGTGCTCACGCTCGACCTGCAGATCCTCGGCCAGCGCCACAAGGACATCGTCAACGGCCTGTCGACGCCGCCGCGCATGACCATCCCCAACATCATCAACCTGGCGACCAAGCCGCGCTGGTGCCTGAACATGCTGCGCACCAACCGCCGCACGTTCCGCAACATCGCCGGCCACGCCAAGGGCGTCACCGACCTGCGCTCGCTGTCGTCGTGGACAGCCGAACAGTTCGACCCGGCGCTGAGCTGGGACGATGTGAAGTGGATCAAGGACCAGTGGGGCGGCAAGCTCATCCTCAAGGGCATCCTCGATCCCGAGGATGCCGAAAAGGCTGCGGCAAGCGGAGCGGACGCACTCATCGTCTCCAATCATGGCGGCCGCCAGCTCGACGGGGCGATATCATCGATCTCGGCGCTGCCGGCGATCGTCGACGCCGTCGGCGACCGCATCGAAGTGCTGATGGATGGCGGCGTCCGCTCCGGCCAGGACGTCCTCAAGGCTGTGGCCCTGGGCGCCAAGGGCGTGTTCATCGGCCGCTCGTTCCTCTATGGCCTTGGCGCCGGCGGGGAGGCGGGCGTGACTACCTGCCTCGACATCATCCGCAAGGAACTCGACATCACCATGGCCTTCTGCGGCCTGCGCGACATCCAGGACGTCGACAGCCGCATCATCGCGCGGCGCTGAGTGCGGAGCACGACCGCGCGCGCGGCGAAGAGTCCAAAGGATCGAATCTCGGCGCGGCTTTCTTTTGAAGGAGGCGGCCAAGCTTGGGCTTTCCCAAACCTTCGGTGCAAGGCATCTTGCGCCGGCGCCTGGAGGCGCGGTTTGCACGGGCGTACGTTCAAGGCCGCACTCGATGCGCTGCAACTGAGCGACGAAGAGGAAGACCGCGTCGTCGCCGGGGCAGAGTCCGCATTTCGCCGCGTGCATGGGCCGGTAAGGGAGACTTTCGGATGAAGGCTATCGTGAGGGCATGTCTGGCAGGATGACGTCGTTGTTTCGCCGCGTGGCCAACGGCGCGGCCTTCAATGCGCGACGGGCGGGCTTGATTGCGCTGGGCATCCTGATGCTTGCCCTCGGCATCATCGGCGCGTTCTTGCCGGTCATGCCGACGACGATCTTCCTGATCCTGGCGGCATGGTGTTTCGGCCGTTCGTCACCGCGGATCGAGGCATGGATGCTCGATCATCCGCGATTCGGTCCAGCTTTGCGGGCCTGGCGCGAGGAGGGTGCCATCCCGCGCAGGGCCAAGATCATGGCCTGGCTCGGCATGGCGCTTGGTTACGGACTGTTCCTGCTTGGAAGACCTGATGTGCTGGTCGCCACGGCAGTCGCGATTTTCGTCGCCTGCGGTGCCTTCTATGTGGCGACACGGCCGGATCCAAAGCCGAAGCCGGAATTCGCGACCCTTCGCAGGGACGATGACTGATGTCGGAAGTTCGGCGACGAGAGAAAACCTGGCATGACCAGAGCGATTTGGCGTCGACAGTGGCAGGTACTTGCAGGCCAGCCGTAGAAACCGACTCTTCCCACCGACGTCATGTCGTCCGGGACAGGCTCACTCCGATCTCGTCGCGTTCGTTCTGCCCGACGTGAGCGGTAGCCTACGCTGGGGCCCTTTCCGCCACGAGAGAGGCCGGTGCTGCTTTCATTTTACCCAGCACCATCCGAAAACGCAGCCACGCACGACGACTTTCTGGGAAACAGCGAATGGATTCGCATGGGGCAACGCAATGCGGATCAGCCGGGAACGATCCCTTGGTCGCAGCATATTTTGAAACTCTGCCGGTAGGGCATCAGCAATCTGGAGCACTTTTTCGACGGTGCCTTCGCTGCGATCGCTCCCAGCACTGACGTCGACTTTCAATCCTTCGGTGACGGGGAACAAATACTCATCCGGGAGGTAGGCCAAGATGTAGGACCGCCCGCCATTGATCTGAAGAAGTTCGTCGCCAGGGCGTACGAACTGACCGGGAACCGGCACGCGGGAACCAACCACTCCAGCAGTCAGGGCCTGGATTTTTCCGTCATCATATATTTCCTTCAGCCTGGTGACAGCGTTCTCAGCGACTTGTCGTGACGCCCGAACCATCCGAACCTGTGCGTGATTGTCCAGGCTTTTTGCTGTCAGTTCAGCCAGCCTTTGTGTCGCCTGGAAGCTTGTGCTCACGGCGTCATCGCGCGTCCGCATCGGGATCAGCCCCTGCCTGGCTATCTGGTCGAGTCTGGATACCGTCTCGCCGCTTTCGCGCGATGCCCGCTCCGCCAGTGGAAGGAGGGTGGATATCGTCGTCGACTGTCCTTGCAACTCGGTCTCTTTCACCACCATTTCGCTGGAGCGCACCGAGAGGTCGGCGATTTCCTTGACCATTTCGAAGGACTCGAGCTCGACGAGCAGGGCGCCTTTGTCGACAACGTCGCCTTCGCTGACGAGAACCTTGACGATGGTGGCGGGATAGCTCGCCGCCACAACGCGCTTCTCGTTGAGCACGATCCCGTCAGCGGACAGTATGACCAGTGAGCCGGCGAGGTAATACGCAACCAGCAGGAAAAAGCCCGCCAGCAACAGGAGGTAGATCGTCCTGCCCAGGCGCCCCGAGTGCGATCTTTGCTGCTTGTCGATATTATCCAGCAGCGTCCTTTTGCGGATGTGTTGCATCAATGCGTGCTCACCATGGTCTAAGCAGACGCACTTTCGCCGGCACATAGTTGTCGCGATGCGAGCCTGAAGCAAACCATTCGTCGACATAAGCGGTCAGCCGCACAAAGCGCATCACATACGACATGAACAGCGAATAGGCCGGCAGGAAAGGCAAGTTTCGTCCAAAGGCAGCCCGGCGGGTTATCTGGTTTGCCAGGGCGAGCATTCCGGCGTCGAGCAGTAGCAAAGCCAATTGGAGGGATATCAGGATCGGGATGGCTTCGGGCCCGAAATGGGTGGCAAGCCAGAGAAGGTAGATGGGGAATGCGACCGTGCTTGCGACGCTGAAAAGAGCAAAGTCCCATTGGTGAAACGCCTCGGCGGGGCGGAATTTGGTCCCAAAGGGATTGAGCAGCCGACGATGCTTTCTGAATCTGAGCCAGAAAGCGTCCCGTTCCCATCGCAAACGCTGTCGAATGTAGGCGTAAGCCGACTCCGGCACGTCAGTGTAGCACAGCGCATCCGGTACAAACGCAATCCGCCAGCCGGCCTGGCGCATTCGAATGGTGACATCGAGATCTTCGCCGCCGCCGACGTCGAGACCGCCAACCTGAGCCAACGCTTCACGGCGAAAGGCTCCGAATGCTCCCGAGCAACAGGTTACTTGGTCCATCGATCCGCTGAAACGTTTGCCCACGGAGATGGATTGCAAATATTCGATTTCTTGGATCTGCGTCATCAGCGTTGCGTCGGCATTTCGCGGGGCGATGTCACCACAGGCCGCTCCGACGCGAGGGTCGTCAAAAGCGCGCATCAGCGCTTGGATGGCAAAGCGATCGAACGAGCAGTCGCAATCGACGTTGATGATGATGTCGCCTTTGGCGATCTCGCAGGCGAGGTTTACGCCGCTTGACTTGCCGCCCCTGACATCGGTCGAGAGGACACAGGTCGCGTCGCCGGAACCCACAATCTCACACGCCACTTTGCTCATCCGGTCGGTTGAGCCATCACTGACAATCACGATCTCGAAGTCGGAAAAAGACTGTTCCCTAAGCGAGCGGACGCAAGCCCGAATAGAATCGGCCTCATTATGGCCAATCAGGACAACACTCACTTTGAAGGGCTTGCGATGGGGCTGCGTGATTGGGTCGGACTGGGCTGCCTGTCTTCTTTGGCTTAGCGCCACCGCAGCAAAGGGCAGGGCGTAGCGCGGCAGATCGAACACCAGCGTGTACCAGAAGATCACAACTACGCTCGACAGGGTCTGCGAATACAGGAACGAGAGGCCGAATTCGATATCGGTCACGCAATTGCCCCGTCCGAACCGCCCCACAAGATGCGCAGCCTCGGCTGCAGGTGGTCCGAAAGAACGGCTTCGCACATGTTGAGTATGACCTGTGCATCAGTGTCCCTGTCGGATTGCGTCAGATGGAAAAAAAGCACGAAATCGCGCTCGGTAGACGGATGTACAGTGGCCATGCCCGCCAGATGGCCTTGGAGGTTTTCGGCGAACAATCTGCGGAGGGCAGCAAAAGTCGCTTCCCCGCGCCGACGTACGATCTCGTCGCGGGCTTCATAGATCAACTCGGCAACGACGCAATCGTGCAGGACCGGCAGGTCATTCGTGAACGAGCGAAGCTCTTTCTGCAGCCCGTCCGGGCAGTCCCTTAGTTGTGGTGGCGAATGCAGTGCCTGCCGCGCGGCGTCGGTCAACTGGTAGGTGGCGTAATCGGTCAAGGCATAGGAGTGCAGATCGACTGTCGCTACCCTTTGACCATCGATTCCCGCTCCGCAGTCCTGGCACACAAACCCGATTGCCGGCTCAGAAGTCGTGTGGCGGCACTCGCCACATATTTGCACGCTTCCCGGCTTGTCGTAGTCCTTCCCGTAGTTTCGCAGCTGCTTGCTACATTTCGGGCAGATAAGAGCGTTGTCGCGGTGAAAATCGACCTCCGGGCCAAGCTGGGCGCAACTGTAGTGATGGATCAGCTTTGCTTCATCGAGGTTGGCTGACCGGCAGGCCGGACATTCTTCCCTCACCACAAGTCGGTGCGAGCCGCATTTGTCACATTGATGATGCCGGTCTACGAAATGCCTCTCCAACCAGCCCCGGTTTGCAAGAGCTTCCGCGACCAGCACCGTCGAGTTGGTGTCAAGGAATCCTTTCATGGCGAAAAAATACTTGGACTCCGGGACGCGAACCGGCGTGAGGGTTTCGCCTGATAGAAACAGGTGCGCCAGCAGTCTTGAGGCCGGCGAGTCCGCCAGCATGAACTTGGGTGACAGTCGGGATTTTCTTTCGGCGAACTTGCTGATGACGCCTGCCGTCTTGATGATCGATTGAGGGTCCGCGACATCAAAATCGACGTCAGTGACATGGCTGGATCGGCCCGTCGCATTGACGACTGGCACAAAGCAGAGGCCCCTGGCGCTTCGGAAATCATCGAGTGCCAGAACGTGCCGCTCGTCCGTCAGTACGATGGCATCGGCATCCCCGCTGTCGACGACTTCGAAAATCTTGCGAAGATTACCGAATTGTCCGCTCGCCTGAGGGAGCAAGGCTACACGCGGAGCGGGTATGTCGAATTGCTCCCAGATGGACTTGCAATATTCGGCTGAAGTGTAGTTCGGCAGATGAAAATGATGCTCGGAAATTTCGAGCTTTTCGATTGAGGAGAAGTTTCGACTCAACACGAAGCGACTCCGCTGCAAATGGAAGAGCAAGACATATGTCGAAGTCGGCTAAATTCCGACAAGAATGACTAAAAATTAACCTTCATTCTATGCAGGTCAATCGCATATAAGAGCTACAATGCCGCTAGCTATTTCGATCTACGGTCGGCCATCTCCACACGCGAATGCAACCGGCGAATCCGCCCCGCCCATATAGCCAGGCGCCGCTTTCCGCGGGTCCTTCACCCGATCCCGTATCGAAGGCCAGCCGACGACGCATCATTCTCGCAGGCGACCCGCCTAGCCCAAGCGCACCACCAAAAAGACTGCCGGTTCAACACGCGATGTCCCGTCGCAATCGACGGAGAGCACGTCAGGCGGGCGATTTGGCCTTGTGGCCTTGATGTGCTAGGGAGCCGTCATATCTCCAGGCGTTCGCTGCTCCATATTTCGAAGAAGCCATGACGAAACTCTATGCCGACGGTGCGCAGATTGTCGCCGTTGCCCCCATGATGGATTGGGAGGATAGATAAATAATATCAGTTAGTTATGAGTGTTCGTGTGCAAAAATTGCACGCGAAAGTTCTGCTTCTCTTCTTTTTTCGTTCCCACGAGGAATCCGCCGACAGCCCTTTTCGGGCGCACTGCTGCCGAAGGCTGTGACCGCTCCAACTCGGATGTTCGCCGTGATATCCGTTTCTGTTTATCTGCCGCGGCGTCCAGTTTGCCTAGGGAACCTGGATTCGAGCCAGGATCAACGGAGATAGAATTTCCGGTCAAATGCTCGAATGAATTGACTGGCACTTGTTGTGCTGCGGTGCAACCCCCGGCGAAGTTTCGAAGGTACAATGAAACTAGCGACGGCGAATCCCAGGACATATCGATCTGAGCGGATCGTACTTGCATCGAGCAGACACCGTCCGCTGCCCCCTTCGGCTCGACTGCTTCTGCTTTGGAGACTGCCGCCCTAGCTGGTCGCTTGGGGCGGTGTTTCATTTTACCAGCCGGCTAGCTCTGGTAGGTCATCAAGCCAGCTTTTCTCTGCCATCGTGGCATCACCGGTCTGCGGTGCAGCCTCTATGGCGTTTTGAATGAGCCAGTCCACCCACTTCCGATAGGCAGCCGGGTCCAGTTGGGGCGGCAGCACCTTGGCCTTGGCCAGCATGCGTTTGCGGAAACTGACTTGCCTGCGAAGTTTGGTCGTCGTGAACTTGATCGCCTTGCCTTGGTATTCAACCGTCCAGCGCCCATCCCCATGGCTGGCGAGCCTATCAATGGCGAAACCGGCATCGACCGGCCTGTCCCGCCAGGGAAGCTCGATGGCATTCTTCCTCAGGTCTATAGCCCATCGCCGGTAGTTGGCTCCGGCACGCTGGGGCGGCAGCACACAGCCTGTTCGAGTATCTTCCTTCGAAAGGTAGGCTGTTTCTTGATCTGGCCCGTCGTCAGTTCGATGCGATGCCCGCCGTCGCAGAAGTCGTTTCTACACTTATGGGATTTTAGCTCGCGGTCCGTAATATGCTTCGTAGGCTGGCCGCGGCGTATGAAAGAACGCGGCGAGTCTTTCCTCGCTGTCGTTGACGATTTTCTCCGCCATGGCTGGCAGCTCTGCGAAGGCAGGGGCAAAATCGTCAAGTTCGATGGGATTGTCCTTCATGGCGGGGCCATCAAGTTGGAGCAGCCGGTCCCGGGCGATCAACAGTCCGGCTTGCCCCAAGGCATTCTGGCTTTGCAGCCGCATGGAGGCCGCTGCCCATCTTGGCCTTGGGGAAAGCGAAGTCCCATTCAACACAGCCAAGACAAAGGATGGCGACGTGATGGCGGTCAATCTCGTAGCAGGCGAGGGCGTCCACCAGCGCGGTCATGACAGGGTTGTTTGCCAAGACGCCGCGAGGCGACCGACGCGCAGTCGGCCAGCTACTGAGTGTCTGGTATGCGCCTTAATATCGGTCGTTCGGATTGACGCGCTCCGCGGTGAAAGCTGCCGTTGATGTCGGTAGCCCAAAACGGCCAGTATGAGGTGGGAAGCGGACAGGAGGCTTTTGAAGTCATCGCAATCAGACACCAATGGACTAAGTGGATAATTGAAGGTGGTGTTGACCTCGCACCTAACTCGGCGGAAGTGTAGAGCACTTTAACCAATTGGAGGGGCAACATTGGCAAGTCATCCGTATATCTCAGGTTCAGGCAACATCACGCAGATGATTGGCTACCTTAAGAAGAATTTTCCGGCGACCGTTACCTCTGAAACGATCAAGAAGTACGGTTTGGCCTCTAATAACGAGAGTTACGTGATCAACGCCCTCCAGTTCATAGGGCTGATCGATGAGGAGGGGAAACGGCAGGAAAATGCTCACGATGTGCTGACGACGCACGACGAGGAGGAATTTCAGTCAAAGTTCGCTGGGCTGATAAAGACTTCTTATTCCGAGCTGTTTGAGATGTACGGAGATGAAGCTTGGACCCTGCCGAAAGCGAAGCTCATTGGCTATTTTCGGCAGTCCGATAAGACAAGCGACGTTATCGGGGCCCGTCAGGCCGCTGTGTTCCAAGCCTTTCGCTCCATTGCGGGATACGAAGTATCAGCCGAGCCGAAGGGGGCGGCAGCTGCAGGAGGGAAGAAGCCCAAAGCAGCTGCGGCCAAAGTCCCGAAAGCTAAAATTGAAGCTGCTCCCTTGGACGTCGCCGACCCTGCACATCCGAGTGCTAAAGTTCCCCCGAAGCCGGACATGGCTCTTACGGTCCGCATAGAGATCAATCTACCGGCAGAGGGGACTCAGGATACATAAGACGCGATCTTCAAGAGCATTAAGACTCATCTCTACCCATGAAGTCGCTAGCTGTCTTTGAGGCGATTGTTAGAGCGACCAAGAATGTTGGCGAGCCGCATTTAAGCGAGGCACATGTTAGCGTTCATCCGTTCGACGAGCGCAACATCCATCCCGACATCTCGAAGGTGTCGTTGAAGCTGTTCGATAACGGCCATTACTCCCACGCAACGTTCGAAGCGTTCAAGCTCATCGACAATCGGGTGAAAAAATTATCCGGCGTCAAAGACACCGGATTCAGTTTGATGATGACAGCCTTCGATCCAAAAACCCCACGGATTCAGCTTAATGAACTTCAGAGTATGAGCGACACCGATGAGCAGTTGGGTTTCCGGCACGTGTTCGCAGGAGCAATGTCTGGAATCCGAAATCCCCGTGGCCACGACAACGAAATTGATAGGCCCGACACCGTTGACCTCTGCTTGGACCATCTCTCCGTGGCGTCAGTCCTTCTCCGCACGCTTGAGAACCGTAAACTTCCGCTTCCATAACCAGGCCGCCCCGGCATGACGCGGCCTTCAGTCTTATCGTAGTAAGATAGATTGGTGAGTTCATGCTCGAAAATTTCGCCCCGTGTTGTCGGGGGTAAATAGCTGATCGCGAACACGAGGGTGGCCGTGCCGGTATTTGGAATACGCATCGACACAAAGCAATCAGCGAGCAAGGCACTGCTTTCAACAGATCTGGCTTTGAGCGCTCAAATTCTCGAAGTCGTCCACACGTTGGCACTTAGTGAGCAGCAACGGTGGAAGTCAGAATACGAGATTATGGAGGACGTCCATGGCGGCGAAGCCGACGCTAAGTCGTCTTACCAGAAGCTACAGGGGCCGCTGACCATCAAGGTTGTTCGCTTCAGCAATCCGTTTGACGTAGTTGCCTTCGTCAAGGGCGTCACCAAGCCGATGGTCGATGCGGTCCTTGGTCGGATCTTGTTTTATAAACAGGAAGTGCAGCGCCGCGACCTTGAGAACTCACAAATAGCACGATCATTCGTACTTGGTGACCAACAGGTCGCTCTGAAAAAGCAGGACGTCGCACTACGCCGCCAAGAGGTTGCGCTTAAAAAACAAGAGGTGGCTCTGAGACGGCAGGAAGCGATCGAGAAGAAGATCGAGAATGCTGGCAAGGTCATGTTGCTCTTAGAGGAGGCTAAACGGCAGGATGCGCGCCAAGGCGATGAGCACATCATGCGCGCGCTAGCTGAGATAATCGCGGATCAAGGGGCCACGCTCGGCAGTGGCAACGTGCAGGTTTACTTCCCCCCGCCGCCGAAGCCGAAGGTCCGGAGGCGCAAGCGCCCATAGTTGCGAAGTTCGTAAGACCTCGACGCAAGTCGACGGTTTTCATTCCGATGCAGTATTTTGAGTTGTGCACCTCTAAGAATACGGCGCAGCTACGTTGCCGCTTGCATAGGGCTTGATGGCCGCAATTGCCCGAACCCTCTTCGACAGCTGTCAGCACTGCGCCGCCCTACGGATCTGGATGGGCGTTCCGGCGAGCCTTTGCAAATCCTCGATCGGTGTCGATAAAGCGCTGGAGCATCGGTACGATCAACCGGACTGGCTCGGTTGCCGGCTGACCGCTCTCACGGCCGAGGACATCAGCATAAGTTTTGAGATCGCGATGCAGCGACGCTGGAAGCTCCAACGTCACCTTGACGGGCCTGTCGTCGGCGATAGGCCCCAACTTCAGCTTGGTCATTGCGTTGCTCCATAAGGCTCAAGCACGAGGTCGCGCGTGACGATGACGCGTACCGGGAAGCCCGGCCGGATGGTCAGCGTCGGCGCGACGTTGAGCTGCCTGCGGATGATCTGCTGGCCCGCGTCGTTGATAGTGTCCTGCGCTCCCTCGCGGATTGCGCGCAATAGCCGGTTCTCGTCGTCGATCGCCAACTCTGCACCAGCGGCAAGCAGGGTGGAGAGGCCGGCGGCTTTCGCCAGATCCCACCAATGATAGTCGACCCCATCTTCAAGGCCGGCATAGCCTTGCGCATCGGCGCCCGGCTGACGCTCGAGAACAATGGAGCGGCCAGTCGGAAAAATGAGCCGGTTCCAGACAAGGAGTGCGCGGCGCTGGCCGAATTGGACGTTGTTGTCATACTGCCCGATGATCCGCGTCCCCTGGGGCACGAGCAGGGCTCGACCGGTTGGGCTGTCGTATATGTTCTCCGTTACCTGCGCGGTGACCTGTCCGGGTAGATCGGACCTGATGCCAGTGATGAGCGCGGCCGGGATGACGGCACCGGCCTGGAGGACGAAGGGCGACGCCGGCGGCATGACGCGGTCGCGCGCCACTGTACGTCTGTCAGCAGCGGCGTTGAGGAAAGCCAGTTGCTTGTCCTGTGCGGTCTGCTCGCCAGGCTGGCCTTCCAGGCCAGCGCCCGGAAAGCCTGACGCTGGTTCTTCCGTCCCGACCGTTGCGGCCGATCCTCCCCGTGACTGGAAAAAGACGGTGCTCGTCCGTGCGGCCTCTTCCTCAGCGCGCCGGCGCTGTTCCGCTTCGTTGACAGCCGGTGCCATGATCGCGGGCGGCACAACGGGTTGCCCCCTGCTTTGGGCGTTGAGGATAGGCCGGCCGAGATCGCCGGGTAGCGCTGGCCCGAGGATCGGGCCGGTATAGTCGCGTGGCAAGCCGGCTAGACCATCGGCGGGTTGCCGATTGGCCGTCGAGTAGAGTTCTTGATCGTCAGCGTCAGACACGCGCGTCTGAAGCGCATAGATCAGCGCTCCGCCGATGCCGAGCAAGGCGACGACGCCGACTCCGACGATGACTTTTGGCGACAGGCGGGTGATGCGCGGCGTTTCGGCGCGAAGGCGCATCGGAGCGACATTGTCTGTCTCACTCATGACCATGGCCTTCCATCAGTGCGCACTATCCTTACAGTCTGCTGCCGATCGCCGCCGCCAAGACGAAGTTCGGCTGCGCCGAACAGGCGATCGACGATCAGGACGTGTTGGTAGATGCGGCTGTTGGCGATCTGGGCTTCGCCGTCCGGGCCGATGATCAACAGTGGCGGCATCTCGCCCTGCACGATCCCGCGTGGAAACTCGACAAATACGCGTCGGCCGTCGTCATAGACAGCGACAGGCCGCCAAGGTGGATTGTCGCCCTTAAGTCCGTAGCGATAGTTCCGCGCTGCGACAGGCGGAATGAGGGGTGTTGCTGGAATGGCCTGGCGCTGTCCGGCTGGCTGCTTTGGATAGGCCCAGGCCACCGCCGGCATATATGGCTTTTCGCCGGAACGCAGTTCGATCATGTAGGTGCGCCGGTCGGTGGTGATGACGAGGTTGGTCGAGATGTCGGCGCTCGTGGGCTTAACCAACACATGGACACGCCGGCTGATCCCGCTACCACTCTCGGTGTCTCCGATGATCCAGCGTGCGGTGTCACCTGCGGCGATCGGGCCTGCACCGGTCAGGCTCTCGCCGAGCTCGAGCGTGATGTTGGTGATCTGTCCGGGAGCGGCATAGACCTGATAGAGAGCGCCTTCGCTCCAGGGATAAATCTGGATGGCATTGTAGTAGCCTTCGCGACGTGGCTGGATGCGCGCGGCGGCATTGGCATTGTCGACACGCGCTATCGGTGTCGACGCGGCGGTACCGCCACGTGTCGGGGTCCAGGCTGGTGGGATATGGAGAGGCTTCGGTCTGTCATCTGCCGCCGGCATAGGGATCGCCGGGAGGGGCGGCACGTCGGCGTCGTAGCTGATCACAGGCGGTTTGTTTGTGGCGCAGCCCACGAGCATGGCGGAAAGCAAAAGGACTGGAGCTACGGATTTGCGAAGGGACAGGTTGCCGCCTCTTCGGATCGTCGGCCGGTTCATTGGCTCATCTCCTGTGACCAGTTGATGGCGTTGACGTAGATGCCGAGCGGATTGGCGCGAAGCCTTTCGGCATCGCGTGGCGGCTGGATCACGTTGGTCAGGATCGCAGTCCAGCGCTGGGTCGTGGAGAGCTTCCCGCTCTCATAGTGGCGCTCGGTCCAGGCGACGCGAAACGAGTCCGGCGAGGCACGGATGACCGAAGAGACCTCAACGGCGATCTGTTGCTTGCCGACCTTGGTGAATGGGTCATTGGTGCGAGCGTAGTCGTTGAGCGCCGCTGCGCCACGATCCGTGGTCCACTCATAGGCGCGCAGCCAGTTCTGGCGGACGATGATCGGGTCAGCCGGGATCGAGCGGACCTGTTCGATGAAGCGGGCGAGATGCCATGCGATCTGCGGATCGGTCGGCCGATAATCAGCACTTGCTGGTACGACAGCTTGCGCCTGACCGAGATTGTCGACTTGCACGATCCAGGGCACGACGGTCCCGCGCGTCGACTGCCAGACGAGTGCTGTGGCGAACATGCCAGAAAGGATTAGCGATCCAAACGCCATGTACCGCCAGTTCTTCGCCTGAACGCGGGCTGAGCCGATACGTTCGTCCCAGACCTGCGCGGCCTTTTGATAAGGAGTCTCGGGTTGAGGGGTCTTGCCGTAATGCGCGGCGGGTCGCGAAAAGAGGTTCATGAACGATCACTTATTTGAAGGTTGACGGAAGAGGCGGAGGCATGGCTGTCCCCGGAGCGGACGGCGTGCGCGGTTGTCTGGATGGCATGGCCGATGTCGCCAGACCGGCGCATACGCTGCGCCCAGCCGGGCGGCGCGCTGGGAGCATGGATGGTGGAAGCGGGCGCAGTTTCACTCGCGCCTCCGACCGAGCCCATGGTCGAGGAGCCGCCGGTCGCGTTGAAGCCGGCCTTGACGCCCTCGGAGAAGCTTGACTTGACGCTGGCTGCAGCCCTGCGAAGTGGCGATGTCACAGCGCTGCCGGCGGCATGTGCGACGCCCCCGAGTCCGGATGCGCTGCTGGCCGCTCCGGACTGACCGAGGGATGCGACTGAATAGGCAGAAGATGCCGCGCCAGCGGCGGATGCACCGCCACGGACGGCCGCCGCGCCATTCGAGAATGCTGCAGCGCCGCCTTTCGCCGCAAGACCAGCAGCACCAGCAGCGGCCAGCGTCATACCACCTGCGGCGAGACCCGTGCCCACCGCCGCTCCTGCGCCAAGCTGGGGCCCACCGCTGACTAGCCCCGACGCAATGCCGGGACCGAAGATGCCGAGACCAAGCAGCGACAGCGCAGCGAGCACGACAGCCATGGCGTCGTCGATACTCGGGGTGTGACCGCCGAAGCCTTGCGTGAACTGGCTGAACAGTGTCGAACCGATACCGATGATCACGGCGAGCACCAGCACTTTGATGCCGGAGGACACAACGTTTCCAAGCACACGTTCGGCCATGAAGGCGGTCTTGCCGAACAGGCCGAAGGGGATCAACACGAAGCCGGCCAGCGTGGTCAGCTTGAACTCGATCAGCGTGACGAAGAGCTGGATGGCCAGAATGAAGAAGGCGAGGATGACCAGCGCCCATGCGAAGAGCAGGCAGGCGATCTGGATGAAGTTCTCGAAGAAGGCCACCCATCCCATCAAGTCGGAGATGGACTCGAGCAACGGCCGGGCGGCATCCAGCCCGGTTTGTGCCACCTTGCCGGGGCGCATCAGGTCCGCCGTCGAAAACCCCGTGCCGGAGCCCTTGAGGCCGAGGCCCGCGAAACTGTCGAAGACGATATTTGCCAGATTGTTCCAGTTGGAGATGAGATAGGCGAAGACGCCGACAAACAGTGTCTTCTTGACCAGCCGCGCGATGATGTCGTCGTCAGCGCCCCAGCTCCAGAACAGGGCCGCCAGCGTCACGTCAATGACGATCAGCGTGGTGGCGATGAAGGCGACTTCTCCGCCGAGCAGTCCAAACCCGCTGTCGATGTAGCGGGCGAAGACTTCGAGGAAGTTGTCGATGACGCCGGCGCCGCCCATGCTTCACCGCCCTTCCTGAATTTGCGGAGCAGGAGGCATGGCCGCGCGACCAAGGAATCGGTCGCGGGTTTCCGCCCAGACGCGCAGGCATTCGGCGTCTTCAGCCGCCTTCAGTCCAAACTGCTGGCAACGGCGCTGTCTCTCGTGCAGCGGATCGCTCTCGGCCCGCAGCACCTGTACCGGTGTCGTCGCGGGCACTGCTTCCTTCCGGGTCAATTCGATCGCTGTCGCCGTGATGGCGACGGCCACGAACACGACTGCGCCGAGGCGCGCCAGCATCCTGCCGTCCATAGATGTTCTCCTCTGGCCGTCAGTTGCCATTGTTGAACATGCGGGCATTGCCGGGCTGATAGCTGGAACCCGGGGTCAGGAAGCGGCGGCGCTGCTCGCGGCCCTGTTCGGCAGCGGCTGTGCGTTCGGCGTCGGTCAGTGCCTGCGCCCGGCCGTTGGCGGCGATGACAGCGGTGAGGTCGGCGAGTTGCTGAGCCTGGAGCGCAAGTAGCTGGTTGCCGGCTTGTGTTGCCTGGAGTGCGCCGGCGGCATTCTGGCTCTGGCCGATCAGCGCCGACATCTGGGCGCGATTGGTCTCGATGTTTTCGACGGCGCCGGCCTGAACGCGCATGGCGTCCTGCAATCCGCCCACGGTGTTCTTCCAGCGTGTACGCGCATCGGCGATGAGCTCCTGATCGGAGGCCGACAACGACACGCTGCCGTATTTCTGTTCGAACATCTGGTCGATCTGCTGCACGTCGAAGGCGATGTTCTGCGCCTGGCTGAGAAGCTGCTGCGTCTTCTGGACCGACTGCTGAAGCTGCTGGAGAGACGAGTATGGCAGGCTCGCCAGGTTCCTCGCCTGGTTTATGAGCATCTGCGCCTCATTCTGGATACTTTTGATCTGGTTGTTGATCTGCTCAAGCGTGCGGGCAGCGGTGAGCACGTTCTGTGCGTAGTTGGTCGGATCGTAGACAATCCGACCAAAGAAGGCATGCGCTGGGCTCGTCAGCGCGGGCGAAAGCGCACCGGTCACAGAAAGAACTGTCGCCGCAATCAAGGCAGCGCGAAGGGTTGAGGGTTGGGTGGTCATGGCGTGGGCTCCTTCTCAGGCTGGGGGACGAGATTGGTGAGGTTGGGGATGAGGTCGACCGCCCAATCGACGCCCCGGGCGCGCAGCCAGGCGGCAAGGAAGCCGTTGCGGCCATGTTCACCGTGGATCTGCGCAATCAGCGTTTGGTCGGTTTTTGAGGATGCGGCGCAAAGCGCGAGGGCGACCTCGGAAAGGCCGAGTTCAAACAGCCGGTTGCCGCGCCGAGACTGACAATAGTAGTCGCGCTTAGGCGTAGCGCGCGCCAGGATTTCGATCTGGCGGTCGTTGAGGCCAAAGCGACGATAGATTGCGGTGATCTGCGGTTCGATTGCGCGTTCGTTCGGCAGCAGGAGCCGGGTCTGGCAGCTCTCGATGATGGCTGGCGCGATCGCGGAGCCGTCGATGTCCGATAGCGATTGCGTGGCGAAGATGACGCTGGCGTTCTTCTTCCGCAAGGTCTTCAGCCACTCCCGGATCTGGCCGGAGAAGCCGTCATCGTCGAGTGCAAGCCAACCTTCGTCGATAATGATGAGAGAAGGCGAGCCGTCGAGCCGGTCCTCGATGCGGTGAAAGAGATAAGAAAGGACTGCCGGCGCGGCAGCCGTTCCGACCAGTCCCTCGGTTTCGAAGGCCTGGACCGATGTCTCGCCGATCTGCTCGAACTCGGCGTCGAGCAGCCGTCCATAAGGACCGCCAACGCAGTAGGGGCGTAGCGCCTGTTTCAGATCATTTGACTGGAGAAGGACGTTGAGGCCGGTGATCGTGCGCTCATGCACCGGAGCACTGGCGAGAGAGGTCAGTGCCGACCACAGATGTTCCTTGATCTCTGGCGTGATCGATACGCTCTCACGGATCAGGATCGACACAATCCAGTCGGCTGCCCAGGCGCGCTCCGGCACATGATGGATGCGTGCGAGCGGCTGGAGTTGGACCGGCTCGCCGATATCGCCACTCAGGCCGCCACCAAGATCGTGCCAGTCGCCCCCCATGGCGAGTGTGGCCGCGCGGATCGAGCCGCCGAAATCGAAAGCAATGACCTGCGAATTGCGATAGCGCCGGAACTGCAGTGCCATCAGAGCGAGCAGCACTGATTTGCCCGCACCTGTTGGACCTACGATCAGCGTGTGACCGACGTCGCCGACATGAAGGCAAAAACGGAACGGGGTTGAGCCTTCGGCCTTGCCGAACAGCAGAGGGGGCGCTGCGAAATGCTCATCTTCTTGCGGTCCTGCCCAAACAGCCGAAAGCGGGATCATGTGAGCGAGATTGACGGTGGAGATCGGCGGTTGCCGCACATTGGCGTAGACGTGACCGGGCAGCGAACCGAGCCAGGCGTCAACGGCATTTATGGTCTCGGGCACGCATGTGAAGTCGCGCCCTTGGATGACCTTTTCGGCGAGCCTCAGCTTTTCGTCGGCGACACGCGGATCGGCGTCCCAGACGGTGAGCGTCGCTGTGACGTAAGCCTGTCCGGCATAGTCGGCGCCCAGTTCCTGCAGGGCGAGATCGGCGTCGGCAGCCTTGTTGGCCGCATCTGTGTCGACCAGGGCCGCAGCCTCGTTGGTCATCACCTCTTTCAGGATCGCTGCGATCGACTTGCGCTTGGCAAACCATTGCCGCCTGATCTTGGTCAGCAGCTTCGTGGCGTCGGTTTTGTCGAGGAGGATGGCGCGGGTCGACCAACGATAGGGGAAGGCGAGGCGATTGAGCTCGTCGAGGATTCCAGGTGTGGTCGCGGTCGGAAAGCCGACGATGGTGAGAATGCGAAGATGTTGGTCGCCAAGACGCGGTTCGAGCCCGCCGGCAAGGGGCCGGTCCGCGAGCAACGCATCAAGATGCATCGGCGTTTCGGGAACGCGTACTCGATGGCGTTCGGTCGAAACGCAGGCATGGAGATAAGACAGTGTCTCGACATCGTCGAGCCATGCGCAATCGGGCATGAAACCTTCGACGAGTTGGAGCATCCGGTCGGTGCGGTCGACGAACCCGATGACGATCTCACGCGGATCGACGCCGGGTTCGGCTTTGCCTTCGTAGAGCCAGCTTTCCGCGCGCGCGGCGTCCTCGGCCGGTGGCAGATAAGTGAAGGTCAGGAAATAGCTGGACTCGTAGTGGGCCCCGGTCTCTTCGAAGCCAGCCTTGCGTTCGGAATCCACCAGGGCGGAGGCGGCGTCTGCGAATGTGCTTTGCGGATAGGCGCCGGCTGCATGACGCTGGGCTTCGACGAAGATCGCCCAACCCGAGCCGAGGCGCCGGAAAGCGTTGTTAAGACGGCTGGAGATCGCGACCAATTCGGCGGCAACCGAGCTGTCGAGATCCGGGCCGCGGAACCGGGCGCTGCGCTGGAGACTGCCGTCCTTGTTGAGGACAACGCCCTGGCGCACGAGCGCTGCCCATGGCAGGAAGTCCGAGAGACGGGCATTGCGGTTTCGATATTCGGCAAGGTTCATCATGGCGATCACCTCACGCCCTGAGGTGGCCGGGGATGCGCAGATGCCTGCGCACAACGTCGGCGAACATCGGATCGCGCTTGGCGGCCCAGACGGCGGCAAGATGTCCGATCAACCCCAGCGCGATCCCGATGATCCAGAGCCGCAGGCCGAGCCCGAGGGCCGTGGCAAGTGTGCCGTTCAGGATGGCGATCGAGCGCGGGGCGCCGCCAAGAAGGATGTGTTCCGTGAGTGCCCGATGAACAGGTGCGCTGAACCCTGGGACCTGTTCCTCCATCAGACGAGCGCTCCGCCGCCGAAGCTAAAGAAGCTGAGGAAGAAGCTCGATGCGGCGAAGGCGATCGAGAGGCCGAAGACGATCTGGATCAGACGCCGGAATCCGCCCGAGGTGTCGCCGAAAGCGAGCGTCAGACCGGTCACGATGATGATGATCACGGCGATGATCTTGGCGACAGGGCCTTCGATCGACTGAAGGATCTGCTGCAGCGGCTGTTCCCAGGGCATGGACGAGCCCGCGGCGTGTGCGACAGGGGCGACCAAGAGTGCGAGGGCGGTGACCGAGCAGAATGCCGCGATGCGGCGTCCGGCTCGGGATATGGGCGAGGTCATGCGGACGTTCCTTCGTTGTTGGAGGGGACGGGGGCGATGCGGTAGTCGCCACCGGGGCCGAGCCCTTCGACGCGGGCAAGTTCGGCCAGCCTTCGGGCGGACCCGCGCCCCGAAAGCACCGCGACGAGATCGATGGTTTCCGCGATCAGTGCGCGCGGGACGGTGACAACGACTTCCTGAATGAGTTGCTCGAGGCGGCGCAGGGCGCCGATGCCAGTTCCGGCATGGATGGTGCCGATGCCGCCGGGATGGCCGGTGCCCCAGGCTTTGAGGAGATCGAGCGCTTCGGAGCCGCGCACTTCGCCCACGGGAATGCGGTCGGGCCGCAGTCGAAGTGACGAGCGAACGAGATCGGAAAGGGAGATGACGCCTTCTTTGGTGCGAAGTGCCACGAGATTGGGCGCGGCGCATTGCAGCTCGCGCGTGTCTTCGATCAGGACGACGCGATCTGAGGTCTTGGCGACTTCTGCAAGAAGCGCATTGGTGAGCGTGGTCTTGCCGGTCGAGGTGCCACCGGCAACGAGAATATTGGCGCGCGCGGCGACTGCCTGACGCAGGGCAGTTGCCTGCTGCGCTGTCATGACGCCGGCTGCGACGTAATCGTCGAGGGTGAAGACAGCGACGGCCGGCTTTCGGATCGCAAAGGCGGGTGCTGCGACGACGGGTGGCAGCAGTCCTTCGAACCGCTCTCCAGTTTCGGGAAGCTCAGCCGAAACACGTGGATTGCCGGGGTGTACTTCGGCGCCGACATGATGAGCGACAAGGCGAATGATGCGTTCGCCGTCATCGACAGAGAGTGTGCAACCGGTATCTTCAAGCCCGCCTGAGAGGCGGTCGATCCAGAGCCGCCCGTCGGGATTGAGCATCACCTCGACAATGGAGGGATCTTCCAGGAACCCGGCGATCGTTGAGCCCAGCGCGGTGCGCAGCATGCGCGCACCGCGCTGGGATACTTCGGAATGTCGTTGAGAATTCGCCACATCGTCCCCATTCTCGTTCGGGCGGCGCGCCGCGCGACCTCGATAGGGGACGATTAAGAGAGCCAGAAATCAGGCAGGTTCAACAGGTTTCAGGGAGCGTCGTAGAGTAGCGTGCAATTGCAGGAGAAGGGCGGGGCAGGAGGCCTCATCCGCGTGAGCACGCTCGCTCAAGGCCAGTGCAGGGGCAGGGGTACCCGCGGCATTCCTTGAAGAGTTATCATGGTGACTGTCGCTATCGTGGGTAAGTTGGCACCCTTGCTCCCCGGATGGCTGCTGCCCCTCCAAGTGCCGATCTTGTTCGTTCGGGACGACGCCTCGTCGCCGGTCGTTAGACCTTGGCCATAACAGCGCAAAGTCGTGCGCAACGCAGATACCGCCAAGGACTGAGCGAAATCGGAAACTAGTATACAAGGAAACGCTAATGTCACACTTGTAGAGAACGGGTATCCATGGTTGTGTTCGTTGTTGTTATAAAGTGGGGGCTCTAATGAAATACGCACTACTTGCCATTTACCTGATCTCTTCGGCAGCTGGAATCACCGCCGCTGTCGCCCATGGCGGAGGCACCGACGCAAACGGTTGCCATAACGACCGCAAGAACGGTGGCTATCACTGCCATTGAGGGCCGAACATCTGGTCTTGTGAACGCTCAGGGCGTCCAGGCGTCCTGAGTCCACCACAACGTAGAGGGACACCGTGAAAGTAGCGCTGATGGCGGCCTCCATGGCACTCGCCGCAACCACCCCCACATTCGCCCAGACCTTTATGGGCTATCCCTGCACCGTGGACTGTTCAGGACACGAAGCTGGTTACGAATGGGCTGAGCGCAAAGGCATCGACGACGAATCCGGCTGCGGTGGGAATAGCAACTCGTTCATCGAGGGATGCAGGGCATATGTCGAGGAGAATACTGATTCCTATGGTGTAGATGACTACGGGACTGAGGATGACGCCGACTCTGAGGACAGTGACAGTCTCTATGATCAAGAAGAGGGTGACGAGGAGTAGCGGCGCTTCGGTTCCCGCGTTCTTCCTTGGCTGGCTCTCTCGATAGTCTTTTTGAGAAGGGGGGCTTCTTTCACGGTCGCCCTTCGGGCCCTTGAACCCTGCTACCCTTGATACATTCGATTTCCAACAGAATGCCATCTCGGGGCGTGTAGCTCATGTAGATCGCCGGGGAACCGTGGTTCCTAGCTCTCGCGACGTGTACAACACGCTGGAGTACCCGATAGGCTCCCGCACCTACCAACTTAACCAGTTGGACAGCCACAAAGCTGGGGTCCCATAAATTCAGATATCTCGGGACAGGTGATGAAGATCACACCGAGCCGGGCCTCTACAAGCTCGTCCTCCGCTCAGCCCTAGTCCAAATGTTCCACCAACAATCGGCGATGCCCCGTTCGCCCTAAGAGCCGCCTATTGCAGTTTCAATTGCCCTCAACGTCTTCGGGAATCTCCCGCAGGAAGCTCTGGCCTTTCTGCAAACGCTTGCCCAGGGTTTCGACGAAGCCATCGAAACGTTCGCGCCCTTTGGCCTGAGCCGCAGCTTGCGCCTCCGGCGGTAATGGCGGAGTGATCGACAACCAGAAGCGGACGAAAAGGGCGAGTGTTTCCGCGGTGACGCCAAGATCGCGCTCCATCCGCTGGATTTGCCTGGACAGTCGGTCGAGCCGGCGTGCGAAGGCCGCTTCGCGCGCATCGGCGTGATCGGGCGACAGGAACGAACTGACGGCCGCCTCCACAATGGCCGACCTGGGCAATTTCTTGCGGTCGGCAAGCTCGTTGATGCGTGCGATAAGTTCCGCCGGCAGGGTCAAGTTAAGACGGTCGCGCATGTGCTTAGAGCTCCATTCCGTCGCCCGGATCGAGCGAGACCTGGCGAGCGATGCCGCTCATCTGGCGGCGCAGCGTCTGACGCTGTCGAGCGGTGTCCTCCGGCTCGTCGTCGAGGATATGCGCGAACTCCTCGGCCGGCTTCTGGTCAGCGGTTTCCTTTGCGATAGCAACGTGTTCGGGAAGTTCCGGTTCGCGGCGCAGGCCGGCATTGGCGCTATCAGGCCCTTCAGGGGCTGCAGGTACTGGCGGCAAGACTGTCGACCAGCTGTCGCAGCGACGGGTCTTGCCCAATTTGGCCGGATCCGGCGGCTGCATCACACGCTCGCGGAAGCGCACATCCTCATAGTAGCGCGCTTTCTTTGCCCGGATCGGCGGAGTGCCTGCGATCATCACGATTTCTTCGGACGGTGGAAGTTGCATGACCTCGCCGGGGGTGAGGAGGGGACGCGCCGTTTCTGAACGCGAGACCATCAGGTGCCCAAGCCATGGCGAGAGCCTGTGGCCGGCATAGTTCTTCATCGCCTTCATTTCGGTGGCTGTGCCAAGAGCATCGGACACGCGTTTGGCTGTCCGCTCGTCATTGGTCGCGAAACTCACGCGCACATGGCAATTGTCGAGGATCGAGTTGTTGGCGCCGTAGGCCTTTTCGATCTGGTTGAGCGACTGTGCGATGAGGAAGCTCTTGATGCCGTAGCCGGCCATGAAGGCAAGCGCGGACTCGAAGAAGTCGAGGCGGCCGAGAGCCGGGAATTCGTCGAGCATCATGAGGACGCGGTGTTTGCGTTCGGTAGCGTGCAGGTCCTCGGTGAGCCGCCGGCCTATCTGATTGAGGACGAGGCGGATGAGCGGCTTTGTTCGGGAGATGTCCGATGGCGGGACGACCATGTAGAGCGTCGCCGGCCTTGTGTCCGTGGTGAGATCCGCGATGCGCCAGTCGCAGCGGCTCGTCACCTCCGCGACGACCGGATCGCGATAGAGGCCTAGGAAGGACATGGCGGTCGACAGCACACCGGATCGTTCGTTGTCGGATTTGTTGAGGAGCTCGCGAGCGGTCGAAGCGACAACCGGATGCGGACCGGCCTCGCCGAGATGCTTCGTCGTCATCATCGCAGCGAGCGTCGCTTCGATCGGGCGGCGCGGATCGGAGAGAAAGGCAGCGACGCCGGCGAGCGTTTTTTCCGCCTCGGCATAGAGGACATGCAAGATTGCGCCAACGAGAAGGGAGTGGCTGGTCTTTTCCCAGTGGTTGCGCTTGTCGAGCAAGCCTTCCGGATCGACCAGAATGTCGGCGACGTTCTGTACATCGCGCACCTCCCATTCACCGCGACGAACCTCGAGCAGGGGATTGTAGGCGGCTGATTTCGGATTGGTCGGATCGAAGAGCAGCACGCGACCATGCTTTTCGCGGAAGCCAGCCGTGAGTTGCCAGTTTTCGCCCTTGATGTCGTGAACGATTGCCGAACCCGGCCAGGTCAGAAGTGTCGGGACGACAAGGCCGACGCCTTTGCCAGAACGTGTTGGCGCAAAGCATAGTACATGCTCTGGCCCATCGTGACGCAGATAGTCGTGATCGAGCCGGCCAAGCACGACCCCGTCTCGGCCGAGAAGCCCAGCGGCCTCCACCTCGTTCTTTTGGGCCCATCGTGCGGAGCCATAGGTCTGGACGTTCTTGGCCTCGCGAGCGCGCCAGACCGACATGCCAATGGCGACAGCGATAGCGATGAAGCCGCCTGAGGCCGCAATGAAGGCAGCCTCGTTGAAGATTTCGGGCGCGTAGGCGTCGAAGAAATACCACCACCAGAAGAAGGCGGGCGGATAGTAGATCGGGACACCGCCAAGACTGAACCAGGGCGTGCCGAGCTGTGCCTGGTACCCAAGCTGGCTGGCAACATATTGGGTCGCCGCCCAGGTGGTGGCGATCACGATCAAGAAGACCACTGTGATTTGGCCCCAGAGGATTTTGGTCGCCGACATGTGTGATCCTTTTCCGTCGTTGTCAGAGGCCGAGGTCGCGCTTGCGTCCGACCGACAGTTCGATGCCGCCGGCCACCTTCGCGACGCCGGCGACATGCTGACCGAGCTTGCGATCGAGATCGCGCGACCAGGGCACGAGCTGGAAGCCGAGACCGTCTTCAATCATTGCGAAGCGGCCAGAAGAGAGGGCAAGGCGCTGGCGCACGACGCCCGCGACGCGCTGCCCGGCTTGCGTCTTCACATGCGGCAAGCCGGTCTCGGCCGAGAGCTTCTCGCCGACGGCCTCGAGCTCGCGGCGACGAAGCGTGGCGAGGAGATCGCGTTGTATGATGATGCGCTGGCCGTCGCGCCGGGCGAGGCTCTGATCGGCGAGATGTTCGGCACGCGCCTGCATGGCCTCGCGAACCTCGCGGCCAAAACCGGCCTGCGACAGCGGCATGGCATCTCGCTCGACAAGGCGATGATCGATCCAGGTAGCACCCGGCGCTGTGACCTGCGCTTGAAGATCGTGATCAGATCGCATCGCAAGCACCAATGTCGGGCGTTGGTCGTCCGTACCTCCAATGCGACGGACTTCGACGATGCCACCATTTGCTGGCGCCTGTTCGAATGCCTCGACCCCCCGGAAGCGGACATGGTGGGCGCGCCCGTCAACCCCGTCAATGACGGCGTATGCCTCGCCGGTCGGTTCGTTGTAGAGGCCGCGATCGACGAGGCGCCCGACGATTGGCGAGCCAGAGGCTCCCCCGTCGACCACATAATCGCCAAAGCCGCGATCCTGGCCGCGCTCGGTGAAGGCCCGGTGCATCGTTTTGATGATGTCGCCACGCATGCCGAGATCGCGCAACGTGCGTTCAGCTTCGAGACCAACCACCCAATGTCCTGGATCGCCCTGAATGGCGAGCCCCAACTTCTCGATATGCTGGAGCCTGCCGATCATGAGGCGACGTAGTTCCGGATCAGCTGGGGCGGATCGGTCTGGCCTGAGATCGACATAGCCGGTCTCGTCGGCGGCGCGCTGAATCTCTCGGTCGATCCGCGTCCAACGCTCGGCACTGATTTCCTTTTCAAGTGCGCTTTGGATTTCGTGCTCCGGCTTCGGGCCAAGCTCCATATTGACGAGATCGTCGGCGCGGGAGCGCAGGCCGCGGCTGATGTAGTCGCGAGAAACGACGAGGTCGGCGCCGACGTCGTCGACGCCGCGCACGAGCAGATGCACATGCGGGTTATCTGTGTTCCAGTGGTCGACGGCGATCCAGTCGAGGCGCGTAGCAAGATCGACTTCCATCTGGTGCGCAAGATCTCGGGTAAAGGCTTTGAGGTCGGTCATCTCGGCTGCGTCCTCCGGCGAGACGATGAAGCGGAAATGATGCCGGTCGTCCTTGCAGCGATCGGCGAAGGCGAGATCGTCGGCACGGTCGGTGTTGGCGTCGAACATCACGCCCTTCTCGCCATCTCGGCTGACGCCCTCGCGCTTAAGATAGGAGACGTGGGCGGTGAGCGGTGCTGAACGGAATGCCCGCCCCTGATGGCGGGCGACACGCGCCTTGATGACGACGCGGCGGTGCGAGGAGAAGATGCGGGAGCGTCCGAAGACATTGCGCCCCCGTCCGAAGGTCGAGTGGCCGGGCCGGCGGCCCGGCTTGCCCGATGGAGCGCCGCCCGAGATGTGGCCGGCGCGCTTGGCCGCGGCCAGGACCTGATTGACGAAGCTCTTGGTCTTCGGCGTCTTCGTCGAACGGATGCGGCCTGGCTTGATGAGGAGGTCGCGGTCAACCTCGCTCATGACTGTGCCCGAGGTTGTGACCGCAGGCTGGTCGTGCACGTCGAAGCATTGAAAGCATTGGAACAATTCGGGCAGTATGCCCGCGACCGGCCCGCATGCCCGGGAAAACGCAAGCCATGCCAATGGCTTAACGCGTTTCGGGCAGGCGCTTTTATCTCGCCGTCCTCTGTCGTTTCGTAAGCGTCCGGTCCTGACACCTCGTTGGCGTAGTGCAAAATCGCAGCATGTGGAGTTCCTTCGTAGCGTGGAGGATCTCCGGTGAATTTGAGACATTTCGAGAACACGGCGCGTAAGTCCTTCTGGGTGATTCATGTCGAAGCGTGGCGTCAGAGCGGATTGGCGCGCACAACCTATTGCCGCCATCACCGTCTCAACCGGCGTACGTTCGAGCGCTGGCTTGACCACCTGATGGGCAAGGAAGCAGCGCGCAAACATGCGGAATCGCAGGCACAATTGCTCCGGGAAGCGTGTCCGCAACAACGCCAGAAAGGGCCGCGCCGGCGTCAACGCCAACGTTTTGGCGTAAGCACGGATGTGCGCAATCGTGCGCTCCGGGCGTTCTGGGCAATGCATGTCGAGGCGATGAACTGGAGCGGCATGTGCGTTCGCGAATACGCCGCGGCACTGCATCTTTCGCCCTATGCGCTGCGCCGTTGGCGTGACCGCTTGGAGGATGGCGAGGTTGAGATCGACTGGCGCGCGCATCTTCATCCCTCCGCCCGCCCGGCCGTTAGCACTAGTGCTAACGGAACGGCGCCCGAAAGCGACTTGACAGGTGCCGCCAAGGATGGACCGACGCCGCCTCCGCAAGCTGCCAGGCGCTTCTTCAGCGACGAGGAAAAGCGTGCCATCGCGCTGGAGAGCAACCAGCCAGGCGTGAGCGTCTCGGCCGTCGCGCGCAAGCACGGGATCGTCACGGGGATGCTGTTCCGCTGGCGCGTGCAGTTCGACGTGGCGCAGAGGAAGCGCGCAAAACTCGCATCCGTGACGCTACCAGATGACATGCCGGCGACGCTGGCCCTGCAGAGGTTCGTGCAACCACCTGACGGAATGATGGCCGTCGATCTGCCTGATGGGCGGCGCATGTTCGCGCCGGAAGGGTGTGATCCCGATGTCGTGCGCGCACGGATCGACAGCGGAGGGGTGAGCCCATGATGATCGTTCCGGCGGGCGTGAAGGTGCATCTGGCGTTGGGTCACACCGACATGCGGAAGGGACTCGACGGGCTCGCCATGCTGGTCCAGGCAACGTTGAAGCAGGACCCGTTCTCGGGTCATCTGTTTGCCTTCCGCGGAAAGAAGGCGTCGCTGCTCAAGATCCTGTTCTGGGACGGAAATGGGCTGTGTTTGTTCACCAAACGGCTCGACCAGGGCAGCTTCGTGTGGCCGCGTATGGCAGGTTATGACGGCTCGATCACGCTGACGCCGGCACAGCTTGCCATGCTGATCGAGGGCATCGACTGGCGCGCACCCGAACGCATCTGGAGACCGGCTCTGGCCGGTTGAAAACGTTCCGCCGATCGACACGGAAACTACCGGAATCCTTGGGTTTTTGAGCGGTTCATGGTAGATTGGATCATGTTGATCGATCTCGACAATCTGCCGTCCGATCCAGCACTTTTGCAGCGCCTGCTGCGCGATATGGCAGCTACCGTCGAGAGCCGCGATGGCGAGATCGAACGCCTCCAATCGATCATCAAGAAGCTCCAGCGGGCGCAGTTCGGCAGGCGTTCCGAGCGCCTCGACCCCGATCAACTGGCGCTCGCCCTGGAAGACCTTGACGCCGACATCGCCCGCATCCGGGAGAGCAGACCGAGCGTCCATCCACCATTGGAGCGGCCATCCCACCGCAAGCCGCTGCCCGATCATCTGCCGCGCGAGGACGTGCGACTCGACATCGACGGTATGGCCTGTGCGTGCTGTGGTGGCGCACTTCATGCGATCGGCGAGAGCGTCAGCGAGATGCTCGACTGGGTTCCGGCACAGCTGCGCGTGGTCCGCATCACGCGCCCCAAATACGCCTGCCGTGCCTGCGAGACCGTAGCGCAAGTGGCTGCGCCGGAGCGCTTGATCGCCGGCGGATTGGCAACGCCGGCGCTTCTGGCGCAGGTGCTGGTCGCCAAATATTGCGATCACACGCCGCTCTACCGGCAATCGCAGATCTTCGCCCGGCATGGTGTCGATCTGGCGCGTTCGACGCTGGCTGGTTGGGTCGGCGGCGCCTGCTGGTGGCTGGAAGCTCTGCACGAGCGGCTGGTGAAGAACATATTCGCCTCCAACCATCTGTTCGCCGATGACACACCGGTGCCGGTGCTCGATCCGGGCCGTGGACGCACCAAGACGGGGCGGTTGTGGGTCTATGCGCGTGAGCAGCGGCCCTGGGCCGGACCCGAGCCGCCGGCGGCAGTCTACCTGTTTGCACCGGACCGAAAGGCCGAGCGCCCGGTATCGCATCTTCAGCACTTCAAGGGCGTGCTGCATGTCGATGGTTATGCCGGCTTTGAACAGCTCGCTGCCAGTGGCGAAATCGTTCTTGCTGCCTGCTGGGCGCATACGAGGCGCAAGTTTTATGACGTGGTCGAAGCGACCGGATCGCCCGTGGCAACTGAGGCGCTGCGCCGGATCGGTGAAATATACGCCGTTGAGGCGGATGTGCGCGGACAGGCGCCGGCCCTCAGGCTTGCGGCCCGGCTGCAGCGAACGAAACCCGTTGTCGCCGCCTTCCACGCCTGGCTGGAAGTACAGCTTCAGCATATCTCCGGACGCAGCACGCTTTCCGAAGCGATCCGATATGCGCTGTCGCGCTGGACCGGGCTGACCCGCTTCCTCACCGATGGCCGTGTCGAGCTTGACACCAACCCGGTCGAACGCGCCATCCGTCCTGTTGCGCTCGGCCGCAAGAACCACCTGTTCGCCGGCAGCGATGGTGGCGGCGACCGCTGGGCAATCGTTTGCTCTCTCACCGAAACTGCCAAGCTCAACGATGTCGAGCCCTACGCCTATCTCGCCGACGTATTGCAGCGTATGCTCGACGGGCATCCCGTCAACGGCCTCGACGAACTCCTGCCCTGGGCGTGGAAAGTGCAAAGTCCCGTCAAGAGCTGACATCACGTGCAGCCACCGGACGCATACGTCGTTTCTCCAGCACTAACGCCGTACCTTGCCCAGCGCTGCCGGATGCCCGCCACACAACGCCCTTCTGCGACGACAGTCAAAACTGGTCTCCCATGCCGGTGCGCGCGGTGAAGAGGCCGTTCGAGCGCGGCGTGATGGCAACGGCATCGGGCATAACGGAGCGCTCCGCGGCTGCACTATTCTCGCGCTCGGACGACGTCGGCTCAGTGCCGGCGGGGGCTCGAACGAAGAGCGGCGAGCGGCGCCACTGCAGCGTTTCCGCGTCACCAGGCGCCACCGGCGTCGACGCCCGCTCGGTGAGTGAACCGCCGTTGATCAGAGTGGAAAGTGTAGCGACATAGGCAAGGGTTTCGGCCGGTAAAGGGTGGCCGGCGAGATAGGCTTCGTACCGTGTCGGGCCCGCATTATAAGCGGCGAGGAAACCCGGCGATCCGAAGCGATCATACAACTCGCTGAGATAGGCGGTGCCCGCCAGGATGTTGTCGCCAGGATCGAACGGGTCGTATCCGAGCAGCCATCGCGCGCGTAGCTCGTCCCAAGTGTTGGGCATGATCTGCATCAGACCATGGGCGCCGGCGCTGGACACCGCATGCGGGTCGCCAGCGCTTTCCATGCGTATGACGGCGCGTATCCAGGCAGCCGGAACTGCGAAGCGTCGAGAAGCTTCGGCTATGTGGGCGGCATAAGGATCACTAGGCTCCGATTGATGTATTGCATTGGCTTGCGCAATGGACGGGCCGACCGAGCAGGCCGACAAAAGGAGGCCGGAAAGAAGACGAAGCGCGAACCGGCGAACCGGGTGTCGCTGTCCGGCGACCGATCGGCTGCGCGTTGGGCGCAGCCGAGAAGCGATTGGAACGTCGGGGCAGGGCATGGCTCAAGCCGTCTCGCTGCGGTCGCGTGGACGGCTCCAATGCAACGACCATGAGGTCGCGTCGTCACCCTTCCGGAACAGGCGTGCGCGGATCGGTTCGTGGAAGGTCGGGTCGTCGAGCTGCAACGAAACATATTCCCCGGCCTTCTCGCTGGTGCGTGTCCAGCCTGCTCCGACCTCCTGGCCGTCATTGGTGCCGCGCAGCACGCGATAGTCGGGTGTGTTGTCACCGTCGCCTGGTTCGACCGGTACGATGGTGAGTTCGAGGTCGAGCGTGAATGTGTGGATGCGGCCCGAGAAGCTGTCTCCTTCGCGCGTGAACAGTCCGATCTGTGGCATGGCTAACTCCTTTTCTGGTTCGGCGGTGATGAGTGGAGGCGGCGAGACGTGCGCCGCCGATTGCGCGCTCACCGCGTTGACGCGCGCCATTCGAAGTGGCCGTCGTCTTCCTCTTCGGTCCAAAGCGGGATGGCGCGGCCGATGATGCGGTCGATGGACATCGGGCCGAAGTAGCGACCGTCGAGGCTGTCGCGGACCTCCCAGTTCATGAGGAAGATTTCGTCAGCGGGGATGCGCAGGCATCCACTCCAGGTCGGCAGTGTACGGCCCGCGCGATCGTGCTCGAGCGCGGTGCCAGCCTCGATGCCGTCGACTGTGATGAGAACGTTTGAACGGCAGACGGTTTGCCCGGAGACCGCGCGAACGCGCTTCAGGAGTGGCATGCCTTTCGGCAGATAGTTGCGTGCGGCCAAGAAGATCGCGAGCGGCTCCGGCGCGTCGACGGCGACAAGATCAGTGACTTCGAAAGGACTGTCCAAGTTAATCCAGTAAAGGCCGATCGGCGCGCTGGCCGAAGCGTTCCACATCAGCCTGATCGGCATCGGCGTGAGCCCCGGATAGCCGACGCCAGTTACAGCAAATGCAGTCATAAGCACGATGGAGAGGCGGCTCATGACTTCGCCCTCTGGCGCAGAAGGAAGGCACGATGCTGGTCGAGCGTGTATGCCCTTGGCTCGTGGCCGGCGGTCATTCGGTTGTGGATGTGTCGCCAGTGATCGGGCGAAACGGTTTGGGGATCGATGCCGAGATGTTCGATTGCATCGATCACCTGGAGCACGCGCTCTACCTTTGCCCAGCTATCGATCTTGAGCAGGATGTCGCCGCCTGGACGGACGAAAGGCAGCGTCTGATAGGCTTCGCCGCGGGCGACCGCACGCACAATGTCGATCCGTGAGATCACTGTGCCGAAGTCATTGGAAGCCCAACGGACAAAGGCGAAGATCGCGCCGGGCTGGAAGGAGAGGATGCGACGGCGGCGATCGATACGTTGTTCGTGCGCTGCCCGACCGAAGCGGATCCAGTGCTCGATCCTCTTCTCGACAAAGGTCAGTTCGACATGGGTGAGGAGCGCTGCGTTCATGACGAGCTCCCCGCAGTTGTGGGGCAGTCATCCTCATGCCGGCGAAGGCAGGGGTGCGTTAGAAAGATTCTGAAAGAATCTGGGTTAGAGATGTTACGGCCGCCGCAAGGCACTGGAATCCGACTAGGAATCGTCAATTCCGGTCCCCGATAGCACGAAGGTCGGGTCCCCGATGGCACGACTGGGGTGGTCCCCGATAGCACGAGCGTATTCACAGCTTATCCCCGAATCGCGTGGATGGTTTCCGCTCCAGGCGTGGCGAAGTGAAAGCAGCCGGATTGGTGGCGACGAAGGTGAGAACATCAGGACCGTCGACCTGGTGTTCGATGCCGAGGCGGTAGCCAGGCAGGGGTTGTCGTCGGGCGATGTCGCGCAGGTCGTATGCAAAGTGCTTGAGCGGCGAGAGGCTGCCGGACTTATGGTGCAGATGGGCGAAGTCGAACCTCCAGCCGTATTGCTGGTGTCCGCCATGCTTGCGCACGATGCGGTAAAGCCAACGCTCAAGGCCCCCGGTCAGATCGAAATATGTCCGGTCGATGGTCAGCACGAGCGCGTCATCGAGGACCGCGCGATAGAACCAATCCGGCAGGATCAGTTCGACGCCGACTGGCCGTCCATCCCGGTCGGTCCGCTCTTGCCATTCGTTGAGCCAGGAGAAGCGATGGCGCCGGCCCTCGGCTGGCTGGCGGATGGAGGTCGCGATTGTGGTCGACTGGAGACGATCAAGCGCGGCTTTCAGGCGCTGATAGTCGCGTGAGCTGACGCCGCGCCCGGTAAAGGTCAGGATTTCATAGGGCGTCGTAGCCATCAGTCGTGATGTTCGTAGTCCGGCATCGCGGGCGTTGACGATCTGGCTGGCGGCCCAGATCAGGATGTCTGCGTCCCAGATCGTCGCCATGCCATGATCCGGCACGGCTTCGACCCGGATGGTTACGCCACCGGCCTTGAAATCGATGGGTGCCGTGCGTCTGGATTTTGCGAGGGAAAAGAATGGATAGGCCATGAGGTCCTGTGCATCGCGAGGAGCGAAGTCGCCGGGGAGCGCGTGGAACAGATCAAGCTGTCCGCGCTCTGAAGGTAGGCGAGTCCGCGCCGACAAGGGGAGCAGCCGAGCGATCAGCGGGCCAAGCGGTCGGCATGTGCCGCAGGCATAAGGGAATGGCGTTTGGCCGGAAGCACAGTGCCCCGTGGGTCGGACGTTGAGGTCATGGCTCCGCGATTGGCCCAGGCCTGGAGATCGTCGATGGCATAGACGACCCGGCCGCCGAGCTTGCGATAGTCGGGGCCCGTCCCGTAGGTGCGGTGTTTTTCGAGCGTCCTGGCCGACAGGCTGAGAAACGTAGCCGCTTCCTTGGTGCGCAGAAAGCGTGGCGGCAAGCCGGCGTTTCGACCATTCATCGGGGCATCTCCATCACTTTTGTGAAAGCCGCTGAGATCGAGCGGCGGACATGGGCGATGATGGAGAAGGGCTCCGGCGTTGTTCAGGTGCGGAATGGATGGAGCCTATTTCGCACGGACAGGCATATTGCCCCCGGCCTTTGCCAGCGGCATTCAGGCGTTGCGGCGCCGGAAGCGTAGGAGCTGACGGTAACCGCCGGCAATCATTCTGTGGCCATCGCGAACCAGGCGCAGCGTGGTGTAACGAAATGGCGAATCCTGCCATTCCTCGGCGACGATGAAGCGGGGACCGAACAGGGCGTGGGCTATCTCGAAATGGGAAGCGCCTTCGGTTCGGCCGTCGAGTGCGCGAAGCATATGGCCGAGGCGAGTGCGTTGCGATGATGTCAGGCGTTTATCGGGCACGCCGCTTCCCTTGGACGATCTGAGAAATCTATCCAGGGACGACAGTCGTTCGGGCGCCTTGGCGTCGAGAGGTACTATCGCGGCGAGGGGACGCGCGCTATCGGTGCCGTAAAGCAGCGCAATCTGACAGCTAATTGCCGCCGACAGGGTGCGCAGGTGATCACCTAGCTCATCACGCTTTGAAACCGCCGGCGGCAAAGCGGCGACGACGTCCGCGTCGTCTGCCAGCAGCGGCGGCGTGTTGAAGAGGAGGATAACACCGGGATCGACCTCGGGTGACCAGTAAACCGGCTGCTTGGTTGCCGGGCGATCAGGGTTTGCTGGAAAATCGAAGCCCCCACTGCGACCGCAGTTCATTCGGGGGCAGGGAATTCGGCGTGAGGTTGATTTGCTGCATGTCTGCGAATTCGCGCTGATAGGCTGGATTGCGGCGCAGGAATTCCCAGGCGAGGGCATCTGGAGTTACGTTGCTTATAAAATCGTAGGCCTGCGAGCTACGCCACTCAGACGAATCCGGCTTCATGCATCCTCCTGCGATTTGCGGACCATCCCGTAAAGCAGTGGAAAAGCAGAGAGAATCCCAAAAAACCGGAATTGACCGGAAACTGATTGATGGGCCGTGCGCTTGTTCAAGCCGCGAAACGAGGCCAGCGCCCAACCACCATATTTTTCCTTGAATGTGCTGGTAACTCACATAGCTCCGACATCGGTCACGAGCTTAAAAAGGCAGTCTCCGGGAGCAGCAAGGGCCGGCGCGCGCCGGCAGGCTACGAGCCCTGGCTGAGAAAAACGGACCTCTTCGGGCGGCTTCTGGGAGCCTTCTACAGGAAAGATGAAGCCCGCGGTCTGACCGGTGTCGACACAGTCGCCGAGCTCGACAGCAGGTTCAAAAATGCCGTGAATGGGGGCATATGTGAACGCGCCCCTCCCGGCGACCCGCATAAGGCGGACAGTCGGCGCCGGGTTGGTTTCGACATTGGGTAAGACGCCGATGTGCTTGAGGACGCGGTAGAGCCCTTGGCTGGCAATGGCCTCGCCACTGGTTGAGAAGGTGCCGCCCCCTCCCAACTCGGTTGTAAGCGTTGGAACGCCAAATACCTGGGCAGCTGCGGAAAGCGTCGTTGCCCCTCCGCCACCGGTGCCGTCGCTGATGGATCCGATCGGGGCGCCGAAGACCTGAATGAGTTCCATGAGCCTTGCGGTTTCGGCTCCTGTTTTGCCAACGCGGATCAGGCAGCAGGGAAGATATGACAGGGATCTGCCGCCTGAATGCAGGTCAATGACAACGTCGGCCATCGAAAGCAAAACCGAGCTGACGTAGTGCGCGATCATCTGGGTTGGGGTGCCGTTCGCCTCGCCCGGGAACACCCGGTTGAGATTGCCTTCGTCGAGCGGGGAGAGGCGCCGCCCCGCAAGCACGGCGGGGTAGTTGAGCGCAGGTAGGATGATGATGCGGCCGCGCAGGTCCTGAGGTTCGACCTGACGAGCGAGCTTGCTCAGCGCGACTTGGCCTTCATATTCGTCGCCATGATTACCGGCAATCAGTAGTGCGGTCGGCCCCTCGCCATTTCTGATGCAAGTGATCGGGATCGGGATGACGCCATAGGCGGACTGGTCGGTCGAGAACGGCAATCGCAGCCAATCGTGGTGCTTTCCATCCCGGCCGAAGTCAATAGATGTCCAGATGCGCGTCTCGCCCGCCGGCAGCGACATCTCCATGTCAGTGCAGCAGCGTGTTGAGGAAAGACTGGGCGCGCGGATGACTGGGCGTTGTAAAGAACGTCATCGGCGATGCCTGTTCGACAATGCTGCCCTGATCCATGAACACGACCTGGTCGGCAACCTCGCGGGCAAAACCCATCTCATGGGTGACGCAGATCATCGTCATGCCCTCGTGGGCCAGCCCGGTCATGACGTCGAGCACCTCCTTGACCATTTCGGGGTCTAGTGCGGAAGTTGGCTCATCGAACAGCATCAGGCGGGGGTTCATGCAGAGGGCTCGCGCAATCGCCACCCGCTGCTGCTGTCCGCCTGAGAGCTGTGCGGGATACTTGGTGGCCTGTTCGGGAATGCGGACCTTTTCCAGGAAATGACGCGCCAGGCTTTCGGCTTCGTTGCGCGGCATGCGAAGTACCCGGCGCAGCGCAAGCGTGCAATTCGACAAAACAGTCAGATGCGGAAACAGGTTGAAACTCTGAAACACCATTCCGGTCTGCCGGCGCGCCAATGCAGTGTCCCTGGCATTGTCGCCCAGCCGGACCGTGCCAAAAGTCACGGTTCCCTGCTGGTAGGCCTCAAGCCCATTGAGGCAGCGGATCAGGGTCGACTTGCCCGAACCGGAGGGTCCGCAGATCACGACGCGAGATCCGCTTGGGATGGTGAGGTTGATCTCTTTCAACACATGGAAGGCGCCATACCACTTGTTGAGCGAGGCGATCTGCACGGCTGGCTTGTCGTCTGTGAGGGTCATGGAGTATCTCTACATATGCTTGAAGATAGCGAGCTAAGCGTTTGGATTTGCGAGGGTGTGATCAGCCGTTAGGTAAGCGGCCGGCCGCCAATCTGGCTGTCGGCCCCATCAGCCTGTTTTCGAGCCGTTTGATGGCCAACGAGATGAGGAGTGCGAGACCGAGGAAGATCAGGCCGGCGACCGTCAGCGGCTCGGCGTAGCGATAGGTTTCGGACGCGATGTCGAAGGCACGTCCCAGCATCTCCGGCACCGCAAGCACAGCCAGATAAGGCGTCGCCTTGAGGATCGAGACGAAGTAGTTGCCCATGGGTGCCGCGATGTTGCGCAGCATCTGCGGGGCGATGACAAAGACGGTCATATCCATCCGGCCGAGACCCAGTGCCCTTGCGGCTTCACCCTGGCCATTGGGGATGGCATCGATGCCAGCCTTGAACACTTCTGCCAGATAACCGCTGTAATAGAGGCTGAGCCCGATCATGCCGGTGGCAAGCGCACCAAGGCGAATGCCGTAAAAGGGCAAGATGAAATACAGGCAGTAAAGCCAGACCAGCACCGGCGTTGCCCTGATAAAGTCGATCAGGAAGCGGACGAACAGCCCTCCCAGCCCACCAGAGCGGCGGATGAGTTCGAGGCCGAAACCGATTGCCGAGGCACCAACGCAGCTGACCGCTGCCACCAGCAACGTCATGCCGATGGCGCCAAGGATGGTCGGCACAGTCGACAGCGCAAAGGCGAGATCAAACTGCACAGCGCGCCTCCCTTGCCGGGTTGATGCGCCGTTCCACCCAGCGTCCGAGGAGTGCCACCGGGTAGCAGACGATGAAGTAGGCGAGCAGCAGCGAGCTGTAGATCGGTACCGGGTCATACTCGATCTGCGAGATCTCCTTGGCGCGGAAGGTCATGTCGGTCAGTGTCACCAGTGAGACCAGCGATGTCGCCTTCACCAGTTGGATGAGCTGGTTGATGAAGGTCGGGCTCATGGCGACGAGTGCTTGAGGCAATTCGATGCGCAACAGGATGGTGGAACGTGACAGCCCCAGCGCGTGGCCAGCTTCCTTCTGGCCACGGTCGAGTGCCTGCAGGCCGGCTCTGACGGCCTGGCTGGCATAACCGCCAATGTTGAGCCCCAGCACCATGGCGCTGACCGTCATCGCCGACAGCGCCAGTCCGGCGAGGGGCAGGGCGTAATAGAACACGAAGAGCAGGATGATGACGGCAGAGCTGCGCCAGAATTCGATGATCGACGTCACCACGAACCGTGCCGGGCCCGTCGTCAGATACTGGGCAACGCCAAAGACAAGGCCAAAGGGGATGGCAAAGACCAGGCCGTAGAGCGTCACCAAAGCGGTGACGCGAAAGCCCTGCAGGATGCCGAGCCAGATCTCGAGGATGGTCATTTGCCGGCACCAGCCGTGCCGCAGAGCTTCTCGACGGTGACGGTATCAGGCACGACCTCGCTCTCGCCAAAGCCATATCTGGCCATAACCTTGGAAACCGTTCCATCCTTTGTCAGGGCCAGAAGCCGTTCGTCCCACAGTGCCCGCAGATCCTGGTCTTCGCTGCGGAACGCGACAGCGGCATAAGTTGCCTGTTCGTCCGTCGTCACGAAGGGTGTCGCGCTCTCCAGTCCCTTCAGCTTGCCACTGGCAAGCAGGCCGATCGCGGTGGGAGACGACAGGACCGTCACATCGATGCGGCCGGAGCGCAGGGCCGAGATGTTCGCCTCGATATCGGGGAACAGCAGCATGTTGCTTTCCGGTACGCCGGCTACTGTCGCATTCCTGACCGACAAGCTGCCGCGGCCGGCACCCATGATGATCTTCTGGCTGACGATATCGTCAAAGCCATGGATCTGTTTTGGATTACCAGTGAGCACGATGGCAGCGTCATGGACCTTCAGATCGGGTGCACCGAAGGCAACCTGCCGGCAGCGCTCCGGGGTGATGGACAGACCGGAGGCGACCGCATCGAAGCGGCCAGCCAGCAGACCCGGGATCAGGGCGCCGAACTCGGTGACCCTGATGTCGATCTCCTTGACGCCAAGTTCGGCAAAGGCAGCCTTGAGCAGATCAGGATGCCATCCCTTTGCCTCGCCGGTGGCTTCATCGCGAAAGCCCCATGGCGTCCGGTTGTGAATGCCGATGACGATCTTGCCCTCGCGCAGGACACGCTCCTTCGTCGTCTCGGCAAAGGCCGGACCACCTGGCAAGGCAACGATCAGCGCAAGCAAAACGCACCACATGAATGCAAGCCGCAGGCGTACAGAACTTCTGAAGGTCATTTCTCTCTCTCCCATTGTTGTAAAGGTGCCTGCCCAACCGCCGATCCAGGGCACGCCTGATGCGTGGCCGCGCGGCATCGCTGCCTCGCCTCGCGATCCTGCAGTGCGTTCAGCTTCGCCGTGGATGGCTTTCGCGGGCTATGGTGGCGTCTGACATGGATGCGCGAAGGCGGTTCGTCTCGCCGTCCAGGCCGCGATCCTCAGCGGGCTGGCGCCGGCTATCCGCCGGCAGCGCTTCCGCGCCGCAGTCGCCCAATGCCTGGAGATCCGCCAGAGCCGACTGAATTTGCGGCCAGGGGAATGCCGATGTGTCGCCCATGTTCTCGCCACCGCCGGCAATGATCTTCAGTTTGGCGATCACCCCGGCAAGTGATTGGGCGGGTGTGGCGGCAACAGCGTCGAGGATCTCTTCTTCGGCCTCGACGGCCTGCGCCTCGGCGGCACGGGCTCGCGAGTATCCGACCTTCTGGTCGAGTTCGTCCCAACGTGTCTGCTGATCTGCTGGCTGCGGTGCGCTCTGCTGGTCGTTCTCACCACTTGGTTCAGAAGCCCTCAGGGCATTCCTGATCCTTATCTCGAGACGCTGCTGCAGCCGGCACAAAACCACGGCCATGTGGTGTGCCTGTTCCCATTCCTGCAGAAGGACCACGCATGGGTCGATGGGCGCAAGCAAGCGCGCGGCGAAGCGCTCCATGGGCGTAGCAGCAACCGCAGCGCTGCCACCTCTCGTATCGTCATCCACAGCACAGCTCTTCCTTCGTCCCCCTTGGGTGACGAAAGGCAAAGCTGTGGTATTGTCGGAATCAGCCATGATCCGAGCTCCAATTACCTTGTGTATGGATCGGTTAGACCTGCGTGATACTTTCGGTCCGACTAATTATCTGAATTTAAGATAACTGAAAATCAGATATAAGTGAAGCCCCCATCTGCAACTGGATGGGAATAGCTCGTGCTCGCTACACTTGGCACAAATAGGCACAAGGCCCTCATCGTGCTTCTAATCAAGAAGCGTGAGGCAGCCGGTTTCACTCAGACCGAATTGGCGACAAAACTCGGACAATACCAGTCTTTTGTGGCGCGGCTAGAAAGTGGCCAGCGGCGAGTGGATGTCGTCGAATTTATCCAGCTCGCAGAGATTCTTGGTTTTGATGCATCTGCGGCGGTGGAGACGCTAATGCAAGTTGCCGACTAACAGAAACGAACCATCAGAGATCTTCGTTTCCGCCACTTCGAATGGCAGCGACCGTGAGTTTGAGCGTACGAGATAATTTCGCGCGCTTTGTGTACCACGCCGTGAGCGGCAGCTTCGCGCCCCCATTCCAGCCGTTCAACCAGCGTTCGCTAGCTCGCAGATACGGACATGAATCCTGATCTCGACGCGGCCGGCCAGCTTGTCGGGACAGAGGAACGTATTCAAGAAGACATGAATGAGCTTTGATCAGCGCGAAAAATCGTGGCGCGATGCAGACGAGGCGAGTAATCTCACCGTGAGGGGGAGATCATGTTTTTATCTAATGTAACGGTCAAGAATTTCCGACTGTTTCAGGATTTCAGCGTCCGTTTGAACAGCGGTATCAATGTAATCGTAGGCGAGAATAACAGCGGCAAGACGTGCCTGGTGGATGCGCTGCGCTACGCCCTGTCCGTCAACTCGGGAGAGTGGGTCCGTATTCAGGATCGCGACTTCCGCAAAGGGACGAACGCTTTTTCAATCCAGCTGAAATTCGAGGACATCAACACTAGACAGGCGGGTGCCTTCGTTGAGCATTTGACGCACGAAAAGAATGCAGACGGGCCAGGTCGAACCTCCGTCCTTTATCTGAATCTTCTCGCGCAGCAGACCTCTCACCTAGTGCGTGGAACGAGACAGATTCGCACCGAGATACGCTCGGGTGCAAACGCGGACGGACCGGCTATCGAACGGGACGCGAGAGAGTTTCTTGCTGCCACCTATCTGAGACCGCTACGCGACGCAGAAGCCGAGCTAATGGGCGGAAGGGGTTCGCGTCTGGCTCAAATATTGGAGTCATCCGAGCAATTCAACGAGCCGGCTATCGCGCAGCTTCTCGCCGCCATCGTCACCGCTAACCAGTCAATCATGGAGAACGAAGGCGTCTTGTCTTCCAAGGGCCGCGTTCACAGGCAACTGCGAGACCTGGACTTTAAGTCGAATGCGCTAAGCCCACTCATCAGCATCATGGGCGGGACCGACCTTGCAGAGCTAACCGGCATCGAGCGTCGACAGATGTTCCGCGCGATCCTGGAGCGTCTGCAACTCTTGATCGACGCTCAAGAGCGGCATCAGGGTTTGGGATACAGCAACCTGCTTTTTATGGCGACCGAGTTGCTCCTTCTCGAACAGGAACAACAAGACTTCCCGCTCTTGCTCATCGAAGAGCCTGAAGCGCATCTCCACCCGCAACTGCAGATGAAATTCCTGAAGGCTTTGCGAGAAGGCTTCAGCGGGCGGAACGCGTCGCTGCAGAGCATTCTCACAACTCACAGCCCCAACCTGGCTTCAAAGGCTCAGCTAGAACACCTGATAATCATGTCGGGCGGGAAGGCGTTCTCGCTTCGAGCGACGGAAACCAATCTGGCGCCACAGAACTATGTTTTCCTCGAAAAATTCCTGGACGTCACGAAGTCGAATTTGTTCTTCGCGAAGGGAGTTCTACTGGTCGAAGGTGACGGCGAGAATGTTTTGCTCCCGACGATTGCTGACCTGCTCGGCGTCGCGTTTGAGGATTATGGCGTCTCAGTGGTCAATGTCGGGAGTTTGGCGTTCGGCCATTTTGCGAGGATATTTCAACGCAAGGGAAAGGATGCACTGCCAGCGGAATGGCTCAACACACGCGTCGCATGCATGCGCGATTTGGACCTGTGGCCGGAAAGAGCCAAGGTCGCAGAGGGCAACATGTACGGTTTCAAAGAGGGGAAACTGGGCAACCAAGCCTACTGGGAATCTCACTACGCTGACAATCCGGGCGGCAGAACCCAGTGGATTGCGACGCGGAAAGGTGCAGCCGGCCAAAATGTCAGGGTCGAGATTTCCGACCACTGGACATTTGAGTATTCGCTCATTCGTGCCGGGCTGTCGGCCGAAGTCTTTGAGGCGCTAAACGGGAACATGGACGGCTATGACGCCCTTCCAAACGATGACGATGAGTTGCGCGCAATTGCTATCTTCAAGCAGATCGCTGAATCGAGCGGAGGAAAGACGGAAGTCGCCTATAAGCTCTCGGCGCTTCTTGCAAAACGCTTCGGCCCGATTGTCACGCAGCCCCCGCCAGCCGAGAACGCCGAACAGGCTGAAGTGCGACGCACCGCGGACGCCGCCGCAAGCCTGGCCCGCCGCGACGACCTGATAGCAAAACTGCCAGCCTACATGTTGAGCGCTCTGGAACATGTGACCGGAGTCAACTTCAATCCTCCTGCGCAAGAGGCTGCGGAAAATGCTGCCGCAGCTTGATGATGCAGCGATTGAAGCCTTGCTTGCCAGGCTCAATGGCGATGGGCAGAACCAGCTTGTCCTCGATGACGCCCGGCGGAGCGCGATTAGGAACTATCAGCATGTGCACGCTTGTCCCGGCGCCGGGAAGACAACCGTAATCGGTTTGAAACTGATCCTCTTGGCAGGCAAATGGACTGCGCGTCATCAAGGCATCTGTGTACTGACCCACACAAATACCGCGAAGAACGAGATCGTACAGCGCATAGGCACTGACGCGGCAGGCCGGGCACTGCTCTCCTATCCGCATTTTATCGGCACTATCCAAGACTTCACGCACACGTTCTTGGCACTGCCGGCGTGCCGCTCGATGGGAATACCTGTCCGCCGAATCGACGATGCCGCCACCACAAATTTCCTAGACGCTCGTCTTTCTCCGCCGGCTCGTACGTTCCTTGCTATGAGCCAGCAGCGGAAGATTTCGGATCTTCGCTTCATATTCGAGGATGGGGCGCTCAAGCTCAACATCCCCGGCAATCCGGGAGAACAAACCGACTCCTATAAGAGCATGACTGCGGCGAAGAAGGCCGCGATCAACAACGGCTTCCTTTTCTATTCCGAGATGTATGCGATCGCGGATCAGCTGCTTTCGTCAAACCCGGCTGCGGCCGATGCAATCCGAAATCGTTTTCCCGTCGTGCTGGTTGACGAAATGCAGGACACATCGCGGTTTCAAGACGAGTTCCTGAGCCGCATTTTTCCAGCTGATTCCGGCGTGAGCTTTCAGAAGGTCGGCGATCCCGATCAGGCGATTTTCGACGGCATGGGTGACAGGCCGAACGATAGCTTCAACGGCGCGGCTGTCGAACTACAGCCGATCGCGGACAGCGGACGATTTACCAACTCCATTGCCTTGAAGGTGCGGGGCCTGAGCACGCGGCGCATAGATTTGACGGGCTCCCGCGCAGAGCTAGCGGGTGGGCCGGCTTGTTCAATTATCGTTTTCGACAATGAAACGATCGCAGGCGTGCTCCCCAAATTTGCCGATATAGTCGCGGGCCTTCCAGCCGAGCATCGGCGAACGGTGAAGGTCGTCGGCGCACGGGCGGATAGTGAGGGTGCGCCCAACGCTCTGACTATTCAAAATTATTGGCCCGCGTTTGATCGCGTGCAGACAAATCGCGCGCATGTCCCATCCACATTTTGTGCCGCCGCGCGGCGATGCGGAGAATTGGCTGAAGGCTCCGTCCAGGCTTATACTCATCTGCTTAGACAATGTGTCGTCGAGATGCTTCGACTTGGGGAAAAGACCCATGTCGGGCGGAACGGAAAAGAGGGACCGATCACGCTCTCGAATCTGGACAGGTACATCTCGGACCTTGGCACCGCTATCAGCCTCAATCGCCTTATGGCCGAAATTCTCATGTTGGATGCGTTGGACGCGCCGCGATGGGCCGACATCGCGAACGAACTGGGGCAGGTGTGCGAGGTAGATGTCGGCGTTGGCGACGTAGCGCCATTCATGGCGTTTTCAGCAGTCGCCGCCGAGATGGAGGATGAGGCCGTGCTTCCCGGCAACGTATTCGCAGCGCCCAATGGCGTTCCTCTGGAGGTTTCGACGATCCACGGGGTCAAGGGCGAAACCCACGATGCGACCCTGGTCCTGGAGACGAAATACAGCACGCTCTTTGACGTCAGAGAAATGCTGCCGTTTCTGATCGACGATGGGCTGGACCGACCTGTTTTCGACGCTGATCACCCCACAACCCACGCCTCCATCCGCGCCGGATTTATGAAGAAGCTATATGTAGGCACCAGCCGGGCAAAATACCTGGTGTGTCTCGCGGTTCATAAAGACCGTCTCACCGACGCTCATCGCCAAGCCCTGGAGCAAAAGGGGTGGGCGTTCGCGGATTTACTTCCGATTCCGGCAGCTTAGAGCTGACCCTGGCCCGAACGGTCGGGCGTTTCGCAATCAGTCAGACATCAGTGCGGATCGGCCAGACAACTGGCGATATTTTTCGGTGTGACGTCAACGACTGTGACCGGGCCAAGAATATTGCGTCGAAAATGCCGATTTTCTCTTTTAGAATCAATGGCCTTTTCCCACATGCGAAAAAGGAGCCGCGATCCATGTACCCATGGTATTAATAGCGCTGTGTGACATTGCAGAAAAGGGCCGATGGCGGACGCGATTGAGATGTTTCTGGAACACCACGGTCCTTGCCTAACCAGCAAGGTAAGTGAGCATCTTGTCAAAGTGCTGCGGCTATCGCCTACCACTGCGAGAAAGAGGGTTTCACGCGCCAGCGGCGAGGTGAAGCGTCTCGCCTATATAACTTTTCCGCGCAAGGCGCGCTTCGTCTATCTCCAGAATGATTTCGGGTCGCCGCTCTATTGGGAACGCCTCATCGAGGCGCTGTTAGAAACGAACTCAGCTTACGGGCTGGCCATCGCCGCCATCAGGCAGCGCGGCGGGCTGATACCTGCGGACCATTTCCCAATCGCCTGCGGTGCGCCCCTAAAGCAGCTGAAGCACCTCTCTCCGGGAACGATCTTTGAGCGCCTGGACCAAGCTAAACTACTGAGCAAGGTGCAAGTGCCGGGGCTAGGTGAATGCATCACGCTAATGCAGGCAGAAGGCTATTTTGATGGCAGCACTCTCGACACGAGGGCGCGCCTCATCACCGAAGCGATATTGCTCGCGGCTATTCGAGACTGGGTCCGCAATCTCGGGCTTGGGAGTTACGACCGCGTGGCCACGCGGGAGGGAAATGCGGTCCCCACGGTCGGAACATTCGCCTGGGATTTGACTGCCCCGTCATACTTGGGTCCGATGCTGAAATACGACAAAGCAGGAAATGCCAAACCCGGTTTTATCGCCTGCGACGTTCTGCTTGGGCCAAGAATGGGCGAAGCGGGAATGCGTCCGTTCATCAACAAGTGCATGACCCTGCGACGCCTGCGGAATGTCGGTCCTTGCATGCAAATTTTTGTGGCCAATTCCTACGACGGAAAAGCCTTCGAACTCGCCAAACGGCACGGCATTGTGCCGGCGACTCCCAGCAATCTATTTGGCCAGGAGGTCGCTGAAGGTCTCAACGAGCTCGCGTCGGTCCTTCGCAACACTGCTGGCTCGGTTCCCAATGCCGACGCCTTTGATAGCTTGTTCAGGAAGCTCGGGAAAATCGAAGGCGCCTCAATTCAATTGCGAGGAACGCTCTTCGAATACCTCGCAGCAGACATCGCCCGCAAAACGATCTCGCATGACGTGCGCATGAACCGACTATTCAAGACGCCGGAAGGCCTGGAGGCTGAGGCTGATGTGATCGCGGTGAAAGGGCAATCGTCGATCCATTTCGTCGAATGCAAGGGCTACAGCCCGTATGCATTGATCCCTGACAAATACATGACCCGCTGGCTCACCCACAATGTCCCGGTGTTTTTCAAGGAGACAAAGAGACATCCGGATTGGCGCAATCTGGAGGTGAAGTTTGAGTTTTGGGCAACGGGTCAACTTTCTGATGAAGCGCTTGATGAATTCTTCGCCGCCAAGGCCGCGATCAAAGCCTCGCGCTATACGATTGAACTTCGCCAGTCTCCGGCGATCTTGGAATTGTGCGAGGGCACGAGAGATCAGGATTTGATCGGGATTTTCCGTAAGCACTATATGAGAACATTAGGGTTCGGCCCTGCCGGTACCCGGTAGGTCGTGACCGCAGCTAATCGTTTGGAGGATACTGCTTTCTAAATCTGCGGCTCATAAAGAAGATCATGTGGTTCAAAAACACTCGCCTGTGCGGATCATTCGTTGTTTCCTAATTTGGTTCCGGACAGTGCTCGAACGTCATCACCATGCTGAATTGAGTCCTCCGGGAGAGGCGTCTGAAGGTCGAGGCCCGGATGGACGCAACGCTCGTTTTGTCCGCTTAGAGTTTGTCTGAACTATTAGCTGCCTGTCCGCTAGTGATGCGGTGGACGGCTCTCCTCCGCCTTGCGGCTATAGTCGCGGGGCCAGAGGTGTAGGAGAGCTAAGATGGTCCACGTTACGACGATTGGTCTGGATATCGCGAAGTCGGTCTTTCAGGTGCACGGTGTGGATGCCGCGGGCGCGGTTGTCATTCGGAGGAAACTGACCCGAGGGCGAGTGCTTGGGTTCTTCGAGAATCTGCCCCGATGCCTCATCGGGATCGAGGCCTGCAGCTCCTCCCACTATTGGGCGAGAGAGCTGATCGCACGAGGCCATGATGTGCGGCTGCTGCCGGCACAGTACGTGAAGCCTTATCTGAAGCGGCAGAAAAACGATGCCGCCGATGCCGAGGCCATCTGCGAGGCGGTGACCCGGCCGACGATGCGCTTCGTGCCGGTGAAGACGCCCGAGCAGCAGAGTGTGATGATGCTTCACCGGGTCCGGTTGATGCTCAACCGCCAGCGTACCCAGATATCAAACGCATTGCGGGCGCACCTGTCGGAGTTCGGAGTTGTGGCGCCGATCGGGCGAGGCGGGATTGAGCAGCTGCTTGCCGTCATCAATGACGAGAACGACCTGAGGATACCTGCCGACGCACGGCTCTGCCTGCGGATGCTCGAGGCGCAGCTCATGGTCGTGAAGGAACAGATTCTCGAGAATGATCGCAGGGTCCGGGCGAGTGCGCGCGAGACTGAGCTTGGTCGCAGGTTGATGGAGATACCAGGCGTGGGCCCGCTGCTGGCGAGTGCGTTCGTCGCGACCGTCGCCGATGCGCATGCGTTCAAATCGGGTCGCTGCCTGTCGGCTTGGATCGGGCTTGTGCCGAAGCAGAACTCAAGCGGGGGCAAGGAGAAGCTCGGCAGCATCTCCAAAGCCGGAAATCGCTACCTGCGCCAGATGCTGGTGGTCGGCGCGATGGCGGTCATCCGCTATGCCGAGCGGAACGGGACCAGGCGGCCATGGCTCGTGCAGCTGATGGCACGGCGAACGACAAAGGTTGCAGCGGTTGCGCTCGCCAACAAGACCGCCCGGATGGTCTGGGCATTGATGACAAGCGGTGAGCGCTACAGGGAGCCGGTCATCGCATAGAACGAGACAAGACGCGTAAGCGCCGACGAAGTTGGAAAGGGCGGATAGGAGCTGATGCACAAAGCCGGTTGATACCGCCGGATCAGGAAAACCCAATGGGGCCGTGCACCTTCGAGTGCGAGCTTGCGATCGGGACCTGAGCCGCGCGAATGGCATTATGGCCAGCGGCGCATGAAGAGCCGCACCTATAGGTCGGATACATGGCCGCACCAACCAGCACCGCAAAATGCTCAAAGAACCCCTTGCCAACGGAGAGCCGTCCATACACGGCCCCTAGACGGACATCCCAGTCCGCGAAGCGTCGCGGATTGGATGACCAATGGCCGGTACGCCTATACAGTGCCGGCGCAAAAGGAAGCAGCGCATAAAGCAAAGACCTCGGACCGTCCGACAGGACAGCAATGCCGGGACGAGGTCGAAGCAAATTCGCGGCCAATTCGCTCGGTTAACAAGGTGACCTAAGGAGGTTCAGCATAGCGCCGCGTAAGCGGGAACCGGGACTGATCACCTCCGACGAATGGTCCACATAAGGCGGCTTGCGATAGCGACGATAAAAGGAATCATTGTGAATTTTCGCCGGCGACGCGGCATTTCAAACAAGTGCAAAGCGATGGTGGATCAACCTACAAGTGTACCGTTGTCGCGTTAGTGGAATCCGAGTAGAATCGATCCCTGCGGGGGCGACAAGCAATGGGTCAGAGCAAACGGATCGCTGCATTTGAGTAGCGGCGACATTCAATTGCAGGAAGTCAACGTTCCTGCTCGGCTTACAACGACTGCCAGCGGAGATCCCGGCGACGAGACTGAACGCAACTTTCGTTACCAACATCAGTATGGGGTGGTACTTCTGGCCGCCGTGCGGCGCGGCACCCTGAACTACACCGCCCTCTACTGTGAACACCACGAAGACTTCCTGGCCGAGCGACCCGATGGCCTCTTTGACGGCTACCAGATCAAGACATCGAGACCTGAGAACGGAGCCTGGACGCTCACGTCCGCCGCCCTCACCAAGTCGATCGGCCGCTTCGTCGATCTCATGACGGCATTTCCCGGCCAGGTCGGAAAGTTCGTGTTCGTGTCCAACTCCGACGTGGATTCGGTCACACCGGCCAGCAAGGACGACAAACGTCGCGGCCGTTGCCCCGGTCTCATGCTGGACCACGTGAGATCCTGCAGCGGAGCCGACGCGATGCAGCCGCCATTTCGGAACACCTTCGACGCCTTGGCGGCGGAGCTTGGCGCGGAAAAAGCGCAGCTCTTCGAAGTGTTGCGGCGGCTCGAAACCGTCAAGGGCCCCTCGCGCGAAGACTTCGACGCAGCCCTCGCTCAAGAACATATCGGCGGCCTGACCGAATGTGCGCACCTCGCGCCGGCCCCCCTTCGCGAGCTCTGCAACGACCTCGTCGCCCGGTTCCACCGCGCCGCGTCGTTATACTTGGTCGACCCGGACCGTCACCTTGCCAGAATTTCCTTGGGTACGACTGACGATCCGGTGATCACGGCCAAGCGCATTGTCATCGCGGATGTGGCCCTGGTTCCACTGTCGAGCACCAGCGACACGTTCCGTTACCAGGGCCCGCCGACCATCAGCCTCGGTCAGCCTCGGCCTAAGCGCATCTTAGAGCAGAAGCTGGCGCGCGGCGGCGTCGAGGACGTAGTCGACTATATGAAGGCGCGCGAGCAGGCGGCCGAATACCATTTCCTGGAAGAACAGGCGAAGGATCCCGTGGCGGCGGCTCGCCAGCTCCGACAAGTGGAGGAGGCGGTTCACGGAGAATGCATCGAATCCTTCATGGCAAGTCGCACCCCCGGAGCGCCGTTCGGGCAGGCCATGTTCAATGACGTGTCGAACCGTCTGCGCAGCTTAGAGACCCAGCGGAAAGATTTGCTTCGAGGAGCGCCCTATGAACTGCTTATGGGCACCGCAGCGCTGCTGACCGACGATTGCCGCGTGTGGTGGAGCGACCGCTTTCAAATCGAGGGAGGCGAAGGGTGAGCCTCTCAGTCCTCAAGGCCGCGGCCGACGCAGAGAACGCCGACGGTCTTCATCTCGCCCGACTGCTGGTGCTGCTACGAAGCGCCGACAAACGCGGCAAGAGCGCCCCGAAGCCAATTGAGGGCATAACAAAGCTTGCAAAGCTGGACTTCCTGCTGCGGTACCCAGTCTATCTGGAGCGGGCGTTGGCGGCGCTCGACAAGTCGCCGGCCGACGCAGCGGTGTTGCCGCGAGAGCGCACGACCGTCGAGACCAAGATGATCCGGTTCCGCTATGGCCCGTGGGACGGACGCTATCGGCGCTGGCTCAGCCTCCTATCCTCTCGCGGGCTCATCACCCTGTCGCTCAGTGGCCGCAAGATCGAAATCGGCTTGACTGATCGCGGCCGCACCCTGGCCGACGAGCTGGCCACCCGTCCGACCTTCGAGGACTTTGCGACTCGGGGCGGTGTCATGATGAAAGCGGTCGGTGCCATGTCGGCTACGAAACTCAAGGACTTTGTCTACGAGATCGTTCCAGAGATCACGGGCATGAAATGGGGCGCTGAGATCGGCGCAAGCGACCCCGACGCGGAGACCTTCGCCACAACCGGAGAGCGCCGATGAAGTTCAATCTTGTATCCTTAAAACTGTCTCTGCGCCGTGCCGACGAGCAGATCAATTTCTCAAAGCTTAGCTACTTCTGGGGTCAGATGGGCGCGGGCAAATCGAGCATCGCCCGACTGGTCGACTACTGTCTTGGGGGCACGATCCAGCTGTCCCCCGCGCTGCAGGCCGAGTTTGTCTCGGCGACCCTGACCCTTGAGCTCGAACGGGCTACGGTCAGCATCGAGCGGGCCCGGGACGCCGCCGACGTCTTTGCCTCATGGGAGGACGATCAGGGTCGCTATTCGGTCGTCATTCCCGCCCGTGTGGCTGCCGGCGAGGTCATCCCTGAAACGGGCGTCGAAACCTTGTCGGACTTGGTTTTCTGGCTCTCTGAGATCAATCCGCCGCGAGTTCGCAAGAGCAAGGCCAAGGCGGACAGCAAGATCGTGCGCTTATCACTACGCGACTTGCTTTGGTACTGTTACCTCGATCAGGACCACATCGACAGCTCGTTCTTCTACCTCGAAGAATCGGCCGAGTTCTACATGCGGCTAAAGAGCCGCGACGTGATTCGCTATGTGATCGGCTACCACGATGAACGGGTCGCCGATCTGGAAGCGGAGCTCGACCAGCTCCGGGCGAACAGAACCGCGCGCGTTGCATCGATCGACAGCCTGTCCAAGGCGTTGGCAGAGGTCGGCATTGAGTCAGAGGCGCAAGTGGCGGAGCGCGAGTCGAAACTTCGCGCCTCTATCAACAAGGTTAATGCGGAACTAGAGGTGCTGCGCAAGGGGCGCCGCGAGGAGCAGACCACCCATGCCATCGACGAACTGGCGAAGGTGGCCCGGAGCCTGGGGTCTAATATCGCCAAGCTCGACCTCAACGCCGAGGAACTCCGCACCATGCGGGACCGGCACGTGCGACATCGTAACGAAATCGACATGCTGGGCCTGAAGTTCAGGCGCTCCGCGGAGGCCCGCGAAATCCTCGGGGACGTTGCCTTCAGCGCCTGCCCGCGATGCACCCAATCCCTGCCGACCCGGCCGGCGCAATGCTGCGACGTGTGCGGCCAGGAAGACCTGGTTGACTTAGGCGATCCCGCCGAGGTCGCAGCGCTTGAGGCTGACATCGCCAGCCGACGGGCCGAGCTGAAGGAAGCCATCGCCGCGATCGACAGCAATCTGGCCAGGATGCGAGCGGAGCGGTCGGGCTTGTTGCAGACCAAGGACAAGGCCGAAGCCGACATCAATCGCGCCACCGCCGAACAGGACTCTGCCTTCCTGTCGATGAGCGTGCTGAAGGAGCGCGAGGGCGCGGCGCTGGAGGCCGAGTTGGCGAGCATCGCCTGGCTATTGCGCCTACCCCTCTTGTTGCAGCAGCAGCGCGAGGCACTCGCACATATCGTCGCCCTGGAACAGGCGAAGCGCGAGGCGCTCAAAGAGGCGCGCACCAATGCGGAGGCGGACCGAACAAGTCTCGAGCGTTTCGCCGGCTATTTCCTGGACTGCCTGGTCTTGTCCGGGGTGCCGGGCATCCAACGTAACGACCATGTGGAGTTGGACCCGCCCAGTTTCTACCCGGCTATCCTCAGCGCCGACCCCCGCGACCTCACCCGCTCGACATTCACCTCGCTTAGCAGTGGCGGCAAGAAGACCCTCTTCAAATGCTGCTTCGCAATCGCCCTGCACCGCATCGCGGCGCAGCTTCACGCGCCGCTTCCCGAGCTCCTCATCGTCGATTCTCCGATGAAGAACATCAGCGAGCGGGAGAACAAGGCGCAGTTCGAAGGTTTCTATCGCATGCTCTACCAGCTCAACGCGGGAGAACTTCGGCACACCCAGTTTGTCTTGATCGACAAGGAGTTCTTCGCGCCACCTGGCGACCTCGCAGCCGGCGTCACGAACCGCCATATGCAGCCGGATAGTGACGAGCACCAGCCACTGATCCGCTACTACCGAGGCAAATAGCAAAGGATCGGGCATTGAGAAACACCCTGTGCCCATGTCCGTTTAGTCTTTATCGGATTGGAGCGACCGCGATATGATATGGTCGCTGGCACACAGCCTTCATGAAGCTGATGCCAATTCGCTTCATCCTCGATCTTGCCAATCATTCTGCGGTTTCCGAGCCGACTATCGCTCGATTGGAGGCTAAGGACAGTGTCTTTGAGGGGCGCACCTGACATCCGGCAGTCATGGAGATAACCGCCTTTCAGTAGCTGACCTCATTCAGTCATTTCAACGAAAGCCTTGCCACCGAACTGCACGCTAAGTTGGCCGGATCTCACCTCTGCTTCCGTTCGGAAAGCCGACAAAAGTTCGCGACCGATCGAGCTCATCTAAACCGGGTCGCGGCGCGGGCTGCATCTTGGCTGCTAAGTAGGCCCACGAAAGGGTCGGCCGCTGCACCGTGCCACACGCCATGGAGATCGAATTCAGGGGCATTGGGCAGAAGGCGAGCGACGTAGTAGACAAGATCCCGCTCTGTGCGGCATCATTAGCATTCGCGCAACGCGATACGCCTTATGGAAAAGGAGCCGTGGGAAGCCGAATATGGGACACAATCCGACCTGATTGTGACGGTAGCTGAGTTGCTCGAATTGTGATTCCAGCGATGTCCAGCGAACCCAAATTCCATCACTATCTTCCTAGCTTCCACCAGTCTCGCTGGGCAGGCGCAGACGGGCGTGTGCTGCGTTATCGCAAGGTTTACGGCGGCAGAATACATCGCAAACGGGTTTATCCAACCGAATCCGGCGGTGACGAATATCTGTATTCGGACCCGTCCAAGCCGCCTGCCGAGGCACAATGGGTCGAGAGAACATTCATGTCGCCTCTCGATTCGCGGGCACATGACGCCCTGACGATGCTTGAGAACCAGGATCCGCGTATCAATCATGAAGCAAGGGCCCGCAGCGACTGGTCGCGCTTCCTGATGTCACTGATGATGCGTATGCCGGACGATCTCGCAACGCTGCGGGAATCTCTCCAGGAGGAGTGGATTCACGAGATACCGCAACTGGAGAAGGCGTTTCAGGAGAAGAAGGAGTCGAGCGACCCGGCCACGTTCGCTGAGTATTGGGAAAAACAGGGTGACAAGGACTTTGTGGCTTGGGCTATTGCGCTGGCCCCGACTCTTATCGACCACGGGCTTATCGGCGACAAGCTGAACAACATGCGCTGGTTCATCCGGGAAATCAGTGGTGACGCCGAGTTCCTAACTAGCGACCGCCCTCTAATTTCCCATTACGACCTGCACAGGCCGGATACATTCATCATCCTACCAATCGGGCCGAAGCGCGCTTTCGTAGCCGTGAACAACGTGCAGTGTCAGAAAGCGATTGAGGCCCACGATGGCGAGTATTTCGTCAACTGGCTCAATCGGCTCGTTGTGGGTGCGGCGAAGGAATTCGTCTTTGCCCAGGATAACAGACACCGCGAACTGGTCGAACGCCATTTCGGCGACCGGCCCCGAACCACGTTGTTTGAATATTTGGCAAGATTCCGCAGGCGTCGGCGGCAAGAGGTAGCCTGACGTCGAGTCAAGCCTTGTCGATAGACAGCAAGTTCTGAAGCCTAACAAAGTTTGTCAGGTTTATATGACCTATAACTTAGCTAGTGATTCTGCCAAGTGCCGAACTCCTTCACGGTATCGGACTTCGTCCCCCGTCGACTTCAAAGAGGCAGCCTGAGGGCTGCTTCTCTATTTCTGGCCTTGTGCTAAGACCGTCGCGAGACTTCAACGAGCGTAGTTCGGTGCCATGTCTACCCAGTTGGTCAAAGATCAAATCAAAGCGTTCCTTAAGACCGAAAAGCCTGAGGTGCTTTGCATCCGGGGTAACTGGGGCACAGGAAAGACATACAACTGGCAGACCGCCATCAAGGCCCTGCGAGGTGACCCGATGGCAGTGGCACTCAATCAGTACGCTTATGTCTCTTTGTTTGGCGTGAGTTCTGTCAACCAGATCAAGGCGAGCATTCTCCAGAATACGGTCATCCGCGACAAAATTGGCGACCTCATCACATCTGAAACCGTGAGGGAAACGCTTGCGAAAGGCGAGAGAGGTATCAAGGCTACTATCGTGAAGATGCTGCCGCTCGGGGGCGATAGCATATTTGATGCTGCCATTTCAGCTCTCTCTTTATTGTCGAACAAGCAGATAATTTGCTTTGACGACCTAGAACGGAAGGCCGCAGGTTTAACTGCCGGCGACGTTCTGGGTTTCATGTCCTACCTGAAGGAGCAGCGGGAGTGCAAAGTCGTCCTACTTTTGAACGACGAGGCATTGAAGGGCGAAGATAAGGAGCAGTTCACCTCCTATCTGGAGAAGGTCGTCGACATCAATCTGAGGTTTGCGCCGATGGCGTTTGAGAGCGCTCAGATTGCCTTGGACAACATTGAAGGAAGCGAAAGTCTGAAAGAGCTTGTACGTGAGAGCTCGGTCAGGCTCGGCATCGACAATGTGAGAGTCATCCAGAAGATCTTCCGACTGGCGGCGCTCATCGAGCCGCTATTGAAGCAGTACAAGCCGGGGGTCCTTAAAAGCGTAGTGCATTCCTTGGTGCTTTTCGGATGGTGCCATTACCAGCCAGAACTCGCGCCAGGCATGGAATTCGTAAAACAGATGGGCGCCTACTCGGGCATCTTGGAACGTGAGAAGAACAAAGCCGATCCGGTCGCGGATAGATGGTCAGAGATGCTTCGACGATACGGCCATAGATACACTGACGATTTCGACCTCGTCCTTATGCAGGGTGTGGCCGATGGGTATTTCAAACAGGAGAGCGTTGATTCCCATGCTGCCGAGCTACATCAGCGCGAGCAAGCTGAAGAAGCGCGTAGGGACTTGGATGCCGCGTGGGATAAGTACCACTACTCATTCCGTGATACTCAAGACGATGTGCTGGCGGCGCTCCACGCCTCCTTCATGAAGAACGCGCTCTATTACAACCTCAGCACGGCCATAGGGCTAGTCGACGTTTTCAGGGAACTTAGCGACCCGAGATCCGAGGAGATATTCGAGCATTTTGTAGACATTCATAAAGGCACGCCGGACGTTTTCGATGTCAGCAATATGTACCGGTTTGGTCGGGAAGTACCTGAGGACTTGAAGCAAAGGGTGACTGAGCTTTACAAAGGCGCAAAACCGCAGTTGTCGGTCGTGGAGCTATTCCTGACGCTGGAGAAGGATGGCTTTCATTCCGAAGTCGCAGACAAATTGGCAGAAGTGCCGGTCGATGAGTACGTGCGGGCGCTAACGACATGCTACGGCGAGGAGTTGGCCAGCATTCGACGCGGACTGACCGCTGACCTGAATGTCACCAATCCCGGCCCGGCTTCCATCAAGATCATGGCGCGCGCGGCTGAGGCGCTGTCAATCATTGGCAAAGAAAATCCATTGAACTTGAGGCGCACTAGAATGTGGAAACTCATTCAACGGGTTGAGGCCCTCAAACATGGTGTGGAGGGAGAAGGTTCAGAAGCCGCGCAGCCCGAACCGGCGCAGTCCGCTAAGCCAGCCAATGCTCGGCCTTCGACACCCGAAAAGGCTGCGCCAAGACGTGCTTCCAGGCGCCATTCAAAGGCGTCGGAATGAGAGATGGCATCAAAGTCGATAATCCCACCCGAACAGCTCTCAGAGGAGACGAGGGCGCTTTTCGACCTGTTAGCGCGCGAGACGGACGTGGCGGTCATCCTGATAGCCACGAGCTTCTTAGATGCCTGCCTGAAATCCATCTTGGAGAACCACTTTTTATAGGGCAGCACCAGCGAACGCATGCTGGGGCATACCGGCATTCTCGGTACGCTGAGCGCCCGAAGTGACCTTTGCTATGTGCTGGGGTTGATCTCAAAGGCTTGGTACAACGACCTGCGGAAGTTTGCTGAGATCCGAAATACGGTCGCACACCACCATCTCCAGCTCTCGTTCGATAACGAGGATATCGCCAAGCAATGCAACGAACTGTCGACCATTGAGCTAATCGGCACGGGCCCGGAGCAGATGACGCCACGCACCAGGTTCACGGTTTGCGTAGCAATGCTCGCGAATTGGCTTCTGATCACAGCTTTGCAGATCAAGCAAAAACTGAACGTTACATCACCGCGCGACCGAAGGCTCATCCGGTACAACACATCACCTCCACCGGAGTAAGGCCATTGTCATTTGGCAGTTTGCAAACCTTCAGTCCGCCAAGATTTACAGACGGTTGGCAGGAACAACAAACTTGACGTCAGGTATAAGCAGACGGGAAAGCGGCCGCCAGTGAGGTCAATACCTGTTTCCAGGTAGTGACGTGCCTAAACCTTAGACCCATCATTCGAACCGTACTAAGTCGTTCGGAGGTAGGTCCATGTCCGTTATCGCCAACGATCCAGGACGTACGATGCTGACCAAGCCGGCAACAGGTCACGCATTTGGCCATCACGGCGAGCTCCTTCAGGGCGTATTTGAGGACGAACGTGGGCGCTTGCACCGTGGCTTGGTAACCCTTCCAATTGATAGCCTCCGGTCCACTGCATGGATTGTGCTCGATGAGAGCGGCGATCTCGGCGTCGAGCCGCCCAGCCGGGAAAAGGCGTTACGTGCTGCGCAACTGGCGTTGGCGCATCTCGGGTATCCATCCCTTGGGGGACGTCTCAGGATCGAAAGCGATATTCCGGTTGGGCATGGCTATGGCTCGTCCACGGCCGATGTCATTGCTTCAGTGCGAGCGGTGGCGGCTGCCTTGGGCGCGAGGTTGCTGCCTTCGACGAGCAGTCGGTTGGCGGTCGCCGCTGAAGTCGCTTCAGATGCAATCGCGTTTGAAGCTGAGGCGTTGCTGTTCGCGCAGCGGGAAGGGGTGGTGCTCGAGCACTTCGGCGGGTCGTTGCCGCCGTTTGTCCTCGTAGGTTTCAAGGGAGACACCAGCGCTGGGATCGATACGCTCGAACTGGTTCCGGCACGGTACAGCCGCGAGGAAATCCAGCTCTTCCGCGTTCTTCGAGGAATGGTCGCACGTTCTGTGCGCAACCAGGATGCGCACCTGCTTGGCCAAGCGGCGACAATGAGCGCCCGTATCAGCCAGCGGCACCTCCCCAAGCCATATTTCGATGTCGTCGTCGATATCGCAGCTCACTATCAAGCTTACGGGATCCAGGTGGCGCATAGCGGATCCCTTTTCGGGCTTATGCTCAGTGCCCAATCAGCGCGTCGCGAGAGTCTTCATACAATCATCGCTGCATTGGGGGACCGCGGATTCCAGGACATCGGCATCTTCCCAATCAATGCGGAGGAGGCCGCACATGTCCTGTGACGTCGACTATTTCAGGGCGCTGGAAACGCCGCGTCTTGCGCGGCTTGGCCCAAACGTCGTTGCGGCGGCGTTCCCCTTGATGAAGCTGATGCCAGCTCGCTTCATCCTCGATCAGGCCGAGAAGTCGGGAGAGCTGAAGGCCGGCGCACACATCGTCGAGACAACCTCGGGCACGTTCGGCATGGCCGTAGCCCTTCTAGCCGCAGCGCGTGGGTTCCGGCTCACATTGGTGACCGCCGCGACCCTAATCGATCAGACGTATCAGGAAAGGCTGGAACGATTGGGCGCGAAGGTGGTCGCACTTGCGGACGAGCGGGGCGATGGGAACCAGACAGGCAGATTGGCACATCTCAGGGCGGTCATGGAGAATGAGCCGGATACTTTTTGGACGCGCCAGTACGACAGTCCGGGCAACTGGCAATCCTATGCCCGCCTTGCCGAACTGTTCGTTCGTTCGATGGGCCAGGTTGATTGGCTTGTCGGTTGCATTGGCACTGGCGGCTCGCTGTGCGGGACCGGTACTTTCCTGCGCCAGGTTTATCCGCATCTGAAGATTGCCGCTGTCGACACGCATCGCAGCGTGTTGTTCGGGCAACCCCTGGGCAAGCGAATGCTGCGCGGGCTAGGCAACAGTGTCATCCCGGCAAATGTCCGGCATCAGCTGGTCGACGAAGTACACTGGGTTGGTGCCTATCCCGCCTATCATTCCGCCCATTCGCTCTTTCGCAACCAGGGGATCTTCATGGGCCCGACGAGTGGAGCTGCCGCTCTCGTCGGCCGATGGATCGGCCGAACCAATCCGGATTCAGTCGTCGCGGTCATCATGCCCGACGAAGGACATCGTCATGCCAACACGGTCTATGACGACAAATGGTTGGCTGCACTCCCAGGTTGGCCATGTCCTCCCGTTCGCGAACCCGAAACCCTTGTTACAATCGAGCCGCGTGACGAATGGGAATGGACGAGGTTCGAGTGGTCGAGGAGATTGCTGGACGAAGTTCCGCGGCCAGGACAAGCTAAAACAACGCAACCGAAAGCCCAGTCTCAGGTCGTGTCCTGCTCGGCAGAAGCTGTTCCACTTAGCCACTGCCATCCAGCTTCCCCGCCAACAACTGGATCTTGGTGGCTGTCTTATTGGACGGAACATTGGCTTAGCGGCAGTTGAGCTGCCCAGACGCCATATCTCGTGACTGCTGGGGATTGTTGCCGGCGAACTATTTGTTGCCATCCCCGCTCAATGTACGTTCGGCAAATTCCCGCGATGAACCTTCGTAATGCATTTGGTGTGAACCTGCAGCGACTGCGTCGTAAACGCGGGTTGTCGCAAGAGCAGCTGGCTCACCTTGCCGGTTGCGCTCGGGCCTATCTCAGCGGGGCTGAAGCTGGGCGCCGCAATGCAACTCTCGACATGGTGGAGGCGCTGGCGACGGTGCTGGAGGTAAAACCTGCTGACCTGCTGAAGGATCCGGAAGCGGGCCGGCAAACGAGATAGTTGTCGGGCGGCTGTCACGATCGAACATCGTGCGGAATGGAACGGACGCGGTTCGACTGGTCCAGGAGATTGCTGGACGACATTTTGCCACCAACACTTCGGTGCGGCTGAACATCTGTAGTCGGAAGTCTATCAAGTCTCAGGCAGCAGCCGGTTCTGCGCCGTGTCTCCCGGTTGCCCACTGCCACGCGGCCTCGACACTCTCAAATGGAGCTTGGGTGGCGGCCGGATTGGCTGAAATGTCGAGGTCCTTGAGACCGGTGGCAGTCACAACTGCCACCACCCGATCCCCCGGAGCTATGATCTGCCGATCGCGCAAATCCTGGATTGCGACCAGAGGCGCGACCGAAGCCAGTTCCACGAAGAGACCTTCTCTGGCAGCCAGCGTCTTTTGCATGCGGATGAGCTTCTCGTTGGATACGCAGACAGCATGACCCCCGGTGTCACGTAGCGCCTTCACCGCCTGGTATGTGCTGCGCGTCGTGCCGATCGATAGAGCAATTGTTTCGAAAGAAGGTTCCTGTTCCTCGATGCGGTCAAAGCCATTCTCGAGGGCTTTTGAAAGCGAGCCATGCACTTCAGCGGCAACCAGCCTTGGTACTCGTTCGATCTTGCCCCTGCTGCGCAGGTCGTGGAAGCCGGCCGCTACTCCTGCGAGGGCGTCCCCATAGCACACTGGAAGCACACACCAGTCAGGCAGATACCCGTCCGCCTGCTCCGCAATCTCATAGGCGATCGTTTTGTAACCTTCGATGCCAAGCGGGTGACTGCCGACGACCGGGTGCTGATAGGGGGAGGTGACAAACCAGCCGAGACGATCGGCAGCCCGCTCAAGAAGTTTCCACCTGTCGCTCTTGTGGGCCATCGGGATCACGGAAGCCCCATAGGCATGAATCTGCGACAACATCGGGCCAGCGGATCCGGCAAATGTCGCGACAACACAGCCGAGCCCAGACCTGGCTGCGTAGGCCGCCAGCGATGCGCCGGCATTGCCTGATGACGCCGTCGCCAGCACCTTTGCCCCTTGACCGCGCGCCATCGACACCGCGACTGTGGAAAATCGATCCTTGTGTGACCCTGTCGGATTGCGCCCCTCATCCTTGATGAAGAGCTGAGGGACGCCCAAAGCTTCCCCAAGTCGCTCTGCTGGCAGCAGTGGGGTCAAACCTTCTCCCAAGGACACCACCGGGCCGCTCGGGCGCGGCAGAAATGATCCGTAACGCCAAAGGGAATTGCGGAGAACGCTCCCCACGTCATGGTCGTCAACCGCATCGGCGCCGCGCGAATAGATCGGTTGGAGGTTTGCCGGGGCTTGTTCAACGCACCTGGGACATCCTCTGGAATCTATCCTGATGTCGCTTGCATGTTCGGAGCCACATCGGATGCAGCTGTATCCGGAAATAGTCGCCATGTGGTCGAAAGCTCCGTCTACGCAATAATTGGTCTGTCGGGTGGCATGATTGGAGGAAAGGCGTTCCGAACGCTGCTTGTAGCATCAGGCTGTTAGCGACTATCCGGACGCCCCCCGGTCCTCATCTCTGGTCTGGATCCCGCAGCCGATCAAACAGCATATACCGCGCGTGTCAACGAAAATGTGCACTATAGTGCGTTGCATTATAGTGCACATTTGGCAAATTCACGCGATGAACCTTCGCAAGATATTCGGTCTGAATCTGCAGCGGCTGCGCCGGGAACGGCGGTTGTCGCAAGAGCAATTGGCTCACCTCGCCGGTTGCGCCCGTGCCTACCTAAGTGGCGCTGAAGCCGGCCGCCGCAATGCGACACTTGATATGGTGGAGGCATTGGCAAGGGTGCTGGAGGTAGAACCGGCGGAGCTTCTGATGGATCCGGGGCCGGAAGGGAAATCGAGATAGGACCCTTGGTTGAGCCGATCACTTGCCCGGTGTCCTTGAAGGTGCCGACGGAATGCAGCCTATAGTTAGCAATCTGCTTGCAAAACGCTGAATTGGCCTGACGAGGTTGAACTGCCCTGTCATCATCGGCGCTGGCATTACCCAGCGTTGGGAGGGTGTTTCATGAACCTCAAGGTGTTCGCAAGCCTTACTGGCGCGCTCGCCAGAATTGACGCCGCGATTAATCCGGCGGAGGTTTTGGAAGAACTTCTCAACATCTTGCGACCGTTCGGATTTCGTCATCTGCTTATTACGGGGCTGCCGTCACCGCAGGTTGGGCCCTGGCAGCGCGAAATCCTCTATGACGGCTGGCCGGTTGAGTGGCTTGAGCATTACCTTGCCAGCGAGCATTTTTCTCAAGATCCGTGCGCCTCACGCAGCCGTTTGGTCGGGCAGCCCTTTATCTGGCGTGACCTGACGTCCAATGAGATGACCACTGGACAATTGCGTGTCATGGGCGAGGCCGCAGAGTTCGGACTGAGGGACGGCTTTTGTGTTCCTGTCCATGAGCCTCGACGCGCTCCTTCGGTCGTGACGGCGGCTGGCGAACGTATCGAACTTTTGCCTGAGGATGTCCCAATCCTTGAAACGGTTTGCGTCCATGCCTACAGGGCGTTGCGCCGGCTGAATGGCGGAGGTGGGCAATCCCCTCAGATCAATCTGACTGATCGAGAGCGACAAGTGCTGACATGGATAGCGGCCGGCAAGGTGGCTGAAGACGTGGCCTGCATCTTGGGAATTTCGAGATTTACTGTCGAACGACATTTGAGCAATGTCAGAGAGAAGTGCGACGCCGTGAATACGATCCAGGCGGCTATGGAAGCCGTGCGGCGCGGAGAAATCTCTCCCTGACAATACCAGAAAACCAGTATGGCCAAGCTTGGACAGGCAAGGTACGCGTCATCTGGTGAGCGTCATGTTCAAGCTTCATATCGTCGATTGGTCGAACCGCCAGGCGTATCAGGATCATCTCGAACGCTATTTTCGCATTCGATATGAAATCTACGTCTCGGGCCGAAAATGGCAGCAAATCGACAGGCCGGTTCCATTGGAGATCGACGCGTTCGATACCAGGGACACAATCTATCTGCTTGGAATAGACGACGCTGGAAACCTTGTCGGCGGGTCGCGCCTGGTGCCGACGACGAAACCGCATCTGCTTTCGTATGTTTTCCCAATGCTTGTCAGAGGCGCACCGCCGAGAGATGCCGATCTCTATGAATGGACGCGATTCTTCATCGTGCCGTCCTTGCGAATGACGGGTAGATCGTCACAACCGGCCGGTGTCGTATTGTGCGGGCTTCTCGAAGCGTGCCTGAGGTTAGGAATAGGCAAGCTGAGCGTCGTGTGTGAGGACTTCTGGCCTGCACGGTTGGAGCAGCTTGGCTGGTCGGTTACCCGCCTTGGTGAGGTCCTTGATCATCCTGACGGCAGGATAGTCGCTCTTCTCATCCAGATCAGCGCCGACGCGTTGCAGTCCACACGCCTTTCCTACGGTCTTGGCGACGGCAGCGTGCTGGTAAGGGCCGAATAGAATGCGTGCAAGCCCCAAAACGGCGCTGCGACCACATCAGCGAAGCAGCCCTGTTGGTGCGTGCGCATGAAGATCACACTCAAACTGCTCCGGTTTGATGAGATTGCGTCGGTGGATGGCATCGAACTGGACGAACACGACGAAGAGGTCGCCGGCGGCAGCATGGCGACGATCTTCGAGAGGCTAAGCGGGCGGCTGGAACTAAGTTCGTGCCATCCTTTCCTCGTCACAGTGGAACGCACGACAGTGGGTTTCCTAATGCTGCGTGAGGGGCAAGCGTTGCCGTCCTGGGCCAACCCGGATGAAATCAGCCTGCACAACTTCCGCATCAGCCGTCAGGCACAGGGCAGGGGAATTGGCACCGCAGCTCTGGCACTCGCCGCGGTTTGGATCGCTGTTCATCGTCCAGGAAGCTCCGCCTTGACGCTGAGCGTGAACGAGGAAAATTTCAGCGCGCTCCGACTTTACCGCCGCTTTGGTTTTGAGACTTCTGGTCATGTCGTGGGGCGATTAGGGACGGAACTCGTCTTGTCCTGTGATGTGTCCGAGCTTTTGAGGAAGTATGTTGCTGATCGGTATTAGCCGAGAAGTACCTGTTTTCCCCGGGGCAGGCATGTCGCCATTGTCTGTCGAGGAAAGGGACCCGCCCGGATTGTCCGGGCGGGTCCTGCTGGGCTTACTCGCCGTTGCGGCGGCTCGGGCGTGACCAGATCAGGCTGTAGCCGTCACCGTCCTCGTCGTTGAAGAGGTTAGCGAAGATCGGGGCGTTGAAGCTCGGGTCATCGAGCTTGAGGCCGAGATAGTCGCGACCCTCGTTGGAGCACTTGGCCCATGCGGCGCCGATTTCGGCTCGACCGACGAAAACCCGGTGGCTGGGAGCGTTGTCGCCAGAGGCGCGGGTTTCGGGGACGATGCGGACGCTGCGTGCCTGGACGCTGAAGGTGACGATTTCGCCGGTGAATTCGTTATTGCCGGACTTCTTGAAGGTGCCGATGGTTGCCATGGTAGTTCTCCGATCCTGTCTGTTTCGAGCCCGCACCATTGCGGTCTCGATGGTGATCGACAGGCCGCAGGCGATAGCCGGCGCACCCACGGGCCGAAGCGTCAGCGGAGGATGGCGCTGGCGCGACTTTGTTGTCGCGCGAGGAATGGCCGCGTAGCGCCAGGGGAAGAAAGTCGTAACAAGCCATTGCGTTGAAGGCGATCGAGGCGTAGCCGGTCTTCGGCCAGATACATCCATCGAAGAGGCCGCTTCGGTGCGCTCGCTGGCGGACGGATCTCGGGGGAACCAATGGGCTACCTCGCTGCATCCTGACCGCATTCCGGCAATGCGAGCCATTGTCATATCGTCCACTACCCGGCGGCCGTCAGCCATGCTTTCACATCGCTGTTGCGTCCGCTGCTTCGCGATGTCTTTCAGTCATGGCGATCGTCGGCTCATCTGCTGACGTCGCTGATTTGGCCAAGCAGTTTGGGAAGCCACACCTTCCTTGGTCCCTCACTGCGCGCCCGCGCTCTTTGCGATCCCAACTTCCAATCTTAAACGCCGAAGCGTCGTGGGCCCATGTTATGTTCTGTCAGCAGTGCCCTTCGACGGCAATTAGGCCTGCCGTAGCCGCGCCCCGCGTTTACGGACGGGAGGAAGTCGCAATGATTGACGACCCAGACGAAAACCAGAAAATGGACATATTCAGACAGATCGCACAGGACGCAACCTACACCGCGCACACCCTCGCCGAGCGATATGGCTTGTCCGACGGCCAAGCACGATCACTCATCAAGATCCATGGCCCGTCTCGTGAAAAACTGGATAGGATCATTGCAGCGCAACCGTTTCCATAATCATTGGTCAGTTCCCATTGAACCCTTAAGACTACGCTCAGGCGATCGACGCTGACAATTCTGTCCAACGCCGACTGGACACCTTCTTGTTTCCTCCTAGGGCTCGGTCGTGCGGTTCCGATGTAGGGAATGCGGCGCTTACGCGCCGCCGTATTTCATGACGGGGATACCGAGCTTGCGCGCCTTATCGGCAAGGTTGTCCTGGATTCCGGTACCTGGAAAATGAATGACGCCGATCGGCATCGTGTCGAGCAGGGTATCGTTGCGCTTGAAAGGCGCGGCCTTACCGTGCTTGTTCCACTCTGGCTTGAAGGCGATCTGCGGAACCTTGCGATTGTCGGCCCACTTGGCGGCAATCAGTTCGGCACCCTTGGGGCTTCCACCATGCAGCAGCACCATATCGGGGTGCTTGGCGTGGACCTGATCGAGCTTGGCCCAGATGATATGATGGTCGTTGAAGTCGAGACCGCCGGTGAAGGCGACCTTTGGGCCGGCCGGCAGAAGAACCTGGCTCTCCGCACGTTGCTTCGCAGCCAGGAAATCTCGGCTGTCGATCAGTGCTGCGGTGAGATTGCGATGGTTGACCATCGAGCCGGTGCGCGGTCGCCAGATTGAGTGGGTGTGGCGTTGGAAATGTTCGGCGCCCTGGTCGCGCATCAGCTCGAAGGCGTTCCGGCGTTCAAGAAGAGACTGTCCTTGTGTCGTCAGGCGTTCCAGTTCGACGGATTTCACCTCTGAACCGTCCTGTTCGCGCTGGAGGCGCTGTTGCGCGAGTTCGTTATTGTCGAGTTCGCGTTCGATCCGGTCGGTGGCACGATGGAAGAGGTTGACCGTCCCCCAGAGCAGTTCCTCGAGGTCAGGCTCAAGGCGGGTGTCGGAGAGCGCTACCACGAGCGCGTCGAAGATATCGGCGATACTGCTGGCGACAATGTTGCCTTCGGGGAGGGGGCGCGGATCGGGTTCATCCTCGAAGGGGCGATAGCCGTAGAGCTGGAGTTCCTGGAAGGCGTGGTGCGGTTCGAATACGGTCTCGTGTTCATCGGTCATGGGGGTACTCCTTCGGCTCGTGGCCGCATCCATCGCGGCCTTCATGGCGACGATGGCGGCAGGCGCGTCCGGACTTGCATCCGGCGCGTTAGCGCCGGACCGGAACGGAGTGGAGGATGGCGAAGGCCGGCGATTTTGTTCGCGATGGAAACCCCCGCAGGGGCGCCGGAAAATCGTCGGCCGTAGCCATTGCCGGTGCCGGCGGCCTGACGCCCGATCGCCCTCCGGAAGGCCGTAGGTTGTGGCCTCTTCGCACGAGGGTCCCAATATCATCGGCGGACGCGGACGATACAGTCCTGCCACGCTTGAGTCCTCTTACCGGTCAGGCCGCCCGCGATATGAAGCGAGCGACGTCTTGCGGGGCGATTTGCAGGCGCAATCTTGCCACCAACTCGTCGAGACCTAGCAGCCTGAGATCCTCGTTGAAGTCCCCGAAGCTCGGCGTGAGGACGACGGTCTCGATGCCGGCTGCGTCGGCACGCTCGATCAGGGTAACAGCCGCCCCGTCGCCCGCCGGATCGTTGTCACGCGCGACGTAGAGTCGCCGCAGCGTTTCGGGAAACAAGATAGCTGAGAGGTGTGTAGCAGAGAGGGCTGCTATGCCCGGCAATGAAGGCAGCGCAGAGCGGACGGACAATATCGTCTCGATGCCTTCGCCAGCTGCCATCATGTCGCCGCCCGCGCCGAAGCGGACGGCATGACCGAGGAGCTCGCCCATGGCTCGCCGGGGCGTATTGATCGGCGCCCGGCCGAGATTGGCTTGGGTGAAGCCACCGGGATCGAGCCAGGTGCGATGTACGCCTGTGAGTTTGCCGCCAAGGTCGGTGACAGCAGCGATCATCGCCGGCCAGGTTTCCATCGAGGTGTGCTCATCCGCTCGATAGTAGCAATGTGGATGAAAGCGCAGTGCGTCCGTGTCGGGCGGAGCGGTGATGCCGCGTCCCCGCAAATATGTTTCGACGAGCGTCCGCTCAATGGGCTGTGCCATCCCAAAGAGCCGCCGCGCTGCTTCTGGCGAGACTGCCGGTGCGGACGCTGGTTGACTGCCTCGCCTGCCCGACCTGGCTGCTGGTTGCGGCATGGCCAGGAAGGCTCTCGCTTCCTCGGCAACGTCCTTGAACTCGATGAGACCGCGACACTCGCGGATCACGTCGAGGAGATCACCATGTTCACCGGTAGCTGCGTCGGTCCATTTTCCTGCCGCGCCCTTGCCGGTTTGCGGTCCCTTGAGCCGCACAAACATCGAGCGGCCAGGCGTGTTGCGCGCATCGCCGACGAGCCAGTAGTGGCCCTCGCGGTGGCCGCTGGAAAGATAGTGGCGGCAGACTGCCTCGGCCTGGTTTGCCAGTCGTCTGACCAGATCACGTGGTGCCGTTGCCATGACAGACGTTTCCAAAGAGTTGGCCTGCCGTCGCCGGCAGGCCAGTCAGGGAGCGGGAGTGGTTCATTCGGCCGCTAATGTATGGCGAAGGTTTTCGGCTTCAGTTTCAGGGATCTCACGATCTTCGCCCAGTTCCATTTCGCAGCCGTTTTCCGCCTTTTGTGCGACGTCCGATTCTGCGACAGGCAAGCGCAGCGGTTCGGGCAGCCAGCCGCTCGCGGCGAGCAGGCCTTCAGCCTCCCTAGCCATCTCGCTTTTCTTGAGGTGGTCGATCAGGGTCGCGGCGTGGTCGCCGGCCCCCTCGCGGACTGCCGCGAGGATGCGCGTCTTGGTCACGCGGCCGAGATAGTTGTCGACGGTCGGCCGCCAACCTGCATCGGCGACCATATCGAAGCCTGTAGCGTGCGCGAGCCTGTCTGCCTGGGCGAGGCGGTAGTCGAGGCCGTGCTGTGAGAGGCCAGGGCCACCGTAACGATCGACACGTTCGCACACTGCGTTCACGCCGTAGCTGATACAATGAGCGAGAAGTGCCATGCGGCTGGGCTCGTCGAGCGCTACTATCCAGTCCCAGATGGCATTCTCGTCCTTCGGCAGATCCGCCTTCCATGCGTCGTAGCGTTCAGCGATCGCCTTCGCCGATCGGGTGTTCTTTAGGTCCATCCCTTGGATAGCATAATGATGCTGGCGAACGGTGACCTCCAGACAGCCGGCTGCGGCGGAGGGGTGATAGCGCTCCATTACCAGGCGGTGCAGGAGCGCAGTCATGGCGACATGAGGATTATTTGCCAGAGCATCCTGAAGTGCCAGGGTGCGGTGGGCAGTGAGCTCGGCGATCAACCGTTCCGGCAGTGGCTTGATGACACCATCTTCGTCGTCCTCGGCCTCCACGAGGTTGCCGCCGATGGCGGCGCGTGAAACCGCGCTGCCGGGGTCGCCGGGGTTGTTGCCATCCATCTCCGCCTCGACGCCTTCATCGTCCTCGGCGAACGGCGCGTCGTCTTCGGGCTTTACATAGCCGCGTTCGATCAGGAGTGAGCCATCGCTGTCGACGCTGACGAAGACGCCTGCGCGCGCGATCTCAGATTGATCAAAGCGGACCGGGGGGTATTTGAAAGCAGCGATCGCCGCCTCCACTTCACCAAGGCGTTGGTCGACGTCGTCGGGCAGTTCGTCTGCGTACTCATGCTCGGATTGGACCTTATCGAGCTCGGTATGCAACGTATCGAGGGTCGCCTGCTCCTCTTGGGTCAGTTCGACCAGCGTTCCTTCCAATTGGCGCAGACCATTGGTCGAGCCATAGGGGAAGCTGACAGCGACTTCGATCCACTTCCATCCTTCGTTGGTGATTTCGTCGACGAGGCCCCGGAGCTTCTCGGCGACGAGACGCTCGAGCAAGGGAACGTCTTGAAGCCAGCCGCCGTCGTCACTTTGGAAGAGGTCGCGCAAAACGATGCCGCCGGCGGCCGCATAGGCATCGAGGCCAACGAAAACAGCGCGCTTGTCAGAGGCGCGGACGGTATTTTCGGTAAGCATGCGCCGGATCTGGTACGGCTCCTTCGACCAGTTACCGCGCACCGCCTCCCAGACTTGCTCCTGGCGAGCGTGGTTGTCGTTGACACAAAAGGCTTCGAGCTGGGCGAGCGTCATGCCGTCCTCGGCATAGATGTCGAGCAGGGCAGGCGATACAGAAGCGAGCTTCAGTCGCTGCTTGACGACACTGACAGAGATGAAGAAGGCCGAGGCAATCTCGTCTTCGCCCATGCCCTTCAATCGCATGTTGTGGAAGGCCCGGAACTGGTCGAGGGCGTGCAAGGGCGCGCGTTCGATGTTTTCTGCGAGTGAGACTTCCTCCGCGAGGATGTCGCCAGTTGCACTTCCCAGAATGCAGGGAACGGGCACGGTCTTGGCGAGGCGCTTCTGCTTCACGAGCATTTCGAGAGCACGATAGCGGCGTCCGCCGGCCGGTACCTCGAACATGCCGGTTTCGTAGCCGTCGGCATCGAGCACAGGACGGGCGTGGATGCTCTGGATCAATCCGCGGCGGGCGATTGAGGCGGCGAGATCGTCTATCGAGACGCCGGCCTTGATGCGACGGACATTGGTCTGGGCGAGGACGAGCTTATTAAAGGGGATGTCGCGCGAGGATGACAGAATGATCTTCTGAGCGGTATTTGCCATGATTTTTCACTCCACGACGGACGCCAAGAGCCTCTCTCTCGATCTTCAAATCCGTCATGAAGCAAGCGCCGCCCTCTTCCTCTTGAGGGCAGCGCAATGACATTGGTGAACCGGCGAGGCACGAAGGCGCAAGGCCGGAGGCATGACGATCAGGGATCGTCGGCACGGCCAATCAGCTTGCTCGTTCAAGCAGCATCTTGGCTTTGCCTTCCATATCGAGGCGGACGTCCTGATGCGTCTTGTCGCGTGCGACCGCAGTGATGCCCTGCACGAAGTCGAAGATACTCTCGGGCGGTCGGCCTTCCTCGCTGAGCACGGTGTCGATGATCTTCGTCGTTTGGGCTTTGGAGAAACCGCGCCGGCGCAGAAATTCGGTGCGATCCTCGTCGTTGCGCGCAACGATGCGCTCGCGCGACGCCTTGATGCCATTGATGAAGGGCATCGGCGAGGAGTTGGCGAAATTGAGAAGCGCTGGCGCGGCCTCGTGAGCGAAGCGTGAGGCGGCGTATTTCGAGTGGCGGATTGTAATCTCCTCGAAATCCTCGATACCCCAGAGGTTTCGGTTTTGGCACACGGCACGAAGATAAAAGCTCGCCATGCCGAGGGTTTTCGCGCCGACTTCGGAGTTCCAGCAATAGAAGCCCCGGAAATAGAGATCGGGCGAGCCGTCGGGCAGCTTGCCTGCTTCGATGGGATTAAGATCGTCGACCAAGAAGATGAAGACGTCACGGTCCGAGGCGTAAAGCGTCGTCGTTTCCTTCGTGATATCGATACGGGGATTGTAGACACCGGTCGACCAGTCGGGCATGCCCGGCACCTTCCAGCGAGTGTCTCCAGTGCCGTTGCCGGCGATACGTTGCACGGCTTCGACCAACTCGTGGTCGTAGATACGTCCGTAGTCCGGTCCGGTGACAGCTCGCAATTCGACGCGACCGTCGTTTGTCTCGAAGGTCTTGATCTGCTCGGCGCGGTGCGTGTTGAGGCCGTATTGCAGATTGATGCCGGCCAGCGAGGCTGGCAGCTGGCGCAGATATGTGGCAGGCGCGCTGACGAGGCTTGCGAGTTGCCCGAAACTCCAGTGCGTAGGGGCAACGGGGGCTTCCGCGCCAGGGAGAATGAGCGTCAGGTGCTCTTGGTCGTTGCGGTTCGCCTCGACCTGGATTTGCTCGCTTTCGACGGTTCGGGTGCAGCTGTGCTTGGCCCGTGCTCGGACCATGCGGGCGAGTTCACTCAAAGAGAGGTAACGCTCATCGTCAGGCCGCGAAAACCATTCAGACGAGACACGGCCGATGCGTTCGCCGCGGGTAACATCCACTTTGTAGCCCTCACCGACCTGACGGGGGCCATCGAAAACCTGCATGTTCATGGCTCAAGTCTCCATGACGGGCGCCGGAAGTCTCTCTCCAGGCATTCAACCCGTCATGGCTAACCCGGCCACGCTCTCACTCTCAGCGTCGTTGCGAGGCGGGGGATGACAACAAATCGCGACTCCCGTGGCCCGGGTGTCGCCGTCATCAGAAATCTGGTGGATATGTTTGTTGGGCGGCGAGGATTTCTAGCCGTGAGTTCGAAGCCGAAGGCCATGTGGCGCATGTGGCCGTGAGTCTGCGTCGACATTGCCGCACCAAACCGACTACCGTAGCGCACAGGTCAGGCGACTGCGACCCTCGTCGCTGTCGATGCCGCGTTCCACCATACAAGGCCAAGCCGCATGCGGGCGCCGAAGTTTCGTTCGCTCTACCGAAAACCGCTCTGTCAGGAAGGCAGGTTCCACAACCCAGACTCCGGTCTCGTCTTTCTCGAGCCTCGTGTTGTTTTAGCGCGTCTTATGACTTCGACTTGCCAGATGTGCGCTTTGCTCGTTTCGCCACCGGCTTAGCTGCGGGCATGCGACCAAGGCCAAATTTCTTCGCTAGCTCCGAGCGTCTTGCGGAATAGCCGGGAGCTACCATCGGGTAGTCGGAGGGTAGCGACCACTTGGCACGATATTCGTCAGGGGTCAGCCCCATCATGCCGAGATGCCGCTTAAGGGTCTGGTACCGTTTTCCGTCTTCCAGGCTAATGATGTAGTCGGTTGTGATGGTTTTCTTGATGGGCATCCGAGGTGTTAGCGTTGCTTGCTCCGGTGCGGTTGGCGTCCCGAGCCCGCTGACGCTGGAGTGGATCTGGGCAATCAATCCCGGAAGTTCTGCTATCGGCACCGGATTATTCGAAACATAGGCCGCCACAATGTCGGCAGTGAGTTCGATGAGGTGATCAGTCGGCTTCGCCAATAGTTCAGGCATACATATTTCTCCACGTTCAAGACTAATGGGGCGTATTCGCTTCAACGGCTGAGACTGCGATAGCGCTTATGGCATCGTTATCGCCAAATTATGCGATTGACACACGTTCGCCTGGCGAAATGCCGTGGTGCTCACTGTATTGAGCGGAGCATGGCCAATTGCTGCTCAATTTGGGATCTATCCCGAATAGCATACTGACGATCCTTAACCGTGGTTTCTGCCATTTCCTTGCTGGGCTCTTGCGTCCAGTCCCCTGATCGATCTGATCAATGAGATCGTTTCGGATTTTGATTTGGTCTTCGAGCCACTGGATTGAAGGGTTCACTTTCCTCATTCCCCCTTCAATGTTGCATATTGCGTCCAGCATCATGGACATGAGCTTGTAGCGCGCCTTCCGTTGCAACGCGTCATGCGGCTCCGCCGCCAGCAATTCGTCAATCGACAGTCGAAAGCGCCGATCGAACGCGACGTCGTTGCTCCAGCACAAAACGAGCGTACGCGAAGATGCGGCGCTGATGCGTGACGCGACTTTGATTTCGATCAAGGACAGCTCCTGGGATAGCCTTATGGTAAGAGCATGGTTTGGTTGTGCGATGAACTCCGAGTTCTGGCGACAGCGCTGATCTTCAGTCTGGCGTTGGCGCTCGGCTTCGGCTCTGCGGCGGTTGCCGCATTGCCCGGCACATCCGTCGAACTGCACCATTTGGCCAGTGTCCACCCCGCATCGATCGCGCACGACGCCTACAAGCAAGAGTCGTGCGATGACCGGCTCGCCGATTGCTGTTCAAGCGTGGCGCATTGCAGCGGCACTGCCTTCGTAGCGCCGGCTGATGCCCCCGGCTTTACCGGTTCCGCGCACCGGACCTGGACTTTAGCACGCGCGCAATGCCTCCACGGGATCGATCCGCTCGTCAACCGCCATCCGCCCCGCGCCCTCGGCTGATATAAGCGACCTTGGCGGTCGCGGGCGTTTCGCTCTCACCTGCGCACTGCACTGCATTGCACTGTTGTCCGGCGTCTCGTCACCACCACATTCAATTCAATACCACGCAAAGGGAGAAGACCCATGCGCGTTACCAAGCCGCTATTTATAGCGGCACTGTTCCTGGGCCTCGCCAATCCTGCGATCGCTCAGACCGACCCGCATCACCCCGAGGGTGCCGATACCCCCTCGACCGCTACCGAGACACCGGCAGACAAGATTGCTCAGCTTCCTGCTCCGCCCGCAGGCAACGCGATGACCCAATGCCCGGACATGATGGGCATGATGCAGAGGGGCGGGGGAGCGGCCATGCCGATGATGCAAATGCACATGATGACGATGATGCAGATGCATCTGCAACTCATGCAGCAGATGCAGAGTGGCGGGATGATGCAGCCAGGAGCGGGCGGCTCGCCGCAGATGCAGTTGATGGAGATGATGCGGTCCATGCAGATGGTGCAAATGGACATGATGCAGATGATGCGGCAGATGCAAAAGGACATGCCAGCACCCGAGGCCCCTGCTGAGGGAGACATGCCATGACCGACATCGTCAATAGACGCACGCTGTCGATGCTGGGGCTGGCCATCGCGGCCAGCGTGGCCCTGATCGTGCTGTTCGTCCTGTGCGCTCTCGTGGGAGTGCTGTTTCCCAGCCTGCAGGTGACGCATGCCTGGGTAGGATTGTTCACGCTCGCACCCGTGACGTCGCCCCAGGCTTGGCTCGAAGGCATTTTCTTCAGCCTCGCTTTCGGCATCGTTGCAGGTTCGATCGTGGCTGCGGTCCATAACGCCGTAGCGGCGCGCGGACTCTGAGACGGCCCGGCCGCAGGGCCGGCGCGTTCTCCATGACCAGCAGCGGCAGATTGACGGCGCACCGACAGTTCCGTGCCATCCACCCAACCGCGACGATGCAGTCGCGGTTGGGACAGCATCAGACTCACATCAGCCACAACTCTTTGTTTCAAAGGAAACTGACAATGCGGAGTTACGCGTTCTCCGGCAAGGCTGGCACGCCCTGGATGCATGCCCATACGCTCCAGGAACAGGCGCTGCTTGCGGTGCCCCTTATCGTTGCGAACCCGCACGATGACGGGCGCGACGAGCAGGAGGTGGTCGTGCTGTTGCACGACTTCTCGTTCAAGACGCCGGACCAGCTGCTGGCTGGTCTCACAGCTGGTCCGGCGGCCGATGCCATGGCAGGCCACAGCGGTCACGGAGGCATGGACATGTCTTCGGGCATCATGGCGATGGACCTCAACGATATCGAGTACGACGCCTATCTCGCCAGTGACCGCACGCTGGCTGACCAGGAAGTGGCCGAGGTGGAGCGTGGCGGCCGGGTGCGTGTGCGCATCATCAAAGGCGCGGCCGCCACCGCCTTTACCATCGACTTCGGTGAACTGGAGGGCGAGTCGATCGCGGTGGAAGGCGAGGACATCGTAGCCGTCAAAGGCCGCCGTTTCCCGATGAACATGAGACAGCGGATCGACGTATGGCTGATGTTGCCGGCGGAGAAGCGCTCGTTCCCAGTCTTGGCGCTTCGCGAGGGCGCGCCGCAGCGCACTGGGATCATCCTCGAGCCACGCGGCGCAGAGATGGCGAGGGTCGCAGCGCCAGGCGAGCAGAATAGGCCGGTGCTGGATCTCGAACTAGTGCTGATCCCGCCGATGCGTTCGGTAACCATTGCCCTCGACGCCGACAATGCCGGCCAGTGGGCCTTCGACTGCCACCACCCCTACCACATGGCGATCGGCATGATGTCGACCTTCGGCGACCGGACTGAGGCTCGAGCATGAAAACCGCCACCCTCGAAGTCGCCGACCTCCTCAGCATCCTTGATTTTGCCGCCGTGGAGAAGCGCCTCGCGAGTATCGCCGCGGTTCACGGCGTCGCGATCAACGCCGGCTCGAGCTCGGCGAGCATCACCTATGATGAAGAGGTCACCGGGCCGGAGCGGCTGGTCGAACAGATCCGCGCCTGCGGCTTCCATTGCCGCGGCGAGGTGGCGCCGCGACACGTCTGCGTGCCCAACGAAACGCTGGTGATGACGTCTGCCGAACCCGCGGGACATGAGGCTCACGTGCATGGCGAGCACGCACTTGCCACGCCAGCGGGCCGACAGCCGGCCGTTCCGACACCCGACGCGATGGCTCACGAGATGGGCCATGGTGGCGGCATGAGCATGGACGAGATGGTCCGCGACATGCGGAACCGCTTCATCGTGAGTCTCATCTTCACGATCCCGATCTTCGCACTCGATCCCATGGGGCTGGCGCCGCCACTGTTCGAGCCGCCGTTCGGGCTCAGCATGAACATCACGATGTTCATCCTGGCGAGCGGAGCGATCCTCTACCCCGTGTGGCCGTTTGTCGTCGCGGCGGTTCGCGCTCTTCGCAACGGCGTCCTCAACATGGCCGTGCTGGTGCTGCTCAGTGTCGGCACAGGCTATCTGTTCAGCGTGGGCTCGACCTTCCTGTTCGATGGTCAGCAGTTCTATGAGGCTGTGGCGGTTCTGCTGGTCTTCATCCTGCTGGGTCATTGGCTGGAAATGCGTGCCCGGGCAGGGGCCTCGGCAGCGATCCGCACGTTACTTGACCTTGCGCCACCCAAGGCGACAATCCTCCGCGATGGGCAGGAGATCGAAGTCGCCACCTCCGAGGTGGATGTGGGCGACATCGTCGTTCTCCGGCCAGGCAACAAGCTGCCGGTCGACGGAGAGGTGGTCGAAGGAGAGTCGACGATCGATGAGTCCATGCTTACGGGCGAGTCGCTGCCGGTGACCAAGAGGGTCGGCGACCAGGTCATCGGGGCGACGATCAACAAGAGCGGTGCGCTCCATTACCGCTCGACCAAGGTGGGGGCTGATACGGCGCTGGCCCAGATCGTCAAGCTCGTGCAAGTGGCGCAGAACTCCAAGGCGCCAGCGCAGCTGTTGGCGGATCGGGCCTCGCAGTGGCTCGTCCTCGCTGCCATCGTCATCGGACTTGCCACCTTCACCGTCTGGTTCTGGCTGCTGGGCCAGCCACTGCTTTTCGCCCTGACGCTTACCATCACCGTCTTCGTAATCGCCTGTCCTGATGCGCTGGGCCTTGCCACGCCGATGGCTGTGATGGTCGGAACCGGTCTCGGCGCCGCCAACGGCATCCTCTTCAAGAATGCTGCCGCATTGGAGGGCGCGACCAAGCTCGACGTGATCGTCTTCGACAAGACAGGCACCCTCACCATGGGCCAGCCCAAAGTCGTCGACGTCGTTCCCGCCCCCGACATTACCGAAGACGAGCTTCTCGCCCTCGCTGCCGCCATCGAACAGAACTCCGACCACCCCATTGCCCTCGCGATCCGCGAAAGGGCGGCGGGGCTGGAATTACCAGGGCTCACTCGTTTCCACTACATGGACGGGCGCGGTGCGAGCGCCGAGGTTGAGGACGCAGCAGTGCTGGTGGGCAACCGGCGGCTGATGGACGAAAACGCCGTCGACATGGGCGCCTTGGGTGAGCCGGCTGAAGTGCTCAAGGGCGAAGGCCGCACCGTGACCTATGTCGCCCGAGTGGGGCGGCTCGTGGGCCTTGTTGCGGTGGCCGACGCGCCGCGGCCGACGTCGGCTGCAACGATCGCCAAGCTCCATGAGCAGGGGGTGCGCGTTGCCATGTTGACCGGCGACAATGCCGGCACGGCAAAGCGGATCGCCGGACTGCTCGGCATCGACATCATCCTTGCCGATGTGCTGCCCGGGCAGAAGGCGGAAAAGATCAGGGAGTTGCAGAGCCAGGGTCTGAAAGTGGGAATGGTGGGCGATGGGGTGAACGATGCACCCGCCCTGACCCAGGCCGATGTCGGCTTTGCCATTGGAGCTGGTACGGATGTGGCTATCGAGAGTGCCGACATCGTGCTGATGAAGAGCGACCCCTACGACGTGGTCGGAGCCATGACGCTTTCCAAGGCTACTTTACGCAAGATGCACCAGAATTTGTGGTGGGCCACTGGCTACAATCTCATCGCGTTCCCGATTGCGGCGGGGGTATTCTACCCGTTCCTCTTGAGCCCGCAGGTCGCGGCACTGGCGATGTCGGGCAGTTCGGCGCTCGTGGCGGTCAACGCGCTCTTGCTGAAGCGCACCCGCCTAGAGGGCATCCGGACAGGCTGACGCGGCAGGATCAGCTATGAGTTGCCTTGAGCGGCTTCACTGGCTGGTGGTCGAAGTGTTTTTGTGCGTCCACAACCATCTGGCGCGTGCACCAGGCTGCATAGATGCCGCCAAAGACGCGGCCCAGAAGGCGTGTGAAGCCTCCCGCCGGCAAATCGTAGCGGATGTAGACACGCAAAATCGTTCCAGCTTCGGCTGTTGGCGCGAGTTCGAAGCCCATCATGTAGCGGCCGATCACCCAAAGACGCGGTTCCGCGGTCGTCTCCCAGGTTTTGCTGATGGGTGGTTCCCTGCCGGTGACGACTTCCTCCACGGACAGCGGAATGCCGAGAATGCGGCCGGTGAATCCAAACCTCGAGCCGACGTGCCGCGCGTGATCTGGCTCCATATGGATGTCCATGGAAGAGCCCAACATCATGCCCGATGACTGGCGCATATGCGCCGACAGGTTCGACTGGTCGTCGAGGAATTCATAGATCGCCGTCGGGGACGCCTCGATCAGACCATTTGTCTCGACATACTTCGCATAGCGGCCCATGCCTGCCTCCCAGGATTGGGAAGAAATATAGTCCAGACTAGCACAATGCGTGTGCTGCCAATTGATCCCGATCAAGGGCGCGATCGCCACTGCGTGTCAGTCTGGCGCGTATGACAAACTGGTATGTGATCACCGGCGGACCGAGTTCGGGCAAAACGACGACCATCGAATTGCTCGCCAAGCGTGGCTATCGCACCACGATCGAGCACGCACGGCACTTCATCGACACGCAGCGCGTCACCGGACGGACGGTCGCCGAGATACGGGCCAACCAGCGCGAGTTCCAGAAGGGCGTTCTGCAGATGCAGATCGAGCAGGAACGAAACCTCGACCCAGACGAGGTATGCTTCCTCGACCGGGCTCTCCCCGATGCACTGGCTTACTACCGCTTTCTCTCTCTTGAGCCTGAGCCGGAACTGATCGAGGCGCTGAAAACCGCCTCCTACCGGAAGGTGTTCGTCCTCGATCTGCTGCCGCTCGCCAGGGACTACGCGCGGACCGAAGACACCGGCGCACAACGCCGGATCCATGAGTTGCTAATCGAAGTTTATCGGTCTCTCGGCTTCCCTCTTGAGACCGTGCCGCCGTTGCCTCCCGATGAGAGGGTGGAGTACATCCTGCGCCGCACAGCGAAGCGCGTTGATGGGGGCAAGCAGCAATCTGGAGCCGATGGTGGCAATCGCTTGACAGGTTGAATGCGGCAGGCTCGAGGGCAGGCATGACCACTCGCTCCCTAGTGCGCGTGCGTCAACAGGCTCATTCGTCGATACTGCTGGCTCCGCACAGAACCAGCTTTGTGCATCAGCTCCTGTTCGCCCTTTCCAACATCGTCGGCGCTTACGCGTCTTGTCTCGTGTTATGCGATGACCGGCTCCCTGTAGCGCTCACCGCATGTCATCAATGCCCAGACCATCCGGGCGGTCTTGTTGGCGAGCGCAACCGCTGCAACATTCGTCGTTCGCCGTGCCATCAGTTGCACGAGCCATGGCCGCCTGGTCCCGTTCCGCTCGGCATAGCGGATGACCGCCATCGCGCCGACCACCAGCATCTGGCGCAGGTAGCGATTTCCGGCTTTGGAGAAACTGCCGAGCTTCTCTTTGCCCCCGCTTGAGTTCTGCTTCGGCACAAGCCCGATCCAAGCCGATAGGCAGCCAGCGTCTGCCTTCTCAAATCGTTCGTTTTCGAACCGCCGTATCGTTCGCTTGCTCTGCGTCAAGTCGGATCCGCAAGTCAGATGATACGCTGGCATCGGTTGTCAGAGAGAGGTGCCTGCGCTCCGTCTCGCGCGCAAACTCGATAAAGTGGCGGCCACTCACCGGGCGCAGAAGAAAGGAAGGGATATGGCAGTAACTCCGGGCAGCGATCTACCAATGGATCTAAAGCTTGCGGACGGCATCCCGCGTCGCGGGGGTCGGGGGTTCCGCAAAAGATATTTGCTCGTCCTGCTGATACCCGTCTTCATGTTCTTGGGCGGCGTCCTAGGTATGTACTTCCAGCCCGTACCTATCCAGAAGTTCTATGAGATTACCGGGCTGACGCCGGGTGCGGGGTCCGCCTCGCCAATCGCGCTCCCTCCCAATATCGAGTTGCCGGCGCATTTGGCCGAAACGATGCTGCCCTCTGACGTCGTGGGGCTCGCCCGCGTGATACCGCGCGGTGATGTCTCGATCGTTGCAGCGCCCTACGGGGCCGGAGATGCGCGGCTTTCCGAACTGCTCGTCGGTGTCGGCGATTGGGTCGACCGGGGCACGCCATTGGCGCGCCTGGACAACTACGACGCACTCGAAAGCGCCGTTCTTCTCGCTGAGGCAAATCTGGCGGTACGTCAGGCTGCGCTCCTTCAGACCCGCAGCACCGTCTTGTCGAGCCGCGACGAGGCGCAGGCGACGCTCGACCAGGCTCGCTCCAATCTACGCGAAGCCGAAGCTAATCTCGATCGCACCGGGAAGCTCGCTGATAGCGGGGTTGCTACCGGCGCTACGCTCGATACGGCGCGCGCGGCCGTCCAAGATGCCGCGCTCAGCGTGACCCGTGCCGAGGCAACGCTCGCCCGCTTCTCCTCGGTTAACCTCGACGAGCAGCCAGACGTAGTTGTCGCAGGCCGCAACGTTGCTGCCGCCGAGGCCGATCTTGCCAGGGTGAAGCTCGACACGCAGCGGGCGGTCGTTGTCGCGCCTATTGCAGGAACAATCCTCGACATTCACGCGACGCCTGGGCAGCGACCACCGACGGAAGGGATCATGGAGATGGGCGACACCAGCCAAATGATGGCGGAGGTCGAGATCTATCAGGACCGGATCGCCAGCGTGCGAGCCGGCCAGCCGGTGGAACTGGTCGCCAGCGCGCTAGGGCGGACATTGCTGGGAACGGTGGAAAGCGTCGGGCTGACCGTTGGCCGACAGGGGCTCATCTCCGACGATGCAGCCGCGAACACGGATGCGAGGGTCATTCGCATCCTCGTGGCTCTTGACACCTCGTCGACGAAGCTGGCTTCGGGCTACACCAACCTGGAGGCTATTGCCCGCATCGACACGTCGGCGGCGACACGGGCCGCACGATGAGCCGCCTGCTGCAACGCCTCTTCGGGCGGCTCCCTATCGGCTGGTTGCAGTTGACCCACAATCGCACCCGCTTCGCGGCAGCGATCGCGGGCGTCGGCTTCGCCAATGTACTGGTCTTCGTCCAGCTCGGTATAATGAACTCGATGGCCGTTGCGACGCTTAGACCCTATGAATTTTTTCGGGCCGACATCATCATTTCAGCGGCCGACGCCAATGCGATCGCGGACGGAGGTAACGTTGCCCGCCAGTGGATGCTGCAGGCGTTGGCAAATCCGGACGTCATCGAAGGCATGGGCCTCTTCGTCGCCAACGTGCCTTGGGACCGGGGACAGACGGACATCAGTCTCACCACATTCGGAATAGATCCGTTCAAGCAGGACTTCATCTCCCCCAAGATTGCGGCCGACCTGAACCTGCTGCAGGTGAACGATGCGGCGCTCCTAGACAGGCTCGCGCGCGGCATAACGCGAGACGAAGCTGTCGCTATCCGGCCGCAGACGCCACTCTCCTTCGAGACTGACGGCCGCACCATCAAGGCCTACAACACTTTTTCTGGCGGTGGAGGGTTCGGCGGCGACGGCTACATGCTGGTCTCCGACCAGACCTTCCTGTCGCTGTTTCCCGCGCGAAGCTCGGCCGCGCCCGATCACATCCTCTTGCGCACGAGACCCGGAACTTCAGTGGACGAAGTGTCGGAACACCTGCGTGGCCAGATCTCGGATTCCTCGCTACGCATCCGCAGCTATGCAGACGCGATGGCCGAGGATTTGCGATACCAGCAGACGCGACGTCCAACCGGAGTGATATTCGGGTTCGGCGTCTTTATCGGCATACTGGTTGGCCTGATTATCATCTATCAGGTACTCTCCACCGATGTGGCGGACCACTTGCGGGAATACGCGACCTTCAAAGCCATGGGATATGGCTCGCGTTTTTTTCTGGGCATCGTATTCGAGGAAGCGTTGGTCCTCGGTGTCTTCGGCTTCATCCCCGGCCTGATCGTCGGCACAACGATTCTGACTGTAATGGCAAAGGTGACGACGCTGCCGTTATCGATGACGCTCGTTATGGCGGCCTCTGTCTTCGTCGGCACTATCGCAGTTTCGTCTCTGTCGGGAGCGATCGCCACCAGACGCGTCGCTGCCGCCGATCCAGCGGACCTCTTCTGATCATGGAAACGCTAGATCGCGACGTCATCGAAGTCTGCGGGCTTAACCACTGGTTCGGCATGGGCGATGCCCGTAAGCAGGCGCTCTACGATCTCAATTTCGCGATCGAACCTGGAAGCTTCACTGTGCTCATGGGGCCATCTGGCTCCGGCAAGACGACGGTGCTTACCCTGCTCGGTTGTCTTCGTGGCGTGCAGGACGGATCTGTGCGCCTACTCGGGGAGCAGCTGAACGGTGCCCGTGAAACCACGCTGATGACGCTGAGACGGCGCCTTGGGTTCATTTTCCAAGCGCACAATCTGCATGAGAGCCTGACGGCCTTGCAGAACGTGATCATGGGTATTCAGGTTCATGGTGATGTTTCGGATGAACTCGCACGCAAGGCAGCGGTCCATGTGCTTAAACTCGTGGGCCTGTCCGATCGAATAAACTATCTGCCCGCCAACCTCTCGGGCGGGCAGAAGCAACGCGTGGCTGTTGCCCGCGCACTCGTTGGAAACCCGGCTCTCGTGCTAGCTGACGAGCCCACCGCCGCGCTCGACGGCGACAGTGCATCCGAAGTCGTGGATCTCCTCAAGCGCCTCGGCAGCACCCGCGGCACGACCACTCTCCTTGTCACCCACGACAACCGGATACTCGAACGCGCAGACCGTATCCTTGTGCTAGAGGATGGTCGAATTGTCTCTGATACGGCACCACAATAGCGCACAGCGGGACTGCAGAAACTACACCACCCCTGATGCTTTTGGCGCGCTACGCGGGCCTCGCATAAACCTGAATTGACAAGCTTCAGTATCCTCACGGTTCGCCGAACGACCGGTAGTACAATCCCGGCCTGAACGGTCCAAGGGGCTTGGCGCTGTCTTTTTGACAACTGGTCGGCTCGTGGCGTCCGAGGTCCGCGGAGAGCGAACTCAACGCGGCCGCCCATAGACCCTTCTGGCAGCGAGATATCACCTCTCCAAGAATTCCATCTGCCCCACCCCAGCGGCACACTTCGCGGCAGCAGCTTATGCTCGCGCGTCGTGTGACCCAAGAACAGGACCGTTCTCAACTGCGTGAGATAAACCTGGCCTGCCCGACATATTCATGGTCTCACCCGCAATGAGATTTTCAGCAAAGACTATCTCTTCGTGAAAGGCTTGAAGGAAATCGCTCGCGAAATCCTGGAACTGCGGCGAGCGCGCGGCGCGGATATACAACAGACAGGCAATATTTGATAGTTGGCGCGAACCGTCGAACAACGACCTTTTCCGGATTGATCAGGGAGGTGACCATTGGGTCGACCAGCCTAATTCCCAGGCCGCTGTTCACATAGGATACGACGGTCGAGGAAAAGAGGCTCTCGACGCGTATGCGCGGCCTTGATCCGGCGAGTTGAAGCTGTGAGTTCTCGTCGAAGCGCGACTTTGCAGCGGCTCAGGGTCGCCGGTTCATCGCCGGGCAGCCATAAGCTTGTGCCGGAAGACTTCAGACGGTGTCTTGAAGCCGAGACATTTGCGCGGTGTTGTATTGAGGTGGTCGCAAATGGGCGCGCCTTTCGAACACCCGACTATCTACCAACGGGCGAATTGCCCGACGGTCCTGGCGGATAAACTGTGTCTTGGACATGATCACAAAAACCAAATCCCAAGTCTAGTGATCAAACAGGGTATTGCCTCCAATAGAAAGTTAGCGGTTCGAGGAACCTGCGTTGTGAAACGCGTCTACTCGTCGATGGGGGTGGGGTCGAGAGGCTGGCGCGGGGAATGGCAGGTCGCGCCCGGAGTTTGGCTAAAAATTAGCTGCGGCTCATGCAGCGCCAAGATAGCGCCAGGCGTGTATTGAGTATCGCGGTGTGAAAAGACCTAGGCATTGGGACAGAACCCCTCGAGTAGGCCTTCGCTTTTCAATCCATAAGCAGCGCTAGGCCGGGGTATATTCTCTTGAGATTTGGCAGCGACCGTTGCTGCCATGCAATATTGCTATTGCCCCGAACAACCATCCGGACCTGAGGATGATTTCGGGCTTCAATCACCAATTTCGCCAGAATATTCCTGCCTTGCGAGTTGAGGAATTCCAGGTCGGATAGGTGCACCGTGATGGCTGGTGGCCCGGAGTTCAGAAGGTCCCGTACCAGTGACGTGATCTCAGGAGCGGCCTTGTTTTCTAGGCGCATCACCCCGCTGAAATATAGATCGTTTCCTTCGGCCCAGACATTGTAGTCGTCAGTCTTGATACCCATAGGGTCTGCCTTCAAAGACTCGGATAATCTATGAAATACTCGCTGGTTGTACCAGCCTGATCCTATACTGGAGATTGGAAAAGACCAGCATGAATAGGCTAAATGCGTCCTTTTGGGTTGCTAAGACCCATCTTTGCGCACTTGATATCTCGCGGATCGGCTGCATGGTGTGCGCCGTCTCGTTATATGCGGTGGCGAGGATGTAGGCGAGATGGCGGAGTGGCGTGCCACGGCGCTGCGCCTCGTCTAAGACGCGCTCGGCGCCGTCGACCTGGCCCTTCGTGAGCGACGTTCCGAACAAACCGGACGAGCGCGCGCAAGGGCGCGTAGAAATTGCTGCGATCTATGTGATTTCCTTCAGGTGTTAAGGGATAAGCTGGATTGAGCTTTTGCCGAGTTGCCGTAGGCCGCTAAGGCATCTATTCACGGGTTCAACACAGGCAACAGCGCACCTGCATGCGTGATAGTTTTGGATTCATCGCATACGCGGAAGATGAGCTTTACCACCGGGGGGCGTTATTCAGCGCGCTCCGGCTCCTCCATTACAATTCCGCCTCAACGATCCGAATCCTGACTGACAAACCGCACGTGTTTGACGAGTATCCCGTAGAGACGATCGAGCTTTCATAGGCTCAAAAGACGCAAATGTCGTTCGGCAGCCGCTATCATTTTGGCATAAAAGCGACGGTGAAGTTCGCCCACCTCCGATCGTAAGAGCAGTAATTTTGCCGTTGTTTAAGCGTGCTTGGTCAGAAATGCTCCCCGGACTTAAACGGACCGATTCGAGTTCCAGCGGCGATTAGATATGCCGTCGACCAACCAATTAGAAGAAATCCGTTCACGCCCTCGAGAGCTGCCAGCACGCGCCATGCGTGAGCAGGCACAATGTCGCCATAACCAACCGTCGAAAACGTAATGGTCGAGAAATACAGGGCGGTTTCGAAGTCCTCAAAGATATCAAGCAACCAGTAAAGGCCGGCCCAGAGCCAGACCTCGGTGGTGATGACGGCGAAGAGCCCCATCACCACGCTGATCATCGCGACTATGCGGCTGCGGCGCCCGTGCATGCGAAACCGGGCGACCAAGTATCGCATCGCATGCGTAACGGCGATCAGACCAAAGGTGTGGACCAGGACCGTTAGACTTATGACGATTGTGCCGATGAGCAGATTGAGGATCATGCGCGCAACAATAGCCACCCAGCAGTCTAGGTCCTTGTGCGAGATCAATCTTTGTGCCGGCGCAGGCCTGAATGTTTCCACCCAATCTTGCTGCTCGCTGGTATCTGACTTGCGGGCTGAGCCTGCGTGACTTTTGTCAAATGTGGCGATTTCCTATGCAATTTTTGACACACGTCAAAGCGCTGTTGTCCCGGGGGGGCATTGTCTCCTCAACAAGGAGCACGCCAATGAGCTTCAACACCATAATGCTTCAACTCGATATCGATAGTCCCGTCGGTCCTCGTGTCGCTTTCGCGAAGTCGATCGCCCTGAAGTTCGATGCGGACCTGATAGGCTTTTGCGCGGCTGAGCCCCGGTATGTGATGCCGGTGGGCGATAGCGACATGGCAATCGCGGACGAGATGCGGCGCCAGGTTGATGAGATTGAAGACAACCTCATCAAGGTCAAGGAGGACTTCTTCCGTCAGGTGGATGGCGACCGTCGGATCACATGGCGAGGCGAGCTTGGTAACCCCACCCAGTTGTTAGCGTTCAATGCGCGCGCCGCAGACTTGATTATCCTGAATTGCCCAAGGCCTGGGTCGACGGACGGCTGCCGCACTGTAGATCATGGAACTCTACTTCTCTCGGTCGGCAGGCCAGTGCTACTGGCACCTGTCGACTTCCAACCGGTCAAGGCAGAGGGAGTCCTGATCGCCTGGAAGGACACGCGCGAGGCCCGTCGCGCAGTTGTGGATGCCTTGCCGTTTTTGTCTTCTGCGTCTCGGGTGCGTGTCGCAACCCTTGAAAGCAACAATCTTGCAGCGGCTCGGCAGAGCGCCGATGACGTGGTCAGTTACCTGGGTCGGCACGGCATAACGGCAACCGCAGATGCCATCGATGTCGGGGAAGCGGATGAGTCCGAGGCCTTGGTGCAAATCGCCGCGGAGAGCGGGGCCGATTTGATCGTTTCGGGCGCGTATGGTCACAGTCGTATCAGGGAATGGGCCTTCGGTGGGGTCACTCGCTCCCTGCTTCGGTGCTCCTCGATAAGCCGATTGATGTCAAATTGAGCATGCCATCCAGGTGCAATGATGCCCGACTTTGAACTGGTTTCGATGTCTCCGCGGCCATACGCTTATGTCTCCAGGAGTTGCACTCTTCCGCAGATCTCCGGCGCGATGGCCGCGAGTTTCGAGACCCTGAGCGAAGCCCTCTCGAAAGCCAGGGTGCTGCCAGCGGGACCGCCTTTGGCCCACTATCGCGAGATTGGTGACGGCAAGGTAACCTTCGATGCGGGCTTTCCCATAAGCGAGGACCAGTTTCTGGCTTTGAGTGGATCAGGATTGGGGCTCGGAGCGACTGCCGCTGGACAGGCAATCAAGGCGTTGCATATCGGTGCATACGAGCGCCTATCCGATACCTACGCTGCGGTGCTCGACGAAATGCGCACGCGGGGTCTCGAAGCAACCGAAGACATGTGGGAGTCGTATTTGAGCCCACCGGGCACGCCTCAAAACGAGACTGCGACCGAAGTGCTTTGGCCCGTGCGAGGCACAGCCTGACAAACACGATATTGACCGGGCCGCGTTACTCAACATCCGCCTAGGCAACATCGCTGTAGGGTGGAGGGTGTGCAGAAGCTGCGCCGACAGGCACGGCCTTAACGCATTCATCATTCAGGTTTTGACCTACATCAATGAGTTCGACCGGAGTCCGGATCATCATGCCAGCCATGACGCATTGAGGCATGTTCAGGGTCGGTTGCCAAGGCACCATCCCTAGTCCCGAGGTGAGGGATGCAGCTTCAAGGAGGCGATCGGTCAAAGACTCCAAGAGGAACCATACCATGGCTGATATACCAACCAAACTGCCCGTACAGTCTGAGAAGGCAATTGCGCCTTCTCGGTCAAGTGATTGGATGCCGTTCGAAATCATGCGACGCGAGATCGATCGCCTGTTCGATGACTTTCATCCTTTCGACTGGCGTGGTGCGTTTCCGCGAACACTTGGCACACTTGAGCGGACGGCGCGACGAGGCGCCTGGCCTGTAGTTCCGGCGATGGACCTCGTCGAAAAAGAAACGGAATACGAAATTACCGCCGAACTAGCTGGGATCGATGAAAAGAACGTTGATATCAAGGTTGCCAACAATCTGCTGACCATCAAAGGCGAAAAGACCGAAGAGAAAGAAGAAAAGAAGAAGGATTATTTTCTCTCGGAACGCCGTTATGGCTCCTTTCAACGTTCTTTTCAGCTCCCGCAGGGCGTCGACGCCGAGAAGATCGAGGCGACTTTTGCGAAAGGTATCTTGACGGTGAAGCTGCCGAAGACAGCAGAGGCTCAGGAAGCCGAGAAGACGATCGCGGTCAAGGCCGGCTAACCAATATACCTCAGGGTCGATGCCAGCCGGGCACCGACCCTTTGCGCAGGGGCTGGATTGGGAGCGAGCGCTTGACGTCAAAAGACAGCATGGCGCGACTAGGGCCCGATCCGTCGGCAAGCGTTGCTGCGCTTCGCGACCTTGGTCTGTCTGACGAGGAGATCGCGAGATACTTCGTGACGACGCCGCAGGAAATACAGTCCTTAGTCCAGCGCGCCTCTAGCCGACGGTCGGGTGCCGCTTTCCCTCCGGGCCGTCCGAAAACTGATCCAGATCGGACTGACGACATGAATCCGACGCGGCCAATCGCGGATTGATCTTGCTCAATGAAGCCTGGTCATGAAGAGCGCATTGTTCCTTTGATGCACAAGGAGTGAAGACGATGAGCCACGCTTCAAGTTCGAGTTTCTCTCATGCCGCCCAACAGGCTCAGCAATGGGCAAATGAGTTGGCAGCTGATCTTGGTTGGCCTGAGCACCGAGCTCATCGGCTGTTGAAAGCTGTATTGCCGACGTTGCGCGACTGGCTGTCGCCCGAAGAGTCAGCGGACCTTTCATCGCAACTGCCAGAGCTGATCCGAGGGATGTACTTCGAGGGATGGAACCCGGCCACATCGCCGGCCGCGGAGCGTGAAAAGCGCGAGTTCGTTATGCGGGTTACTGAAACCTTTGGCCACGATTCGAGCATTAATCTTGATGAGGCGATAGGTGCTGTTTTCAGTCTTCTGGATCGACACCTTTCGCATGGCGAGATCGTTCAGGTCAGGAATTCGATGCGCAAGTCGCTGCGGCGATTGTGGCCGGAATGACAGTCGATGTTCCGCGATAGACAGGAAGCAGGCGAAAAACTTGGACGCGAATTGCAGGCCAGCCAGCTCCGCAAGCCTGTAGTTCTGGCACTTCCCCGTGGGGGCTTGCCCGTAGCTGCGGCAGTTGCAAAGGCACTTGATGCACCTCTCGACATTCTCATAGTTCGCAAGGTTGGAGCCCCGACGAATCCTGAACTGGCGGTTGCGGCAATTGTGGACGGTGACCCGCCTGACGTGGTCATCAATCGAGAGATTGTTGAAGCGTATTCGCTCAGTGATGACGAACTGGCAGCTCTGATCAAGATGGAGCGCCCCGAGTTGGAACGTCGACGGCAGCTCTATCGCGGCTCCGCTGGACCGCGATCGCTCGCGGGCAGGACGGCGATTCTTGTCGACGACGGTGCCGCAACTGGAACGACGATCAAGGTGGCATTGCGTGCGATCAAGCGTCGAGGCCCACTCCAGACTGTCGTTGCAATTCCCGTCGCGTCGTCTGACGCGCTCGCCACCATCGAACAAGAAGCGGACAAGGTCGTCTGCCTGAGCAAGCCGGGCCGCTTCCTGGCGCTTGGGTATCATTACGTTAGCTTTCCGCAACTGACGGATGATGACGTGACCGAGGTTCTCAGATGTGCGGCGGAGGAGCGGAAGCTACGGCATCCGTCAAGATGATATCAGCTTTGAAACACGCTTGACGGCTTATGGCCCTCTTTTGTCTTGCGAGATTGCTCCAGATCAATGCTGCGCCTCATCGCAGCGATCAATGTAGATCAGTTGCGGGGCGGTTTGGCTGCCTGATGCAAAAGCTCTTGCCTAAGGAGACGCAGAATGAAAATTCAGGTTTTTCTTCCGTTGGCGACATTTCCCGACGCGAACACGGACGCTGTGACCGTCAACGCTGTCGCCATTGCAGCGCAACTTCACGCCGATCTGCACGCCCTCGCACTCCATGCGAGAATTCCGCCAGTTTCGAGCCCACTTTCACGCATCCTGTTGGATCTTCCAGCACGCATCCGAGAAGCCGAGACCTTGAGCCTGCAAGCCGGTGGGCGGCTCCTTGCCAAAGTTGTCGATGAGGGCGCGAGACAGGATGTTGCTGTCACTACCGCATCCGAGGCCGTCCTCCTTGCCGCACAGGGCGACGTCGCCATGGAACAGGCCCGGTATTTCGACATCTGTGTCGTAGGCTGGGAAACGGACAACCAGACCTCTCGCATGATTGCAGAGGCGGTTATCTTCGGTTCTGGCAAGCCGACGGTCCTGCTGCCTGACTCGGCAAGTGCTGCCAGGATAGAGCATGTTTCGATCGCCTGGGATGGCAGTCGAGTGGCTGCCCGCGCAGTTGCCGATGCGCTGCCGTTTCTAGCGCATGCCTCAAGGGTTCACGTCCTTGCCGTCGTCGACGAAAAGCCCCTTAAGGCCGTGGACGGCGCCGAGAGGCTGGCGGCTTTGTTGAGAAAGCGTGGCTTGAACGCTGATGCAATGGATATCAAAGCGGAAGACTGTCCGATCGCAGTCACGCTGCAGGAGCGAGCGATCGAGTTGGGTACGGACTTGCTCGTGATGGGCGGATATGGCCATTCGCGCGTCAGGGATTTCGTACTTGGCGGCGCGACCGAGGGTGTTCTCTCGGATCTCCGCCTTCCGATATTGATGTCGCACTAGCTCGCACGAGGGGCTGCGATGCCCAAGGGCACTGGTGTGCTCCATCCGTTGTGCGGCTTGGCTCGCCCCGTAAAGCGGTTGCGCGCTGACGTACTTTCTGTTTTCGAAGCGAGCCAGCTTTATCATATGTAACCACCATCTGGTCGATGGGGCTACACTTCTGGTTAGCTGGCTTGCGCGCTGACGACACCGATATTGACGTGGATCAACGCATCGCGGTGAACATGGGCGATAAATGACGGCCTCAACACCCAGGCGCATCCAACAAGCCACGGAGGCGTAGCATGAGACTGGTGATATCGCTGGGCGGTAACGCACTCCTGCGCAAGGGGCAGGCGATCACCGCCGAGAACCAACGCGAAAATGCATCCCAAGCGGCAATGTGGCTCGCGCCGGTGGCGCGCGCCCACGACGTGTTGGTCACTCACGGCAGTGGCCCCCAGCTGGCGATGCTTGCGCAGCAATCCTTTTCGTACAGCGTTGCTGAGCCTACGCGGCTCGATTTGCTCTGTGCACAGGCCGGGGGCGAAACAGGCTATCTGCTCGCCCGCGAATTGCGCAATCGCCTTGGTGGCGACCGGCCGGTGGTCGCCCAGATGGCCCAGGTACTTGTCAATCCTGACGATGAGGCCTTCAGAAGTCCCACGAAACCGATAGGACCGTTTTATGAACGGATCCACGCTCACCAGTTGCGCCAGCAGCGCGGTTGGGATTTTTCGGAGTTCAATGGAGAGTATCGCCGGGTGGCGGCAGTGCCGCATCTGCAGGCGACAATCGAAGCCCACGCCTCTCAGTTGATGCTAGAGTCCGGGTCTACGGTCGTGATCTGCGGTCCTGTTCCAGTTGCCGAGCTGCCAACTGGCGGTCTGTCGGGCGTAGAAGCATTGCCTGATAAGGATGAGTTTGCATCCCTGCTCGCGCGCGAACTTAACGCCGACGCCTTGCTGCTTCTGACCGACGTGCTTTCGGTCGCCATCGACTATGGCAAACCCGAGCAGCGTCATGTTCGACAGGCTACTCCCGCGATGCTTCGCGCAACATCCTTCGATGCCGGTTCAATAGGACCAAAAATAGAGGCAGCGTGCGCCTTTGTTAAATCGTCTGGGAAATGGGCTGCGATCGGCTCGATCTCGAATGTCGAACGCATCTTGTCAGGCGATGCTGGGACACGTGTGGTCCCAACCATGGCTGGCGCGATTGAACTGTGGCCACGCTGAGCCACGCATTGATCGGGAGATCATGTCATGTGGGTTCGTGAACTTTCGACGTTGGATTGCACCAAGATTCTAACTCGTAGCCACTTTGGGCATCTTGGATGCGCAAAGGATGGGCGACCATATGTCGTGCCTTTCTATTTTTGCTACGCCGACAGCCGACTTTATGCGTTCTCGATGCCAGGACAGAAGGTCGATTACATGCGGGCCAATCCGTGTGTGTGCGTCCTTGTCGAGGAGAGGGGCGAGGGGAGGGAATGGAGGAGCGTGCTGGTCGATGGCCGCTTCGAGGAACTGAAGGATGACACGCCCCAGCACAAAGCTGATCGAGAACATGCCTGGACGCTGCTGAGCAAGCACGTAAATTGGTGGGAACCGGGTGGCCTGAAACCGTTTGAGCGGCCAGTCACCGACCACTCCTTGCATCTCTTCTTTCGCATCGGTGTGGAGCAGATTTCTGGTCGCGAAGCGAAGGAAGACGGCGTGCCTTGAAGCTGCCTCCGGATCGAGCAGGGATGGCGCGCATGGCGCGTAATGACGCGGTTCACTCCAGAGCTGACCTTGAACAAATACTCGCGGCATGACTTGGGTTGTCCGGGTAGTTCAGGCCCTGTTTTGCGGCAAGGGTCCGCATCGCGTCGTATTGTGACAGAAACACCTGCCCAGTCAGCGCATCGAGGAAATGGGATCTTTTCAACCGGTCCATCACCGGGCCTTTCACTTCTGACAGATGCAGCTTCACATCCATCGTCCTCAGGCGATGGTTGATAGCCTCCAGGCTTTCCAGTGCGCTCAGATCGATCTCGTTGATGGCAGAGCACATCAGCACCACGTTTGTGATCGGGCAATCGGTGGCGACGCGATCGGCGACGTAATCCTCGAGAAAACGAGCGTTGGCGAAGTAGAGGCTCTCGTCGATGCGGATGGTGAGAAGGGTCGGATCGGTAAGGACGGTGTGGCGGTGGATGTTGCGGAAATGCTGGGTGCCCGGAACAAGGCCAACCTCTGCAATATGAGGGCGCGAGGATTTGTAGAGGTGCAGTGCGATGGATAGCACCACTCCAGTTGATACGCCGGTCTCTACGCCCATCACGAGGGTCAACGCGGTGGTCGCGGCCACGGCGACGAAATCTGCCTTCGAATAGGTCCAGCTGCGCTTCAAGATCGAGAAATCGACCAAAGAAAGCACCGCCACGATGATCGTCGCGGCCAAGGCGGCCGTCGGGAGGAAGTAAATCAGCGGGGTTAGGGCGATGGCCGCGACGGCCAATCCTATGGCAGTAAAGGCGCCGGCGGCGGGCGTCTCGGCCCCCGCATCGAAGTTTACAACCGACCGAGCGAAGCCACCCGTCACCGGGTATCCTCCGGTGAAAGCCGCCCCGATGTTGGCGGCGCCCAGACCGATCAGTTCCTGGTCGGGGTCTATCCGCTGTCGCTTCTTGGCAGCAAGCGTCTGCGCGACCGAGACGGATTCCACGAACCCGATGACCGAAATCAACAACGCGGGAAGCAGCAGAAGGCCGATCAAATTGGTGGAAAATGAGGGCAGTGTTAGCGGCGGCAGTCCCTGTGGCACGACACCAACGATTTGCACTCCTTTTGCATCCAGTCCGAGGCCCCAGACCGCGACCGTTGTCACGACCACGGCAAGCACCGGACCGGCCTTGGTCACCATATCCGCCAGGCGCAGGCCGAGGCCGAGGTGACGCAGCATCGGTTTCAAACCCTTGCGGACCCAGAACAGAAACCCGGTGGCACCAATCCCGATCAGCAGGGTGATCCAATTCGTTGCAATGAGGTTCTCGACCAGCGAAACCACCATTTCGGGTAGAGTGTCGCCGCCTGCTCTGACACCCAGAATATGCTTGATCTGGCTGGTTGCAATGAGGATGCCGGATGCAGTGATAAAGCCCGCAATGACGGGATGTGACAGGAAGTTGGCGAGAAACCCCAGCCTCAAGAGACCCATCGCCAGCAGGATTGCCCCAGACAGTCCAGCCAGGGTCAGGGCGGCCACGGCATAGCCCATGGTCCCCTGTTCGGCGATATTGCCGATGGCAGCGGCCGTCATCAGCGACACTACCGCCACGGGTCCCACCGCCAACGCTCTGCTGGTACCGAAGATCGCGTAAAGCATGATTGGCGTGATCGAGGCATAGAGCCCGGCTTCCGGCGGCAATCCCGCCAGAAGCGCATAGGCCAGCGACTGAGGGATCAGCATGATCGTCACGATCACCGCCGCCAGCAGGTCGCCCGTCAGGGCTTGACGATCATAGGTCCGGCCCCATTGCAGGATCGGAAGATAGCGTGCGAGCAATGTGGCGGACATGGGACGAGACTTTTCTGGTTCTTCATGGTCCATGAGAGGCAGCTTCAGTGCATCTGCAGAAGGGGGCAGACTGCCGGGTCATCCCCGGATCGCGGCGAAGAGGCTCTGAGCCCGGGCGCCCGTGCGGCAATAGGCCAAAACCTTGCCTTGAGCCGTCGTCACGGCGGTGTCGAAAGCGACGACGTCATACTTGGTTGTTTGACCTGGCGTGACCGGAATGTGGAGCGCCTCGAGCCCTGACGCCTGGGCGGCAGCTTTGATCTCGGCAAAGCTGGGCTGGCCTGCATCCTCGTGATCGGGGCGGTTGCAGATCACTGTGGTAAAGCCTGCGGCCTTCAATTCGGCGAGCTGCACAGGCGCAATCTGCGGGCTGACCGCGAAATCCGGCGTGATGTGTTTGATGTCTTGCATTTTCGTTGTCCTTGAATGGAGGTCAGAGCTCAAAGCCTGTTGATGGGCACTTTGAGCATTGGCCGGCCGTCCTGGTCGGTCGGCACCTCGCCCGCGCGCATGTTTACCTGGAGCGATGGGATGATGAGTTTTGGCATCGCCAGCGTTGCATCGCGTTCGGTGCGCAAATTCACGAACTGCTCCTTGGTGGCTCCTTTGCCGACATGGATGTTGTGTTCTTTTTCCGCGGCCACCGTCGTTTGCCACTGGATGTCGCGGCCATTGGGGCCGTAGTCGTGGCACATGAACAGGCGCGTCTCGTTTGGCAAAGCCAGCACCTTCTGGATGCTATCGTAAAGTGTGGCGGCATCGCCGCCGGGGAAATCGGCACGTGCCGATCCGCCATCGGGCATGAACAGGGTATCTCCCACGAAAGCCGCGTCGCCCATGACATGGACCATGCATGCCGGCGTATGGCCGGGGGTGTAGATTGCCACCGCCTCCATGTTGCCGATCTTGTAGGTGTCGCCATCCTCGAATAGGGCGTCGAACTGGCTGCCGTCGCGCTGGAACTCGGTGCCTTCGTTGAAAATCTTGCCGAACGTGTCCTGCACGACCATGATCTTGTCGCCGATGCCGATCTTGCCGCCGAGAGCGCTCTGAATGTAGGGCGCGGCGGAAAGGTGGTCGGCATGCACATGCGTCTCGATGATCCACTCCAGCTTCAGGCCGTGCTTGCGGATGTAGTCGATGATGGCGTCGGCATGGTCATAGGTGATCCGGCCCGCCGCATAGTCGATGTCCATGACGGAATCGATCACTGCACAGGCGCTCGAGGATGGGTCATTCACCACATAGCTGATGGTATTGGTTGCCGGGTCGAAGAATGCCTCGACCTTTGGCTTGACGGACATGTTGATCGGATAGTCTGTCACGACGGTCTCCTTTCTGGTTCAGGTTTCACGGCGCAGCACGCGGGCTGCGCGCTCGCCGCTCAGGGCCATTAGGCCCTTGGCGCCAAAGATGCCGGCGATCAGCGCCGCCACGAAGGCGACGACCTCGATCCGGCCAGTTCCCAGGGCGGGGAGCGCGGCCCCCGGGCAGAACCCGGCGATGCCCCAGCCCCCGCCGAACACGGCCGAGCCGGCGAGTAGACGGGCATCGATACGCAGATTGTTGGGCAAGTGGAATTTCGCGTCGATGATCGGCGAGGACCTGCGCAAGACAATGCGATAACCAAGGAAGGCGATGATAACCGCCCCTCCCATGACGAAGATGAGGCTTGGGTCCCAGTTGCCTGCCACATCGAAAAAGTTGAGCACCTTAGCCGGGTTGGCCATGCCCGAAATCGAAATGCCCACGCCAAAGACAAGGCCGATGAGATAGGTCGTCAGAAGTCGCATGTCTCAGGCCCCCAGAACATGACGGATGACATAGACGGTCACCCCGGTGGTCAGCATGAAGGTCAGTGTTGCAGCGATGGAGCGGCGCGACAGGCGCGCCATCCCGCAAACCCCGTGTCCCGAGGTGCAGCCGGATCCGTAGGTCACGCCGATCCCGACCAGCAGGCCGCCCACCAGCAGCATCGGCATGGACACCGTTACCTCGACTGCGGGCATCTGCCCGGTCACGGCCAGCGTAGCAAGCGGCCCGCTGATCATCCCGGCCAGCAATGCAAGCCGCCAACCGGTATCTGGATGCGCAGACGGGGTCAGAACACCTGCCAGGACGCCGGTGGCTCCCATGATCCGGCCAAGGGTCAGCATCAGCAGCGCCGAGGCCAGCCCGATCAGAATGCCGCCTGAGAGGGATTGCCATGGGGTGAAAAGGGTTTCGATAATGGTTAGTTCCGGCACGTCTTGACCCCCAAGACGGCCCAGCCGTTGAGCAGAGCGGCAGCAGCGTTCTGCGCCTCGCCGACCTCAAGGCGAAGCGCGCGGTCTATGAATCTTACATTGGCAATCATTGTCGGTGATCTCCTGAGAACAGCACATGCCTATGCTCTTTCGACTTGCCGTTCAGTGACGATGTCACCAAGCGGAAGAAAAAAGACCTACAGGCTGACTGACAGGTTTGCGGATGGGGGCCGTCCGGACGCTGGAAAAATGTGTGATGTCGGATGGCGTCATTACAAATGGAGGGAACAGGCAACGCCTTAACCTGTGGATGATTGCTGTTTTGCGAGCGCTCCGATGGAAGCGACCCTGGGGGCAGATCTATCCAGCATCCAGGGCGGCGAGTCTTTCTAATCCGGCAATATCTACCAGATCGATCGTCCCGCGCGATTGCCGGATCCAGCCCCGTCGCTGAAACTCGCCCAACTGGCGCGAGACAACCTCGCGCGCGGTGCCCAGTTCGGCTGCCATCTGCTGATGCGTGGCTTTGATCTGTCGTGCGCCGCGCTCCAGATCGATCAGCTTCTGCGCAAGCCGGATATCGACGCGCTGGAAGGCGATGTCTTCGATGACCTGAAACAGATCGGTGATCCTTCTGGAATAGGCGGTGAATATGAAATTGCGAAAAGCGACCGACTGCGAGACCAGCTCATCGAAGACCGCGCGCGGGATGGCCACGGCGCGCACATCGGTTTCGGCGATGCCCTGGGCGGAATAGTCTTCGTGGGCCAACAGGCAGGCAGTAGTCAGCACGCAGCTTTGTCCAGCCTCGACTCGATACAGGACTATCTCGCGGCCACCTTCGGAGACCTGCTGCACCCGCACTCTGCCTTCCAGCAGCAGAAGCAGGTTCTCTGGTGACTTGCCGGGGCCGAAGACCACAGTACCTTTCGGGACCGCTATCACGGCGCTCTTTCGGGTCAGCGCGTCGCGTACGGCTGGCTCGAGACGGGACAAGCCCGGAAATTGCGTGATCCAGTCAGGCAAAAGGATCGCTCCTACATTCTAGGGCCCGGGTCCAGGCTACCCTGTTTAGTGACAGATACGTATGAGGAATATCGGCTCTCGGGTAGGCGCGGGCCATCGTCGGCGACTGCGACTGTATCTTTGGGCAGCATCATTTGCGGTTCTCCTGGTTGGGCGAATTGCGTACTTGGAAACGGGAAAGTGCGCTCAGGGGGAGCAGTCAGGCCACGCGGCTTTGGACGAAACTACAGGATAGGGTGGTGTCGGATATCGGGCTCGCCCGGAGTTGGCCGTTCACTCAGACAGCCGTCCCGATCAGCGCGCCAATGCCAGCAGTCAACGCCATCGCAAAGGCGCCCCAGAAGGAAACCCGCAGCATTGCTTTCATGACATTGGCTCCGCCTGCCTTCGCGCCGATTGCTCCCAGAAACGCAAGGAACAGCAATGAAGCAGCCGACACGACCCAGACCAGCGAAGCGGTGGGCGCCACAAGCACCATCGCTAGCGGCATCGCAGCTCCGACGGCAAATGTAGCTGCTGACGTAAAGGCTGCCTGGATCGGCCGCGCCGTCGTCATCTCCGAAATCCCGAGCTCGTCATGTGCGTGGGTGGCAAGAGCGTCTTTTGCCATCAGCTGGTCGGCGACTTGATGTGCAAGGTCAGTCGTCAAGCCGCGCTTGACGTAAATCTGCGCCAATTCCTCTCTTTCGAACTCGGGTTGCGTTTCCAGTTCCATCCGCTCGCGGTCGAGATCAGCATGCTCGGTGTCCGACTGCGAACTCACCGATACGTACTCGCCCGCCGCCATGGACATGGCACCTGCTACAAGCCCGGCCACGCCCGCGACAAGAACTTCCGACGTTCCAGCAGCAGCGGAGGCGACTCCGACGATGAGGCTGGCTGTGGAGACTATACCGTCGTTGGCTCCGAGTACTGCAGCTCGAAGCCAGCCGATCCGCGAAACGAGATGGTTCTCCTTATGCAGCCTGCTCATGCCTGCCTCTGGATGATGCCGTTCAGCGCGGTGGCTGCAGCGATCGTGTTTGAGATGGTGCCGTATTTGCGGACATTCCTGTGCAGCAATTCCAAACGCTGGTCCGTCTCGTCCGTGTCAACCGTCAGTACGTAGTCGATTGAGACTATTTTCGGGGGGCTATCCTGCCGCACGGCATGAACATCGACATGGGCACCTTTGAAGTCGAAGTGCAGCATCGGAGCAATGCGCTCGAGCCCCTTGATCATGCATGCCGCGACTGATGCGAGTAGCAGTTCCGCGGGATTGAAAGCATCAAGTCGACCATCAGGATCGGTACCAAGACTGATCTGTGCGGTCTTGGTCGTGGCAAGGGCGCCGTGGACATCCACCCGACGGGCTTCGACGTTGTACTCGAGCATGATGCGACCTCTCCTTTGGAGCGCGCTATGGACGACGCGCGAGAACGATTAATCCTAGCGCGTCAGAATTGCAGGAGAATTGATCTGGATCAGGTGGCAAAGGCAGAAGCGGCAAGCTTGATTCTACTTCAATGAATTATTTGCCAGAGATAGTGTCGAGTCCTCGCCGATACATGTCCGCGTTTTGGTACTCCAACTCCTCAGGCAGTGCAGGATCCCAGGAGCAGGAAGGCGACCATGGGGAGCCCACAGGCCAGATCGTTTGAGGCCAGGTCCGTCCGCCGTAGAGGGCGGCCCCGCCCAGGAAACCTCCCAGGGCAACAGCACGTTCTTTAGGCGGTCTGCATTCGAATGCTCCATCCCTCTGCGTGGCTCGCCCCGTCCTGTGCGGCCGCCGACGCCTGGGCCACCGCCTTGATGGTGCTCGGCCCCGGCGAGGGCGGGGTTCTGGCGCGGAAAGTCGGGATCGACGCCCTTTTCCTGCTTCGAGGCGAAGCAGATAGCATCCGTGCGTGCAGCGTCGGGCGAATATTCGCGGACGAACCGGCAATCGGACAACCGTGACTGAGGCAGGGGCATCGAGAAGTGGTGTGCCTCTACGCGGGTCCATGGTGTGCGAGAGCCGCCGTCCCTGCACCTCAACCCAGTGGCGGTAGTCGCCTGAGGTCGCCACGGCGCTGTCCTGCAGGGACAGGACCGAATGCGGTGCTCGCCGGTCCGGATCGGGCAGTTCCACGGCGACCGTCCAGGTCTCGCCGTCCGGCCTCCGTCCCATGGCCCGCATTTCGCCGTCTATGCCGGCCAGTGCATCACGGACTCCGAGGGTGGCTAGCGTTTTCGGCCAGCCGGTCCACCGCGAAGCCCTTGGCGATGCCGTTGAGGTCGAGCGCAATGGGTACAAGCTTCCGTACCTCCCCGTCGCCCAGCTCGATCGCTTCATGCGCGGGAATGCGGCGCGCCGTCAGGGCCGTGCGGATCAGGTCGGCGGCGGCGGCCGGGCCGAATCCCCAGGCTGTTACCGCATCGCCCACCCCGATGTCGAAAGCAGCGTCGGATACCTTGCCAACTGCCAGCGCCAGCCGCACGATCGCCCACCGCTTGGGCAGCGCGCTTACTCTTAGGTCACCGCGCCAAGACAGCCAGAGCCGGTTCGAAGCAAGTGTCCGGCTTGCGAGCGCAGTCACGCCCGAGACAAGGATCTGAGCTGAAGTTCAATCTGGCCCCATCACGTCGAAAGTGCCGAAAATCCCGCATCCTAACGGCAAGGCAGTTGCCCTTGTGGTCGAAGACAGCTTGAGCATCGGGCCTTGGCCATTCAGTGCGCCATGAATACGGGCTTTGAAAGGTCATTAAGTATCGACTTGGTAACGCCGCCGAACAACTTTTCGCGCAGGCGCGAATGGCCGTAGGCACCCATCACAACCAGGTCTGCCGACATATCCGCGGCATGTCGCTTCAGCACCTCAGCAACGCTCCGGCCCGAACTTGGAAGCCGCTCGACCATGACTTTCGCGCCATGACGGGCAAGATAGGTCGCGACGTCGGCGCCGGGTTCGGCACCTTGGTGGCTTTCTCCTTCGACAGGATCGACAAGAACCAGGCGCACATCATCAGCGGCCGTCAGCATGTGGATTGCCTCACGAACGGCGCGGGAGGCTTCGATGCGCGAATCCCAGGCAATCATCACCTTCCTTGGTTGCAGGCTTGGCCTCGATCCTTCAGGAACCAGCAGCATTGGTTTGCCCGACGAAAAAAGGGCGCCTTCAATGGTCTTGTCTTTGAGGGTGCCGTCCGACAATAGTTCCGGTCCAATGAGGGTCAGGTCGGCGTAGCGGGCCCGCCGACCGATGATTTCATCGGCCCAGCCGATTTCGGCATAGGCGTTGGTAACGTCGGCGGATATCGCGGAGCTGGCTAGCAGGTGCGAAACTGCGCCGGTCCGTTTTCCGAGCTGTTCGAGGTCGGCGCGACGTTCTTCCATCCAGGCATCGGAGATCGGAGCCGCGTAGTCGCCAATCGGTGGCGGGGCGGCGAGTGCCACCGCAAGCACAGATAGGTGAGCGCCGACTTCTTCACACAGGCTGGTCGCCAGCTTGATGTCGTTGTCGCCGCGATGCGTACCGGTGACCGTTAGAATTGTCTTGAAGGGCATAGCGTGGTTCCTCTCGCCTGATGGGACACTTGAGCAGCAATCGATATCGCCAACGGCGGGGACATTCCTTGCGCTGCGTCAAATCGTGGAGGGCATCTGACGACAGGTTTGACAGGGATCAAAGATTGGCCTGGTCGATCAGTTAGGCTTTGTCCCTATTCGCGGGGGAGCCGAAATGAATTGTTTGATCGCAACCTCTATCTTTCTGGCAACAAGCTCATGGCCAATCGCCGCCCAAGAGATGGGCTACGGCGAAAGTGAGTTCATCAATTCATGCGCGCTCTGTCATGGCGTGCGCGGGAAGGGTGATGGACCTCTGGCTACGGAGCTGCAGACGGCCCCTTCCGACTTGTCTCTGCTCTCGGAGCGAAACGGCGATGAGTTTCCCTTTCAACTGGTGATGGCGATAATTGACGGTCGCCACATCGTGCCAGGGCATGGCGAGCGCGAAATGCCGGTCTGGGGACGCGAATTCCTGGAAAGCGACCAACGCACCTATGGTGCGACGGGCGGAGAAGCTGTGACCCAGGAGAGAGTTCACCAGCTCGCAGAGTACATACAGACGCTGCAGAGATAGGGGCGGCCTTGCAGGGCGACGCTCGATAGCACTCGACCGACGGGAAATTGCGATGCTCACCGAAGACCAGACAGCCGCAGTCGCCTTCTTATTGAATGCGGCGACGCATCGTGACGCCAACAAAGTGGAACTGATTGAGACGCATATTTCCCGCGTCTTTCTTGTTGGAGAGCGCGCCTTCAAGATGAAGCGAGCGGTCAAGCTACCCTATGCGGATTTTTCGACGGCAGACCTTCGGCTGGCTGTCTGCAAGCTGGAGGTCGAGCGTAATTCAATGACTGCGCCGGGCCTCTATCTAGCTACGCGGCGCTTGACGCGTACGCATAACGGCCAGCTGGAGTTCGATGGACTTGGCGAACTCGTCGACGCAGTGGTCGAGATGCGTCGCTTCGATCAATCGGCCTTGCTGGATCGAATGGCTTTGGCCGGCGAACTGACGCCAAAACTCATGACGGACGTCGCTCGAACGATCATACGGTTTCACCGTGGCGCCCCTGTTTCTCATTCCGGCACCGGTACGGCGAACCTGGGACACGTGCTCGACATCAACCGTGCTGGGTTTGCAACGAGCAGCGTCTTTACCGATGTCGAAGTTGAAGCGTTCGACGGGCTGTTCCGGAGTGCGTTGGTACGCCATGAGGGCCTGCTAGATAGCCGCGGACGCCACGGCAAGATACGGCGCTGCCACGGGGACCTCCACTTGCGAAACATCTGCCTGTTTCAAGGCGAGCCGCGGCTTTTCGACTGCATTGAATTTAATGACCAGATCGCAACGGTAGACGTGCTCTACGACCTCGCATTCCTGCTGATGGACCTCTGGCATCGTGGTTTGCCAGAGTTCGCCAACCTGGTTGTGAACCGCTATCTCGATGAGGCGGACGATGAAGACGGCTTCATCCTTTTGCCCATGCTGATGGCGATCCGCGCTGCGGTCCGTTCGCATGTTACCGCGACGCTCGCAGACGAGGGCGGTGACAACAAGGTGAAGCTGGTTGCCGAAGCGAAATCATATTTCGAACTTGCCCGACAGTTGCTTATCGACTGTCCGCCGAGGCTTGTCGCTTTTGGAGGCTTGAGCGGTTCCGGCAAGACCACAGTTGCTGAAGCTGTCGCCGCGCATATCGGGGCGCCTCCAGGGGCACGGATAGTCGAAAGCGATCGCGTAAGGAAAAGTCTTCACGGCGTGTCGGCCGAAACCCGACTGCCGGCGAGGGCATACCTGCCGGAGGTATCAGAACGCGTCTATGCCGAGATGGCCTGGCGTGCCGGGTTGATCCTTTCCCAGGGCGGTTCGGTGGTTGCCGATGCCGTTTTTGATCGCCGGTCGGACAGGCAAAGGATCGAGCGTAGTGCCAGCGAAAGGCATTTACCCTTCGTCGGCTTCTGGCTTGAGGCTGACCCGACTTTGCTTTGGCAGCGGGTGAGCGAACGAAAGGGAGGGCCATCGGACGCGACCATTGATGTATTGTCACGGCAGTTGCGACGCCATGACGATGATGTCAGTTGGGTGAAACTTGATGCTGCCCGTGTTCCTGCCCGGATCGCTGCAGATGTTTTGGCTTTCAGCCCGCACCAACCGGGGTAGCTGCAAGCACTTGAGGCGACTTCAGCATGAGTGTCGCGACACAGAGGCCGTAGTCCTCTGCGACGTGTTTAATGGCAAACCCGAATTCCCTGCACATGGCCAGCATTTTCCGGTTCTCGCTGAGGACAATGCCTTCGATCTTGGCGATACCATCGGCACGTGCGTAGTCGATGATCTGGCGTAGCAGTTCCCAGCCGAGGCCCTTACCCTGTAAATCTGTCCGGACGAGCAGCGCATATTCGGCCACGGCGTGGTCAGGGTCGCATGAGAGGCGACTGATGCCCGCGAGCTTGCCACTGGCGGCCTCGATCGCAACGAATGCCATTTCTCGTTCGTAGTCGAGTTGTGTCAGCCGTTTCAGCATCTGGTCGGGAAAGTTCTTGCGCGGCCCGAGAAATCGGAACCTGAGGTCTTCCTGCGAGACTTGAGCGAGGAACGGTGGATAGAGACTGAAGTCAGTCGGTTTGATGGGTCTGATGGAATATTCCATCCCATTGAAGTCAACACTCCGCTCCCACTTTGCCGGGTAGGGACGAATGACGAGATCGGCGTTGGGGCTCGGTTCTTCGACCTTCGCCGGATCGATTTGGATGCGGGCGTCCAAGGCCATCGCCCCGTCCGCGTCGACCAGGACAGGGTTGATGTCCAATGATGTGATGCAGCGAAAATCGACGACCAGTTGCGAGATGCTATTCAACGCCGTCAACAGTGCGGCGCGGTTGGCTGGCTCGCGATTGCGGAAGCCGGCCAGCAGGCGGCCGGCACGCGTACTGTCGATCATATCTCCAGCCAGAACATCATCCAGAGGCGGTAGCGCCATCGCGGTGTCGTTCAACACTTCAACCGCAACCCCTCCCGTGCCGAACAGCATGACGGGCCCGAATATCGGGTCGCGGTTCATGCCCAAGATCAGTTCATGGGCCTGCTTTCTTATGATCATAGGCTGCACTGAATAGCCGTCCACCGAGGCACCCGGCATGGCCTTACGGACACGCTGGTAAATGGCCTCAGCGGCATTTTCGGCCGCAGCAGAAGACCTGATATCAAGCACAACGCCGCCGATATCCGACTTGTGCGAAATGTCCTTGGACAGAAGCTTCACAACAACCTTTTCTGCGGTCAAGAGCATGGTGGCCGCTGCCTGACCAACTTCGGACGGTGAGTTGGCTACCACTGTCTTTGGCGTCGGTATCCTGTAGGCCGCGATCACTGTCTTGGCCTCGGGTTCGGTCAGCATGGACCGCCCTTCCTTGGCAACTTGACGGAACACCGAACGCGCAAGATCTCGATCCGCGTTGAAAGCGTCGTCGTAAGTTGAGGGCACTCGCATGAGCGCGGTTTGGGCCCGGGACCAGTCGCCGAGATAACAAACTGCTCGTGCTGCCTCAGCTGTCGTCTCGAAACTGGCGATGCCTGCGTTCTGCAGTATGTCTCGTCCGGCTTTTGCGGTGTTTTCGCCAAGCCAGCACGTGAGCACCGGTTTGCCATTTATCTTGCCGTCATGCGCAATGGAGGCGACGGCTGCGGCAGCTTCGGTCGCCGACGCGAGTCCCGTGGGACAGTTCAGAACCATCAGGGCGTCCGTGCCGGCATCGTCCGCCACGGCCTGGATGGCCTCGGTGTATCGACTTGGAGGCGCGTCGCCGATGATGTCGACCGGATTTGCCCGCGACCACGTTGAAGGCAGACAAACATTCAGCCTGTCGAAAGTCGCAGACGACAGTTCGGCCAGGTCGCACCCCCGATCCAAAAGTTCGTCGAGCGCGAGCACTCCAGCGCCGCCGCCGTTCGTCACGATGCCTACGCGGCTTTGCTGCAGTGGGGCAAAGTGGGCCATGGTCTCGGCTGCATCGAAGAGTTCCAGCAGGCCTTTGACACGGAGCACCCCGGCGCGCCTGAAAGCTGCGCTGACCGCGCGATCACCCCCAGCAAGCGCGCCTGTATGCGTAGCGGCAGCCTTGGCGGCCTGTTCATGCCGTCCAGATTTTATGGCGATCACGGGTTTGAGGCGCGCTGCGGCGCGCGCGGCCGCCATGAACTTTCGCGGGTTCGGGATCGTCTCGAGATACATGAGGATGGCGTGCGTAGCAGGGTCGCCAGCAAGCATGTCGAGATAATCTCCGACGTCGACGTCGGCCATTTCCCCCAAGGAGACTACGTGTGAAAAGCCGACATTGTTTTCCAGCGCCCAATCCACCAACGCGGTCACGACGGCCCCGGACTGTGAAAGCAGCGCAATCCCGCCAGATCGTGCCGGCTTGTGTGCGAAGCTGGCATTGAGCTTGAGCGACGGGATCATCAACCCGAGCGTGTTCGGTCCAATTATCCGGAAAAGATTTGGCTTGGCTGCATCGAGCATGGCTTGCTTGAGCCCGTTTTCAGCGGTGAGACCCGCTGTAATCACGACTGCCGCCTTGCCCCCCTTGTTGCCGAGTTCGCGAATGATGGCTGGAACGGTGGCTGGGGGGGTGACGATGACACTGAGGTCCGGAATGCCCGGAAGGTCTTGTGCTTGGCGGTAACAAGGCCTGCCGACGATTTCCCGATATTTTGGATTGACTGGCCATATCTCCCCTTCAAAGCCGCCTTGGGCGATGTTTTCGATGACAACGCGCCCGACAGATCCCTGTCGTGTCGAAGCACCAAAGACAGCCACTGATTTGGGGTGTACTGCGAATTCAAGATTCCGGATGGTCAAGTCGCCTGTCCTCCTGTTGTCACCGTAGGCCCAGGCGTGCGGAGATGCTTTGCTTCAAATCAACCCCTGCGGTTCGCTCGATGAGATTGACCTGCGTCAAGGCTACTGAGTTGCCGATGTGGTCGACTGAGCTAACAACGGGAGGAACTTGTGATGAAGCACTTGATCAGATTGTCACTGGGCGCCGCGATCGCAACTGCTGCGATGGCTGGTGGCACGTTCGCGCAGATGCACGGCCCCTTGATGTTCCAAGGGCACGAGATGATGTCGGCCGACGACATGACCAAGATGATTGACAGGATGCACAATGCGAAGACCGAAGCGGAATGTGGCGCGATCCGCGCCGAGCATCAGCAGCTGATGCAGAAACGGGCAGAGGAAATGGGGATCAAGCTCCCGAAGGAACACAAATGGGAAAACATGCCGCTCGGATGTGGTCCTGGCATGATGGGCGGCAGCGAGGTCCCCGGTACCCAAAACAATGATTCAACGGCGAAGTGAGCCTGTCGCATTCGCATTTCGTCGCCGTGGAGGGCGGCCAGAGCCGGAGGAACGCCGTGTACGAACCGCTGCTCCGGAAATCGTTGCTTGCAATTGCTGTCGCCGGCTTGGCGGCTGGGCTTGCCGGCGTGTTGGGAGTCCAGCTTCCGCTTCCATCTGAAAGTGTATGGGCGCTGGCCACCTTGCCGGTAATCGCGGCGCTAGCAGTGTCCATCTTCCGCGATGTATTTGCTGGTCGCCTTGGCGTTGACGCGATCGCATTGCTTTCGATGACAGCGGCACTGTTGTTCGACGAAGCCTTGGCCGCTGTTGTCGTGGCGATCATGTATACGGGCGGCAACGTGCTCGAGGACTATGCACGGGGGCGCGCCGAGCGTGATCTGAAGGCGCTGACTGATAGGTCACCCCGGATTGCGCATCGCAGGTCCGGGGAACGTTTTGAGAGCATTCCGGTCGAACAGGTCTCAGTCGACGACGAGCTCATGGTACGAGCTGGTGAGGTGCTGCCCGTCGATGGTGTGCTGCTCGACGACGCCAGAATTGACGAGTCTGCGATAACCGGTGAGCCGTTCCCAATGGTCTGCAAGCGCGGCGATGCGTTGCGCAGCGGGACAGTAAATGCAGGTGAGATGTTTCACATGCGTGCGTCCGCGCTGGCAGGCCAAAGTACCTATGCCGGCATCGTAAGAATGGTCGAGGCGGCTCAGACAGCCAGGGCTCCGTTCATTCGCATGGCGGATCGTTTTGCATTGATCTTGCTACCGCTGACACTGATGGTGGCGGCCCTTGCCTGGTACGCCTCGAGCGATCCCATCCGGGCACTTGCGGTTCTTGTGGTTGCGACACCTTGTCCGCTCATCCTGGCTGCACCGATCGCATTTATTGCCGGGGTATCACGTGCGGCTCGGCACGGCATTTTGATGAAAGGAAGCACCGCCCTGGAGGCTCTCGCCAAAGCCCGGACGGCAGTTTTCGACAAGACTGGCACGCTGACATACGGCGGAGCTCAACTCGTGGAGATGGAAGTCGCACCGGGACGTGACAGCGACGAGCTTTTCGGGTTGTTGGCCTCTTTGGAACAGGCCTCCCATCACGTCCTGGCCGATGCAATCGTTGCTCTCGCCAAAAACAAGGGCCTCAACCTGTTTCGGCCTGAACGGGTTGTCGAGTATCGCGGATCGGGCCTCAAGGGGATTGTGTGTGGTGTGAGTGTATCCGCAGGCTCTCAATCGCTCATCCTTGCCGGCCGTGACTTGCCTGCATGGGCTGAAAGGATCGTCGCCCGCTACAAAGGCCAGCCAGCGTTGGCCGTCTATGTCGCAGTCGACGAGCGGCTGGTTGCCATCCTTGTCCTGGGAGATGGGCTGCGTGCCGACGCGGTCGACGCCTTGTCACGGCTCAGGCGCGCGGGGATCACCCGCAGCCTGATGCTTACGGGGGATGATGCCGAGACCGCCAATCGGATCGGTGGGACACTCGGTTTTGACCGGATCGTTGCGGATGCGTCGCCGGCCGACAAGGTTGGGCTTATCAAAGCAGAAGCCCTTGCGGCGCCGACAATGATGGTTGGCGATGGCATCAATGATGCCCCGGCGTTGGCCACCGCGACGGTGGGTATTGCGATGGGCGCCCGAGGTGCCACTGCTTCATCCGAAGCCGCTGACGTCATCGTGTTGACCGATCACTTGGGGCCTGTCGCTGATGCTGTTGCAATTGCACATCGGACAACGACCATCGCAAAGCAGAGCATAGTTGTGGGGCTGGCACTATCTGGCGCGGCGATGATCGCGGCAGCATTCGGCTTGATCACACCTGTCGCAGGCGCTCTTCTGCAAGAGGGAATTGATGTGGCAGTAATCCTGAATGCGCTGCGCGCCCTTGGTGGCGACCAAATTCTAAAGGCGAGGTACGGGTAGATTTGCAGGCGGAGCCGGTCGGAATGTGCCCGGTCCAGTGACCAAGCCGTTGACAAGACGATGGCCCAATGGCCACTCAAGCGCTTGTCCGTTTCAGTGTACTGAGGAGCGCATAGATGATGGACGAGATCATTGCCCGTCTCGGCCTTGCGCTCGCTATCGGCCTTCTGGTTGGCCTTGAACGAGGTTGGCAGGAAAGAAACGCACCAGATCGAAGCCGGACCGCGGGCATTCGCACTTTCGGAATCTCGGGACTGTTGGGCGGTGTCATCGCAGCCCTAGCCCAGGCATTCAACACGCCATCAGTGCTTGTTGCAGGTTTCCTCGGGTTTACTGTGGTCCTTGCTTGGTACAAGGCGCGCGAGGCAGTTCACGATGAAGATTTCAGCGTCACGGGAGTAGTTGCTGGGCTGGCAGTTTTTGCACTCGGGGCGCTGGCGGTGGCTGGTGACTATCGTGCCGCGGCAGCGGGCGGCGCCGCATTGGCAGCGGTGCTGGCCAGTCGCGAATTGCTGCATGGTCTTCTGCGGCGGCTGACTTGGGTGGAACTCCGTTCGGCTCTTATCCTTGCGGTCATGACGACGGTCGTTCTGCCCCTATTGCCGGATAGGACAGTTGATCCTTGGGGTGGGTTCAATCCGCGCGAGGTCTGGATCTTCACTGTCTTGATCGCTGCGATCTCATACGCGGGTTATGTCGCGGTGCGCGTGTTCGGTCCGACGCGGGGACTGTTGGTAAGTGCAGTGACTGGAGCGGTTGTTTCGTCCACCGCTGTCACTGTCGCGCTGGCGCGTTCGGCCACCGCTGTCAGCGGTGTGTCGTCGCTTGCAGGAGCAGCTTGCCTTGCGGCCCTGGTTTCGATCGTTCGCGTGATGGTTATCGTGCTTATGTTGGAGCCAGCTGTTGCAGTAGGTGCGGCACCAGTGGCGCTCACTGCAGCTTCGGTTTTCGCGGTTGGCGGGCTGTTCCTTCTGTCGCGAGTTGGCGACCGTAAGGTCGCCGAAGCCCCCATGCGCAATCCCTTCGAACTTGGTCCTTTGCTTGTATTTGCCGCCTTTTTCGCTGTTGCCTCGGTGGCAAGTGCCTTGCTCGCCGGCTTCGTCGGCAGCACTGGTGTGCTCGCGGTCTCGGTCGTTTCAGCGCTTTTCGATGTCGATATCGCGGTCCTGAGTGCGCTTCGCCTGGCTAAGGACGTTGCTTCCACCCAGGTCGCCACGCTGGCGGTACTGCTCGCACTTGCAGTGAACGCGATTGGGCGTCTCGGATTGGCGATGATTTCCGGCCCGTTTCGGTTTTCGGCGCCCCTGCTTGTAGTGACCGCCATCGCGTTCGTATTCGGTATCGCCAGCCTGAAGTTGGGGGCTGCGTTCTAGCAGGATTGCAACAGTCGATTTGACGCCGATCAAGGCCATTTGCATGCCATAGGCTATTTCAGGGCAAAGAAAGGACTTTGCCATGACGTCTTTGAAAGATCTCACGCCCAATTTTCGCAACGTTCGGCTGCTGCTCGCACGCGAAAAGGGTCATCCCGGTGGAGAACAGGACGTCGGCTACGACCTGCTGATCCCTCTGGATGGTGAAAGCCGGATCGATGCTGCCGACTGGAAGAAACACCAAACGGTCTGCCGCGTCAGAAAATTCAGCGCAGATATGGAGGACCGCATCGGATTGCTCAGGCGCAAGCCGGGGGGACAATGGTTTTTTGACTTTTCCGAAGGCGACAAGGATGACGAGATCGGATTTCGCCTGGGAGAGGAACGGTTCGCTGTTGGCGAATATGTCTCTGTCGGCCCCAAGGGGGCAATGCACACCTATCAGATCGCGAGGGTGGAGCGACCCTGAGTGCAAGAGCCAAGCGTCCCTGAGGTCAAACCCGCACCGTAGGGGATGGAAGATGCCTGCGCAGCCGGGGTGAGGTGACGGCAGGATGAATCCACAAGTTGAGGCATTTTGGTCTAGGCCATTGGCGGAGGTCATGGCCGCGCTGGATACACAGCCCAATGGCTTGAGTTCGGCACAGGCGAGCCGACGCCGCAAGATTTATGGCCCGAATGCTATCGAAGGGCGTTCGGCGGGCGAGGCGGCACGATTACTGCTGCGGCAACTCCGAAGCCCCTTGGTACTCATACTCATGTTCGCAGCGACAATCTCCTTTGTGATGGGAGAGAGGCAGGAAGCACTCATCATCTGCTTGATCCTATTGGCGAGCTGCGGCCTGGGATTTACGCAGGAGTATGGGGCGTCAAAGGCTGTCGCGGCGCTAAAGCGCCAACTCCTGCGCAAAGTCATGATGTTGCGCGATGGGATCGAGACCGAAGTTGCCGTTGATGAAGTCGTCCCTGGCGACATTCTGAAGCTTTCTGCCGGGGATCTCGTTGCTGCGGACGGGCTCATTGTCGAGGCGCGCGATTTCAATGTCAGCGAGGCAGTTCTCACCGGCGAATCCTTTCCGGTCGTGAAATCGCCGGGTGTTGTGGCGGCGGATAGCCCAATCGGTGGGCGGACGAACTCAGTTTTCACCGGGACTTCCGTTCGAAGTGGCACAGCAATTGTCCTTGCCGTGGCGACGGGGCGGGGGACTGAATTCGCTGGCATTGCCGATGCTGTCGAAAAACAGATTGATGAAAGCGGGTTCGCCAAGGGGATACGACGTTTTGGCTACCTGATGACCGAGGTGATGCTGGCGATCGTTATCGTGGTCTTCGTCGTCAACCTTTTACTCGACAGGCCGCTTACAGAATCCCTGCTGTTTTCGCTTGCGCTCGCTGTAGGCCTCACCCCTGAATTATTGCCGGCCATCATCAGCGTGACGCTCGCTCGCGGAGCGGCAGCCATGGCGAAAAGCGGGGTCATCGTGCGTCGGCTGGAGGCGATAGAGAACCTTGGCAGCATGGACGTGCTGTGTACCGACAAGACGGGCACACTCACCGAAGGCGCTATTAAGCTTGATCGGTGGACGGATGCAAAAGGACGCCCGTCCGAACAGGTACTTGCTTGGGCTGGGTTGAACGCCTCGCTCCAAACCGGGATCAAGAATCCTCTCGACGAAGCGATCGTGGCGGCCATTCCAGAACGGCAGCTTCAAGACGGCGAGTGGTTGAAGGTTGATGAACTGCCCTACGATTTCATCCGCAAGCGACTGTCGGTCGTCGTCCGTGTTGCAGATAACAAAGCGCTGATGATCTGCAAGGGTGCGGTCAGGACAGTGTTGGACGTAAGCGCCTCAGTCATCGATGGCAAAAGAACTCTTCCCCTCAGTGCTGAGCGCAAGCGCAAAATTGATCAGACTGTCCAACGATGGAGCGAACAGGGCTTCCGCGTGCTTGCTCTGGCGCTCCGCGAAGTCGAACCCGGCGATAAGGTTACCCGCGATGATGAAACCGGGTTAACGCTTGCAGGCTTCTTGTTGTTTTTCGACCCGCCCAAAGAGGGCGTGGCAGGCACGTTGAGAGACCTCGCCAAGCGCGGCGTGTCGGTCAAGATGATCTCGGGCGACGACAGGCATGTCGCAAAGCATCTTGCCAAGGCAATCGGTCTATCAGCCGACGCCGTCATGACGGGAAGCGAATTGATGCATTTGACGAAGGACGCCTTGTTCGCGCGCGTTACTGAAATCGACATCTTCGCCGAGATTGACCCCAACCAGAAGGAACACATCGTCGAGGCCCTGAAACGGCGTGGAAAGATAGTCGGCTACCTCGGAGACGGCATCAACGATGCGCCGGCGCTGCACCAGGCAGATGTCGGCATTTCAGTAGAGCACGCCGTCGATGTGGCGCGCGAGGCGGCTGATATCATCTTGCTCAAGCGAGACCTGGGCGTTCTCATGTTGGGGATCGACGATGGTCGAAAGACTTTTGCTAATACCATGAAATATATCGCAATTACGACGAGCGCGAATTTTGGCAATATGACCAGCATGGCAATTGCCTCGCTTTTCCTTCCCTTTCTGCCACTTCTGGCCAAACAAATTCTGCTTAACAATTTCCTGTCCGACCTCCCGGCGCTGGCAATCGCGACCGACCATGTCGATATCGAGGAGACGCGGCGCCCGCGGAGATGGGACATTGGCTTCATCCGCCGATTCATGGTTCGCTTTGGCTTGGCCAGCTCGTTTTTCGATGCGGTCACTTTTGCGTTTCTCTTGTTTGTCGTCGACGCCTCACCGTCGGCCTTTCAGACGGGATGGTTCACGGAATCACTGCTTACTGAACTGGCCATTGTGTTGGTGATCCGAACGCACAAGCCTGCCTGGAGAAGCCGCCCAAGCCGCACGCTGACGATGCTTACCATCGCTGTCGGAGTGGTGGCTGTCGCGTTGCCCTACTTGCCAATTGCAGCTTGGTTCGGCTTCGAACCGCTGCCGTTGCCAGTGCTCGGTGGTCTGCTCTGCATTACCGCTGCCTATGCGGTCACCTCCGAATGGCTGAAGATGCGCTTCTTTGCCGCCTCCGATCGCCCCAACACCGATCATCGTTGGCCGACCAGGCGGGCACCCCTTGGCCGCAGCAGCGTGCGATCGGCGCGTATGTCCAACGATATGTGAGCCCCGTGTCGCGCCGTATCCTCATTATCACAGGTCATCCGGACCCTGCTCCGGATCGGTTCTGCCGCGCGCTGGCGGCAGCCTATGCTGCCGGTGCAGAGCGCGCGGGGCATCAAGTCCGAAAGATCGATCTCGCCACCATGGATTTCCCGCTATTGCGGAGCGCCGATGAATTCGAACATGGACCTGTTCCAGCAATGCTGAGGGAGGCCGTCGAGGCGATAGTCTGGTCCGAACACCTGGTATTCGTGTTCCCGCTGTGGCTCGGTACAATGCCCGCGCTGCTCAAGGGGTTTCTCGAACAAGTCATGCGACCAGGAGTGGCATTCGACTATCCGGACAAGGAGGGATCGCTGACCAAGTCCCTGCTACGTGGCCGCTCGGCCCGGATCGTGGTGACGATGGGCATGCCCGCCATGTTTTATCGGCTTTGGTTTCTCAACCACGGAATCGCGAGCATGCGTCGGGGCATCCTTAATTTCGTCGGGATCAAACCCGTTCGCGAGACGCTTTTTGGCCCGGTCGGCGGGCACAATCCTTCGCGGCGGTCAAAGTGGATACGCCAGATGGAAAGGCTGGGCGAGCGAGCTCTTTGACCTGCAGTCAAGGCACTAGGACGGCTGCTCCACTGATCCGCCCCGCTCGCAGATCGTCCAGGGCATCGTTGGCCCGATGTAAGGGGTAAACCGTGGTCTGAGTTTGAACGTTCGCTTTCGTGGCAATTGAAAAAAATTCATTGCCGTCACTGCGGGGCGCCCTGCCAAGCTGGCTATCCGCGGCCAGTTGCTATGGCCCTTCGACGCGCTGCGATGTAACATCAAGCGCAACGTGTGACCACCCGATCACGAATTGGACCCCAGCCATGGCAGCGTTGAGACCAGGTCGTGGTTGAAGCCGCAAGCTTGAAGCCACTGCGCAGCTACGTTTTCCCGCTCCGTTACCATGGGAAGGCGTCCTATCTTCTTGCCGTGGCAGTGGTCGGCGCCGCCCTGCTCCTTCGTTTGGGGCTACAGGGTGCCCTTGCAGATCGCGCGATCTTTACGTTGTTCGTTCCGGCGATCCTCGCCGCCTCCATAGCCGGCGGTATCGGGCCTGGGCTTCTGGCCGTCGTCATGTCGTTGTCTGCAGTTTTCTACATTGGCGGCCTTCAGCTTACGGGCGATACCGATGTTCTCGTTTTCGTCGTGTTTGCGCTGGTCGGGCTGGCGATTGTGGGGATGGGCGACCTCCTGCATCGCGCCTGGAGTGCCGTTGAGGAGACAAAACGCACGCTCGATGAGCGCGAAGCCCACTTGAGATCAATCTTGGACACAGTGCTCGATGCAACCATCGTCATTGAGAAGGACGGCACAATAGTTTCCTTCAACGCGGCAGCCGTCCGGCAATTCGGCTATCAGGAGGAAGAAGTCAGGGGTCAAAACGTGCGGATGCTCATGCCGGAACCTTATAGAGGCGGTCATGATGGCTACATCCAGCGCTATCTGACCACTGGCGAGAAACGCATCATCGGTATCGACCGTGTCGTCGTTGGCCGCCGCAAGGACGGTTCGACGTTTCCTATGAAACTTGCTGTCGGCGAGATGAAGTCTGGTAGCAAGACCTATTTTACCGGGTTTGTCCGCGATTTGACCGAGCGTGAGGAGTCTGCGACGCGATTGCAGGAAATCCAGGACGAATTGGCCAGACTCTCCCGGCTCAACGAGCTTGGGGAGATGGCTTCGACCCTTGCGCATGAACTCAATCAACCTTTGTCGGTGATTGCAAACTACGCCCAAGGATCCATACGCATGCTGCGCGAAAGTCCGCAGAAGGCAGCATCCTACTTGCCAGAAGCTCTCGAGGAGATCTCGACGCAATCGCTTCGGGCGGGCGAGATCATCCGTCATCTCCGCGAATTCGTGATGCGCGGCGAGACAGAAAAGGCCCCCCAGGACATCCGAAAGCTTGTCGAGGAAGCTGGAGCGCTAGCCCTTATGGGGTCGAGAGAACGCGGCGTTCGATCTGTTTTCGACTTTGCGCCTGGTGCGGGCATGGTGATTGTCGATGCGGTCCAGATTCAGCAGGTTCTTACAAATCTCATGCGCAACGCCATGGAGGCAATGCGCGACAGCGAGGTACGTCTTCTCACTGTGCGAACATTTCTTGGAGAGCCAGGTGAAGTCGCTGTTGAGGTGTCCGACACAGGGCCAGGAATTCCCGATGAAGTCGCAGCCCGTCTGTTCAAACCCTTTGTCACCACCAAGCCAAGCGGCATGGGCATCGGTCTGTCGATTGCCAAGCGCATCGTCGAAGCCCATGCTGGCATCATAAGCATGAGAAGAAACGCCCACGGGGGCGTGACTTTCCGATTTACGTTGCCTGCTTATGAAGAGGGGGGGGGCGATGGACAAGGGTGACTACGTCGTTCATGTCGTCGACGACGAGGAACCTGTCAGAAGGTCATTGGTGTTCTTGCTGACAATGGCTGGGTACACTGTACGACAGCATGAATCTGCAACGGCGTTCCTGGCAGTTGCCCCGGCAATCAACAATGGATGTCTGGTGACCGATCTGCGTATGCCAGACCTGGATGGGATCGAACTGCTTCAGCGCCTTCGCCAACTGCCTTCGTCCATTCCAACCATTGTAATTACTGGGCATGGGGACGTCCCGCTGGCGGTTGAAGCGATGAAGGCCGGCGCGCTCGATTTTATCGAGAAACCATTCAAGGAAGAAATTCTGGCCGCTGCGATTGATCGCGCGGCCGCCAGCCTTGGCAAAGTAGCAGTCCATGAAGACATTTCCGCCATTCGAGCTCGGGCCGCCTCCTTGAGCGAGCGGGAGCGTGAGGTGTTTTCGGCCGTTGTCGCGGGGCTCCCAAACAAGACAATCGCTTACGATCTCGACATCAGCCCGCGCACGGTTGAGGTCCATCGGGCCAACGTGATGTCCAAGATGGAAGCCAAAAGCCTGCCTGACCTCGTCCGAATGGCGCTCGAGGCTGGGCTGGACTCAAATAAAGAGCATCAGACTGGATGACGTCTACGTACTCTCCCGTAGGGACATAACCGAATTTTCCAGCTGTCCGAATTGCGCGATAGATCTCTCGACACTAGCTTCCGGGAGAGCGCCATGACCCTACACAGCAGAGCAGATTTCTTGACTGGCGCCAAATTGGACGACGGGTGCCCGCTTGTTCACGCGCCCGCATTCTCATTTGGCACAGCAATGCCGTCTGCCTTTCATGCGGCCGGTTCGGAGATATTTTCGCAAGGGAGCGAAGCTCGCTCGCTCTACATCGTGAAGTTTGGGTGCGTACGAACATACCGCCTGCTGGCAGACGGTCGTCGCCAGATCTCGGCGTTCCATCTGCCAGGCGAGGTCTTCGGATTTGAAGCGGAAGACCGGCATCATTTCTTTGCCGAGGCGGTAGGGGCTACCTGCACACTTTCCATCAGGATTTCGGCAACCACGGAATTGTCGCGGGAACTTCTGCCGCTGGCATTGCGGGGGCTGGTGCGGGCACAAGAGCATCTTCTGGTGCTGGGCCGTCAAAATGCGGCGGAACGGGTCGCGGCATTTCTGGTAGATATGTTCGAGCGTCAAGGTGGTCTTGACCGGCTCGAATTACCGATGTCGCGCACTGACATCGCCGACTATCTCGGCCTCTCGCTTGAGACCGTTTCGCGTGTCTTCACCAAGCTCAGGGAGCGTGGGATCATTCGTTTGTTGTCCCTGCGTACAGTCGAGATTGCGAAATGGCGGTCGCTCGCAGAGATGTGCGAATAGCGCAAGTCGCGGATTTGCATTGTCTGGCCTCGTATCACGCGCCTTGTTGTTATGCTGATCGGTCGGGCGTTTCCTGACCCGCGATGAGCTGTTGGAGCCGGTCAAGAAACGGTCTCAGGCCGGCGATGATCTTGAGTTGCGCGCCGGGCATTGCAAACCACTCAGCGCGATCCGCCTCTGGGAAGTATTGCTTTGTCCCACCACGTGGTGGCCATTCCACCTCGAAGAGATTGCTCCGCAACTCGGCGGGTTCGAAATCTCCTTGCAGGGCGAAGGCTGTCACCATCTTCCCACTAGGCTGGCGCAGCGTACCGAGTGGAATAAGCTCACCTGTAGGCTGGCAGCCTGTCTCTTCGAGGAATTCTCGCCTGGCGGCTGCATCGGGCTCCTCGCCGTCGGCATATTCGCCCTTGGGTATTGACCAAGCCCCAAGATCGCGCTTGCTCCAAAATGGCCCGCCAGGATGGATCAGGAGTACCTGCAGCTCCACCGCAGTGCGCCTAAACATCAGGATGCCCGCGCTTTTCTTCGTCATGCCGACGCTTGCCAATCGAGCTGACACTGCTGACGATATCGATCTCATATTTGATCCCGGTCAAGGTTTTCCACGGGATATCGGCGAAGCTGGGCTGTTAATTGGACTGCCTGTTTCGCACGCTTCACGGAGCATCAAGGAAATGATCCCACGTCTACGATTCCATGGAGCGGCCCATGCAGTGACTGGTTCGTGCTATGAGCTCGAAGTTGGAAGTGGTCGAATCCTGATCGATTGCGGGTTGTTTCAAGGGTCGAAGTCCGAACGAGAACTCAACTATGGCGATTTTCCCTTCGATCCAGCCAAGATCGACGCCGTGGTGCTGACGCATGCTCACATCGACCACAGCGGCCTGCTTCCCAAACTCATGAAGCACGGCTTTTCCGGCCCTATCCACGCTACGCGCGCGACAATCGATCTCTGTTCGGTGATGCTGCCGGACTGTGCGCATATCCAGGAGATGGAAGTCGAGCATTTGAACAGGCGCAACGCCCAGCGCGGCCGTGCCGCCGTGGCGCCGATCTACAGCACGGACGATGCCGCGAAGTGCATGACGCTGTTCCATGCAAGAGAGTACGGAGTATGGTTCAAGGTCGCGACTGGTATTCGGGTCCGGTTCTGGAATGCTGGCCATTTGCTGGGTTCAGCATCGGTTGAGATCGAAGTCGAGGATGCGGCTGCGGCAAGGCCGCTCAAGCTCTTGTTTTCTGGAGACATTGGCCCCGCTCACAAGCTTTTGCAGCCCGATCCGGAAGCTCCGGCCGATGTCGATTATCTGATCTGTGAATCCACCTATGGAGACCGCGAGCGAGGCGAAATCACCCCTGACAGGCGCCGATCATTGCTGCTGCACGAGGTGCGTGGCGCGCTCGAGGCAAATGGGCCGCTGATCATCCCGTCATTTGCAGTCGAACGGACCCAAGAGCTGCTTGTCGACCTGTTTTACCTGATGCGCGAAGGAGCTATTCCCAAAGCTGACATCTTCGTGGATTCGCCGCTTGCCACGCGCGCCAGCACGATTTTCGAGCGGCACGCCGACGAGATTCAGGAAGGCGACGTGTTGAGACAGGCCCTCAACTCGCGCGAAGTGCGCTTCACGGAAACCGTGGAGCAAAGCAAGGCAATCAACCGCCTGAGGGGCTTTTATGTCGTGATCGCCGCTAGCGGCATGTGTGACGCCGGACGTATCCGCCATCATCTCAAGGCCAACATATGGCGCAGGAATGCGACCGTCATGCTTGCCGGATTTCAGGCACAAGGAACCCTAGGGCGAATCCTCGTCGACGGTGCCGATCGGATTCGCATCCAGGGGGAGGAATTCCAGGTGAAGGCTCGGATACGGCAACTGGATTTGTATTCAGGACACGCTGATGCAAGAGAGCTCGATAACTGGGTGCGTCAACGCCTGCCGATCCACAAGGGCGTGTTCCTGACCCATGGCGAGGCGTCTGGCTTGTCGGGATTGAAGTCGCGTGTGTCCGCCTTTGTTTCTGCAGACCGAATTATCTTGCCGGAACTTGATGATGCCTTTGATCTGGGACCGGTGGGTGCGCACCAGGTCGATCTCAATGAGCCGAAGCGACTGCTGCCGGGGAAAGTGGCACGCCTGGATTGGCACAACGATCTTTCGCAGTTGCTGTTGGATGTGAGCGAGGCGGTAAGCCAGCAAGCCGACGAGCGCGGACGTGCCGCAGTAATTCGACGTCTTCGGCACGCGCTGAGCTCACCTAAGCAGAACTAGGCGGAAGCTGCTTCCGATCGTCCAGCTGCGTTCTCCAGCGCCAAGTGGACCTGTCTGGCAATTGCCATCTCCTCATTGGTGGCAATCACCCGAACTTCCACTTTGCTTTCGGTATCGCTGAGCACGTCATGGCTCTTTGACAGATCAAGCTTAACGCCCAGCCAGTCGAGGCGACGGCAGATCGCGTTGCGTACCTCCGCGGCATGCTCGCCAATCCCTCCGGTGAACACCAAAAGCTCGATTCCTCCAAGCGTGCTGGCCAACGCAGCGATGGCGCGTGATACGCTGAAGACAAACAAGTCAATCGCCGCTGCGGCCTGCGGATCGCTGCTTGCAAGCAGAACGCGCATGTCCGCCGAAATTCCGGACACTCCGAGCAGGCCCGAGCGGCGGTAAAGCAGGTTCTCCACTTCGTCGATTGATAGACCGCAGGCTTTCTGCAGATAGAGAATAATGCCCGGATCGACGGCACCCGAGCGGGTGGCCATCATCACGCCGTCGAGCGCGGTGAATCCCATGGTCGTATCCTGGCTTTTGCCGTCGACCATCGCACACAGGCTGCAGCCGCTGCCCAGATGCGCTACCACCGTCTTTTTCGCGGGCAGATCGGGTGAAATTCGTCCCAACTGATGGGCAATGAACTCGTAAGACAGGCCGTGAAAGCCGTAGCGCTTTAACCCCATCTCTTCATATTCGCGCGGAATGGCATAGCGGCTGACAGGTGGAGCAAGCGTGCTGTGAAAAGCTGTGTCGAAACAGCCGATCTGCACCAGCCCAGGCCGCAACTCCGACAGCGCCTTGACCGGACCCAGGCTTGCGGGCTGATGCAGGGGCGCGATGGGCGTGAGTTCCTCGAGCGCCTCGACAACCTCGTTCGTCAGATGAACGGGCGAAATGAAACGACTGCCGCCGTGCACGATCCGATGCCCGACCGCAACAATTTGCTCGCTGCCGAGCCGCGTGTCGAGAAAGTTCAAAAGCTGCTGCAACAACGCGCCGGTTGACTGGCCCGGAAGGCGCAACGGCGTTTCGGCAAGAAGGCGTCCCGCAGCATCTTGCGCCGAAAAGTGCGGCGTGTCGGCCAGACCGTCAAAGAGGCCCCGCATCAGCGGCTCAACCTTGCGTTTCGTCGCAGCTTTGAACACGCCGAACTTGAGGCTGGACGAGCCGGCGTTGAGAGCCAGAACGATCATGCTTTCTGATCCTTGTCCCACCACGCGACGGTCGCTTGCAGATCCGACTTGCCTGCGCTAGTGCCGCCACGCCCAGTCCCGCACCTCGGGCATGTCTTCCCCGTGCTCGCGCACGAACCGCCAATGTTCGGCCAGCTTGTCCTCGAAGCTGCGGCGAGTTTTCGCCGCATCGGGCCCCGGATTGCCGATCCTGTCAATTGCCTCGATAGCGAGGTGATAGCGGTCCAGCTCGTTGAGCACCGCCATGTCGAAGGGCGTGGTGGTCGTACCTTCCTCCTTGAAACCACGAACGTGGAAATTGTCGTGGTTGTTGCGCCGATAGGTGAGCCGGTGGATGAGGTAGGGATAGCCATGATAGGCAAAGATCACCGGCCTGTCGCGCGTGAACAAGGCGTCGAATGCGTTGTCGGTCAAACCGTGCGGATGCTGGCTGTCCGGCTGCAACGTCATCAGGTCGACGACGTTGACGACGCGGATCCGCAACTGGGGAAGGGCGCTCCGCAGCAGGTCCACCGCTGCAAGCGTTTCCAGCGTCGGCACGTCTCCTGCGCAGGCCATGACCACATCGGGTTCGCCATCACCTCGCTCCGTGCCTGCCCATTGCCAAATGCCGGCACCGGTCTCGCAATGGGCAATCGCGTCGGTGATGTTCAGCCATTGCAGTTGCGGCTGCTTGCCGGCAACGATCACGTTGACGCGGTTATATGTGCGCAGGCAGTGATCCGCGACCCACAGCAGCGTGTTCGCATCCGGGGGCAGATAGATGCGCACGATGTCGGCTTTCTTGTTGGCGACCAGATCGACGAAGCCCGGATCCTGATGACTGAAGCCGTTATGATCCTGCCGCCACACATGCGAGGTCAAAAGGTAATTCAGCGAGGCGACCGGCCGCCGCCAAGCCAGCTCGCGCGAAACTTTGAGCCATTTGGCGTGCTGGTTGAACATCGAGTCAACGATGTGGATGAACGCTTCGTAGCAGGAAAAAAAGCCGTGCCTACCGGTCAGCAGATAGCCCTCCAGCCAGCCCTGGCAAAGGTTCTCGCTGAGCACTTCCATCACCCGGCCGTCATGGGCTAGGTGTTCGTCGTAAGGCTCGATGCCTTCCATCCAGACGCGGTCGGTGACCGCAAAGACGTCATCGAGACGGTTGGAGGCGGTTTCATCCGGGCCCATCAGCCTGAAATTGCGCGCCTCGGCATTCAGCGTCATTACCTGTCGGAGCAGACGCCCCATGGCACGCGTAGCTTCCGACTTGATGGCGCCCGGGGCCGTGACCTCAACCGCAAGCGAACGAAAGTCCGGAAGCACGAGGTCACGCCTGAGCAATCCGCCATTGGCGTGTGGGTTGGCGCCCATCCGGCGCTTGCCTTTTGGCGCCAGCGCTTGCAGTTCTGCACACAGCCGACCTTGTTTGTCGAAAAGTTCTTCGGGTCGGTAGCTGCGCATCCACTCCTCGAGCAGTTTGAGGTGACCTGGCTCGTTTCGCGGATCGGAGATTGGCACCTGGTGCGCGCGCCAGAAGCCCTCGACTTTCTTGCCATCCACCTCCTTGGGGCCGGTCCAGCCCTTGGGGCTACGTAACACGATCATTGGCCATTGCGGTCGGTCGGTATTGCCCGCGCTGCGTGCCTTGCTCTGGATCTCGGTGATCCGCTTGAGCGCGAAATCGAGCGTTTCCGCCATCTGCCTGTGCATCTCTTCGGGTTCGTCGCCTTCGACGAAAAGAGGCTCGTGGCCGTAGCCGCGGAGAAGGCTTTCCAGTTCCGCCTTCTCTATCCGCGCCAGGATGGTCGGGTTGGCGATCTTGTAGCCATTGAGGTGCAGGATCGGCAGCACGGCGCCGTCATGCGCGGGGTTCAGGAACTTGTTCGAATGCCACGAAGCCGCCAGCGTGCCGGTTTCGGCCTCCCCGTCGCCGATGACGCAGGCGACGACGAGATCGGGATTGTCGAAAGCAGCACCGTAAGCGTGGACGAGCGCATAACCGAGCTCGCCGCCCTCATGAATGGAGCCGGGCGTCTCGGGGGCTGCGTGGCTGGGAATACCGCCGGGAAAGGAGAACTGGCGGAAAAGCTTGCGCACGCCGTCGAGATCGCTGCTGATCTCTGGATAGATCTCGCTGTAGCTGCCCTCGAGATAGGTATTGGCGACCATGCCTGGCCCACCGTGACCGGGACCGCAGACATAGATCATGTCCAGGTCGCGCATCCGGATAAGCCGATTTAGATGGGCATAGATGAAGTTGAGGCCGGGTGTTGTACCCCAGTGACCGAGCAGCCTGGCCTTGACATGCTCGGGCTTCAGCGGCTCGCGCAGCAAAGGATTGTCGAGAAGGTAGATCTGGCCGACCGAAAGATAATTCGCTGCCTGCCAGTAGCGGTGGAGCAGCGCAATTTCCCCATCCTCGATGGCGTGCGCCCGATCGTTGTCGTCAAGCCTTCCCATGCGCATTTCCTTCCACGGTCATCAGAAACTTGGCAATCACTAAGGAAGAATAGGTCGCTCCCCGCCTTGAGCCAGGTCAAAGAGCGTCCTTGGAATCCTACTCGACAGGGAGGCACCTTCACATTTCTTTACACTTCCCCGTCACTCGAGAAACGTTGGCCCTCCAGTCTGGCGTTATCGCGGCAGCAAGTGCCGCCTAACCAAGGAAGCGATCATGGACAACGACAAGCAGAATATGCAGACCTCATCGGCTCCGAACACCGCAACTGGGTCGCGTGGCTGGGGACGGCGCATCGTTATCGGCGGCCTTGCTGCCGCAGCAGTTGCCGGCATTGGACTTGCTGTGGCCAACAGTGGCGAGTTCGGAGATGGGCACGGAATGCTGCATTTTGGCCAGGGGCACCAGATGATGGGTGCTTCGATGGGCCGAGGTGGCTTCTCGGAGCGCCGGATGGAGCATATGATGGAAGATATCGATGCCACACCGGAACAGTCGAAGAAGCTAAGGGAACTCTTCGGTTCTGCCCGAAATGAGATCGCTCCGATGCTCGACGACTTCAGCGACACGCGCAACGCCGCAGCCGACATTCTGGGCGCGCCGACTATCGACCGGTCTGCAATCGAAACGTTGCGCAGTGAGCGCGTTGCCGCGATCGATGCCGCCTCGAGGAAAATGACGGCCACTCTTGTCGATGCAGCAGAAATCCTGACGCCAGAACAAAGGGCAAAGATGTTGGAGCGTTTCAAGGCGCGCGGAGATCACGGCCGGTGGTAGGATTTCAACTGCAAGGTTGAAATCCGGAGAGTCCCGACCATGGCGGAACAGGTGCTGATCATCGATGACGACACACGCCTGTCCGCCATGATTGCGGACTATCTCTCGGGAAATGGCTACGCTGTCCACACCGCTGCAACCGGGCATGCCGGCCTCGCCGATGTGCAACGGCGTTCGCCAGACGCGGTAATTCTCGACGTCATGCTGCCCGACCTGGACGGCTTCGAGGCCTGCCGCCGCATGCGAGCTGTATCTGACGTGGCCATTCTTATGCTCACGGCGAAAGGGGACGAGACGGACCGGATTATCGGGCTGGAGTTGGGCGCAGACGACTACTTGCCAAAGCCGTTTAATCCGCGCGAACTGCTTGCACGACTCAAGGCTATACTGCGGCGGCGCCGTGGCGGCGATCTGGCCGCATCACGCATGCTTCGGTCCGGGCGGCTTGAGATAGATCCCGGTTCTCGTTCAGTCCGTATCGATGGCCGCGATTGTCCGATGACCAGCTATCAATTCGATCTTCTCGTTACATTGGCGGAGAATGCCGGTCGTGTGCTGTCGCGCGAGCAACTGATGGACCTTGTCAAAGGCGAGGAACTCGAAGCGTTCGATCGCTCGATCGATGTGCATATTTCTCGGATCAGGGCGGCAATCGAGGATAATCCCAAACACCCGCGTCGCATCGTTACCGTGCGCGGCGTCGGCTATGTTTTCGCTCGCTTTCAGGACGATCAGAAATAAGTCGGGGCGAAATTGTGGTGCGCAACAGCCTTTTCCTCAAGGTCTACCTCACGCTGCTGGCGAGCTTGGCCGTAGTCGCATTCACGAGTGCGTTTTTTGTCCGGCTGGGGCAGGACGAGCTGGACCGGGGATGGGGCGGCCGGCGCGACAAATTCATCGCCACAATGTTACCAGTGACCGACGATCCGGCTATGCTCAAGATCACGCTTGACCGGCTTGCGGACGCCTTCGCAGCCGACTTGGCGCTATACAACCCGCATGACCAATTGATTGCTAGTGCCGGAGAACCGTTCAAACTCGACGCGCCCGGCTCGCGTCAGTCACATGATGGTAAACGGCCGTTTGTAATTCGACTGGCGGATGGACGTTCGATACAGGCCCGCATGCCCTTGGGGCCGGGTGGACGAAACCCACTTGGCTATCTGGCAGTCATAGCTGGTGTCATCGGCCTTGCAGCTTATCCTGTGGTTCGCCTTCTGACGCGGCGGTTGGAGCGTCTGCGCCGTGGCGTGGAAATTTGGGGGGCTGGCGAGCTTGGAACTCGGGTTGCGACGAGTGGCAGCGATGAAGTCGCAGCAGTCGCGCGGAGTTTTAACATTGCGGCCGATCGCATCGAACGTCTAGTCGACGCGCATCGATCCCTGCTCGCAAATGCCAGCCATGAACTGCGTTCGCCGTTGGCAAGGCTTCGCATGGCCATAGATCTCTACGAGCGTTCGGCCGATCAGGCAACGAAGCGAGAGATCGTGCAAAGCCTCTCGGAACTCGACAGTCTGGTCGAGGAAATCCTGTTGGCCAGCCGGCTCGACCATGTCCAAAAACTGGACCATGTGGAAGCCGTCGACATGCTTGCACTT